>JAQVWN010000041.1 GCA_028749475.1 Thomasclavelia sp.
CGCATAAAAATATAATAGAAAAGATAATCGATTGGCTACTAAATATACTAATAGTTATATTTGGTATTGTTTTATTGGTTTCATTATATACTGGTATTCAAACTAGAATTCTTGGAAACAAGTATGCTAATTTTTTTGGATACTCTACATTTGAAGTGCAAACAGGTAGTATGGCTGAAACGATTAATGCTGGTGATTGGATAATCGTTAAGCTTACTCAGAATGTTAAAATTAAGGATATTATCACTTATGAGTTAAATGGTGAATATATTACTCATCGTGTTATTGAAGCATACAATGGAAAATATACTACAATGGGAGATGCTAATAGTGCAAAAGATAAAGAACCAGTAGAACAAAAACAAATTGTTGGTAAAGTTGTAAAAGTTTTAGGTAACTTTGGTATTATTAGAAAGGTATTATTTAATCCGGGAGTTTTAATATCTTTCATGATTACTCTGTTTTTATTTAATTTAGCAATTAAGAAAAATAAAGTGGAAATTGATAAAAAAGAAAATAATTATTTTAGTAAGATAGTTAATTTATTAATTAGAAGGTTTAAGAAAAGGTTCACTAAAGATATTGTAAAAGTAAAAGAAGTAGAAGAAACAATTGAACCAGAAGTTGAAGAAGAGATAATTATTGATGAAGCTATTGAAGATGAATTAGCTAAAACATCTCTTTATAGAGTAATACCAGTCGATTTATCAGAAATCGATGATACTTTCTTAGAAATAGCGAAAAATGAACTTAAAGAAGCAGAACAAAATAAATTGAAAAAGGAAGTCGCCAAAGAAGAAACTCCAAAGGAAGATATAATAGAAGATGATGACTCTTTAACTAAAATTAATTTAGAATTATTAAAAGATAAAAAAGGAAATAAAAAAAGCAAAAATGTTATTGATACAGCAATGTTTATCAAAAGAGAAGAACTAAATGAACTAATTACTCTTCTTCTTGGTGATGAAGCAAATCGTAGTGGGGCCGTAACAATTAGAAAAACTCTTATTGATACTTATATTGATGCAAAATATTATAATCAATTTAATGAAGAAGATACTAAAACGTCAGGTAAAGGTTTAGTTAAAAAACTTGAAAAGGTTATTATAGAATTTGCAATAGATATGATAGATAAATACAATGGTAAAAATGAAAAGTATGGCGATATGGTAAATGGACATGCAACTGCACTTACTTTAATTGCTAAACTAGAATATGTAAAAGATTCAGTAAGTGCTTTAAAAGCAAGGAATGAATTTTATGAAAAAGAAATTAGTAAACGCTATAAGAGTTTTGATGAGGAAAGAATAGATTTTGTTGTCAATGGAATAAATAAGATTCAAAGAAATTATACTAATATGATCGAATATTTACTTAAAAATTTAGAAACAAATATGTTTAGTTTAAACTTCAATAAATTATCATCTAGAAAAGATATGTATGGATTGGAATTACATCATAATATTTCTTTTAATAAAGTATATAGTGATTATATTATTGATAAAACTTATTCTGAAGGTATTATAGCTGAAGATAAAATGTCAGTACTGTTAAATTTATTATCAATTCAAATTATTAGAGATATGATATCATTTGATTTTAATAAAAAGTATCTTTTATATATTCCAAATAGTTTATATACAAAAGAAAAAAAATTAAGTAAATTGTTAAAAATGCTTGAAGATAATTATGCTAAAGAAAGTATTATTATTTTGATTTCAATTAAAGATTTATTATCTAATAAAACAGTTATTAAAAGCATTAGAAAAGCTGGATATAAGTATGCCTTAGTGTTTGAAAATGAGACAACTATAAATTCGAAAGAACGAGGAAATATATATGTTGCTGACTATATATTTATTGACAAAAAAACTGTTGATGTGGAAAAGGCTATATCATTTATACCTGAAGAACTTTTAAACAGTGTTATATATGAAGATGTAGTTGACAAAGTTGGAGATTATGGGAGTGAGTAAAATATGAATACATTTATAAGATTTTTCTATGAATTTATTTCGATATTCTTTGACGGAGTGTTTTCTATATTCAAAGGAATTATAGATGGAATAGTTCAAATAGCTAGCTTCAATGAATACAGAAAAATTATAAATAGCTATCGAGGATCTTTTGAAGGTCCAGAATGGATATTTGTAGGATTAACGATTGCTATTATTGTTATTATAATTGGATTAATAGGAGTTTTAGTTTATTTTGCAATAAGAAAATTATTAAGATTTAGAAAGAATAAATTAAATCAAGAAGACCTTCTAAATGAAATAGGGGATTTGAATAACAAAGTAAAAAAACTAATGAAAGAAAAAAACGAAATTATGGCAATGAAAGTTTCTCAATTAGGTTTAAAACCTGATGAGAGTGATACTATAGAAGGAACTGATAATCCTGAAGAAAAAGAAGAAGTTGAAAAGGATAAGGCTAATATAAGATTTCCTAAATTAGACAGTATAGACGAAAGATATAAATCTTATAAAGTTAAAAATTATAACAATAATTTTACTCTATCTGAATTAATTGATAACTTTAGAGCTTTCTCAGCAACTCAATTGCGTTTATACTATGATGCATCCCTTTTAAGATCTTTTATTGGAGGACTTGCTTGTGGTAAGTTAGTAATTTTACAAGGGATATCTGGTACAGGGAAAACATCACTTGCTTATGCTTGGGGAAAATTTGTTAAGAACGATTCCTGTGTAGCATCAGTCCAACCGTCATGGCGTGATAAAACAGAATTATTAGGATATTTTAATGAGTTTACCAAGAAGTTTAATGAAACAGATGTTTTAGCGGAATTATATACTGCTGGACATGATGATGATGTTCATACTATTATTCTGGATGAAATGAATATTGCTCGTGTTGAATATTACTTTGCGGAAATGTTATCTATTTTGGAAATGCCTTCTAGAGATGAATGGATTATTGAATTGGTTACAAGTCCATGGCCTGAAGATCCAAAAAGAATTCCAAATGGTAAATTACAGTTACCAGTAAACTTATGGTATATTGGGACAATCAATAATGACGACTCAACATTCATGGTTACTGATAAAGTTTATGACCGTGCTATGCCAATTGACATTAATACTAGAATAGATCCATTTAAATCTAGAGAACAAGAAGCAATGGATATTAATTCTAGTTATCTTGAATCTTTATTTGCTAAAGCAACTGAAGAATTTCCGGTATCAGAAAAAAACCTAGAAAAAATTCAGTTTATGGATGATTATGTTATTAAACACTTTAGAGTTGCATTTGGGAATCGTATTATGAAACAAATGAAAACTTTTGTGCCAGTTTATGTTGCTTGTGGTGGTAAAGAAGTTGAAGGAATTGATTACTTTATTGCTAAAAAAATATTTCGTAAGTTTGATCAATTAAATATATCATTAATACGTGATGAAATAGATCCATTTATTGCTTATTTAAATAAAGAGTTTGGTAATAACGCCATGAAAGAATGTATTGAATATATGGAAAGACTTAAGAAGTCAGTATAAAGTGGTGATTTAATATGATGAAAGAATTAAAATTAAGTGTCGATGAAATTTTAAATGAGCAAAGTGAAACATTTATTAAAAATGTAAATTCTGAAATGCATTATAAATCAGAACTTACTAGTGATACTATGGCTTTTGATTGGTTAGAGATAATTGAAGTTACATGTCCTTA
>JAQVWN010000012.1 GCA_028749475.1 Thomasclavelia sp.
TATATATTATTACAATAATAAACGTCCTGCTTGTGCATTAAATTATAAAACCCCTGTGCAATATAGAATTGAACAAGGGTTCTATTGATTCTTTTTTGTGTCTACTTTGAGTTGACAACTGCAAAATCAATTTAGTATCTCCTCTTTTTTAATTATTAAATATTATACGATTTTAAAGTGTAATCGTAATTTTTGTATTTCTTTTTTACTTCAGTATATTTATCAGCATAATTCTTAAACGCTGTATCAAGTTCGGTTTGATCTACTTCTTGACCGCCTAAACTAGCTAAAGAAGCTTTAGTTTGGAGATTTGTACTTTCTTTCCTTATTATTTAATAGAAAAATGAATTTGGCCCAAATTATTAGCGTAAGCTTCATTTAGAATATCGTATAAATTTTCACTTCCACTTAGAGGAATATTTAAAATATGTCCTCCTAATGTTAATGGTTGATATTTTGCATTTATTTCTATTAATTTAGTTGGTGTTAATTCTTTAGACACTTCGACATTTAAAGAATATGGTTGATCAGTAATACCGACTACTTCTCCATATCTTTCCTTATCATCTTTTTCGAATTCTTTAGAAATCTTAGATGATGAAACCATCATAACATTATAATTGAGTTTATCATCTTGGGTTCTTTTATCAAGATAGTCTTTCATGTGAGATATAATTCTAACACCTAGTTCTTGTCCTTTATCAGTTTCTTGAGATTCCCCGACTAATAGATTTAGGGCTTGCTCTAAACCAACAAAACCAACTGAGATAGTCCCATTTTTAATTGCATCTTCAATTGTATCTTCATCTTTAAGATCTTTTGAAGCTTGCCAAACTCCTTGTTTAACTAAGAATGGGAAATTATAAACATGTCTTCTTCCTAATATTTGGAATCTTTCTTTTAATTGATTACATGTGAACTCCAACATTTCATCAAGTAAAACAAAGTATTTTTTTACATCACCACTGCTTCTTAAAGCAAGTGATACAAGGTTTATCGTAGTCACAAATAAATTTCCTCTAGATAACTCATTTTCTCGACCATATATATCTTCTTGAACCCTTGTATTAAGACCTGAATAATTTAAATTATCAACATTATTAAAGGTATTATTATTTAAACCAAAGCTAATTGAGTTTCTTGTTTTAGCAACATCTAAGGCTTGTTTTAAAATATCAAAGTTTTTATCACTTTCTTTTAAATTAACTCCTTCTTTAACAATGAAACATTGTTTAGGGAAGATTGGGGCTTGATTATTACCTATTCCTTCTTTAGTAACTAATAGTAAGCATCTAGATACAAGTCTTCCTTCAATGCTTTGATCTAAACCATAAGTAATAGAAGAATAAGGAACTTTAGCTCCTGCATGAGAATTCATTGTATTCATATTATGGATAAAAGCTTCCATAGCTTGATAAGTTTCTTTTTCTATTCCATCTTTTGATGTTTCTAAAATGTGGTTGGCAGTATTATCATCAAAGCCATTTTGAACTAATACTTCCTTTAATTTAGTAGCGTTACTTAAAGTAATATCGATATCATCAAATGATATTTTACTTTTATTATTTGTATAATACATTGCATCTTTAACGATGTGTTTAAAGATTTTTATATATGTTTTTTTTACTCCTTTAGCCATTACTGAATCAAAGTTAACGATTGTTTGATCACCAGATAAGTTATTTTGATTTGATTGGACAGCAATACAAGCTAAAGAAACATAAGTTCTAATACTTTTAGGTTCTCTTAAGTTTCCATATCCTGTTTTAAATCCACCTTCAAATAACTTTTCTAAATCAAGCAAACAAGTTTTTCCAGTAAGAGATAAGTAATCTAAATCACCAATATGAATATCTCCATCTTTATGATACTTAGCTTGCATTGGGCTTAAGACAAACATTTCATTAAACTGAGTAGCGGCAGCAGATCCATATTTGTACATAGTTCCCATTGGAGCTGATTTATTATAATCTAATTCATCTTCAATATTACTTTCTGGAAAAGTAATTTCTTCTAGTGTAGTCATTAAGCGAGATTTCATTTGTCTAGCTCTTGTTCGATTAGCTCGATATAAGATATATTCTTTAGCAACTCTAATATAGCCTTTTTCTAGTAAAACTTCTTCAACAGTATCTTGAACTAATTCTACTGTTGGTAAAGCACTATCTTTATCTTCTAATCTTTGGACAACGACATCACTAACTTCAAGAGCATCTTTAAGTTCATACTCTTTATTAACTGCTTGAAAAGCTTTATAAACTGCTCCAGCGATTTTATCTACTTCAAAAGGAACTAATCGTCCATCTCTTTTACGTATATATTCAATCATGTCTATTCATACCTTCCTCAGGTTAAATTATACAATGAGGATTTTTATATTTCATTTAATATATATCTTTACCTAGGCTTATTGAAAAGAAAAAGAGTAAATATAATTAATATTTACTCTTTAAGTATTTAGTTTTTAGTAACTTGAGGAATGGTATTTGTTTTTAAACAGTATTCTTCAAATGTCCATCCTTTATCAGTTATCTCTTTCGCTATTTTTACACCAACATATCTAAAGTGCCATGGTTCATGTTCAATTCCAGTAATGTCACTTTTATCTTCAGGGAATCGACAGATAAAGCCATATTTTGCAGCATTTTTCATAACCCATTTATATTCTGAAGTATCACCAAAGACATTCTTTTGTTTATTGACAACACTTTCAGAAGTTAAGTCAACACCAAGTCCAGTTTGATGTTCACTAGCTCCAGGAGTAGCGACATACTCAGCAGCATATTGTCCACCATATTTAGATTCAAAATCTTTATAGGTTTGTTGTTGAGTTTCATATGAACGATATCCACTATTTAAAACTAAGTTATATCCTTCTTCTTTAGCTGCTTTATACATCTTGACTAAAGCATCAGAAGCTACTTTTCGAAGTTTAGAGTTTTCACAATCCGGTGCAATCGGCATATCTGGTGTTACTAAATCTTTAGGTTCATAACTTTTTGGTAAATAGAAACCTTTTTTTACTAAAGCAAGTAAATCTGTTGAATTAGTAATTGTATATTTTTCATTAACTGTTTGACTAGCAGATCCTACTAAGAATGGATAATTCACAATATTAACTGCATAGTTATAATTCTTTACTTCCTTATATTTTTCAATATAAGCTGACATATTACTAAGTTCATATCCTTTTACTTTACGATATGGAGCAGTTTGTTTAGCTGTTAAACTATTATCAATAATTGATTGAAGATCATCTATTGATGAAGTTTTAATCATATCCCAAATCACTTTATCAGAATAACCTAAAGCTTTAAGCTTTGGTTGTTGAGATGTAAATATTTTATCAACATTCTTAATTACTTTTTTAACTTTATATTTTGGATTTATTTCATAATACTTTTCATATGCATTATAGAATTTAACCTTCTTACTATTATCTATCCATGTTTCAATATGATCTAATTTATCAAATGAATAAATAGTAGAAATATCATCACCATCTAATTCTAAAATAGCATTAGCTTCATCTAATGAATATCCATCATACATTAAATGAATTCGATCACGATTAATGAAACCTACTAAACCAAGTACTAATACAATACACGCCACTACTATTAATACAGTTCTATCTAATCTTAAACGAGGACGACTAGATTTACTGTTGTAATCACTATAATATCCATAATCCGTTTTTCTTTTAAACATTTTCTTTCTCCTAACTCGGATTAATTATAAGAAAAAGTTGATTATATAGCAATAAACAAAAAAAAATATTTTTATAAATAAAAAAGTGATAGCTAGCTATCACCTTATTTATAATTATCTAAATAGTCTTTGCGACCAATTTCATATAAATTATTTCCTTTACTATCAATAATGACAGTTAAAGGCATGTCTTTAACTTCTAACCTTCTTACTGCTTCTGGTCCTAAATCTTCAAAGGCAATAACGTCACACTTTTTAATACAAGAAGACATCATAGCTCCTGCTCCCCCAATAGCTCCAAAGTAAATTCCTTGGAATTGTTTTAAAGCATCTATAACTTCTTGGGTTCTTTTACCTTTACCAATCATGCATCTAAGTCCTAAAGAAATCATTCTAGGGGCAAACTTATCCATTCTTCCACTAGTAGTTGGTCCTCCACTACCAAAACTATGTCCTGGTTTAGTTGGAGTTGGTCCAACATAGAAAATAGTTTGATCTTTAGGATCAAAAGGTAATGGTTTATTAGAATCTAATAACTCAAACATTCTTTTATGAGCTGCATCACGACCAGTATAAATAACTCCGGAAAGTAAAACTTCATCCCCGACTTTTAAGTCTTTTACTTTATCTACCGTTAAAGGAGTTTCTAGTTTAATCATAAAGTTACCTCCTTGTGTCTTGCGACATGACAACAAATACTTACTGCTACTGGCATTCCAGCTATATGAGTTGGAAATGTTTCAATGTTTAATGATAAGGCTGTCGTTTTACCACCATATCCAGCAGGTCCAATTCCTAAAGCATTTATTTTATCTAATAATTCAGTTTCTAAAGAAGCGTAGCGACTATCAGTATTATGCGTACCAATTTCTCTAATCATAGCCTTTTTAGCTAGCATTGTAACTTTATCAAAAGAGCCTCCAATACCAACCCCAATGACCATTGGTGGACAAGCATTAGGTCCAGCTTCGTTAACGGTATCAACGACAAAATCTTTTATCGCTTCAACACCATCTGATGGTTTAAGCATTTTAATTTTAGACATGTTTTCACTACCGAATCCTTTAGGAGCTAGAACTATTTTAAAGATATCACCTTCAACTATCTCAGGATAAATAATAGCTGGGGTATTATTTTTAGTATTTACTCGATCAAAGACTGGGTCATTAACTACTGATTTACGAAGATATCCTTCTTCGTATCCTTTAGCTACCCCTTCATTAATAGCCTCCGTTAAACTTCCTCCAGTAATATGAACATCTTGACCAATTGTAAGATACACAAAAGCCATACCAGTATCTTGGCAGATTGGCATCTTATTATTTCTAGCTAAATCTTGGTTTTCTTTAATTACTTCTAAAGTCTTTTTGGCTAGAGGATATGGTTCCTCCTCAATTTTTTTATTGATTGTATTAACTACATCTTGTGGTAAATCACAAGCAGCATTAATACATAAATTTTTAACTGCTTCAGTTATGTCTTTGCATTGTATTTCGCGCATAGTTTCTCCTTTAAAAAAAGGGATTTCTCCCTTTAGATTGTTTTATTTTCAACTTCTGGATAATATAAAGCATAATATCTAAGTGACATTAATTCCATTGTTGTAAGTAAAGTATGTTTACCTATTTTACTATTTTTAGCTTCTCCTAAACTAATAATATAATCTGGTTGAAGATGAGCATCAGCTTCAACATTACTAGTCATTAAAACAATTGTACAGCCACTTTTAACTAAATAAGCTAAGGTCTTAGGAGAACTATTAATGAAGTTCCCATTGACAGATACGATTATCGCTACGGAAGTTTCTGTCATATTTTTAGCACAACTCATCTGAGTTTCTTGTTCCATATATGCTGAACTAAACTTTTCTAGCATTAATAAGTCTGTTTGAAAGTGAAGAGCAGCTGAATGAGAGAATTGAGTCCCAAAGAAACAGACATTATCGCTATCATGAATACTTCTTAACACATCATCGATTACTTCCCAATCAAGTCTTTTGGGAAGTTCATTGATTACATCACATACTTGTTGACAGTATTCTCTAGTTACTTCGGTAGGATCATTAATCATTTTTGATACTGGAATATTAATTAAATTGTTAAACTTTCTTTCATTATCTTGAAAATAGGCACATTCTTGTTTTAAATGAGCAAAATTCTCATATCCTAGAGTACGACAAAATCTAGAGATAGTTGCTGGTGAAACAAAACATTCATCAGCCAATTGAGATATTCCCATTTTTGCGACCTTAGTAAAATTATGGGCCATGTACATAGCAATTTTATAGTTGGTGTCCTCGTGAGAAGACGAATCAATAAAAATTATAAGTCTATAAAATAGTGATTTCATCGTTTTTCTCCTTTACATTATTATACACAAAAAGAGGGTGTTATTATATAAAATATTCTTCACATATTTTAACATATTTTTAACTAAATTATTACATGTTTTATCTTTATCATTCATTTTGTAGTCGAAATAAATTTTTCATTTTCCCAAGTCGACTACAATTTTCCCAAATAAATGACATTCCCTGTCATAAAAAAGAGATACTTTCCCTAGTATCTCTTTTACCTTTTATAGAACTGCTTTATAAACTCTTAAAACATTCTTATATAGAATTTTATCAATATCACTATTACTATAGCCTTCATCTTGTAGGGCTTTTTTTAATTTACCAATTTGACTACAATCCGGCATTTCTAGTTCACTATCAATACCATCATAGTCACTTCCTAAACCAACATAATCAACACCAACTAAATTAGTAATATAATTAATATGTTTAATCATATCCTTAATACAACTTTTAGCGTCTCCTTCTTTAGTCTCAACTAAAAAATCTCCGCAAAAGTTAATACCCATCACGCCACCTCTATTAGCTAGTTTTATAATCATGTCATCTGTTAGATTTCTAGCTACATTACAAACACTTCTAGCATTGGAATGACTTGCAACAAATGGTTTAGTGGTATTGTTATAAACATCATAAAATCCTGCATCACCTAAATGAGAAACATCAATAATTATTCCAAGGTCTTCCATTCTTTTAATATATTCAATTCCAAAAGGAGTTAAACCATCTTTATCATTAATTCTTTTTAAATCTTCAAAAGAATTAAAAGGAGGATTTAAATTAGGGTATCCAATTCCATTTTTATAATTCCAAGTAAGAGTTATCATTCTTACTCCTCGTTTATAAAAATAATCCAAATTATTTAAATCATTATTTACAACTGATCCTTCTTCGATAGTTAAAAGAGCATTTAATTTATTGGCATCAATATCTTGATAACTTTTAACTTGTTTAATCAAATCGCTATTCTTCTTTATTTCATTATCAAATAGATCAATCATTTCATTACATGTTTTAAAAGGATTATCTGTTTCCTTTAAATCAACAAAGATTGCAAAGTTTTGAAGAAGATAATTACCTTCTTTCATTTTCTTTAAATCAATTGAACAATTATTTTTAAACAAAGAATAATCTTTATCACCTTTTTTTAGATGATAAAGATTACTAATTATGTCACAGTGCATATCGACTATCAAGGCTATTCTCCTTTATAGACGTATTGAGCAGCTACACATTTCATACCACCATGAGCTGTTAAAACTGGTGGAAGTTTATATGTTTCAATCTCTATTCCCATAAAGGCGGCCTTAAAGGCTAATTCTAGTTTGCTGGCTGTTTCAGTATTATCGGCATGTAAAATATAAATTTTATAGTCTTGACTATTAACCCCATCTTCTTTGAATTTAGAAATGATATTTTTAAATATTTTCAATTCTGTTTTACATAAAGCATATTTATCAATAAAGCGACCACCATCTTCTAAAGATAATAATGCTCTAATTTTAAACAAACTTGCAACTCTAGCTGCCGCTGGTGAAAGTCTTCCACTCTTAGATAGTTGCGTAAAGTTATTGGGATAGAGAAAAGAAAATGATTTATCAATTCTTTTATCTAAATCTTTAACGATTTCTTCAACACTAGCTCCTTCATCAGCCATTCTTTTTGCTCTAATAGCCATATCCATAACTGGTGCTCCAATACTTCTAGTATCATAGATCGTAATATTATCTAAGCCAACTGTATCAGCTGCTAAATGAAAACCATTATTTGTTCCTGATAAATCACAAGAACAAGTAAAAACTAAAATTGCTTCATAGTTTTCTTTTTTCCAACCTTCCATTAATTCTACTAAGTATCCAGTATTAGGTTGAGATGTTGAAGGAACTTCTCCTTCTTTTAATAAAGTATAGAATTCATCAGTTGAAATATCTACTTGGTCTTTATATTCTTTACCTCTATCAATAACACTTAATGATACTAATTCAATATTATACTTCTTAGCATTTTCTTTGTCTAAAGCACTAGTACTGTCGGTAACAACTAAATATTTTTCCATTTGTTTTCTCCTTAGAATTCAATTTCTTTATCTTTATAATCTTTAGTAAGAGATTGATTATTTATCAACCATTCTTTTCCTTCTTTAAATTCTTCATCAGTTAAATCATCTAGTATTCCATTACTTATTAAAAAACAAACATCATAGATGCTTTGCCATAATTTATCAAAATCATTATCTTTTTGATCAGCTTGTTCACTATCATCATACACTGCTAGTTCATGAGCTATGCTTGCAGCTTTTAATTGTTTATCATTCATAAAAAGCCTCCTACAAACATTATATATTAATTAAACATAAAAAAACATAGCTACCATTTGGTAGCTATTGTTTATATTGATAAATATTAATAATGCATACAAGAACTATTGGTATTAACATTACAAAAAAGATAATTATCGCAATATTAACTGGAATAAGATTATTCATTAATAAAGAGATTAAAGCAGCACTAACATATAAAAGAGTAAAGGCCAAGATTATTCCATATAGACTAATAACTTCTTTAACCTTTATTATCTCAATGTCTTTCTTTAGATATCCTAGTTTAATCATACTATCAAATATAACTTTTCTTTTATCTTCCTCGGAAGCAAATTTAAACATAATTGCTAGCGATAGTAGAATAATCGCAACACCAAAAGATAAAAATGAAATAACAGTTTCAACTGGTGATGTGATACTACCAGCTAGAATTGACATAAAGATAATACTACTAAATATTAGTAACATGATTATTCTTTTAATATTATCTAAATCTTCTCTCAGTAATCCTAGATAAATCATTTTATAACGATCATTTAAATATTTATTATTAACTAAATCTTTAAGTCCGGGAATAATAACTTTTGTTATAGTTCCAAAGATTCCAAAGATTCCAATAATACTAAATAATAATAAACCTGTTGGATTATGACCTATCGTAAAAAACAATAATAATGGAACAATAAATAGTAGAATATATAAAACTTTAGAAGCCGTAATATTCATTTTAGGAAGATGCATAACTTGGAGTTTTTCTTCTCCATTCATCATGGTGTTAATAGTACTACGATGAACGTAACCTAAGTTTAAAAGCGTACACCATCCTACCTCAAATAATAGAATTGAAATAGTGATAATGATGGCATTTGAACTAAAACCAATTTCGACACCTTTATAACCAAGATTTGCCAACATGAAATTCATTAGAGGGGTAAGTAGGCCACCTATAATAAGCCCTAGTGGTAATGCCAGTAAGAAAATAATTCCAGTTTGAACAAATAAAAATATAACGAGTTGTTTAAATGTGCTTCCACACATTAAATCAACAGCAATTTCAAAGGATTTTCTTTTAACAAAGAAATCATTTGCAAAGAATACTACGGCCATACATACTATCGTTACTAAAGTAGCGTCAATAGTAATAAGCGAAGTATCATCTTTACCAAGGACAAAACCTAGGCCTTTAGTAAAGGATAAATTAAAGAATGAAGAGATAAAGATAGTAGTAATAAGGAAAGTTAACCAGTAGAAAAAGGCCCGGCCTTTATCTTCTTTTAAAGAATGAAGAGCTAGTTTAATCATGATTGAATAACATCCTTGATTCTTTAGAATTCAAATCTACTATTCTTTGAAAATAAGTATCTTGGTCATCTTTTCCTCTTTGAATAGTATCTTCAATATTACCATCTTTAATATATAATAATTGTTTAGAATATGATGCAATTAAAGGATCATGCGTTACCATTATGATAGTCACACCTTCATCATTCATTTTTTTAAGCATTGTAAGTAGTTGATGAGAATTATTAGAATCCAGATTACCAGTTGGTTCATCAGCAACTACAATCTTTGGATTATTAACTAAAGCTCGACAAATAGCTGCTCTTTGTCTTTGACCACCTGAGCATTCACTTGGATACTTTTTTAATAAACCTTCAATTTGAAATTCTTTAGCTATTTTTTCAACTCTTTCTTTAATTTCTTTAGTAGGTACTTTAGCTAAAGTTAATGGTAAAGCGATATTTTCTAAGAGTGTATGTGAACTTAAAAGATTAAAGTCTTGAAAGATAAAACCGAGGTTCTCATATCTGAATTTACCAATTTGAGATTCAGTCATTGTTCTAACTTCTTCTCCATTAATATAGACAAAACCTTTATTAGGAATATCAATAGTTGAGATATTGTTTATAAATGTGCTTTTTCCACTACCACTAGGTCCCATTACACAGATAAAGTCACCTAGCTTTGCTTGAAAAGTAATATTATGTAAAGCTTCAAATTCATTTTCAGTATCTAAACCATATATTTTAGTAACATTTTTAACATCCAATACGACATTGTTTTCCATATTGAACCTCCTTAATAAATCATAGCACTATGTTTCATTTTTGTATAGTAAATATTTGCATAAATGAAACATAGTGGTTATAATTAAGTTGAGGTAAATTATATGACTTTTGCAAGCTATATCACCAACTTAAGAACAACTAAACATTTATCTAAAAGAGAACTCGCTAGCAAAATGGATGTTTCACCAGCTACGATAGTTAGGATTGAAAGTGGTTTAACCCTTAAACCATCTAAATCTTTTCTTACGAAGTTATCTAATTATTTAAATGTTGATTCAACAAAAATACTTAAAGAAATTACTCTAAGTAAAAATGGTTCAATGGATACTAATTCTATATTAATATATGGAACTTATCTATTTATGGATGGTTGGTTTATTCAAAATCTATATCGATATAATAAAGATATTTCTTTTGGTATTAAAGCCGTCAAGAAAAGAGAACCAAACAATATAATCTTAGGAGATTCCTTTGTAAAGATTAATACCAATAATAATATTGATGAAACTATTTCGAAAGCTTTATATAAATATCTACAAGTTACTTCTTTTAAACCCAAAGGATATATCATTGCTTTTGATGATAATGAAAAAGATTATTATGAAAAGTTTAAAAAGATTAAATTAAACATTAATTTCCAGATTACTTTGGTCTTACTTAATACTGATTTAACTTTAAAAGAAAAATACGAATTATAAAAAAGAACTATTACCAATATATAATAGTTCTTTTAAGTTAACGGATACCTCCGCCTCCTCCACCAGAGAAGCCACCGCCTCCTCCGCCAAAGGATGAGAATCCTCCGCCTCCGCTACTACTTGAAGAATGAGCAGCTGCGTAAGCTTGAGATGCCGAACGGATACCAGCCATACAATACATACTAGTAAAGTATGGAGTATAAACATAATCAATATTAGATTGATTATTAAATTCTGGATATAATTTACCAATTTCATCTTTTACTTTATCAGCTTTACCAAAGACTGTCGCAAAGATCAAATAGTCTTCCCATAAATGAACTTCTTTAACATCTTTTTCATCTAATAAAGTAAATTCATCAATGAAATTATTAAAACCATAAACATGTTTAATTTCTTCTCTAACATTATTACCATAATAAGTAACAGGTGATTGATAACTAAAGAATAAGATTTTTTTATTTACCATCGATGTTGTAAGTTCTCCTCTTTTAATTAGATTACCTTCAACAGCTGACTCAATCTTATCAAACCAAGAATCTACATCTTCATAATTATTTTTGCACCATTTTTTAAATTCCTTGTCTTCCAATACTTTATTAGAACCACAAGCTTTCATAAACATAATTCTAAGTTCTTCTTCTAGTTTATTATGGGCATTAAATGGTTTAGAAAAATCAATTTCACATTTATCTTTTTTAAAGAAGCCTGTACCCTCTTCCCTAGTAAAGTCTAGGTTTCCATCTCTAATCCAACCAAGTAAGACAGCCGAAAGTAAAGAACTCTTTAAATCTTCTTCATTTTCCAAACCTATTTTTTTAATTAGATAATATAAATAAAATAAATCTTTATTACATGGAATATCTCTAAAATAACCAGATTCAAGCTTTACTGAATTTAACATAGAATTATCCAAAAATCTGTCATCTGTAGAAATAAATCCCCCAATTTGTTTACTTTTAGATGTTCCTACTTTAATCGATACCGCAAAGATAATTATCGCAATAAAAACTATTCCAATAATTAAAAATGGCAAAATGGTATCGATTGAATCATCATCATCATAATCACTACCTTCTTTAGCATCTTTTAAGGCTTCTTTATAAGTCATTGATGATGTTTTAGAAGTTGTATAGTTTTTTTCTGTAAACTTAGCAAAGATATTTGCATAGTTTACAGTACCGATGGAATTTGAATCCATTGAAATATTAGAAAGATAAATTCCCCCATTATCATCAAATACGCATTGACCATCATACCCAAAACCATATATATCAGTATTGGAATCATAGAATGGATGAGATGGATTAGTTATCTTTATAGAGAACTCATTTGGCATTGGGCTTAGATTTCTACTAATTAACTGCCAGTTAATACCTTGAACTCCATCCTTATACTCAACTACAAAATTAGTAATCGTATAAGTCATAGTATAAGTATGAACTCCATAATCACCAATTCCAAAGCATAGTTCATAACCATCAGATTTATCAACTATCCCACATTTATTTTTCTTATACTCTCTAGTACTATCAACATTCCAACTATGATCTAATGAAACATAGTTAGTTCCAGTTTCATCCTTTACACTATAATCAGTAATCTTTGAATCCCCCATGTTTTCATACGCTTGATAGACTTCGGTACCCTCGTTAAACGTTCCCTCCCAAGTTTGGGTTATCTTAGCATTAGAATTATCATCTAGAACAATATCAAATGATAATTTAGAAATACTACTAGCATCTACTCGAGAACTAAAAGACACTAGCGTTACTAGTAGTAAGGCTAGTGCTAATAGTCCTTTAGTTATTTTTTTCATTAAAAACTAACCTTTGGTACTTCAGTATCTTTTTCTTCCACTTTAAACATTTCAAATGTTGGGAAATGGAATAGTCCAGCAATAATATTAGATGGGAACATTTCTAGTTTATTTGTATAAGTATAAACTGCATCATTGTAGAATTGACGAGCATAGGCTATCTTATCTTCAGTATCTTTTAAATCATTTTGTAAAGACATAAAGTTTGTATTAGCTTTTAAATCTGGGTAAGCTTCTTGAAGCATCATTAATCTAGATAATGCTTGATTTAATTCTCCACTAGCTTCCATTTGTTGCTGTGGAGTAGAAGCATTAACATAATTAGAACGAGCTTTAATAGCGTTTTCTAATGTTTCTGATTCATGTTTAGCATAACCTTTAACAGTTTCTACGATATTAGGTATTAAATCAGCCCTTCTTTTTAATTGAACATCTATTTGAGCCCAATTAGCTTTTACTTTGTTTTTTAATTTTGTTAGTGCATTATAGTTAGTTACTACAAATATTCCGAGTATAACTATAACTGCTAAAACTATTAATCCGATAAGCATTTTTATTCCTCCTTATTTATTTGCCTCAATGATTGCTTTTGCAACATTGTTGGTAACTTCTTTATTAAAGATATCTGGAATTATATAATCTTCTTTTAAATCTTCATCTTTTATAGTTCCGGCAATTGCTTTTGCTGCTGCAACTTTCATTGTTGGAGTAATACTTCTTGCTCGACACTCTAAAGCCCCTTTAAAGATTCCTGGGAATGCTAAAACATTATTTATTTGGTTAGGATTATCGCTTCGACCAGTTCCAATAACTTTAGCTCCGGCTTCTTTAGCATCTTGATATGATATTTCTGGTTCAGGGTTAGCCATTGCAAAGATGATTGGATCATTATTCATTGATTTAACCATCTCTTTAGAAACAAGTTTAGGGCGAGATACACCGATAAACACGTCGGCATCTTTTAAAGCATCAGCTAGATTACCATTCATATTATCTAAGTTACTAATACTTACTAAGTCTTTATAATATTCTTTATCATGATTATAGTTATCTTTTGATAAGATACCATTTTCATCGACTGCTATAACGTTTTTAACTCCCGCTTCTAAAAGCATTTTGATAATGGCGTATCCAGCAGCTCCTGGTCCATTTAATACCACTTTTACTTCATTTATATTTTTCTTTACTACTTTTAAAGCATTGTATAAAGCACTTAGTACAACAATTGCTGTTCCATGTTGATCATCATGAAATACTGGAATATCCAACATATCATCTAATCTTTTTTCAACCTCAAAGCATTGAGGAGAAGCGATATCTTCTAAGTTAATTCCTCCAAAACAAGGAGCAATATTCTTAATTGTTTTAATTAACTCTTCAGTATCCATTTCATCTACACAAATTGGAACACAATCAACATCTCCAAATCTTTTAAATAAAGCCGCCTTACCTTCCATTACTGGGATAGCAGCAGTTGCGCCGATATTACCTAAACCTAGAACTGCTGTTCCATTGGATATAACTGCAACAGTATTAGATTTTGTAGTATATTTATAAGCATCATCCTTATTATCATGTATCTTACGACAAGGTTCCGCAACCCCTGGTGTATATACAAGTGACATATCTTCCATTGTATTTATTTCCACATTTAAGCCAGTATGTAATTTCCCATGATGTTTTTCATGAAGTTTTAAAGATTCTTTATATAAGTCCATTTTATTCCCTCTTTCTATATATCTAATTATATAACAGATGTTATCTAAATATCATTAAATATTTATAAGTCTTTATATAAATGTTTATGATCTTTTTTATCATAATATCCTAAATGATAATAGAATTGATGAGCTTTTGTTCTTTCTATTCCTGATTCAAGACGAATACAATATATCTTATTGTTTAAAGCCCACTCCTCAACATTTTCTATTAAGGCTTTTCCAGCCCCACAACCTTGATAATTATTTAATACTGCTAGTGAAACAATATTAACTAATGGTTGCAAATATAAACTATCGTATACTCGAGCATGAATATAGCCAACTATTGCTTTATCTTCTATAGCTACAAATACTCTTTGAGTATTATCTTTTAAAATTTTATCTAAAGCTTTTTTGGTTTGATTAACATCAAAATCATAACCTAGGGATTCTTTATTAATTAGATATATTGACTCTACATCCTTAATTGTTGCCGTTTTTATTTCCATAGTTTCTTCCTTTTAAAAGAAAACTGTACTTTAAGTACAGTTATTCTTTAGTTTTAGTATCTTTAGCAATTTCAGCTATTGATGTTATTGTAGCAGCTAATCCTTGTAATTCACTAGGAATGATAATCTTTGTTGAATCTCCTTTAGCTACATTTTCTAAAGCTTTAAATCCTTCCAAATTAATATATTCAGCACCTGGTTTAGCATTATTAATATAATCTATACCTTTAGCTTGCGCTTCATATACCAGTCTCATAGCTTCTGCTTCACCTTCGGCTCTTGCAATCTTGGCTTCTTTATCTGCATTTGCTTCAAGAATCATAGATTCTTTAACACCTTCCGCATTTAAAATAGCAGCTGTTTTTTTACCTTCGGCTTGAAGAATAGCTTCTCGACGTTCACGTTCTGCTCGCATTTGTTTTTCCATTGCTTCTTGGATATCACGAGGTGGAATGATATTTTTTACTTCTACTCGATGAATCTTAATTCCCCATGGGTCTGTAGCTTCATCTAAAATCGAACGCATTCTAGTATTAATAATATCTCTAGAAGTTAAAGTTTCATCTAATTCGAGGTCTCCAATGATATTACGTAAAGTAGTTGCCGTTAAATTTTCAATTGCCTTTAAAGGACCAACTACTCCATAAGTAAATAACTTTGGATCTGTTATTTGGAAATAGACAACAGTATCAATTTGCATAGTTACGTTGTCTTTTGTAATAACTGGTTGTGGAGGGAAATCTAAAACTTGTTCTTTAAGTGATACCTTGTTTGAAATTCGATCAAAGAATGGAACTAAGACATGTAAACCAACATTTAAAGTTCTATTGTAAGCTCCTATTCTTTCAATTACGTAAGCTCTTGATTGAGGTACAATTCTAATTGTCTTAGCAACTAGCACCACAACCAAAGCAACTAAAATAACAATCCATAAATATTTAAATATAAACATTATAATTCGTCTCCTTTTATTAACTTTTTAACAATGACATGAGCTCCTTCAATAGAAACTACTTCTGCATATTCACCTACCTGAATAGTTTCATTGTTTAAACTAGATGCCATCCATAGACTCCCTAGTACTTTTACTTCCCCTTTTTGATCAGGAGTTATTGTTTCTGTTACTAAACAATGTTCGCCAATCACCCGATCATAATTCGTTTTAATAGTATTGGTTTTTAAATACTTTTTAGATATTGGTCTTACTGTAAGAATACATACAATTGATACAAGCGCAAAAGCTAATACTTGAATAAATGTTGAAAGACCCAAGAAATCTAAAATTAAAGCAATTAAAGCTCCAAGTGCAAACCAAATACTGACAATATCAACTGTAATAGCTTCGATAATTACGGCTATTACTAGAATAATTGTCCATATTAATGTTGCTGACATTCTATCCCCTCTCCTTCTATAGTTTCACAATTAACGTTTTATGAATCACATCATAATTAGCGCTATATTTGTAACTAGCTTGACTATTAAAGTCTAGATTAAATCGCTGGACTAAATCTTGAATAAAAGACTTACTAGTGATTCGTCCATAGCTTTTACCAATAGATATTTTATAAAGGCATTCTCTTGGATATATTTCTTGATTGATATCTTCTTTAGTTACAGGCTTTATTCCAATACTTCTTGAAGAATCATCTATACCAAGTAAGACATATCCAACTTCCTCAAAATGATTACAAGCAGCTTTATTTAAAGTTATATTGTTTGCAGTAATAGTTATATTATTAGCTATTATTTCATTTTTAGACCATTCGAAATTCATCCTCTCTGCCTCCTCAATATCATTATATTATTAATATTATTTTTATTCAATATATTATTATTATTTTGCATAAATATTACAAAATATAAAGACAGTCAATTGACTGTCTTTTATTGATTGATTACATTCTTTAAAATATTTACAAATTCTTCAATGTAATAATTAGTATTATCTTTTGACCAAAAAGCATAGTAACCTCTTTTAATTTGTTTACCATCTTTCATTAAAGGAATAGACATAGTATTAGGATTACTTACTTTCTTTATTCCTTCTACAGGCATAAATCCTTTATTTATATTTATCATCATTCTTCCTTCTTCTAAATCTTCAACAAAGAAATAATTTGTTTTTATTCCAATGTAGTTTTCATAGAATGTTTTTTCGGTAGTTTGTTGAGATTTAGAAGAAACTAAAACACATGTTTCATTTTTTAATTCTTCTAAATCAATTGTTTTATTTTGAGCTAACTTATTCTTTTTTGACACTTCAATAAATAATCCTAAATCACTTAAATGATAATTGAAACAATCTTCATTAAATGTTCTTCTTTGATCATTAAGAATTAAACTGATTTCTTTATTTAAAAACAGATTATATAATTCTTCATGATTTCCTTTAATTAAACGAATACTAGTATTAGGATAGATATTACTAAATTCAATAATCGCTTTTTCAATTCCATCACCATTATAAGTTCTTGGATACCCAATCTTTAAAACACTTTCATCATCTTCAATATCTTTTGTCTTTTGACATAGTTCATTAAATTCTTTAACTATTTCTTTGCAATGATAATAAAAGTATTCCCCAGCTGGTGTTAACTTAAAAGACCGATTTTTACGAACTAATAGTTTAACATCTAATTGTTCTTCTAAAGCTTTTATTTGTTGAGAAATAGCCGATTGAGAAATAAAGCATTCATCAGCAGCTTTAGTAAAACTATGGGTTTCAACAACTTTAATAAAGTACTCCATTTGTTTAATCATCTTTATCCTCCTAGTATATAATCATTATACTAAATATATATAAAGAAAGAAAAAACTTCTTATTTAAATAAGAAGTTTTATTTTAGATATGTATCAATCCAATCATTGATAGTTTTAGAGTCATGAACATTATTTCCTCTAATCGCTAAACCTTGATTTATTACTGCTCCACTACATACCTTTTTTAAATCTTGAATACTACTACCAAGTCCTGAACCCTCATGAGTCATTATCGGAAAGATCTTTTTACCATTAAAATCTAATTTATCTAATTGACTAAAGATAGCCATTGGATAAGTACCCCACCAACATGGACCAGCAATAATTATACTATCATATTTAGATATATCAGTTAGATATTCTTTTAGCTGAGGACGTTCATTATTTTTTAGTTCTAATGAAGCCTCGTTAGTACAACTTGTATAATCTTTGGAATATTCCTTAACTGTCTTTACTTCAAAAGTATCAACATCAATAGCTTTAGAAATAGTATCCACCACTATTTGAGTATTCCCTTTTTCTAGATTTTGAATACTACCATTTAGATAGTTTTCTCCTTTTCTAGAATAATATATTATTAAACATTTACTCATTTATTACTCCTTTATATCAATACTATCAATCCATTTTTCAATTAATTTAGAATCTGTAATCAACTTATCGCCACCATTACTATCAAATCTAATTTCCATTGGATTTATAACTGTCGCCCCTTTTAAAGAATTAGTCATATCTTTAATTACATGACCAGGCCATCCCCCATTGGTCATAAATGGAATTACTGTCTTATCAGTAAAATCATTTTCTTCAATGAATGTTTTAACTGCTGGAGCCATTGTAAACCACCAGGTTGGTGTTCCAATAGCAATCACTTGATAATCATTGATATTTATTTTTTTAATTGGTGGTTTAAAACCTTCATTTACTTCTTTTTGACCTTGGGTTACCACTTCATCATATGTTCCAAGATATGGAGTGATTGGTTTAATTTCTTCCAGATTGGCTTTTTTAGCTTCTGCTAAAAGAGTTGCTATCTTTTTGGTATTACCATTTGAAAAGCTAAAGTAGACAACTAACATTTTATTCATTAATATCACTCCTTTATTTATTATTTAGCTGCTTCATTAATACAATTTAAAGCATTTAATGTTCTAGGATACCCAATAAAAGGTAAACATTGAGAAATAATTTTAATTAAAAATTCTTTATCATTACCTAAACGAATATTAGCTTTGGCATGAGATGTAAGTTGAGGTTCACATCCACCTTGGGCATATAGGAAACAAAAAGTAATCATTTCTCTTTGAGCATTATCTAATCCTTTACGAGTATAGTAATCACCAAAACAATTATCAACTAACCATTTATTAATATGTTTAGTTTCTTTAGGACCTGATGTTCCAAAGTTAATCATTCGATCACCAAAAATAGCTATTTGAGTTTTTTCTCCTTCTTCGTAGCGAGTTTCAGGTGTTGTAGTTGATTGACCTTCTAAAGGTAAAGAAATATTATTTGCCTCACAAAAATCATTGATAGCATGTAGGAATGGGAAGGTTCTTCCAATTCCAAGATAAGCTGTACCTTGATAAACAATTTCTTTCATTTCAATAGGATTTACTCCCATATTATATGATGCTTTTAACATTCCTTTAAATTCATCAATTCCTTGGCATCCTAAAAGGACTGCTAGGATTGCTAGATGTCTTGTTTTATCATCTAAATCATTTTGATTTACTACTTCATCAAAGGCAAAGTTATCAAATAATTCAATAAACTCTGGATCTGTTTCTAGAAACTTAGATTCATAACCTGGAAACATTCTTTCATGATACATTTTTGCTTTTTCATTAATTGCCATTTTTCTTTTCTCCTTTTTATTCTTCTGGTAAAGCGCCTACTATTTTATGACGATCATAGATTTCTTCTAAATACTTAACATCTTCATCTTTTAAATCTAAATCAACTGCTTTAACTGCATCATCAAAGTGTTCATAGTTAGTAGCCCCAACTATTGGAGCTGCAACTCCTTTTTTAAATTGCCAAGCTAAAGCTATTTGAGTCATAGAAACGCCATATTTTTTAGCTACTTCTTCTACTCTTTCATTTATTTCTAAATCATTTTTCATTGTTTGATCATATTTTCTTTTCAAAGTTTTATCAGTTTGGCTTCTTTTACTATTAGTTGTCCAACCAGTATGAGCTAAATGGCCACCTGCAAGAGGACTATATGAAATTCTTGAGACATTGAATTGATTACAGATTGGAATCATTTCTCTTTCATCTTCACGATACATTAAGTTGTAATGATTTTGCATAGTTGAGAATAATGTCCAACCATTCTTTAGAGCTACTTCTTGCATATTGTGGAATTGATAACCATACATTGCTGAAGCTCCAATTGCTCTTACTTTACCTGATTTAACTAATTCATCTAAAGCTTCCATTGTTTCTTCAATAGGAGTGTCATAGTCAAAACGATGTATTTGATATAAATCTAAATAATCTGTTTGAAGTCTTTTTAAAGTTCCTTCTATTTCTCTAAAGATAGCTTCTTTACTTAACTTACCTTCATTAAAATAAACCTTAGAAGCTAATACTACATCTTCTCTTTTAACTCCTAATTCTTTTAAAGCATTTCCAATATAAGTTTCACTAGTTCCATGAGAATAGCAATTAGCCGTATCAATAAAGTTAACTCCTAATTCTAACGCATGTTTTATTGTAGCCGTAGTTTGTTCTTGATTGATAGTCCATAGATGGAAATCTTCACTTGGTTCACCAAATGACATTCCCCCAACACATATTCTTGATACTTTAATATCAGTATTTCCTAAATTAATATATTTCATTTTTCTTTTCTCCTTTTATAAACACATTTTATAAATATTTAAACAATCTTCTCTTGTAAGTGGACGATAAGCATGTTCTAAGGCTTTTTTGCCATAACAAGCTTTAACACTCATTTCTTCAAACTTACTATCATCAATACCAAGTTCAGATAAAGAAGTTGGTAAACCTAATTCATCTTTAATATATTGTTGTAATGCATCGATAGCTTTATAAGCTACTTCTTTTTTATTACCAGTATCTTTAACATCCATAACATTTATTCCAAATCTTGCAAAGTCATCAATGACAGTTTCGTCTTTATCTAGTAAATATTTCATCCATTTAGGCATGATAATTGCTAGCCCTAAACCATGGGTTAAATCCATAGTTGAAGAAAATTGCTCTAATGCATGAAGTTGAGCTTGAGTTTTAAAACCAGAAGTACAGAAACTATTTAAAGCCCAACTAGCACCCCATAAAAGAGTTGCTCTAGCTTTATAATCTTCTGGATTTTTAAGAGCAAGAGGAATTTGAGTTTTAATTGTTTTAAGTAGTGTTTCAACGACATTAAATTGTAGAGGGTATTTTTCACTATTTACAAAATAGTTCATATCAAATAAATGAGCCATGATATCAAATCCTCCACAAGCTGTTTGTTTTTTAGGAACAGTGAAAGTAGTAGTAGGATCTAAGAAAGCTACTTTTGGTCTAATAGCTTCACCATTAATACCACTTTTAATTCCTTTTTCTTCATTAGCAATTACACATGACTTGTCCATTTCACTTCCTGTAGAAGCAATGGTTGGCATTGCGATAACCGCTAAGGCCTTATCCCATTTACATTTACCTTCGACAAGATCCCAAATATTATCTGTTTCACTAAGGCTTGTAGCAGCTATAGCTTTACAACAATCAATTGTCGAACCACCACCAACAGCTAGGACAGTTTGAATACCATTTTCTTTACAAATCTTTACGCCTTTATTAACAGTAGTATGACGAGGATTAGGTTCCACTGAACCAAGTTCAAACACTTCAATTCCATTAGATTGTAATTCTTTAATCACTTTGGGATATAAAGGTGAGTTTTTAAAAGATTTACCTCCATACGCCAGTAATACTTTGTTACCATATTTTAAAACTTCTAAATGAAGGTTTGATAATTGATCTTTACCAAAATAAACTTTAGTTGTGTTTTGAAATTGAAAATCATTCATTTTATTATCTCCTTTTCTTTACAACTATATTTTAAATTATTTAGTAATTAGTACAATTTCACTTTCTTATCATATTCATAAGTTTTACTTATGAATATGATAATCCTTCGAGTGTAATTTATGTCAATAAAAAAAGTAATCCAATAAGGATTACTTAAGAATTTGTTTCCAATAGTGAAGAAGATACTTCATCTTCTTCAAAGTAGGTTTGTGTTTCGGTAATAATTATATTTCTAAGTCCAATAAGACCAATTAAGTTTGGAATAGCCATTAAACCATTTAAGATATCAGCAATAATAAATACCATATCTAAAGAAATAAAAGGTCCAATTCCAACACAGATAATGAATAATATTTTATATGGAAGAATAGCTTTATCACCACCAATGAATTGAATACATTGTTCACCATAAAAGTTCCAACCGATAACTGTAGTAAAGGCAAAAAAGATAAGTCCAACATTAACAATGAAAGTTCCAATACCAGCAATTGGTAGAGCACTTTCAAAAGCCCAAGTCGTGACATCCCCACCAACTAAATTAGTATTAAAAGCACCAGTAACAACAATCGCTAGTCCGGTCATAGTACAAATAATAATTGTATCAATAAATGTTCCAGTCATGGAAACTAATCCTTGTCTGACACATGAGTTAGTTTTAGCTGAAGCTGCAGCAATTGGTGCACTACCAAGTCCGGCTTCATTAGAAAAGATTCCTCTAGAAACTCCTCTTTGCATAACCATTATAATAGTTAGACCGGCCCCAGATCCCAGAGCAGCCCTCGGATTAAATGCTGATTCGATAATAAGTAAAATAGCATTAGGTAAATTAGTAATATTAACACATAAGACAATAATAACTCCTAAAATGTAAAAGAAAGACATAAAAGGAACAACCTTTTCTGATACGCTAGCAATTCTTTTGATTCCACCTAAGGTTATTGCAGCAACTAAAACCACTAGAATTATTGAGCATATTTCTTTTGGCATTCCAATAGCGGCATGTAATCCGCTACTAATTGATTTAACTTGCGAAAATGTTCCTATCCCTAGCAAAGCTGCTAGAACGGTAAATATCGCAAAACTATTAGCTAGGATATTAGAATGGAGACCGTTTTTTAAATAGTACATTGGTCCGCCAGCATAGTTACCTTTACCATCTTTTTCTCTAAACACTATCGCTAACAAGCCTTCGGCATATTTAGTTGCCATTCCAAAGAAAGCAGCAACCCACATCCATAAAAGGGCTCCTGGTCCTCCTGTTAAAATTGCAGTTGCGACCCCAACAATATTACCTGTCCCGATAGTAGAAGATAAAGCCGTACATAATGATTGGAAAGAACTGACGTCTCCTTCTCCATCTTCTTTTTTAAAGATACATTTAAAAGCTAATTTAAGTTTTGTTAACTGAATTAGTTTTAATTTATATGTAAAGTAGATTCCAACTCCTAAAAGAGTAACTATTAATGGAATACCCCAAATTATATTTTTTATTTCTGTTAAAAAAGCTGTCACTAAATACCTCCACTATTGCCTTTTCCATTATAATGTTTTTTATTTCAAACACAATGAAAATATCTTAATGAAGATAAAAAAGGTTCGATATTATCGAACCTTAATCACTTAATGTATGTTCTAACAGATATTCTTTCCAAGCCTTATATCCTTCATTTTTAAAGTGGAGCCCATCAGCTGTTAAGTCATGACTAATATAACCATCATTACCTACTAATCCATTATAAATATCAATATAAAACCAAGCATTGTTTTCACACATGGTATATAGCCTTTTATTCATTTCTACTAATTGAGTAGACTCATAACTATAAAGGTTTTTCTTTGCTATAGGCGTAAGTGACATAATAAAAATCGTTGCTTGAGGTTGAGCCTCTTTTACCATTTTAATTACCTTTTCATATCTTTGAATAAAGATATCTTGGGCTGGCCACTCAATTTCATTAATTCCAAATTCTAAATAGATTTTTTTGAATGATTTAAGTTTTATAGCTTGAGACAAATACATTTTTTCATTGCCGACTTTTATTTCCTTACTAGAATAAACTTGATCAACATTATAACCATTTACACCATAGAAAGTTCCTTTTTTAATTAATCCTGTTTCCCTGAAACCTTCTATTAAAGAATTACCGATAAATAAAGTATCTTTAAAATAACTATCTTTTTTCTTTTTACTCTTAGCTACTTTCAAATTCATTTTAGTCATTGAAACAGGAATGTTCATAATTCCAGTATGTCCTTTAGCTTCAACATTTGTCTGAAATGATAAACAACTTATTATCATTATCATAATAATGTAAATACTAATAGTGTTTTTTTTCATTGTTATCATCTTAAGTATCCTTTTCTTTAAGTCTAATTATATCTTTCTAAATAGATAAATTCATTAGTTTTATATCTAAAATACTTAAAATCAATAAATTATAATTTGATAACATTTAATATCTACTATAAAGAAGTTATAAATGTAATTAAACCTGATACCCCAATTAAGATATAAGTAATCTTTTTAGTCATTTCAATATCAATCTTATCAACTATCTTATTACCAATTTGAAGACCTACAAACACAGCAATAACACTAATAATACCAAAGCCAAGTAAATCAATAGTAAAGATTCCTCGATATACTCTAAAAATAAAGTTATAAGCACAAACTATAAAAAAGAATGCTTGGATAGTTCCTAAGTACTCCTCTTTTGAAGAAGTAAGTGATAAGAAGAATAAAACCATTAATGGTCCTCCAACTCCAAATAAGCCATCACATACTCCTGAAATAAATCCACAAATAAACATTGTTTTGATATCAGCTTTAAGTTTGATCTTTGAACTAAAGAAATAAAAATATACTGCTAGTACTAATAAGAATAATCCAAGAATCATTTTCATAAAACCAGTATCAATAGATGTTGAAAAAAAGATAGCAATAGTTCCACCTACCACAAAAAATAAGGCTGGAAGTAGTAAGTCATTTTTATTAATATATTTTCGATAACGATAAGCCATCATCGCTGTTAAAAAGACACTCATGAAACTAGATACAGCCGCTGAACTAGTAACACTTAAAAAATAAGGTAGGACACTCATAACTACTATCCCAGCGCCAAAGCCACTAACTCCTTGGATTAGTCCTCCTAAAATTGCTAAAAATGCGATTATTATATATATTTCCATTATTTTTACCTCAAAAATAATATAAATAATTAAATGAATTATAACTATATTATATCCAACAAAAAAACTAGCATTTACAAATTTAATCAATTTTATGACTTATTTTGTAAACGCTAGTTTATTAAAAGAACAATCTTCTAAATATTAATTTCTTTAGCTTCATTTAAAGAAGTTACCATTCCAAGATATTCAAAGCCATATAAGCTAGCAAATCTTTTCATTGTATATTCACCAGCTTCGAGCATCCATTTTTCTGGAGCTGCTCCTTGAAAGACAAAAAGTAACTTTTTACCACTAAACTCACCTGATGAAACTGGTCCATAGAATCGATCTAAAAGAGTTCTAATTGAACCACATATATTGTGCCAATATAAAGGAGAACCAATAATAATTAAATCATTTTTACTAATTTCATCTAATACTTCTTGAAATTGATCTCCTTTTTTATTTTGACCATAAACATTGATTTGATAATCAATTATATTTAGAGTTTGAAAGTCTTTATTTCTTAATACTTCATTTACTATTCTACTAGTATTTCCATCTTTATTAGGACTACCATTGATAAATAATGTTTTCATATTGTTCTCCTATCTAATAAAGTTTGTACGATGAAATTCTTCTTTTTTTGGTAAACCATATTTTTCTTTACCATCATGAATACTTTTAACTAAGAAGGCTGTGTTTCTTGCTAAAACTCGCATACATTGAAGGCCTTCTTCATCCTTTAATGCTTCACCTGGTTCACGACCATGAATAGCGTTCCAGTATTGGCTAGAAGCTATTGGCATACCTGAAATCGCAAAGAATTTATTAATTTCATCATAAGTAGCGGAAATACCACCTCTTCTAGCTACTACTACACTGGCTCCAACTTTCATACTCTTATCAAAGTTTGAGCTATAGAATAATCTTGTTAAAAAGGCAATTAATGTCGCATTAGCTGATCCAAAGTAAACTGGTGTTCCAACTACCAAAGCGTCACATTCTTTAAACTTTGGCATAATTTCATTTACGATATCTTTAAAGACACATGCACCAGTATTTTTACAAACCATACACCCAATACATCCTCTAATATCTTTAGCTCCAACATTGATTATTTCACTTTCTAATCCTTCTTCAGTGAAAATTTTTGTCATTTCATCTAAAGCTATTTTAGTATTACCATTAATTTTAGGACTACCATTAATCATTAAGACTTTCATTATTGTTCTCCTTTTAATCGTGTATTTTTAAACCACCTAGTCGAGTTGCATTACTCATATCTTCTGGATTATAAGTTCCTTTACCAGTATCAAGCAAACTAATTTCTTCCATTTCTTCTTTTGTTAAATCAAAATCAAAGATATCAATATTTCCTTTGATTCTCTTTTCATTAGTTGATTTAGGAAGAGAAATAATTTCTTCTTGGTAAAACCATCTTAAAATAATTTGACCAGTATTTTTATTATATTTCTTAGCAAGTTTTTCTAAGGTTTCATTTGTTAGTAAGTCTTTATTACCATGTCCAAAAGGATACCAAGCTTCAAGTTTAATACCATATAAATTCATATATTCTCTTAACTCTTTTTGTTGGAAGAAAGGATTGCATTCAACTTGATTTACAGCGGGTAGTATTTTCATACTTGGATATAATTCTTTAAATAATTTAATAGTATGATTACTAATACCAATAGATTTGATTTTACCTTCTTCTACCCCTTCTTCAAGAGCTTTCCAAGCTCCTTTAGTATCGCCATAAGGTTGGTGTAATAAATATAAGTCAATATAATCTAAGTCTAAATTCTTAAGAGAATTATCTATTCCTTTTTTGGCATTTTCATAACCATAGTCTTGAAGCCATAACTTAGATGTCACAAAAGATTTCTTTACGATCTATTCCACTATCTTTAATAGCTTTACCAACATCAGTTTCATTCATATAAGCAGCGGCTGTATCAATATGCCGATAACCGGCCTTTAATGCTGTAAGGACAGCTTCATATGTAGGTCCATCATTAGGAACCATAAATACTCCAAATCCAATTGCTGGTATTTGATTACCATCATTAAGTTTAATTGTTTCCATATTTTTCTCCTTTATCTTTTTAATCCACAAATCATTTCAACAATTTTAGGATCATAATGTTTAAAAAATGAACTAGTGTTCTTATCTAAAGAAGCTATTTTATCCATATCTTCTTTACTTAATTCAAAATCAAAGATATTAATATTTTCTTGCATTCTTTCTTTTCTAACTGTTTTAGCAAGAGGAATAATATTTCTTTGAACTAACCATCTTAAAATGACTTGTCCAACTGATTTATTATATTTTTTACCTATTTCAACTAATGTTTCATTAGTAAATATTCCATTTTTACCTTCCGCAAATGGAGCCCAAGCTTCTAGTTGAACACCATATTTTTCATTATATTCAACAGCATTTTCTTGTTGAAAAAATGGATTTACTTCGATTTGATTAATAGCGGGAGTAACCTCTGTTTCTAAAGCTAAATCAACAAGACGATCAGGATAGAAATTAGATACCCCAATAGCTTTTATTTTTCCTTCTTTATATAAATCAGTTAAAGCTCTATATGCTCCATAATAATCTTTATAAGGTTGATGTAGTAATACTAAATCAAGGTAATCTAATTGAAGTTTTTTAAGTGATTCTTCAACTGAAGCTTTGCATTTATCATAACCATAACTATTAATCCAGACTTTAGTAGTTATAAATAATTCTTCACGAGGGACACTTGTTTTAGCTAAAGCATTACCTACTGCTTCTTCATTACCATATGATTGAGCAGTATCGATTAAACGATATCCAGCATCTATCGCATCTAAAACAACTCTTTCGCATTCTTTTGCATCACTGATTTGAAATACTCCAAAACCAGCTTTTGGCATCTTAACACCATTATTTAATTTAATGTATTCCATAACAATTTCTCCTTTGTTTACACCTTAAATATAACTTTCTTAATTAAAAAGGTACAATATCATTTAGACAATATGCTATAATTAAAATGCATAGTGGAGGTAAAAATGTATAACCTTAATCAATTAATTCAATTCGTTACAATTGTCGAAGAAGGAAATATGACTAAAGCTGCCGATAAACTATATATTTCTCAACCAGCTCTTTCCCGTTCCATGAGTAAGTTTGAAGAAGAACTAGAAGTAAATCTATTTGATCATTCTAAAAATAAAATAGTCTTAAATCAAAATGGTGAACTAGCCTATAAACTATCTAAAGATATTTTAAGTAAAGTTTATAAGATGAAAGATACTTTAATTAGTAATGATAAAGATCGTTTTGTATCGCATATTGGTAGTTGTGCTCCAGCACCTATTTGGGGGATTGAAAAGATCTTTAATAAAGTTTGTCCCACTCACCAATCTGATCATAAAATAATCAGCAGTTCTCATGATTTAATTACTGGTTTATTGGATGATACCTATACCTTAATTGTCTTAAACCATCAAATAAATAATGAAGAACTAATAGGTTTTTCTTTCTTTAAAGAAAGTCTCTATTTATATGTCCCTAATGATTCTAAGTGGGCTTCTAAAAAGAGTTTAACTTTTAACGAGATTAATGGCAGCAGTATTATCTTATCTTCTAAAATCGGATTTTGGAGTGATTTATGTAAACTAAATTTACCAGATTCACATTTACTATATCAGGATGACGATAAGACGATTGATGAAATAGTTAAATCATCAACTCTTCCAACTTTTAGGACTAATGTTTCGATGTCGAGTTCTAGTAAAGAAGATTTAAATCGAATTGCAATTCCCATCACTGATAAAGAAGCGACAATGGAATTCTATATTTACTTTAAAAAGCAAAACAAAAATAAATATATTTTTATCAAAGATAAAATAAAAGAAATGAACTGGAATTAATAATCCTTATTTAAATAGTAAAAGCCTTAACATATTGTTAAGGCTTTTAAAAATATTTATTCAATCTTTAAATCAAATCTTTTTTATTTAAGAAATAATAACTAACTATACTTCCTACTACAATTACTATTAGGGCACTAAGGCCACCAGTAATCCATTGCGAACTAAAGTTGATTCCTGCTTGACCATAAGCGTGCCACATAGAATAATCTAGGACATCAAATGGTAAGAATCTTGAAACCATACTAAGTATTTCATTGGAAAAGAAGTTTACAACTACTATTGTCAGGATTGCAATATTATTTGATTTAGTAACAACTGCAATAGTTACGGCAAATATAATTGATCCAATCACAAATAATAAATTATATAGAAAATATAATGGTAAAGCTGAAAGTGTACCGATTGGAATATCAGCATTATAAATGAATTTATATGCAAATAATGTTCCACCCATTGAAACAAGTATATAAATACAAGAAATGAGTGTAAATGCAATAACAATACTAAATCCAATAACACTTCTATTTTTAACTGTACTAGCTATATTTTTAATAAAGCCTGTTGAAATCATTCTAGTAAAATAGATAGCAGCCATAATTCCCACAATAACTCCTAAAGTAGAGCTAGCAATATCGCTACCAAACATTGATTCTAGAGTTTCCACATTTAATGAACTAACAAAAGATTTTTTACTTACATCCATCATCATTTGAGCAAAGAAAGATGAAATAATTGGAATTATAAAGAATACTACTCCTATTACATAGACATATTTTCTTCTTACAAGAGTATTTAAGTGCATCTTTAATTGATTAAGCATATGTAACTCCTCCCATCATCTTAACAAATACATCTTCACTATCTTCAGCTTGTTCAAATATTTCAACTACACCTATATTACTATTAACTAAAGTTTTAGTGATTTCAATCGTATCTATTTTTTTACTTTGAGTAACAAGTAAATATCCTTTACTTTCACTAATATTTTTATAGCCTAGATTTTCAATGATAGATTTTGCTTTTGAGTTATCATCTGTTTTAATCTTAATAACTTTTTCAGATAATTCATAAAGACCTTCGTTATCTAATTCTTTAACCATTTTTCCTGATTCAATAATTCCAAAACGATCAGCAACTTTTTCTAATTCTTCAAGAATATGACTTGAGAGAATAATTGTTTTTCCTTGTTTCTTTAAATTTAATAAGATATTTCTTATTTCAATAATACCTTGTGGATCCAATCCATTAATAGGTTCATCTAATAATAGTATTTCTGGATCATTAACCATTGCCATACCAAGTCCAAGTCTTTGTCTCATTCCTAAAGAAAAAGCACCAGCGTGTTTGTTTCCAACACTACCTAATCCAACAATCTGTAAAACTCTTTTAGCTTCTTCTTCGGGATTTTTCATTCCACAACTAATAGCTTTTAAAATAATATTTCTTTTAGCACTTAGTTTAGGATATATACCTGGTTCTTCAATTAAAACTCCAATATTACCAAATGTTTCACTTATTGGTTTACCATCAATTAGAATTTCGCCACTAGTAGGATATATCAAACTAGATAGCATTTTTAAGAATGTTGTTTTCCCTGCTCCATTTCTTCCAACGAAACCATAAATTTCTCCTTTTGCCACATGGATACTTAAATCGTTACAAGCAACTTGAGCACCAAATTTTTTAGTGAGATTTTTGGTTTCAATCATGTATTGACTCATTATTCTTCCCCCTCTTATAAAACAAAACGTTGAATTAGATTAATCACAAATGAAAATACCATTCCTGCAAGTGCAGAATACAAACAACATTTAGCAACATATTCATCTTGTTTACGTTTAACAAAATAAAGAATAATACCAACTAAAGCCATAATAAAACTAATAATCATTAAACCTATAGGTTTTTGTCTTTGTTCCATATTTTTTCTCCTTTTTACAATTCCCTGTCTAATATTAAATGATATAGGATTTAATATTATGATATAAATTGTCCTTTTTTATATTATCGCAAATATGTGATAATTATTAAAGTTATATTGTTTATAATCATAATCAAAAAAACATAAATAATATAACTTTCAAGTAATATATTTTGCTTCATCTTATTGGTTAGATGTGCATCCTAGAACAAGAATAATTAACATCCAAACATCAATAATATTGAGCTCCAAAGTAGCGAAAAGGATGAGTTTGAACCCATCCTTTTCTTTTATCTTATCCATGCTAGTACTCGACCATACTTACGCTATATATTTAATTTTAAACAATCTATTAAAATATTATTAGATGATTTAAAAGAGAAAACTAACAATAACTCGCATAGCAGTTGCCTTTAAATATCATAATATTCTTTCATGATATCTTCATTCCACTTATCCCCAGCATCCACATTTGCACTTAAGAAAACAGGAACAACTAAATTTCTTTTATGCATTTCAGTCGCTATCATCATTGATAATGTTTGTGCCATATACATTCCGATTATGCTTGAACTAGCCCCCATCTTTCCCTTAACACCTTCAAGTTCCATCATAGCATCTCCAACACAACCACAATTATCGATAACATAATCACATACCTCAAATAATCTTTTTCCACTTACATGTCTGCTTGTGACACCTTTACTGTGTTGCAAATTCGTGAAGGCAATTGTTTTTACACCGATACTTTTTAAAACAATTGCCATTTCTATAGGAAGAGAATTTCTTCCTGAATTAGAAGAAATCATTACAATATCCCCTTTTTTAATTTTATACTGGCTAACAATGACATTAGCATATGCAGCAATTCTTTCAATTTGAGTTGATTTTAACGGATGTTCACCAAGAGTCAATTCCATAGGAGCAATTAATGAAATACACGCTAATCCTCCAGCTCTTGCATAGAATTCTTCACCAACCATATGTGAGTGGCCAGTTCCTACAGCATAGAATTTTCCCCCATCTTGTATTTGATCAACAATTACTTTTGCAACCTCGTTTAAAGTATTTTCTTGAGTTTCATCAAACTTTTCTATCAACTCAATAATCTTGTTTTTGAATTGTTCCATTTTCTATTCCTCCTTTAAGACAAAAGTCGCTTTGCCACCTTCATTTAACACTATACCCTAACGTTATAACTCAATACTAATTATAATTTATTTGAAGATATGTTGCTATATTTCAAATCAAATAAAAGTATTAAAAATCATTTGGAATATTAACTAATAAAAAAGAAACGATTTTTCGTTTCTTTATTGTTTAACTAAATGATAAATAACAGATTGGAAGTCGCCTTTGATTTGACATTCTTCTTCATTAACACCATTTAATATTTCTGGTTTTTTTAAGCCAACATTCTTTAATAATGATCCACTAATTATTATGTCATCATCAATTATTTTATATTGTTTAGATTCTTCAACAAAATCTAGTTTAATATAATCTATAGGCTTAGTATCTAATGTAGCTAATACTTTGTAATAACCAACATAAATATTTTTTTTATCTTTACTTTCCAAGGCCCAAATATACTCATTATTACCGCTATCACTAAGATGAAAGAATGTCCCACTGTTAATAATATTTTGGATCTTTCGATAATTAGTTATTTGATCTCTAATTTGATTTTTTTGTTTTAAATCACATTTAGTTACATCTAATTCGTAACCTAAGTTACCAAACATCGCAACATTTCCTCTAAAAGTCATAGAAGTAATTCTATCTATTTGATGGTTAGGGACACTTGAAACATGATTAGACATTGTACTGATAGGATAACCCAAACTTGTTCCATATTGAATTCTAAGTCTTTCTACTCCATCAGTATTATCACTTACCCATATTTGGGGAGAATAATACAAAATTCCTAAATCATATCTTCCTCCTCCACTAGCACATCCTTCAATTAGTATTTTAGGATATTTATTCAAGATCATTTGATATAGTTTATATACTCCTAAAATATATCTATGGAAGAATTCTTTTTGATTTATTGAATTATCATTCAAATAATTAGAATATGCCTCTGTAATATTCCTATTCATATCCCATTTAATATATTCTAATTTAGTTTCTTGAATTATCTTGTCAATTTGATTAAAGATATCATTTACTACTTCAGGGTTTGCAAAATCTAGCACTAATTGACCCCTACCATATGAATAATGACCTTTAGGTGGTCTCACAACCCAATCCGGATGGTCCTTATATAACCTAGAATCCTCGTTAATCATTTCTGGTTCAAACCAAATTCCTAAAGTCATTCCTAAATTATGAATATCTTGACTAAATCGCTTAATTCCATTTTTAAATTTATCATGAGAAGGATACCAATCATCTAGACAACAGCGATCATTATCTCTTGATGCAAACCAGCCATCATCAACTACAAAACAGTCCATTCCTAATTCTTGACCACTTTTTGCAAGATTCAATAATTTATCACTATCAAAATCATAATAATAACTCTCCCAACAATTCAAAACAATTGGTCTTTTCTTATTAAGCCAATAAGGGTTAATAATAGTTTGATTAATAAATGTTCCATTAACTCTTGAAATGCCAGCTAATCCTTCATCACTATAAGCAAGAACTGCTTCTGGTGTATAGAAGCTTTCTTTGGAAGCTAAATCCCATTCAAATTGATTTGGATGAATACCAGTCATTAGCCTGGTCATATTCCATTCATCAACATCAACTTGCACGATAAAATTACCCGAATAAATAAGATTAGTACTATAAACATCTCCAACATTTAAAGACGCATCTAGTGACTTCAAAGCTACAAAAGGATTATGTTGATGACTCGAAGCTCCTCGAAGACTTCCTATCGATGTAGTCCCCTTTTCAAGTACCCTAGATTCCACTTTTCTTTCATTAGCCCATTGACCTGATAGTTGGATAAATTCATAGTTATCATCATTTAAATTTAGTATTCCACTCATAGCCTGTTCAATAGTTATTTCATCACTAGATTTATTAGTTATTATATTAGAGCGAACAATGGCGTTTATATCTGGGAAGATTGAATAGTTCACTTTAACTTCGATATTTTGAATATCATCAAATAATGTAATAATCAAAGTCTCTTGATTAGTTATTCTAGTTTGAGGTAAATCAGGAATTACTTCTTTTCCTTTTATTATTTTATATTTTTTAAAGACTAAATGTAGATAACAATCTTGATTTTTCGTTTTTATTTCTAAAGCTCCAGTTTTATAGTCCGTAGTTCCATAAACTGGATACTCTTGCTTAGTATCACTCAAAGATAACTTACTATTATCTTTATAATATTTAACTGTTCCCGCAGATTTAGAATTTCTTTTGATTAGATAATAACAATCATTAATGGTTAAATTATTAATTCTTTTTCCAAAATAAACATGTTCTAGTTCCCCATTATCAAGAATATGAATTAAATAACTTATTTGATTATTATATAGATGGAAAAACTGTTTATCAATTACTTCTATCATACTACACTCCCTGTATCATTAGCTTCGTTTGATCTTCAATAAAGTTCATTCTCTTTTTCATTTTATGTTTAAACATGAATCGATAAACAATTGTAATTAAAGAAAAATTAAGGCTTTCTCTCTTTTTATTAAATATATTTTGTTCTTGATAAGTAACTAAAGTATATCCATCATTTTCTTCAAAAGAGAACGTTTGTATGATGATATTCTTTCCATAAAAACATTTTAATTCTAGTAATTGATTTTTTTCTAGTTTCGTTACTTTAATACTTCCTTCAATATTTTCACGAGTGGTTTTTGTATAAAAACTTTTTTTAATTTTTAATCCCACTTCTAGTTCCTTAACCTTAGAATCATAGAACTGAAAATACTTTAATTGTTGGTTAATAACTGTTTGAAATACATCTTCAATTTTACATTCTAGACTTTTACTGTATTTCAAACTGTTTATTTTAGCCATTAGTATATTCTTCCTCTCCATTATCCATAGATAATTCTTCATCACTTTCTTGTTCTTCTTTTAGATATACCTTATCAATTGCTTTCATAAATGGGAACCAAATTCCTATACTTACCGCTAAATTAGCTAATTGTAAGATTCCTCCAGCTATACTTCCTGTCCCAATCCAACCTGATAAGAATACTGGTGTTGTCCAAACAACTGTTACTCCTATTGGACGTGGAACAAATCCAAAATAAATTGCATAATACGAAATTAGTACTGTTACTACTGGTGCAACAATCCATGGAATTAAAACCATCGGATTTAATACGATTGGTAATCCAAATGTAATTGGTTCTGAGATATTAAAGAATGCTGGCGCAACAACCATTTTCATTGTCTTTTTAAGACGAACCGAACGAGCTAAGAACAAAGCAACTATAATAATTCCTAATGTCATTCCATTACCACCAAGAATTGGGAAAATACCCATAAATGTAGAACAAATAATATGAGGAATAGGTTTACCAGCAGCATAAGCAGCATAGTTCTCTAAATTCAATGTTTGTAAAATTGGTTCTGTAATAGTTCCAACAATTATTTGACCATGAACCCCAAACCACCAAAATGCTTGAGCCATTATGACAGCAATAATAGTTGCTGGTAAAGTTGCCCCTAAGTTAACCAATGGTCTTTGTAATAGTTTAAATAACCAATCAAAAGCATTACCATAAGAAGTAAACGTGAAAGCATAACGAATAGCATTAAAAACAATTAAAGTGGCTGATCCTGGGATAATTGCTACAAAAGATTTAGAAATTCCACTAGGGACTTGTTTTGGCATTTTAATAGTAATATTTTTATTTTCCAACCATCCAAATATAGAAGTAGAAAGAATACCGGTAATAATAGCAATAAACATTCCTTGTGACCCTAATTTAGCCAAAGGAATAAAAGTTCCATTATCATTAGAAGTAAAAGGTAATAACATCAAAAAGCATGATAAAGAAACTACCCCTGCAAATAATTGATTACATTTCTTTTTACCAGCTAAATGATATGCAACCCCAAAAGCAACAAACAATGATGATACTGACATTGTTGCATTACCAACGGGACCTAAAAAATCATTTAAAAAGGTTAAAACTCCCTTTGGAATAAGACCATCAAAACCAAATGTTTGTGGTAAATATTGAATAATCATTGCAATAGATGCAAACATTGTAGCTGGAAAAGCAGCCATGAATCCATCCCTTAAACTAACTAGATATTTATTGTCTGAAATTGCTGTAGCGACAGGCAACATTTTATCCATAATTCTATCAAACATATTTTCTCCTCTTTTCTTTTTTAAATAAGATTATCGATAACTTACCCTATTATCATAGTAAATAACTGTCTCGACAGAAATTACATTTTGTGATAAAATTATGGAGAAATGTGACATAGGTATAATATGAAAATAACAAACTACTCAAATGATTTTTATACAAACATAGATATTATGGTTTATAATAATGGTTACGAAGAATGCGAGCCTAATCACTTCTATGGGCCCACCCTTAGAAAGAGTTATATGATTCACTATGTTAGCTCTGGCAAGGGGATATTCAAAGTTGATAATAATATATATCACTTAAAAAAGGGTGATGCTTTTTTAATTAAACCAGGACAATTAATCTATTATCAAGCTGATCATGATGATCCTTGGAGTTATGGATGGATTGGTATGTTAGGTATCAAAGTTGATTACTATCTTAAGCAAACTGCCTTTGAATCTTCTCCTGTCATTCACTACGACAAGGATGATCAACTGACATTACTATATATAAAAATGGAAAATGCATATCGCTCATTAGGTGATTGTCGAGAGCTATTAATAAATAGTGTATTATATGAATTATTGCATTTTTTAACCAATAACTTCCCTAATAATCAAATAGATAACCAAAAACACGGAAAGCGGTATATTCAAGAAATAGTCTCTTATGTAACTACCAATATTCAAGAAAAAGTAAGAGTCGACGAAATAGCCAATTTATTTGGATTAGATAGAAGTTATCTAACAAGATTATTTAAGCAAGAAGTAGGAATGAGCCTTAAAAACTATATACTTTCAACTAAATTAGATGAGGCAAAAAACTTACTTAGTAATACTGAATTACCAATTAATGTTATTAGTCGATCAATTGGAATTGATGATCCTTTATACTTTTCAAGAATATTTAAAGAAAAAGAGAAGATGAGTGCTAAAGAATATAGAAACAATAACTCTAATAAATAATAATTAGGTACTTTATTTAAAAACACTAATAATCTTTTTAAAATAAAAAACATATATAAAAGTCCTTGAGATTCAAGGACTTTTATGTTCTTTGGTGCTGGTAACAGGTTTTGTTTTATGTTTTTATTAATCTTGATATATTCTTAAAACCATGATAATCCGTTGTTTTATCCAATATAAGGCAACAACTTATGACACATAAATATAATATTTTTTCAATTTTCTCCCACAAATTTTACTTATTGTTTGCCTTATCTATAGTCTGTTGCATTGCTTCTCGTAGCACCTGAGTTTGTAAAATTCCTAGCTTTTATACATGATGCTTTGGACTCATCAACAAACTCTTTTTTATATTGTTCAAATACCTTACCAGTTTAGTTTGTTGATAGTTTATATTAAATTTATTACTTTTTTAACAATAAAATTGGATTAATGTTAATAGCAAATACTAATAAATAATATATTGATTATTATTAATTTAAAAGATTTACAATAAGATAAAAAAGGATTGATTCCTATCTATACAGAAATCAATCCTTCATATCTACTCAAATAAAACAATTAAATAATTATCCAATAAATTGGATCATTCAAATTATTATATTTTCATAAATTATTATTAGTTTGCTTTATCTTTTGAATATAAAATATTTCCTTCTTTACCATCTTTTCTTCCATGTCCATTTTCACTTTGTTCGCAACATGAATATAATTTCACGCCATGAAAATCAACTGGAATATGAGCATCTGTATGATTTAAAATATGATTGCAACATTCTATAACATTATTAAGTAATTCTTTGGGAGAAAAAAACGTTCCATGGTTTCGATAAATTGTATCATATTCACTTTCATATTCTTTTAAATGCATAAGACTTTCTTTATATTCTGACACTGATGAAGAATATTCATCAAATAATAAGACGCCTACTCCACAGGCATCACCAAAGACGCACACTCTATCTTCAATGATAAGAGGGCACATCATACCAGGTGTATGTCCTTTGACAAGGATCATTTTAACATGGACACCGCCTGCATCAAAAGTTTGCCCATCTTCAATATTTTTTATTTCACCAGTATATGTTTCAACAAAGTCCTTTCGTTCAACTTTTACATGACTATGTATCATCGTATCTTCTACTCTAAATTCCATATTACCATGTTTTTTAAAAACAGGCATATCTAAATAATTCATGTAAATGTCATCAAAAAGGGCTGTACCACCCATATGATCTAAATGTCCATGTGAAAGAATAACTGTAATTGGTAACTTTGTGATACTTTCCACATATTCTTTTATATTACCAATTCCATTACAAGTATCTAATAATAAAGCTTTTTGGCTACCAATTACTAGATAACAACAGACTCCCGTAAAATCAGTTATTCGATAAATGTCTTTTGTTAATTTTACATGTGTAAAGTATTCCATACACTATTTTACCAAACTTTCATCTAATTTCATAAACCACATAGTTACAAAACCAATGACAACTGATGCGACTAATACAATACCCAACAATATATAATTTGAGTTAGGCCCACCAAAGAATGCTGGCAAACCATAAATACCATTTGAAGGGCTTAATACATACGCCTTTAAACCGATGATACCAGTTAATAACCCAGAAATACCTCCAGCTATAATACCAGCATATAATGGCGTTTTATATGGAAAATTTAATCCATAAAGTATTGGCTCTCCAACACCTCCAAATAACCATGTAAGGAAATAACCAAAAGTTAATGACTTTTTCTTTTTATCTTTGAACTTAAGAACACAACATAGTGTTACGCCAGCGCCAGCCCAACTACATGCAAGAATTGCAGGCATAATAAATCCATCATATCCTAACATTGGGAATGTAGTGAATAGAAACGCCATTAAAACTTGATGCATTCCTGTCATAACTAATAAAGAGAATGTAGCCGCCACAACAGCGACTGCTAATGGCCCAAACATATCGTATAAAGAAATGATACCTTGGCAAATATATGTACCTAAGAACCCACCTAATGGTCCAAATACACATAATTCCAATGGTAACATAACAATGACAGTACACACTGGAATTCCGAATACTTTTAAAGTATCTGGTACATGTTTTTTAAAGAATTTTTCAACATAAGAAGCAATCCAAACTGTTAAGATAATTGGAATGATTGTTGTCGTATAATTTTGGACAACTGCAGGAATTCCATAAACATTGAAAGAAGTTCCTTTTGTTGCCATGTCAATTAATGTTGGATGAACTAAAATAGTTCCAAATAATAACCCCATCATTTCACTAAGGCCAAATTTCTTAGCAGCAGTATATCCAACTAGAATTGGTAAAAAATAAAAACCTGTATCCCCTACCATTGTAAATAATATATAAAGAGCATCTTTTTCATTAACAATGTTTAATAATTGTGGTCCAATAACTGCAACAAACGCTTTCGCAAGTCCACATACAATTAACACAGGAATTAATGGTGTCATACATCCTGCAAGTGATCCCATAATAACATTTAAGAAATCTTTAGGACTTTTAATTTTTTGTTTTTCTTCTTGAACTTCTATTTCTTCCTTCTTTTGAGATTGAGGTACAAGTTTTACAAATGCATCGAATAAATCTCCAACTTGGGGCCCAATAATTAATTGCAATTGCCCACCTTTATAGACAACTCCCATAATTTCATCTAAGTCTTTAATCTTTTCTTGATCCGCTTTTTCAATGTCATTTAAGATTAATCTTAATCTTGTCATACAATGACTTGATTGTTTTACGTTTTCTTTGCCACCTACATTATCTAAGATGGACTTTGCTAAATCATCATAATTCATTTTTCTTCCTCCACTTTAATGATTAATTAAAATAAAGGTCTAGCCAGCCGTACTGTCACTATCCAGTTGAATTGACTGCTCACCTCCTTAAAATTTAATCATTTTATTCTGTTAATTTGATAATGTGTACAAGTAAATAAAGGATTTCACCATCCAATGGTTCGTCATATCGCATTGATACATATTTAATAATATTCATGGCACAATCATATTGTTTTGGATATGATTTCTTAAGATTATTAAGTAGTGTTTCACTTTTTTCATTTTTCACTTGATTATTATGAATAATTCTCTCAAAGAAAACTCTAAGATGCATAATAAATCTTGTATAAACCAAGCCTTCTTTATCAATATCTAAATTAAAAGTACTTTCTACTATTTCATAAATATCATCAATCATACTTGTAATATGAATAAGTTCTTCAAAATTTGTATTAATTTCTGCATTAACTATATGCAAAGCAATAAAGCTTGCTTCATCATTTTCAACTTTAACATTAAAAGCCTCTCTTATCATATCAACAGCGATAGAACCAGCTTCATATTCTTCCGTATACAAACGTTTTACATCCCATAATAATGCATTATCAAATGTAATCCCCATCTTCATTCTTTCAAGAAGATTAAATACATGATCAGTTAGGGTAACATAGATCTTATCACTTAATTCATGATTCAACTTTTCTTTAATTACATCAATGATCTTTTCACAAACAGTGACACAATCATACGGGATACTTATCATAAGTTCCTGATAACGACGTTGTGTTTCTGTATCATCACTTATAAATGTTTTATCTATTTTTGATAAGTCTATATTATCGCCGATTGATTTTTTAAATGCAATTCCCTTACCCTTAACAACTATTTCTTTTCCGTATTCATTGACACTCATAACTGCATTATTATTAAGGATTCTAACGATTTTCATTTTGTTCCTCCTATTCTAAAACTAATAATTCATCTCCAGTTTTAACATTTGAAGCACTAGTTTTTTTGATATTTTTATGATTAGCCATATTTGTAACAATGACCATTACGTCTATTGGATAACCTGCATCGTTTACTTTATCAATATCAAATTGAATAACAGGTTCACCACAGCATACCTCTTCACCTTGTTGAATTAATCCAATGAATCCATCACCATTCATATTAACAGTATCAATACCAATATGGATAAGTATCTCTACGCCATCATTTGATTCTATCCCAATTGCATGTTGTGTTGGGAATATCATTTTAACTTTTCCATCACAAGGTGATACTACTAATCCATCAGTAGGTGTAATTGCAATACCATCCCCCATCATTTTTTGTGAAAATGCTTCATCATCCACATTTTCTAATTGTTTAATTGTTCCATTGATTACGCTTAATATTTTCATCTCTTTCCTCCAAAATAATAAAAGACCTGTTTACATAATTAAAAAGTAATTATGTAATCAGGTCTTGCTTAACTTAATAATCACAAATCTGAACTACGATATTATATTATCATCCAAATGAAATATTGTAAAGTCTTTCTTTTTTATCCCTGAAACTCTAATTGCCTCCTCTAGTTTCAAATTTCTTGCCATTGTGTCACCCCCACTGTGACAACATTATAAGTTGAATATTATTCAGGCCAAGAAAATACTTGAAAAACATTCAACTATTTTTATATTTATTTTGATATTACTGCTATAATTGGGCTAAGAAAGGCATATCAATATGAACGACCAAACAATAAAGCTTAATACAATGATAAAGAAATACATGAAGATTAATAATCTAACGATGAAGGAATTGGGAGCATTGCTAGGTAAAAGCGAATCAGCTGTTTCTTATTGGATAAAAGGAACTAGCACCCCTAAAATCGGAGAGATACAAAAAATGGCTGATATGTTTAATTTAACAACTGATCAAATGATTTATGGAGATACATCCGATTACGAAAACCTAAGTTATTCAGTTGAAGCATATGTTGAAAATTCTAACGATTTTGAAAATGCTCTTAAAAAAATAATGAGCGGTTCTAAAGAATTAAGAGACTTGGTGTTTTTAATTAGTGAGTTAAACGAGAAAGAAGTAGCTCAAGTAGTTAACTATATCAATTTTGTTTTAAGTCAACGAGATAAACAATAATAAAGATAGAAAAATAGGAGATATTTATATGGGATTTTTTAAACATCTAACAAATCGTAGCGCTACCGTTAAAGTAAAACCTAAAATAGAGATTAATAATGATATAGAAATAGCTGATGCATTATTTTCTTCTTTAAATATTGGAGTAGGAATTGAAATTTCGAAAGAAGCACAAAAAATACTTGCTACTTGCAATAGCAGACAAGATGTATTAGATCGTATTATAGAATTAGCTAGCAAACACGATACGCCTAGAAGTAGAAAACTATTAGCATTGTCATATGCATGGAAAGGAGCCACTTATAGAAAAGAGGCTATAGAGGCTCTAAACAATTATATAAACAATGAATTAGATGAAAGTGAATTTAGAAATATGTTTATTCCAGGAACTACTATCTTCGCAAGCATTTCAGAGGAAGCAAAGAATAGACATCTTTCTGATATGTATAATTTTTTAGGCAAATGTTACGAGGGAGAGTATGAATTTGATAAAGCACTTGAAACTTTCCAAAAATCACATGAATTGGCACCAGAATATATACACAATGTATTAAATGTAGCAAGAGTATATTCTAAGTTGAATGACATCGACAAAAGCATAGAAATGCTAGAACAATACAAAAGAACAACATGGTACCTAAATGATGAGTCAAATAGAGAAGTAACAAATAATTATTTATCCGAATATAAAGGCAAAAAAGAAAGAGGCTATGTATATAGACCTCGTAAAAGAAAAGAAATATAAGGGAGAAGTGAAGTTATAAACGGTCTTAATTAGGGATAAAAAGGTAAAAAATAGGTAAAAAAGAGGAAAAAAGTTAACATTTTGTAAACGAAAAGGTTGAAAAAAAGAGTGAGCGGTGATATAAATATGGTGAAGATATTAGTAAAATCCTCTTGACTCGGATTCGTTTCTATTTCTTCGTTGTGCTTCGAGTGTGCTGGACACTTTCCCCAGAGGACTTGTCATTCTCGCACTAATCAGGGGATTTAGAAAATATGATTAGTTCCACGTGGCGTTGACAATAAGCCCACGAGTCCAGCGACAAAAGATCTGGTACCATTCTAGCAATAGGATGGTACTTTTTTACTAGTCGGGAAAGGTATATATGGGGAAAACTTTAGACAAAATAGATTTTATACCTTATCAGGAAGAATACTCTTTAGCTGATTTTGTAATAAACTATATAAAAGTATTAGATAATAAACAATTTTCTATAAATGATGGCAAAGAGGCAATTAATATAGTCTTTCAAACAAGACATTACCCTCATATTATAGGATTGCATCATTATCAAGATTCGCACTCACAAAATAAAACTATGAAAAATGTATTCAACTTAAAAGGAAATACAGCAATAAAATATATTTTACATAACAAAATACAAATGAGCGATTTAGTAAACGCTTATGGTGGCACTATTTTTAATAAAGACATTTATAAATATAGAGTCCTTTCTTCACACCTTATTGAAAGGATGATTTTAAATTCAAAGTTATATAAAGTGTGTGGCATAATAAAAAATAATGTAAAAGCAGATTATATACTTGTTTCTAATATTGACCAAATTAAATTTTGTCTTTGCTTGAAAATAGATAATAAATTAAACAGAGATGGTCATACTTATTGTTGCGTTTCAAATTTAATAAATGATAGAGATGTTAACGGAGCCATCAAAGATGGCAGACTACAAGAAATAAACATTAACAATATTGTTAAAAAAGACTTCAAGACAAAAAGAATAATTTATGCTAAAACTTGCAATTGTATTTTTGATAAGCCTAACCCTGGTATCTCCATCAATAAAGTGTCTGAGGCATGTGTTATAGAAGTAATTGAATTAGATGGAAATTGTGTAGCTAAAATAATTGATGAAGATTGTTACGAGATAAAGTGCTATTTTTATGATAAAAATACAAAAAGAATAATTAATAAATATCTTTAGAGTTTATCAATTGTAATAGACATTTCTAAACGTCATAAGAATTGTTAGTCTATGTCAATTAACAGTATATGTTTTATTATGATATACCAACACGATAGATCCTAAGTTACTCATAAGTGCTTAGGTTTTTTCAACCTAGTTAGGAGGTATAATCAATGGCAGCATATAAAGATATTAAAAGAAATACATGGTATTGTGATGTAAAGTACAAAAATGCTTTAGGAGAGTGGAAGCATCACACAAAGAGAGGCTTCTTAACTAAACGTGAAGCATTAAACTATGAAGCGTATTTCTTAACTAACGATAAAAAGAGTACATCTAATATGACTCTTGATGAATTATTTGATAGCTTTAATGATTATCAAAAATTAAGAGTTAAACCTTCAACTTATTTAACTGACAAACGAAGATACTTAAAACATGTATCTCCATATTTCGGATCTAAGAGACTTTCTACTATTAAACCTATAGATATAAGTAAATGGATAAAAGAACTTTCTAAGAGTTTTAAACCTATTTACTGCAATAGTATTTTGTCAACGCTTAAAAAACTAGTTAATTATTCTAATAAGGTGCTTGGATATACATATAACCCAGCGACTAATATATCACCATTAAAAAATGAGAAACGAATAGCGGAAATTAATATATGGACTCCTGATGAATTTTCTAAGTTTTATAATTCTTTAGATAGCCAAAAGAAAAAAGTCCTATTTAGGACTCTATATTTTACTGGTATGAGAAAAGGCGAATTATTAGCTTTAACTTGGAAAGATTTTAAAAATGGTTCATTGATCATTAATAAAGGATATTCATATGCAAATGGTGGAGTATCAACTCCAAAAACAAACAATAGTTATAGAACTGTTTTACTGGATAATACAACTAATAATATGTTGGATGATTATCACAATTACTGTATGAAGTTAGATGGTTATAGTGACTCATTTTATATATTCGGTGAACAATTACCCCTACCACCGGAAACTATTCGTAGATGGCTAAAAAAAGGTATAAAAGAGAGTGGAGTTAAAGACATAAGATTACACGATTTTAGGCATAGTCATGTTTCTATGTTAATCAATGAGGGTATGCCAGTAATTGCTATAGCTGGGCGCATAGGAGATACTACTTCAACAGTCCTGGATGTGTATAGTCATTTAATGAATAAATCTAGTCAAGAAGTTGTTGATTTTCTTAATAAACTTGACTAACTTTTCCCTCAATTTCCCCTCACAAAACAAGTAAATATGCTAAAACCCTTGATTTCTCAAGGGTTTTTATCTTCTGGTGCGGGTAACAGGAATCGAACCTGCACGTCAAGGACACTAGATCCTAAGTCTAGCGCGTCTGCCAGTTCCGCCATACCCGCAATTAAATTGGTGACCCGCAGGCGATTCGAACGCCTGACCCTCTGATTAAAAGTCAGATGCTCTACCAGCTGAGCTAGCGGGTCATAAAAATTCTATGGTGCCGGCTAAAGGACTTGAACCCTCAACCTACTGATTACAAGTCAGTTGCTCTACCAATTGAGCTAAGCCGGCTTGAATGCTTGAATGGTGGAGGTTAACGGGCTCGAACCGCTGACCCTCTGCTTGTAAGGCAGATGCTCTCCCAACTGAGCTAAACCTCCATAATGGTGACACGTACGGGATTCGAACCCGTGAATGCATGCGTGAAAGGCATGTGAGTTAACCGTTTCTCCAACGTGCCACTGGCGCTTGAAGTAGGATTTGAACCTACGACCGATCGGTTAACAGCCGATTGCTCTACCGCTGAGCTATTCAAGCAATGAACTGCCTAAATATAATAGCATTCATCATTATAAAAAGCAACATCTTTTTAACAATAAAACGCTAGGTAAATACCTAGCGTTTAAACGTTTAATTCTAATGGTTTTATTATGGCCTTTTCTTTTAATTTATTAAATTCATTGATAGAAATCGCCTTAGAAAAATAGAACCCCTGCATATACTTACATTTGATATCTAATAACTTTTGAGCTTGTTCTTTTGTCTCTATTCCTTCAGCTATTACTGGAATGTTTAAACTGTTTGCCATGTCAATTATTGATTTAATAATAATTAAACCACGTTCATCGTTATAAGCATTTTTAATAAACAACATATCTAATTTAAGAACATCTATTGGTAGTTCTCTTAAAGTATTTAAAGATGAATATCCTGAACCAAAGTCATCCATTTCAATTACAAAACCAGCATTCTTTAGTTTCTTTATTTCTACAACTAAATAGTAATCATCATCTACATATGAAGATTCAGTAACTTCTAATCTTACATAATTAGGTGAAATATCATATTTACTGATAAGTCTTAGTAAAGTATCGGACACATCTAATCTAAAGAAATCATTTCTAGATATATTTACTGAAATAGGAATTACTTGTTCATTATTAATAAGCCAATTATGAAGTTGTTTACAAACATTTTCCCAAACATTAATATCTAGTTCAGTCACTAATTGATTTGATTCCATTAATGGTAAAAATTCTTTTGGTAGAAGTAATCCTTTAGTTGGATGATTCCATCTTACCAAAGCTTCTAGTCCACATAATTCATTTGTTTGATAATTATATTGAGGTTGATAATAAATGACGAATTCATCATTTTTCAGTCCTTCTTTTATATCTGTCAGCATTTCTTTTTCGTATACTAGTTGTTCTTTCATTTGATCATTATAGATACCAATTTTATTTGTAGCATCATGTTTAACAGACAATAAAGCCATTAATGCTCTATCACATATAGATGCTCCAGATATTGGCTCATCTATTTGATAAACCCCAAATGAAGCTAACAAACCATATTTACTATAATTCTTATCTAACCAAGTACTAATATCATTTATTAATTTCTTATAACCACATAGTTTAGTATCAAAGAATAACACAAAGTGATCGGCCGTTAAATGAGCACAAGTTACTCCTTTAATCTGTGAAAGCATTTCTCCTATACTCTTTAATAGAACATTTCCTTCATTAATTCCATAGTTTTCATTGAATAGTTTAAAACTATCAATATCAAAACGAATCACTGAATAATTAATATTATCATCAAGTTTTATATAATACTCAATTGTCCGGTAGAAAGATTGAGCATTATATAAACCTGTTAGTTCATCTTTTTCTGCTAAGTCTTTTTCATCTAAGGCTTGATTTAATTCTATTACTCTACTTTTATATCTTAAAAGTAGTAATATTAATGATAATAAAACACCAACTAATAAAACCGAAATAACAATAATGATAATTCCTCCATATGTAGAAATGAATGAAGCATCATTATTAATTATAATTGAATTACTAGGAAGTTCATTTTCACCTATATTATTGTTTTTTAAAACATTCTTATCAAAGATGGTTTTAGGTTTTATTTTTATAGAAGTTACTTCTTTAATATTTGTTCCTTTTAATACAGATTTCAACATCTTAGTAAGACTATTAATATTACTAGAAGTAGTATTAACTACCCCTCCAATAGCTCCTTGACCAATGCTACATTCATCAACACAAAACACTGGGGTAGAAGTATTTGTTGCTATAAAGTTTATTCCATTTTCAATAGAATAATAATTCTTCTGTTTATCAAAATTCATATTTAAAAATAAATATACTGTATTATCTTTTGTTTTATTAAAGATATCTTTTAGTTCTTCAATTGAATAACTCATAGTATTAATTGAATTATATTTGATATTTAATTCTTTTAATTTACCTGCTTTATTGTATTTATCTTTAGCTTGATTAAAAAAATTATATTTTTCTTTTCCTATTGAAGATTCATCATAAATTATATTAATATTTTGAACATTAGGATACATTTTATATATTAAATCTAATGTATTATAAACTGGATATTTATTAAACACCCCATTAATATTATCACTTTTAGAAGCTACACTTAGTAATTCATCGTTATAAACTTCATCATATAAAATCGGTGTGTTTTTAAATAAATCATTATTATATTCTTCAACAAACCTTAAGGCATCATCGTTAAAAGCAATTACACTATCATAGTTGCCATAATCAGATATTGATTTCTTTATTTGATTATATGTTGAATCTTTCACTTCATTATAATCATATGAATTGGTTTCCATAAAAACATATTCTGTTGATGCTTTACTATCCATTATTTCTTCATATTCATGAATTAGATCATCTGTCGTATCATATGAATAAGCATAAGAAAAAATAGCTAGTACCCTCTTTTTTGCACTTGCTTCAACTGGTACTCTATAAAGACCTAACACTATTAATAGCGTTAAGAAAAAAAATGCCACACACCTTATTCTCTTCATTAAAATGTCCCCACAAGAACATTATACATTATTAAATAGTAAATTATTATAATAAAATAATTTTTTGGTATTTATCTTTGCTTTATATAATATGAGTTTTTTAGTATAATATGATAAGTATGAGAGGAAGAAGAATGAAGAAATTTTATCTAGGCATAAACAATTTTTTAAATCATCATATATTTATTAAATCCACCATCTACTTCTTATCTAGGTTCTGTCCTTGGATGGTAGGCGTTTTTTATGCCTTGTTTGTTTTAAAGATATATCTTGATTATCAACAAGTTTTAGTTACTTTATTATGTAAACCTGTAATAGTATTTATTCTTACTTCCTTACTTAGAATGTCAATAAATAGGCCAAGACCTGCTGAATATTATGGTTTTAGTCCAATAGATGAGAAAAGATTAAAAGGAAGATCTTTCCCAAGTATCCATGTAGCAGTAGCTCTTAGTATAGCATTTGTAGTATTAAATTATGGACCTAATATGGGACTACTTCTTTCGGCTCTAGCAGTTATAATAACATGTACTAGATTACTTACAGGAGTTCATTATATTAGCGATATCATCGCGAGTATTTTAATTGCTGTAGCTGTTGCTTTAGTATAAAAAAGGAGATTTCAATGAAATCTCCTTTTTATTCTTTAATATCTGATTTAGTTATTTTATTACCATCTTCAATTTTATCAATTAAACTCTTAATACTATTTAAACTCTTGCTATCTGGTTTTAATGTATAAACATTTTGACCAGGCATTGAATATGTTTTAGTTGATTTAACCCCTGTACCAGTCAATTGAACGTTATACATTGACCATTTTATATTTTCATCTAATTGCATTTGAATTAAAGACTTAATATCTGATGAAGACATATTTGTTTCAAATGATCCTTCTACTGCCGTTAAGATGTTTTCATAATTAGTAATAATCTTAGTAGAAATACATTTTTTAATTAAAGCTTTAAGTAAAAGTTGTTGGTTTTTACCACGATCAAAATCACCATTAGGTAATGCATATCTTTCTCTTACAAAACATAAAGCTTTTTCACCATTCATCTTATTTTCACCTTTTACTATTTTATAATTACCATGTCTGGTAGTAAAAGCATATGGTGAATTAATTGTTATTCCATCAACGGCATCAACTATATCAGTAATACCTTGGAAATTAGTTTTGGCATAATAGTTAATCTTTGTATCTAAGAAATCTTCCATGGTAGATATTGTTTCATTAACTCCAAAGTTAGCTGAATGAGTTAACTTATCCATTTTACCATTACGATGAAGCTTAACTTGCGTATCCCTAGGAACAGAAACCAATAGTATTTGATGGGTATTTGGATTCACACATGCAAGTAAATTAACATCTGTTCTAGATACAGTTGATACTGACCCATAGGTATCTAAACCAGTTAAATAAACAATAAATGGTTTAGATGTAACATCAGTGCTAGTAGTTACTGAAGTAACTGATTCCACAAATTCTTTTTTATAGATAATTCTTGTTTCACCAGTAAAATCTTCATGATTAGCTTCTAGGTTAGATAAATATGATTGATCAGCAACTATGGCATCGACATCACCATCATATAAACTATCAGCTAACTTAGTGTAATTACTTTTAACTACGTAATCTATTCCTTTTGTTTTAGTAGATAAAATATCCTTTACTTTAGAAATATTCTTAGTTGATTTTTTAGAATCATAACCAACCTTTTTATTCTTTAAATCATTAACACTTGTAATATCACTATCATTTAAAACATAACAAGCAATAACCCTTGTTTGAGTTTCACTACCAGAAATATTAGAAATAAAACTATCTCCCCTATTAACATAAATTAATGATGTTAAAACCATAAAGATACTTAAAACAATACATAGTAGTTTACTAAATACATATAAGCCACCTTTGTGCTTTTTCTTTTTTCTTTTATTACCAACCTGCATTAATTTGCTTACCAGCAACACTAAAATAAGTAGTATTACTGCTAATACTATAAAATACTTCATTGGTAATAAATTTAAACGATATACAAATACTAATAAAAATATACTCGCTAATAATTGAATTAAAGATAATATTCTCCTTGAAAATATTTTCCCCATGACTCCCTTTTTTTTCTTTGCCAATCTAAACACCTCGCATAAAAATTATAACATTCCTATATTTATAAAAAAAGGAGAATAGATAATCTATTCTCCTGAATCATTACTCATCTGAATCATTTGAACTACTTGAATCACTATTTGTATATGTTCCAGCATTCTTAACATCAGCCTTAGTAACTTTTTCACCTTTTTCAACTTTATCAATTAAGCTAATTACTTTTTTGACTTGTGATTTATATGGTTTCATTACATAAATGCTAGTACCAGACATTGAATATGTCTCACTTGTACGATAACCTTCACCTTGAATTTGAACATTATTAAATGTCCATGCTGAACCATCATTAAGTTGCATTTGAATTAATGATTTAATCTCACTAGAAGACATATCTGTTTGGAATGAACCTTCAACAGCACTTAAAATATTTTCATAATTATTAAGTATTGCTGGTGACATTGCTTTTTCAAGTAATGCTTTAAGAAGTTTTTGTTGGTTCTTACCACGATCAAAGTCTCCGTTTGGAAGATTATATCTTTCTCTTACGAAACATAATGCTTTATCGCCATCCATTTCGTTTTCACCTTTTACAATACTATAATTACCATGTCTAGTAGTAAAAGCAACATCGGACTTAACGGTAATTCCTCCCATAGCATCTACTATATTTGTGATACCTTGGAAGTTTGTTTTTGCATAATAGTTGATTTTAACATTTAAGAAATCTTCTATTGTATTGATTGTTTCATCTGTACCATAGATACCAGTATGAGTAAGCTTATCCATCTTACCATTCTTATGTAAGTTAATTTGGGTATCTCTTGGAATAGAAACCATTAATACTTGTCTTGTTTTAGGATTAACTGTAACAATTAAGTTAACATCAGATCTAGATACTGTTGATACATCACCGTAAGTATCAAGTCCAGTAATATATACTGAAAATGCATTTTCAGTTACATCTGTTCTAGCAGTAGTAGATGTAGTCTTTTTAGCAAATGAATAAGATTTAACTACTCTAGTTTCTTCATCAAATCCTTCATGATTTGTTTCAAGCATTGATCGATATTGTTCACCAACAACTATTGCATCAACATCGCCATTATATAAACTATCAGCAAGTTTGGCATAAGTATCTACTTTAGTATACTTTTGTTCACCAATATCTTCTTCTAATTTACCTAAACCTTTAGTTAAAACTGTAGTTTCTTTTTCATAAGAAACTCCAAATTTTTTACCATCTAGTTTCTTTAAAGTAGCGTTTTTGTATTTACCACTATTTAATACAATAACTGATACAACATATTTTTGAGAACCATCACCTGTAACGTTACTAAAGAAACTATTTGCTCTAGTTACATAAGGTGTAGCTACTAATAACATAATTGATACTAAGATTGATAATATCTTAGTTATAATTGCTCTCTTTGTGGTTTTTCCTTGTCTTTTTTCTTTCTTCTTACCTGATTGAATAATTCCAAAGAAGATAAGAATTAATGCAACTAATATTCCACCAACTGCAATTAAGTATTTAGTTGGTAGTATATTTAATTGATATACAAAATATACAAAGAATATTGATACTAATAATTCAAGTCCTAATATTAAGGCTCTTGATGTTAATACCTTCATAATTTTCTTAGCCATAAATTACCTCCGTAATTACTTTGAAATAATACCATAATGATAATATGAATTCAAACTACTTACTAACTAGGCCTAGTATTTGTCTTTGGATTAATACCTTTTTCTTGTAATACAGCATGCACTACATTCCTTTTACCATTAGCACTTCCGCCTGATGTACAGGTTGATAAAGTGATAACGGGATTATTTTGAGTTTGATCAAAATCAACACTAATATTACTGTTTTTTAGCATCTCAGTGTAATACTCTTGATAGTTAGTATAACTAGTATTATACAAGTTACTTTCAGCCGAGATAATGTGAGCTGACACTACTTTATAAATACTTACTGTACTATCTGGCATATAGATATATACATACGGATGTTTATTGGCAAAGTCTTGTTCAGTATAAGACTTGATATCTGCAAACATTGATCCATTCTTCATATTGTGCCCATATATTACTGTATTTACTTGATTAAAGGGATCTTTAACATCTGCTTGGATAAAAATAGATCCAGCTCTAAATGATTTTTTATCAATATCACTATGAATATAGGTATCATTAGTAGCACCTTGTAAAACCGGGTAATCAACATTTGTATCAGGAATTTGAATCCAGGCTTTAACATCACTATTTCTTTTACTTAAAGAATCCCAATCAATATCTAAGTATTTCTTTGGTAATTCACTAGTATACTTTGATTGGATGGAAGCATTGGCATCATCCATAGTTTTATAATCCAACCAAATAGATACTAAATTAAATGCTGAGTAACAAAATACACAAATACATACTAGTAGAATTAATCGTCTAACCCATTTACCAATCTTATTTTCTTTTTTCTCGTTATTAGTTTTCATTAGACATTAAATTTAAACAACATGATATCACCATCTTGGCCAACATATTGTTTTCCTTCCTGGCGCATCTTACCAGCTTCTTTTAAAGCATGTTCAGTGCCATATTGAATTAAATCATCATAGCTATATGTTTCAGCTTTAATAAATCCTCTTTGGAAATCAGTATGAATTATTCCTGCAAGTTCAGGAGCTGTCATTCCTTCTTTAAAAGTCCAAGCTCGACATTCATCTTTTCCGGCCGTAAAGAATGTTCTTAATCCTAGTAAATGATAAGCTTCTCTAATTAGTTTATCTAATCCACTTTCATCAATTCCTAAGTCTTTTAAGAATTCATCTTTTTCTTCTTTTTCCATTCCAACAAGTTCAGATTCGATCTTGGCACAAATACATACAACATCGCACCCTTCTTTTTTAGCATATTCTACAACTTCGTTGTAATAAGGATTAGATGTAGGATCTTCTAAATCTTCTTCACCAACATTAGCTACATAGATTAATGGTTTCATAGTTAAAAGAGTATATTGTTTTACAACATCCATATCTTCTTTTTCAAATTCTAATACTCTAGCTGGTTTACTAGCTTCTAAAGTCTCTTTGATTAAAGATAAAATTCTCATTTCCACTTTAGCTTCTTTATCACCAGTTTGAGCTTTCTTTTCAATTTTTCCAATTCTTTTATCAACTGATTCTAAATCAGAAAAAATTAGTTCAAGATTAATAGTTTCAATATCCCTAATTGGATTTACATCACCATCAACATGAGTTATATCTTTATCTCTAAAACATCTTACTACTTCACAAATAGCGTCCGTTTGACGAATGTTTCCAAGGAACTTATTTCCTAATCCTTCACCACGACTCGCTCCCTTTACAAGACCAGCAATGTCAGTAAATTCAAAAGTAGTTGGTACTACCTTTTTTGGTTCAAATATTTCTGCGATTTTATCTAAACGCGCATCAGGTACTTCAACTACCCCAACATTAGGATCAATAGTCGCAAATGGGTAGTTTTCTGCTTCAACCTGTGCGTTTGTAATTGCATTAAATAATGTTGATTTCCCTACATTTGGTAAACCAACTATTCCAGCTGTTAAAGCCACATATATCACTCCTTTATTTTCTTCTTCATTATAGTTTAAACTTGTTGTTTAAGCAATCATCCAATATCAAATTATAGTTGATTAAAAGATTATTATTGGTAATATAAAGATATAGAAATGAGGGATTGCATGTTTAATACATTGGATTTACATGGAATGAATGTTTCAGAAGCTAAAATTGAATTAGATCATCGTATTGCTTCTATTAAAGAAGGCGAACTAACAGTAATTCATGGTTACTCTTCTAATACACTTCAACAATTTGTTAGAAAAAAGTATCATCATAAAAAAGTTGTTAGGAAGATTCTAACAATGAATCCTGGTGAAACTATTTTGGTAATTAAATAATGGAAGAATTTTATCAAAAAACTACCGATTATCTAAGAAGTAAAAAATTAGATAAATTAATACTTATGATAGTTAAAATATTTCCATTTATCATTGCTATTATATATGGAGTTACTTTAATTCATCTATATCTATCTCATTCTAGTTTATTCATTAATACAGTACTTATTCCTCTAATATCTTTTTCTATTGTGACATTAATTAGAAAGATCATTGATCGTCCTCGACCATTTATCAAATATGACTTTGAGCCTTTATATTACAAAAAAGAAGGTGAGTCTTTCCCCAGTCGTCATACCGTTAGTGCTATTAGTATTGCAGTGGCCTTATTTCATGTAAATATGGTAATAGGAATTGTTGTATTAATTCTAGCATCACTTGTTGCTTTAAGTCGAATATTAAGTGGAGTTCACTATCCTAGCGATGTAATAGTTGGAATACTTATTGCCTTACTTGTATATATAGCAGTTTATCTAATAAACTAAAAGCGCCTTTAGAGGCGCTTTATTTTATTATTTCTTGATTATAGAAAGTAGAAGTTTTTTTAATTTCATTGTTTAGTTTCTTATAACCATATTTTTCCATTAATGTTTGTTGATCACTAAAAAGATTAACTCCTAAACCTAATCGATCACCTTTAATATTTACCCCCATTGATGCTAAAAGAGTTGGATAATAATCAAAGGTTGCAAATTGTCTATTTTTACTATTTATCGGTTCAACGGCTGAATTAATAAAACAATTATAAGGTGTTCTAACATAGTTTTTATCCATGCCTTCAAAGAACTTTTCTGACATACTATTATGATCACCAGTTATCATAATTGTAGTATTAGAATACCAGTCTTGTTTCTTAGCCCACATAACAAAGTTATAAACCATCTTTGATTGACAACTTATGACATTAGCGTATTGTTTGTCGTATTTGTTTTCACACTCATCACAGACATAACCATCAGGAGTATGAGTATCAATGGTAACTATCTCAATGTTAAAAGGTTTATCTTTTTTAGATAATTTATCAATATCATTTCTCGCAAATTCAAATACTTTCTTATCTTCAAAGCCCCAAAACACATGATAATCTTCCGGTAATCTTTTTTCTTTAATTGCTTGCATATGATCTAGAATATAATAATTACCATGTTGTTGATAATAGTTTTTTGTACACCCAAAACTAGAATCACTTCCCATAATTATTTCATTATTATATCCTTCTTTTTTTAGAACATCACCTAAAGAATAAAGACCTGGAAAAAAGGTTGAAGACTCATCATACTTTTTTGAATTAGGATATAGTAATAACGGTACTCCAGCACTTTGAGCAACCTGAGAGGCAATTGTCCATTGAGTACCTTCGACCGGTAAAGGTCCACCATTATTATTTCTATTTGAAAAGTTAATATTATTATTGGCTAAATCTGTAAGTTCAGGCATATAGTTGATATCTAACCCACCACCATTATTAATATCTAAATAAGTGGTTTCAACAGATTCTAAAACAATATGAATTAAATTCCTTTTTGTTTTAGGAAAAGATAATTCGACTTTCCTTGGATCAATATATTCTTCTTCATACAAATTAGTATGTCTTACAAGACAAAGAATATATTGAGGTATTTTGTAATTAAATAAAGCTATTATCGCTAAAGCGATAATACATAAAATCATTATTAAATTAATATTTTGATAAGTGAATTGATAAAAGAAATTAAGTAGAATACTCATAATTATTACAACTGAGAATAATGATTGAAAGAAAGTATTTAAGAATAAATCTTTAAATATTCCCCCATCAGTACCATCCATTGGTACTCTTAAATGAAAGATAATTTGATTTAAAGTCTTAACCGAAAAAGTTCTATTTCCCCATCTAATTGCAAACAATGTTGCAAAGATAAAAAATAAAACTATACTAAATATTCCAAAACGTCCAGTAAAATAATTTATAATGATATCCATGACTGCAATATTATCAAAAATGGATGATATATTCAATACAACTAAGTAAATACTCTCAATATAAAAAAAGAGCTAATGAAATGAACCCCGTTATTTGGACACCCAAATAAAGGAGGTTCATTTTATTATGGCAAAACTTACAAGGGAACAAAAAATAGAAATATATAACAAACATAAACAAGGAATAGTAGTACCAACACTG
>JAQVWN010000002.1 GCA_028749475.1 Thomasclavelia sp.
ATGTCATCTTATGTGAAAGAGGAGTAAGAACATTTGAATCATATACTAGAAATACATTAGACTTACAAGCAATCCCAGTAATAAAAAGATTAACGCATTTACCAATCATTATTGATCCATCTCATGCCGGAGGAAAATGGTGGTTAGTAGAACCAATGGCAAAAGCAGCAGTGGCAGCCGGAGCTGATGGATTAATGATAGAAGTTCATAATAATCCTGAAAAAGCCTTATGTGATGGACCACAATCATTAAAACCAGAAAAATATGAAGAATTAATTGAAGAATTAAAAGATATCGCTAAAATAGTAGGTAAAGAAATTTAAGGAGAAAACTATGGAATTGATGGTAAATTTAGGTAAAGACTCATATCCTATCTATATTCAAAAAGGTATTTTAAAAAAAGCTAATGAAATAATTAAAGAAATATATCAAGGAAAAAAGATATTAATTGTTTCTGATGATAATGTCTATGGATATTATGGAGATGACTTAACTCGTGTATTAGAAGCAGACTTTGAAGTAGCACACTTTATTGTCCCTCATGGGGAAGCGTCTAAAAGCTTTGATACATTACCATCTATTTATAGTGCCTGTCTCGACTTCCATCTTACTCGTACTGATATGATTATTGCGCTTGGAGGAGGAGTTATTGGTGATATGGCTGGTTTCGTTGCTAGTTCATATCTAAGAGGAGTAAAATTAGTTCAAATTCCAACTTCTTTACTTAGTCAAGTGGATTCATCAGTAGGAGGAAAAGTGGCTGTTGATTTACCGCAGGGAAAGAACCTTGTTGGAGCTTTCTATCATCCTAAAATGGTTTTAATTGATAGTAATACTTTAAAAACTCTTCCTCAAGAATTCCTTGAAGATGGAATGGGAGAAGTAATAAAATACGGCTGTATTAAAGATAAAGCCTTATTTGATAAATTAAACTCAATGCAAGGCTATGAAGATTTACTTAATGATATTGATAACATCATCTATACATGTGTTGACATTAAAAGAGATGTTGTTGAAAAAGATCTATATGATTTTGGAGATAGACTTTGTCTCAATTTTGGACATACTATTGCTCACGCTGTCGAACAGTATTACCATTATGAGAAGTACTCTCACGGACAAGCAGTAGCCATTGGTATGGTCCAAATTACTTTAATTAGTCAGTCTTTAGGTCTTACTAAAGAAGGTACGGCTTCATTAATAGAAAACCTATTGAAGAAATACAATCTTCCAGTATCTTCTTTACTACCATCTAAAGATTTAGTATCAGCTATATCTTTAGATAAGAAAAACATTAATTCATCTTTATCACTAGTATTATTAAAGGAGATAGGTGAATATTTTATCTATCAATCTGATAGTTCATTTATTTTAAAAAAGGAAATTGTTTAGATGACAAGAATTAAAATAACGCCAACTAAATTAAAAGGAACAGTAACTGTTCCACCATCAAAATCACTTGCTCATAGGGCAATAATTTGTGCTTCACTAGCTAAAGGAAAATCACATATTGATAATATTGAATATTCCCAAGATATTTTAGCTACTATTGATGCCATGAAAGCCCTTGGTACAAGTATTATTAAAGGCGATAACTATTTAGATATTGATGGATCAACTACATATACCAAAGATAAAATAGAAATTGATTGTAAAGAGTCAGGTTCAACCTTGAGATTTATGATACCAATTTCATTAGTAAAGAAAAATATGATTCATTATATTGGTGAAGGTAATTTAGGTAAAAGACCATTAGATACCTATTTTGATATCTTTGATAACCAAGGAATTGAATATATCAGAAAAGAAGATATTTTAGATATGTATATTATTGGTAATTTGAAAGAAGACACTTTTAAAATACCTGGTGATATATCATCTCAATTTATTACTGGTTTATTATTTGCTTTACCATTACTTGAAAAAGATTCGAAAATAATTATTACATCTACCTTAGAATCTAAAGGATATATTGATTTAACTTTAGATATGCTTCGATTATATGGCATTGAAATCATTAATAAAGATTATCAAGAATTTATTATTAAAGGATCTCAAGAATATAAACCACAAGATTACCGCGTAGAGGCTGACTTTTCTCAAGCTGCCTTCTACTTAGTAGCGGGAGCTATTGGAAATGATATTACATTAACAGATTTAAATCTGAATTCTCTACAAGGAGATAAAGAAATTATATCTATCTTAAAAAGAATGGGGGCTTCAATCCAAACTAATAGCATCGGGGTAAAAATGATAGCAACTAGTTTAAACCAAGTCGATGTTGATGCTAGTCAATGCCCTGACGTTATTCCAGTAGCTAGTGTTGCTTTAGCTTTAGCCAAAGGAACAAGTAAAGTCTTTAATGCTAGAAGGCTTAGAATTAAAGAATGTGATCGATTAAGTGCAGTAGTTAAAGAACTAAATAAACTAGGTGTTAAAGCCAGTGAAGGACAAGATAGTTTTACTATTGAAGGGACTAATAGGTTTAATGGCAGTGAGGCTTGCAGTTATGATGATCATCGCATGGCGATGATGCTGGCCATTGCTTCTTCAAGAAGTGATAGACCGATTTATATTGATAATAAGGAATGTGTTAAAAAATCTTATCCATCTTTTTGGGAAGACTTTAAAAAATTAGGAGGAAAATTTGATGAGTGCAACATACAAAAATAATATTGAACTTACAATCTTTGGTGAATCTCATGGTAAAGCTATTGGTATTACCATTGGGAATCTTCCTAGTGGTATAAAGTTAGACCAAGAATTAATAAAAAAAGATATGGCTAAAAGAGCCCCTGGTAATGATAAAATGTCTACTGCTCGTAAAGAAAAAGATGAAGTAGAAATCATTAGTGGAATTGAAGATGGTATTACTACTGGAGCACCCTTAACTGGTCTTATTTATAACTCTGATCAACATTCAAAAGATTATAGTGTTTTAAAAGAAAATATGCGTCCTGGACATTCTGATTATCCGGCCTATGTGAAATATCATGGATTTAATGATGTTAGGGGAGGCGGACATTTTTCAGGAAGAATTACAGCACCTATTGTCTTTGCAGGAGCCATTGCTAAACAAATTCTTTTACAACAAGGAATTAAAATTGCTTCTCATATTAGTAGCATCAAAAATATTGAAGATGAAAAATTTGGAGTCGATATTCCAAGTGACTTAATAGAAAAACTAAATAAAGAAAGTCGACCAACAATCAATCCTAGTATTTTGGAAAAGATGAAAGAGTTAATTGAAGAAACTCGAATGAATCAAGATAGTGTTGGCGGTAGTATAGAATGCGCTATTGTGGGAGTAAAACCAGGTATTGGAGATCCTTTCTTTGATTCAATTGAATCTCATTTATCTTCATTATTATTTAGCATTCCAGCAGTAAAATCTGTATCTTTTGGTAATAAAGATATTGATAAATTATATGGTAGTGAAGCTAATGATGCATATTACTATGAAGATGATGAAGTTAAAACTTCATCTAATAATAATGGTGGTATTACTGGCGGAATTAGTAATGGAATGCCAATAGTATTTAGCGTAAGTATTAAACCAACCCCATCAATTTCTAAATCTCAAGAAACTATAAATGTCAAAGAAAGAAAGAATACAACTTTACAAATAAAAGGAAGACATGATCCTTGCATAGTACCAAGAGCAACAGTCGTAGTAGAAGCAATGGCCGCTTTATGTATTCTAGATTTTATGAGGTAACCAATGAAAACATTAGAAGAATGTCGAAAAGAAATAGATGAAATTGATGAAAAGATAATGGACTTATTTGAACAAAGAATGGGTGTATCAAAAGATGTAGTTTTGTATAAGACTAAAAATAATTTAGAAATATTCCAATCTGATAGAGAAAAAAATATTCTAGAAAAGAATGTTAAAAGGCTTAAAAATAAAGAATATAGTAAATATGCTATCAGTTTTATGCAAAATATGATGAATATTTCTAAATCTTATCAAGCAACATTTCTTACTAACACCAATGTCTTTAAAACATCAACTCATAAAACAACTAATATTACTGTTGGTTATCAAGGAGTTGAAGGAGCTTTTTCTTATCAAGCAATGAAAAGTTATTTTAAGGATGTTAAAAGTAATAACTATAATACTTTTGAAGATGTTTTTATCGCTCTTAAAAATAAAGAAATTGACTATGGTATTTTACCTCTTGAAAACTCATCAACAGGAGCCATTAATGATAATTATGATTTAGTTAGAAACTATGGCTTGTATATTGTTGGAGAATACTCTTTATCAGTATCTCAAAACCTATTAGGAATTAAGGGAAGTAAGATTGAAGATATAACTGATATCTACTCTCATCCTCAAGGAATATTTCAATGTAGTAATTTCTTATCAAAGTATCCAAGTATTAAAACACATGAATATAGTAATACAGCAGCTAGTGCTAAAAAAATCTGTGAGTTAAATGATAAAACCAAAGGGGCAATTGCTTCAAAAGAAGCTGCTAGATTATATGATTTAGATATCTTAAAAGAAGATATTCATAATGATAATACTAATCATACTCGTTTTATTGTGGTTGGAAGAGACTTAGAAGATGATCAGAGTTGTAATTGTTGCAGCATTGTATTTACTTTAAAACATGAAGCTGGAGCTTTAGCTGGAATCTTACAAACTATTAAAGACCATGAAATTAATTTATCAAGAATAGAATCTAGACCAATTCCTCATAAGAACTGGGAATATTATTTCTATATTGACTTAGAAGGTAGTATCCATAATTCTAATGTTATAACTGCCTATCAACAACTTAAAGCTAATGCTTTAACTATTAAAGTAATTGGTAACTATAAACAAGCTGAGGGCAAAGAATGAAAAATATTGTGTTAATAGGGCTAATGGGCTGTGGAAAAACTACTATCGCTTCATTACTTTCGAAAGAATTGAATCTGCCATTGATAGATATGGATAATTATATTGAAAAAATAAATAATGAAAAAATATCTGATATCTTCAAAACAAAAGGAGAAAAGTACTTTCGAGATGAAGAAACAAAGGCTTGTAAAGAAATTGGAAAATTAGATAGTTATATCATTTCTACTGGGGGAGGAGTTCCTCTAAGAAAAGAAAATATCGATTATTTAAAGAATAATAGTATTATCATTTATATTAATCGACCTGTTGAAAATATTTTAAATGATGTAACGATTAATGATCGTCCACTTCTTAGCGATGGGGCTAGTAAATTATATGACTTATATACTATTCGTAATCCAATATATAAGGATGCTTGTAACATTGAAATACTAAACGATAGTTCATTGCAAGATATAGTAAAGAAAATAAAAGAAATAGACCTAAAATGATTAGAAATCATTTAACTATTTCTTTTTTTGTACCAGGATAAATAAGAGTATTTAATCCTTTTACTAATAGTGTAATCATAACTAAACAATCCTTATTTATGCTATAATTTTCATATGAAAAAAATTCACTTAAAACTATTACAATATCTTAATAAAGATCTAGCACCAGGGTTTTCACCATACTATATTTACCTCATTTATCTTGGCAGTGAAGTAGTTGGAAAAATAGTCCTTAGAGAAGGAAGTTGTGAGGAAAGATACTTTGATGGACATATAGGCTATAGTATTTACTATGAACATCGCGGACATAACTATGCTTATCTAGCCTGCTTAGAATTACTTAAAATAGCTAAAGAAAAAGGCTTTAAAGAACTTATAATTACTTGTTCACCAGGCAATATAGCTTCTTTAAAAACTATTGAAAAATTACCTAGTAGTTTTATTGAAAAGAAATCAATTCCATCTCAGATTAAAAAATTATTCTTTGAAGATGAAAACGAAAAATTGATTTATAAAATCAAATTGGAGGACCTATGAAATTCTTACATATATCAGACATTCATTTAAACAAAACGATATTTCAATATAATTTATTAGAAATCCAAAAAGATTTATTAGATCAAGTAATAGATTATATGAATTTAAACAAGATTGATATTTTAGTAATGGCTGGTGATATCTACGATCGTTCAGTTCCAAGTGAAGAAGCTATAAGTGTTCTAGATGAATTTTTAAATAAATTAATTAATATATATCATAAAAAAGTATTAATGATAGCTGGTAATCATGATTCAGCTACCAGACTTGCAATCAATAATACATTACTAGAAAAACAAGGCCTTACTATAGTTGGTAAACCAACTAAAAAAATAAAAAAGGTTGTCATTGATAATGTAAATTTCTATTTAGTTCCATACATCACACCTAGTGATATAAAAGTATTATTCGATAATACAAATATCAAAACATATGAAGAAGCTTTTAAATATTATTTAGACCAACAAGATATTGATTATAATCAAGATAATGTTTTAGTTGCTCATCAATTTTTTGGACCCAAAGATAGTATTACTAGAAGTGAATCAGAATCAGTTCTTTCAATTGGAGGAGTTGATAATATCGGAGCATATGTAATCGAGAACTTTACTTACTCTGCTTTAGGACATATTCATACTGCTCAAAAAGTTGGTAAGGATTATTGTCGTTATGCTGGTAGTTTAATGACATATGCTTTTGAAGATATTAACAAAAGTAATGGTATGGTAGAAGTTGAAATTAGTAATCATCAAGTATCATTTAAACAAATCTCCTTAAAACCTACAAAAGAATTGATAGTAATTGAAGATACTTTTGATAATATTTTAAATAACACTAACCCTTCTAATGATTTAGTATCGATTAAGTTATTAGATGATTATATTATTCCCAATGTAAAAACAAGATTAAAAAAGAAGTATCCTAATATTCTTCAAATACAATATCCTAACTATAATCGAACAATAACTAATAATAAAACTAGAGCAGAAAACGGATTTGAACATCTTTCCCCAGTTGAATTAACTCAAGAGTTTTATTATAAAATGACTAATAAAAAAATGACAAAAGAAGAAATGAAGATTATTAACGACATATTTGGAGGTATTAAAAAATGATTCCTAAAATATTAAGACTCCAAAATTTCGGACCATACTATAAAGAAACTACAATCGATTTTAGTACTTTCTATGACGATGGTTTATTTCTAATCTCGGGGGATACTGGCTCAGGTAAAACAATGATATTTGATGCAATTAGTTATGCTTTATTTGGAGTTGCTAGCGGTAATATAAGGGCAGCTAAATCACTAAGATCAATTAATGCTCAAAATAAAGATGAAACTATTGTGTCATTGGAGTTTATTGATAAAGGTCAAACTTATAAGGTTACTAGGACTATTAGCTTTACTACTCCTCGTAAAGAAGAAACAGTTCCAACATTAAAGAATGAAATAGAATTAGTGTTACCAAATAAAGAAGTAATATCTAAATCAACCTTAGCTAATGAAAAGATAGTAAATATTTTAGGTATTGATGCTGATCAATTCAAACAAATCACAATGATTGCCCAAGGTGATTTTGCTGATTTTTTAAACAAAAGTTCATTGGACAAAGAATTAATTCTTAGAACAATTTTTAATACGACTATATATAAAGATTTAGAAGAAGAATTAAAGAATAAACTTAATGTACTTCATACTAATACCAAAAACTATTTACAAAGAAAAGAAGAAATAATAAACTCAATTCCTTTTGAAGATAACTATGAAGACAATCTAAAAAAGGAAAAGAAAGAATTAGATAAGATAAAATCAGAGAGAATTAAACTTGAAAACATTGATCGAAATATCGACAACATAATTAACTCTTATAATCGAATTGATAAAATAAATAATGGTATTAAAACATCAAATCTTAAATTAGAAGATTTAAAAAAGAAACATCTTCCAATTGAGACAGAGTTTAAGAGAAAACCTGAATTAGACAAACAAAGAAATAGTCTTATTAAAGTTCAGGAAAACTTATCTGTAAAACTTAAAAAGTATCAATCATATATTAATGATAAATCAGCGTTTGATAATAATGTAAAAGATAAAAATGAATTAGAACAAAAAAACATTAAATTAAGTAAGGCCTTAGAGACAAAACAAAACTCTTTAAATAGAGATGAAAAAACCATCAAAGATGCTTCAATCAATTCTCAAAATAAAGAAACACTTACTACTAGTCTTGATAACTTAAATAACATCTTAGAATCAGTTGATAAACTAACTGATAATAATGATAAGATTGCTATTAAAATGGACGATATTAGCGAAGTAGCTCAGTCATTAACAAATCATATTAATAATCATACTAAAAAAGTTCAAAACTTAGCTTATCTTCAAGGTCAATACGAATTAAATCAATATGGAATAATAGCCCAAAAACTGGAAGAGAATAAACCATGTCCTATTTGTGGTTCTACTAATCATCCATCTCCAGCTAGAATGAATACTGTTATCGATAAAAAGGAAATTGATGAACTTGGGGAAGATATTAAAAACGATATAGCCTATAAAGCTGATTTAGAAAACAAACTTAATAATTTAAGAAATGACTTACAAGATTTACAAGCAAGTCAAATGGAATTAAAAAAAGAAATTAAGTTTGAGGGAGAAATTGAAAAGAATAATATTGCTCGATTTAGACGTGATATTAATTCCCAAATAAGTATTTTAAAACCACAATTAATAAAGATTAATGATGATAATGAATACGCTAATAAATTAAATAAAGATATCGAAATAAGAAAGAATACTATTAATAATCTAGGAAAAGACATTGAAACTAATAATAAAGAACTATCTTCTTTAGATAAAAAGATAACTATTTTTAAAACTACTTATAAAGATATTAAAGAAAATGAAGTAAATGATTTAGAAAACAAAGATGCTAAAAACAATCGTAAAATTAAAGAAATTGAGACTAATATTGAAGAAATAACTGAGAATTATAATATTAGTTGTACTGCTATTTCTAATGAAAAAACGGCGATAGAAACTCAAACGAATAATCTCTTAGAGGCTCAAAATGAATTGAAGAATTATCTTGATATTCTTAACTTAGAAGTTAAGAACTATGATGAACTTGGAACTACAATTAAAGATGGAATTACGGCCAAAAAATTAAAGCAAGAATTAGAAGTTCTAATTAATAATACTTCTAAAGAATATGATCAAAGACTTGGAAGTTATACAACTAATAACAAACAAATAGTTGAATTAAAAGATTTAGAAAATAAATACTCTAAAGAAGAACAAAAACAAAAAATATATCAAAACCTTACTGATGTTATTACTGGAAGTAATGATGATAAAATATCTCTAGAACGATATGTGTTAGCAGCCTATTTTGATGAAGTATTACTTTATGCAAATAAGATTTTAAAAGGACTTTCTAAAGATCGATATCAATTGATAAGAGAAAAAGACTATAAAGATCGAAGAGGCGGAAAAGGACTAGAGTTAGCGGTTATTGATTTTGAAGATGGGGCTACTAGAAGTGTCTCTACTCTTTCGGGAGGAGAATCTTTCAAAGCATCACTTGCTTTAGCTTTAGGACTATCGACTATGGTTGAACAATCTTCAGGTGGAGTAGAACTAGAAACATTATTTGTTGATGAAGGATTTGGCTCTTTAGATGATAAGTCATTAGATGAAGCTATTAACACCTTAGTATCTTTAAAAGAAGGTGGGAAATTAGTTGGAATTATTTCTCATGTATCAGAGCTTAAAAAACGAATTGATCGTCAAATAATAGTCTCTAAACATGATGCAAAATCATCAATTGAGATAAAATAATTATGCATTATCTTTGTAATAGGATAATTAGTAGTTTAATATTTAACCATGTCAAAAAAGTATAAAGCAATTATATTTATTATTATTTCAGCATTTTGTTTTGCATGTATGAATGTATTTGTAAAACTTGCAGGTGATCTGCCATCAGTTCAAAAAAGTTTTTTTAGAAACTTGGTGGCAGTTTTCTTTGCTTTAATAGTAATTAAAAAGAATAATACAAATTTAAAAATCAATAAAGGCGATTTAAAATATTTAATAGCTAGAGCATCTTTTGGAACAATTGGTATATTATGTAATTTTTATGCTGTAGATCATTTAATGGTTGCTGATGCCTCAATGCTCAATAAGTTAAGCCCCTTTTTTGTAATTATATTTTCATATTTTTTGCTTAAAGAAAAAATAAAACCTTATCAATTAGTATGCTTGTTAATAGCTTTTGTTGGAGCAATTTTTGTGATTAGACCAACTGGGTTAAATATGAATATGGCTTCTCTTGTTGGAATTTGTGGAGGTATGTGCGCTGGATTGGCATATACTTTTGTTAGACTGCTTGCAAGTCGAGGAGTGAATGGCTCTTTAATTGTTTTATTCTTCTCTACTTTTTCTTGTTTAGTAGTATTACCAGCTGTTTTGATTAATTATCAACCAATGCAAGCTTACCAGTTAGGATATTTATTATTAGCAGGTTTAGCAGCAACCGGTGGTCAATTTGGAGTAACGTTAGCTTATAGTAACGCACCAGGAAAAGAAATTTCAATCTATGATTATTCACAAATTATTTTTAGTACTATTCTTTCATTTATTATTTTAGGTGAAGTACCACCAGTTATTAGTTTTGTTGGATATTTTTTAATAGCTACTGCTTCAGGGATAATGTTTATTTTAAATAAAAGAAACAATAGGCAAGACATGCAATAGTCATTGCATGTTTTTTGTTTGTATAGTAAAATTACTAACGTTAAAAGGAGATAAGCAATGGGTAAAAATATTAAAAATGATGCTATTTGTTCAATGGATAAAGACTTTGCACAATGGTATACCGATGTATGTAAAAAAGCTGAATTAATGGATTATAGTTCAATTAAAGGATTTATTATTTATCGACCTTATGGTTATGCACTTTGGGAACAAATCCAAAAGTATTTAGACAATGAATTTAAAAAGACTGGGCATGAGAATGTATATATGCCGATGCTTATTCCCCAATCATTACTTCAAAAGGAATCTGATCACGTGGAAGGATTTGCACCAGAATGTGCAGTTGTTACTAAAGGTGGATTAGACGATTTAGAAGAAAACTTAATAATAAGACCAACAAGTGAAACTTTATTTTGTGAACACTATTCAAAAATCATAAATTCATATCGTGATTTACCAAAACTATATAATCAATGGTGTAGTGTTGTTAGATGGGAAAAAACTACAAGACCTTTTTTAAGAGGATCAGAATTCTTATGGCAAGAAGGCCATACAATTCATGCAACTAAAGAAGAAGCTCTTCATGAAACAATTCAAATGCAAGATATCTATTCTAAGATGGCAAAAGAATTATTGGCTATTCCGATGCTTACTGGAAAGAAAACCGAAAAAGAAAAATTTGCTGGAGCAGAAGAAACATATACTATTGAAGCCTTAATGCATGATGGTAAAGCTCTTCAATCTGGAACAAGTCATTACTTTGGGCAAGGATTTGCTAAAGCTTTTAATGTTCAATTCTTAAATAAAGAAAACAAACAAGAATATGTTTATCAAACATCTTGGGGTGTATCTACAAGATTACTTGGAGCTATTATCATGGTGCATGGTGATGATAACGGATTAGTACTTCCTCCAAGAGTTGCTCCAATTCAAGTTATAATAGTACCAGTCATGCAACATAAAGAAGGAGTCCTTGATAAGGCTTATGCAATTAAGGCTGAACTCGAAAAAGCTGGAATTAGAGTTAAAGTTGATGATTCAGATAAAACACCAGGGTATAAATATGCTGATGCTGAAATGCGTGGAATCCCATTAAGATTAGAAGTTGGTCCTCGTGATATTGAAAATAACCAATGTGTCTTAGTTAAAAGAATAGATTCTTCTAAAGATAGTCATTCTTTAGATGGTATTGAAGATGTAATTAAAAATATGTTAGAAGAAATTCATAACCAAATGTATGATAAAGCATATAAATTCATGCAAGAAAACACTCATACAGCTCACACTTATGATGAGTTTAAAGACATCTTAGAAAACAAAGGTGGATATGTAAAAATGGTTTGGTGTGAAGATGATGCTTGTGAACAACAAATCAAAGATGAAACTGGAGCTACATCAAGATGTATAAAAGATGAAGACTTGTTTGAAGATGTATGTCCAATTTGTGGTAAACCTGCTAAAAAAGTAGTATATTACGCAAAAGCATATTAAGACTACAAAGTGTATCAATTACGATACACTTTTTTAGTGCGATATTTTACAATTATCAAATTTAAGGTATAATAAATATGGATAATAAGATGTTGATGACAGGGAAAATAATACGAGAGGAGATTGTATATGAAACCGACAATAGACTACAGCGTTGTTGAAAGATTCAAAGCTGGTGATGAACTTGCTTATGATGAAATCTATAATGCGTATAGAAATACAGTTTATTTTATGGCTTATAACTATTTTCATGATAGTGGTATGGCCGAAGATATTGTTCAAGATACATTTATTTCATTATTAAAATACATTGATAAAATTGATTCAATTGAAGGATTAGGACTTTATATTAGAAAAATTTGTTATCATAGATCAATGGATAAATTACGTCGTAAAAAGTTAAACACTATTGAAGATACAGAAGAATATACAGTTGAAGATCGTACAGATAATAAAGAATTAGTAGCTTCAGCTACTGATCATGAAATAAACGATGCAATAATGGATTCTTTAGGAAGACTTGATTTTGATTTAAAGAGTGTTGGTATTCTTCGCTTTTATGAACAATTATCGATAGATGATATTGCAGAAATACTTACTATTCCAGCAGGAACAGTTAAATCAAGAATTAATAGATTAAGAACTATTCTTCAAGAAGATCTTACTAAAGTAGGCGTAACTCCTGAAATGTATAGATCAGCATTAAGCACTGGTGGACTTGCACTTATCTATCAAACTATGTCAAGTACGGCTTTACAAAAAGCTATGGGAGCAGTAACACCGCTAAAATCACATTCAAATAAAGGAAAATCAACAACTATTACAGCAATTAGTGCAGTCGGTAGTATGCGGATGTGCAATTGGTTTAGGACTTAATAGAGATAATATTCATAGTGCTCTAGCATCCAAAGATAATAGTGCTTGTACAATTAGTACTATTGCATATGATAAAAACATCACTAATAAAGATCTTCCGCTAACTGTTAATCTATCTTCAAAAGATTATGATGAAGTTTTAGTTAATGGTTCTAGCAATACAACAATTTCTAGTAATGGAAGTTATACAGTAACTGTTGTAAAAGATAACAAAACATTAGATTCTCAAAAAATCGAAGTAACCAATATTGATAAAGATAATCCAATAGTTAATAAAACGGTATCAGGTAAGGAAGTGTCACTAACATTTAGTGATACAGGTAGTGGCTTAGATACATCATCACTTCATTTTTATAAAAATGGTGTAGAAGATAGTAGTTATTCTAACTCTTCTTCTATCTCATTTACATTTGAAAATGGAAATACATACAAGGCAACAATATCAGATAAAGCTGGTAATGTTGTAATGGTTGATATTAAATAATGAAGGCAATATTAAAAATAGTACTAACAACACTAGTACTATTTTCTTCAATTGCTTTGTATTCTCAAAGTGAGAATATAAAAGCCGATGAAAGTATTCCTCTTACTATCTTTACCGATGATAAACTTCAAAATATATTAAGAAACTACGACCTTGATGGTAATAGTGTTTTAAGTGCGACTGAAATAACTAATATACAAGCACTTACTATTGATGGAAATATTAATCTTACAGGATTAGAAAACCTATCTTCATTAGAAGATATAACTATATCAAATAACAATCTTATAACAAATTATTCAAACAATAATAACGCTGTTTTAAAATCAATTACAATTAGTAATTGTAGTCAAATTAACGCTATCACTACTTATAATGATTCAAATTTAGAAAGTGTTAATTTTAACAATTTGGCTGAATTAAAAACACTAAATATTGGAAATGATGATTCAACTCCAAATAAAGTTGAAAAACTAGACCTTTCAACTTTACCAAAACTAGAAAACTTAAATGCCAGAGTTTGTAGGCTTAAATCCTTAGATATTAGTAATAATCCTAATTTAAATACTTTAGATGTATGTCATAACTATTTTTTCTTTATTAAAGGATTTAAAGAGTTTAAACATACAGGAAACAATTGTGCTAGAAATCAAACCTTTGTTTTTGATGCAACATATAATGAAAATGGATTACAAATTGATCTTTCAAAATATGAGGCTGATGGTTTAGATTTAAGTACAATTCAATTACTAGTTAGCCAGGATGGAAATTCGTTAACTACAGGAGCATCTTACGATAGCAGCACGGGTATAATTACTATCACCGATCCATCTTTAAGTTTTGAAATTGTTCAGTTAGCAGGTGATGGTGCTTCTAAAGTTCAAACTAACACTAAGGGAACCTATAATATATCTTATAAAGTTGATTTCTATAATGGAGACACTTTGTATAATACTCAAACAGTAAATAGTGGTGGAAGCGTTACTACACCTGATAATCCTTTAAAAAGTGGATATGAGTTTATTGGATGGGACAAACAAGAATCTATTTATAAAACACCAACCAGTTATATAAGAGTTAATGCTTTATTTAAAGTTATCCCTGTAAAACCTATTAAAGATGATAATAAAATATCTAACAATTCAAATAATAATTCAATTGCTAGTCTTTTAGATGACTTAAATATCACTCCTTTAGATTTACAATTAGATGATGAAATTACAATAGATATTACTAGTAGTAACACCAATAATTCTTCACAATCAAATAGTAAAAAGAGTAATAGTTCTAAAGACATAAACGAACAAACAGGTACTACTAATGGATACAAATCTAGTGGTCAAGGAATAGAGAATATCAAAAATGATATATCTCATGTATTTGATAATGATTGCATATATCATATATTAGAGTTTGTTTTACTTATCATTTATCTCATTTATGCAATTATGAATAAAGTAATTTTCAAAAAGAAAAACATTTTTAATATAATAAGTTTGCTGTTTATTCTTTTGAGTTTCATTTTCTATATGCTTGGAACATGTTCATTAGATTTAGTGATGTTTATCATTAATTCCATTGGAGTAGTAATTCTTAAGTTTTTAAATAAGAATAATGATGATAATAAACAAGGTGAAAACGGGTAAAAAATACCGGTATCAGTGTATTTTTGGTTTAATGTGCTATAATATGCATATAAGGTGTAATTGTGAAAAGAAAGGGGAAGTTGCAATATGGCTAATGTATTTATGAAAGGTAGTCACACAAATTTTACTTGGGATAAACTTGGTGATATCAAAGAAGGAAGACAAGAGTTAGGAGAATCAATGCCTGTAGTTGTATATAGAATGTTAGAGTATGCAATGAATGATGTCTTAAACAAAGAATATGGTTCTGAAAAAGCTAATGATTTATGGCGTAAAGCTGGATGGCTTTCAGGAAGTGAATTTGCTAAAAATATGTTGGATTTAACTTTACCATTTGATGAGTTTGTAGCCTCACTTCAAAAAACTCTTGCTGATTTAAAAGTAGGTATTTTGAGGATTGAAGCATTTGATGGAGATACTGGAGATTTTACTCTAACTGTTGCAGAAGATTTAGATTGCAGTGGTCTAGAACCTACAAATGAACTTGTTTGTAATTATGATGAAGGGTTCTTAGCTGGAATACTAGAGGTATATACTAAGAAACCTTATCATGTAAGAGAAGTTGATTGTTGGGCATCAGGTGATCGTGTTTGTCGTTTTAAAGGTCACGTTATTGTTGAACCTACAAAATAAAGGATATTAGATTATGAATGACAATAGAGTCGCAGATATATTGTTTGAATATTTAAAGGCTTCAATATATCACCCCGAGAAAGCACAACTAAATGTGGAAGAACTTCCACCAGAGTTTCAAGATCTTGGGGAAGGACTCTTATTTTTATGCCAATGCCTTAAGGAACAAAAAGTGTTTGGTAAATCGATACTTAAGGGCGATTTCGAAAACAATGTTCCCCCTGTAGACAATGTAGTGGCTGCGCCACTAAAAGAAATCCATGGGATTTTAAAGCATGTTATATGGCAAACATCTAGAGTCGCTGCCGGAGACTATAATCAAAAACTTGATTACTTCGGAGAATTTTCAGACTCTTTTAATACAATGGTTAATCAATTAAAAGAACGTGAAGAAAAACTTGAAGCACAAAGAAATAATTTATCTGCAAAAAATAAAGAGTTAAACAACTTACAAAACTTATTTAAAGAATTAACAGTTGATGCTCCTTATTTAATTATTGCTGTAGATAATAATAAACGTAAAGATATTACCTACTTAAACAATGAGGCAAAAAGATTAAGAAAACATGACAAGAATTTCTTCAACTACATTTATGAACATATAGTTGATGAAGATAAGATAGAATATTTTATGACTGTCACTGATAAAAGGATTGTCTCTAAAGAAAAACATTTACATGTAAAATCAAACAAATCAATTACTGGAACAAACGAACAAATAATATATGTAATTAATGATGAGACTGATCGAATTAATGAAGATAAGCAACTTGAACAAATGGCTTATCGTGATTCTTTAACTGGATTACCTAATCGTCGTCATGGGATGAATCTTGTACGGCAACTAGCATCTGAAAATAAAATATTTTCAGTAGCGTTTATTGATATTGATTATCTTAAGTATTGTAATGATGAATTTGGTCATAATACAGGTGACTTATACATAAAGTTAGTAGCGAACAAACTATTGGAACTTGAAGAACCAAAGACAATATGTCGAATTGGAGGAGATGAGTTCTTAGTTGTTAAAGAAATTGATGATGCTGCTAAACTTGATAGAGATTTAACAAAATTAAGACAAGAACTTATTGATGATGATAGCACGGAATTTCCTAAATCATTTAGTTTCGGTATTGAACTATATGATCCTAAAGACGAAATAGATATTTCAGTATCTTTATCAGATGCTGATAAGAAAATGTATTCTTATAAACTTAATAATAAGTTACATATTCAATATAAAGATGATCGAAAAATAAAATAAAAAGGAAGAATTAATATAATTCTTCCTTTTGTTTAGCTTTTTTCTTATTTAAATGCTTGTTCACTATCATAACTAGAATAATTCCAATAAGAGATAAACAAGCTATCCCAAAACATAAATATTGAATTAACATATATTCTCCTTAAAAAATCAAATTACTAGAAAGTCGTTTATAATAGTAAAAACTTACGATAGCAGAGAATAACTCTGCAATTGGGAAACATAACCATACAACATTAATGTTTCCGCTAAGAGAAAGTAAATAAGCAACCGGTAATAAGACAAATAATTGTCTTATAAGAGATACAACAAGGCTGTATGTTGATTTACCGCATGCTTGGAATACTGCTCCAATAACGATGCAAAAACTAGCTATTGGGAAGTGAATGGCAATAATTCTTAAAGCTGGTACACCAATAGAAAGCATATGGTTACTAGCATTAAATAACAGCATTAACTCCTTAGGGAATAATTCAAAAATTATAAGTCCTAAGACCATCATTGCAAAAGCATATTTAATAGCTGTAAACATAGCCTTTTTCATTCGATCTGGGCGACTTGCTCCGAGGTTATAACCAATAATAGGAATTAAACCATTGTTTAATCCAAACACTGGCATAAAGAAGAAACTTTGTAGTTTGAAGTAGACCCCAAATACAGCGGCAGCTGTAGTAGAGAATCCAATTAATATTTTATTCATTCCAAATGTCATTACACTTCCAATAGAAAGCATAATGATGGAAGGAATAGCAATAGCATAGATTTGTTTAATAACATGAAACTTTAATTTGAAATTTTTCATAGTAATATGAATATCACTATTAAATTTAAGGTTTAATGTAAGAGCAATAAGGCATGCAATGCTTTGACCTATGACTGTCGCTAAAGCAGCTCCAGCAATTCCAAGTTTAGGCATTCCAAATAATCCAAATATTAAAATAGGATCTAAAATAATATTGATAATTGCTCCAGTACCTTGAGAAATCATTGAAAAAATAGAACGACCAGTTGCTTGAAGTAATCTTTCAAAGATAACTTGTCCAAATAAACCAACTGACATTCCAACCACAATACTAAAATATGTATTACCATAATTAATAATATCTTGACTACTAGTTTGAATTGAGAAAAATAAGTTCCCACAAGTAAAACCAATTAAAGCAAAGATAGCACCTAGTACTAGCCAAATGATTACAGCGTGTCTAGCAATATCATTTACATGACGTTGATTCTTTTCACCTAGACTTCTAGAAAGAAGGGCATTAATACCAACAGCACTACCAGTCCCAAAAGCTATTAGTAAGTTTTGAGCTGGGAAAGCAAGTGATACGGCAGTTAAGGCGTTTTCACTTATTTGAGCCACGAAAATACTATCTACGATGTTATACAAAGCTTGAACTAACATTGAAGCAATAATAGGAAGAGACATAGAAATAATAAGTTTATTAATGGGCATTGTGCCCATTTTGTTTTCTTTCGATATTACTTCATCTTCCATAAAGAACCATCCTTAAAAATTTCAGTAATAATACTAGCTACTTCTTCAATTCCAATATCGGAATTAATAGCTAAATCATAATTGTTGGCATCGCCCCAATCATAGGTAGTGTAGTTATTATAATAAGATTTACGCATTTTATCTCTTTTTTCTACATAACGATGATAATTTTTATGATCTTCATGATATACATTTTTTACTCTATTTACTCTAGATTCTAGAGGAGCATAGATATAAATTCTAAATACATTCTTTTCATCTTCTAAGATATAGTTAGCACAACCATTAACGATAATACTATCTTCATTGGCACTCGCTAACTCTTTAATAATCTTAGCTTGAGTTGTAAATACTTTATCATTTAAAGGCATTGATTCAGGACCTGATGCAAAAGTATATGATAAAGAAGAAGCTTTTTCTTGAGATAGTTTTCTAACTGTATTTAAGTCTATTCCAAGTTCAATAGCAGCTAAATCGATAATTTCATTATCGTAATAAGCTATTTGAAGATTTTTAGCAACTTCTTGGGCAATTAGTCTTCCACCAGAACCATATTGTCTTGTGATTGTAATAATTTTACGCATAATATTTCCTCCTGAATACATCTTATCATAAATGAATATGTTTTCCATTTTATATTATGAAAATGGTATAATTAGACCATGGAGGATTGATAATATGTGGTTTAATGAAAGTGTTTTTTATCAAGTATGTACTTTGGACTTTTGCGGAGCACCAAAATCTAATGATGGAATATGTACTAATAGAATTAAAAGATTAACTGAATTTACAGATTATTATAAAGATTTAGGCATCGGGGCTTTATATCTTAATCCGATATTTGAATCCGATTCACATGGATATGATACAAAAGATTATCGATTAATCGATAAAAGGCTTGGAACTAACGATGATTTTAAACAAGTTGTAAGAGATATTCATTCTAAAGGAATTAAAGTTGTATTAGATGGGGTATTTAATCATGTTGGAAGAGGTTTTTTTGCATTAGAAGATGTTAGAATTAATCGTGAAAACTCTAAATATAAAGATTGGTTTTTAATCGATTTTAATCGTAATTCTAATTATAATGATGGTTTTTTCTATGAAGGATGGGAAGGACACTATGAATTAGTAAAACTTAATCTTGATAATAAAGAAGTTCAAGATTATTTGTTAGAAAGTATTGGAATGTGGATTGATGAATTTGATATTGATGGTCTTCGATTAGATGTTGCTTATTGTTTACCAACTTGGTTTTTAGCAATGATTAAAGATTATACTTCTAAAAAGAAAAAGGACTTCTTTGTTTTAGGAGAAGTATTACATGATAATGCTGATTATATGATGAGTGAAGGAAAACTAGATAGTATTACTGATTATCCTAGTTATAAAGGAATGTGGTCATCCTTTAATAGTTTAAATATGTTTGAAATTGCCCACACGTTTAATCGAAATATGAACGAGTTATATCACGATCGTAATCTTTTACTATTCGTAGATAATCATGATGTTGAAAGAATAGCTACTAAACTTACAAATCCTAAACATTTACCTTTAATTTATGGGTTTATGCTTGCTTGTAAAGGAATCCCATGTATTTATTATGGTAGTGAATGGGGACAAGAAGGAGCTAAAGTAGAAGGAAGTGATGATTCACTTAGACCTGAATACACTAAACCTTTACCTAATGAATTAACTAAATATATTAAAAAACTAATTGCTTGTCGTAATGAGAGTAAAGCTCTTCAAATGGGAGAATTTAAACAACTACATTTAAATAATAAACAATATATCTTTGAAAGAGTAATTGATAGTGAAAGAGTAATAGTTGCTCTTAATATTGATGAGAATGAATGTCATATTGATTTTAACGCTAATGCTGGAGAAGGTATTGATTTAATTACTGGCAAAAAACATGACTTTGGTGGAGGAACTGATTTAGCTCCTTATAGTATCTATTATTGGAAAGTATAATAAAAGACTTATAACTTTTGGTTATAAGTCTTTTTTTGTATTATTCAATTTCCATGGCACCTTCAATAGGCATCATTGGATAATCTTTACTTATATGATCATAAAATAATATACCATCTAAATGATCAATTTCATGTTGTAAACAAATAGCGATAAATCCTCTAGCTACCATTTCGATTTTTTCACCACTAATAGCTTCATAAGCTTGAACAGTAATTTTAGCATGACGAGGAACTAATCCTTTAACTTCTCTATCAACTGATAAGCATCCCTCACCATTCTTTAAATATGATTGTTTTTTGGTATATGATACTATTTTAGGGTTTACTAATTCTAAATCTGTTGAAGCAACTACTTTGCCTTCTTCATCGTATTCAGGAATATGGATTGCTATCATTCTTTTAGGAACTCCAACTTGAATAGCAGCAAGGCCAACTCCAGGACGAAGATTGAATTCTTTGTTCCTTTCCTCATCTTGAGATATAACAAGGAATTCATGCATTTCATCCAATAATTGTTTATCTTCATCGCTTAGAGGAAGATGAACTTGTTTAGATTTAGATCTTATTTTTTTATTATTATCGTAAACGATATCTTTCATTAATAACATGTTTTCACCTCGAGATAGATTATAACATATTATAAAGTTATGTTTACATTTATTTTTATGGGTATGTTTGGTATAATTATTAAGAAATTGAGGTGGTAAGATGGACTATGATTATCCTTTAGATATTTCTTGGAGTACTGAGGAAATATTAAAAGTAATGAGCTTATATAATGCTGTTGAAAAAGCTTATGAAGAAGGTATAAATAAAGATGAATTTAAAATCATTTATAATGATTTTAAAACAGTAGTAGATTCAAAAAGTGAAGAAAAACAATTAGATAAGAAATTTAAAGAAGTATCTGGATATTCTATCTATCAAGTTGTTAAAACTGTAAATAATACTAATGATGAGATGGTGAAACTATGAATTCAATTAGTAGTTTCATAAAAAGATTATTTACTAGAAAAGGTTCAGATTTAGTATTATATCTAGCTACATTTACTCTTGTAGCTACTGGAATTGTAATGATTGGCTCAGCCTCAATTGGATCTGTTACAGATAATGGTACTGGTTGGGCTCTTACAAATATGATTAAACAATTAATCTTCGTTGTAGTAGGTATTATTGCAATGGTTCTTGTCCAAAGATTCTTTAGACCTAAACAACTAAATATACGAGTTTGTAAGATTTTATATATCGTATTTTTAGGAATGATGGCTATTTGTATAGCTTTTACTAGTGCCAATGGATCACATGCTTGGATTAGATTAGGATCGATTACTATTCAACCAGCAGAGTTTATGAAGATAATTATGATTTTGATTTTAGCATATTATCTTTCAGATACTGATGGAGCATATCCTAAATTAGATTCATATGGCTCAAGAGAAAAAAAACAAGAGTATTATAAAATAAAGTTTAGAGAATGTTTGCTATGGCCATTTATGATGTTGGCTATTGCTTGCATAGTTGGAATTGCTATCCAAAAAGACTTTGGGACAACTGTTATATTAGCAGTAATTGGGGTGGTTATTTTCTTTTCAACTCCAAGAACCTATTATACAAAATATAAAAAAGTTGCTGCTTTTTTACTTGGTGTTGGATTTATCCTAGCAGTATTTTTAGCTACATTTATCTTAAAAGATTATCAATTATCTAGAATCTATGGTTGGTTAGATCCTTTAAGAGACTATTATGACTCAACATATCAACTAGCTAATGCTTTAATTGCCTTTACTAATGGTCATATCTTTGGTCTTGGACTAGGTAATTCAACTCAAAAATTTGGATATATTCCAGAGGCTCATAATGACTTTATTGGAGCTATTATTTACGAAGAACTTGGGATATTTGGACTTGCCTTAATGATTATTCCAACATGTATTATTATCTTTAAATTCTTAAATTATGCCTACAAAGTAAAAAGTTCTAAAGAAAGATTAATTCTAATAGGACTTGCCACATACTTCTTCTTACATTTATTTATTAACTTAGGAGGGGTATCGGGATTAATACCAATGACCGGAGTACCATTATTATTGATATCTTCTGGAGGTTCATCAACAGTTGCTGCTTTATGCGCTGTAGGTTTAGGCCAAAATATTATTTCTCGATACAATAAAGCTAAATTACGTGAACAACAAACTAGTGATTTCACTATGTGATGAAATCAAACAAGATAAAAGATATTTAGAATTTAAAAAAGCTAGTGAAGCATTAAATAATAAAGAAATTCAAAATTTATTACAAAGGTATCAAGAAGCAATTTCTAATTTAAATTCCCAGCAACAATATTCTAAATATATTGATATAAGTGAAGCTAAAAACAAATTAAAAGATGTAAAAGAAGAAGTTAGTAAAAATAAAATCATTCAAAATTATTATCATACCTACTATGAGTTAAATAACTATTTAGATGAAATATTAGATGTGATTTTAAAAGATGTTGATACTGGTAGAGGAAATATATGAGAGTAATAGCTGGTAAATATAAAAGCCGAGTTCTTAAAGCACCTAAATCAAGTTTAACTAGACCAACAACTGATAAGAATAAAGAAAATATGTTCAATATTTTAAATCCTTATTTATCTTCTGGTAATGTTTTAGATTTATTTGGAGGTAGCGGTGGTCTAGGAATAGAAGCGTTGTCTAGAGGCTATAATTATCTTTATAGTTGTGACAAGCAATATGAAGCTTTTAAAACAATTAAAGAAAACATCAAGACCTTAGGTATTAATGATGCTTTAGTGTTAAAGATGGATTATAAAAAAGCATTATCTAAACTAAAAGAAAATCAAATTAAGATTGATTTAGTGTTCTTAGATCCTCCTTATGGTAAAGGAATGGTTGATGGAATTATGGATACTTTAGATCATGATTCTTTATTAAATAATGAAGCTATTATAGTGATTGAAGAATTGATAGAGACAAAGTTTGATTTATCAAACAGCTATCAATTATTAAAAAGAAAAGAATATGGAATTACAGCTTTAAATATATATCGATACGAGGTATAAAGATGAAAGAAAATATTGCAGTATATACTGGAACATTTGATCCAGTCACTAATGGACATTTAGATATTATTGAAAGAGCTAGTCGAATATTTGATAAACTATATGTAACTATCTGTATCAATCCAGATAAGAATTCATTATTTAGTGTAGAAGAAAGAATGGAATTACTTAAAGAAGCTACAAAAGATTATGAAAATGTTATAATAGACTCAACTGATAAACTATCAGTTGAATACGCAAAAGAAGTCGGAAGTAAAATTCTAGTTCGTGGTATTAGAGCTACAATGGATTTTGAATATGAACTTCAACTTGCATTTTCTAATCAATACTTAGATAAAGATGTGGATATGGTCTTTTTAATGACTAAACCATCTCATTCATTTATCTCATCTTCAGCTATTAAGGAAATTGCTTCTCATAATAAAGAAGTTAAGACTTTAGTCCCTGAGTGTGTCGAAAAAGCTTTATTTAAAAAATTATCATAGGAGGTTTTTTATGAAAAAGAAATTAACTATTGCATTTACTATGGTTACATTATTAATTAATAGTGTTGTTCCAACGTTTGCTTTAAGTGCCAATACTGGTGATGATACTGATATGACACCATATATAATTATGGTAGTTTTAGCAGCTGTAATAATTGTAGGATATATTGTTTATAAAATTATCAAAAAGAAGAAAAAATAATTTCTTCTTTTTTATTTATAAATTTATAGGCTTTTGATAGAATAAAAAACGAAAAGGAGAAAACATGAAAACTTTACTAAAGAATGGAAATGTCTTTTATCATAATGAAGTAATTAAAACTAATGTTTTAATAGAAAATGATACAATTATCAATATATCAAATTCTAATCTAGATGCTGATAAAGTAATTGATCTAGATGGAAAGTTACTTGTGCCTGGACTTGTAGATTTACATGAACACTTAAGAGAACCAGGATTTGAACATAAGGGAACAATTAAAACAGAAACTCTTTCAGCTAAGTATGGCGGATATACTCATATCGTAGCTATGGCTAATACTAATCCTTGTATGGATGATGTTGAAACAATTAGAGACTTTGTAAAAAGAGTTCAGAAAGATAGTGCTATTCATACTTATACTTATTCAGCAATTACTACTAATCTTGCTGGTAAAGAAGTAGTTGATATGGAAAATATTATCAAAGAACCTATAGTAAAAGGATTCTCTGATGATGGAAAAGGTCTTCAAGATCCTTCATTGATGGAAAATGCGATGAGTCGAGCTAGTAAACTAGGTAGTATAATTGTAGCCCATGAAGAAGATGAAAATGAATTAGTAAAAGGCGGATGTGTAAATCTTTGTGAAGCTTCTAAAGAGGCTGGACTAGTAGGAATAAACAATGCCTCTGAATATAATCATGCTAAAAGAGATCTTAAATTAGCTCTTAAAACAGGTTCTAGATTTCATATCTGTCATATGTCAACTAAAGAAACAGTAGCTGCTCTAAAAGAAGCTAGAAAAGAAAGTAAAGACGTTTCTGGGGAAGCTTGTGTTCATCATTTGATATTAACTGATGAAAATATTAAAACATTAAATCCTAATTATAAAATGAATCCACCTTTAAGATCGAAAGATGATTTAAAAGCTCTAATCGATGGATTGAATAATGGAGTAGTAACTTGTATTAGTACTGATCATGCTCCTCATTCTAAGGAAGAAAAACAAAAACCTATTGATAAAGCTCCATTTGGTATTATTGGTAACGAACAAGCGTTCCCATTAATGTATACTTATTTGGTAAAAAAAGGATTAATATCTTTAGAAACAGTTATTAGATGTATGAGTATTTCTCCAGCTAAGATTATTCATTTAAAACATGATCTAGATATTGGCTATAAAGCCAATATGGCAGTGTTTGATTTAAATGAAGAATTTATAGTAGAAGAAGATAAATTACACTCTAAAGCTTCTAATACTCCATTTATTGGAACTAAATGCTTTGGTAAGATAAAATATATAATACTTGATGGAAAGGTGGAAAAATTATAATGCCCTATAAACAAGGATTACTTAAAATAATCGAAAAAAAGAAATTAACGATAGATGTCTATTTGATGACTATTGAAGGAAATGAAGCTAAGTATGTAAGTGCTAGTGGACAGTTTATCAATATTAAAATTAATGATTCTAAGGAACCATATTTAAGAAGACCAATGTCAATCTATGATTATTCTTCTACAACGATAACTTTTATCTTTAAAGTAGTAGGTGAGGGAACTAAAATTTTATCTAAAAAAGAAATAGGAGAATCGTTAGATTGTCTTATTGGTTTAGGTAATGGCTTTAAAGAAAATGAATATAATAATATCTTACTTATTGGAGGAGGACTTGGTACTCCACCAATGTATAGTTTAGCTAAAAAACTTAAGGCTAAAGGCAAAACAGTTAATTGTGTTTTGGGATTTGGTAGTAAAAATGATGTTATATTAGAAAATGAATATAAAAATGTTTGTGATAATGTATATGTAGCTTCAATGGATGGATCCATTGGCACTAAAGGTACAGTTATTGATTGCATCAAAGAAAACAATATCAAATTTGATTACTACTATAGTTGTGGACCAGAAAAAATGTTAGATGCTTTAGTGATAAACTATCCCGATAATGGTGAATTATCATTTGAAGCCAGAATGGGATGTGGTTTTGGAGCATGTATGGGTTGTTCATGCAAGGTCAAGACTAAACCATATAAAAGAATTTGTGTAGAAGGACCAGTGCTAAGTAGTAAGGAGGTAATTGTAAATGACTAAGTTAAATGTAAAATTACCGGGATTAGATATGAAAAATCCAATTATTCCTGCTTCAGGAACATTTGGTTTTGGTTATGAGTTTTCTCAATTTTATGACCTTAACATTTTAGGGTCAATGAGCTTAAAAGGGACTACTCTTGAACCACGTTATGGTAATCCTTTACCTCGAATTGCCGAAGGACCTAGTGGATTATTAAATGCCATTGGGCTGCAAAATCCGGGAGTTGAGGCAGTATATAATGAAGAACTAGAAAAGTTACGTCCTTTATATGATGATAAAGTTATTGCTAATATAGGAGGAAGTAATCCTGATGACTATGTTGAAACAGCCAAAAAACTTTCAACACATGATAAGGTAGGAGCCATCGAGTTAAACATTAGTTGTCCTAATGTTCATTGTGGAGGAATTCAGTTTGGAACGAATCCTCAAATGGCAGCTGATTTAACTAGAAAAGTTAAAGCGGTATCAAGTAAACCAGTATATGTTAAATTATCACCTAATGTGACAGATATTGTTGAAATGGCTAAAGCAGTTGAAGAAGCCGGTGCCGATGGTATTAGTATGATTAATACTTTAATTGGGATGCGCCTAGATCATAAAACTGGTAAACCAATTATTAAAAATATTACTGGTGGTTACTCTGGACCAGCTATTTTACCAGTAGCTATTCGAATGGTTTATCAAGTCAGCCAAGCAGTAAATATTCCAGTAATTGGAATGGGTGGAATATCTAGTGCTAAAGATGTAATTGAAATGATGTCAGCAGGTGCAAGTGCTGTTGAGATTGGATGTGCTAATTTAGTTGATCCTTATGCATGTCAAAAAATTATTGATGATTTAGAGAAAGAATTAGAAGAATTAGGTATTGATGATATTAATGATCTAGTTGGAAGAGCATATAAATAATGATAAAAGGAAACTTAAATAAGTTTCCTTTTTATTAATTTAACTTATGATTTTATACTTTAAAATAATTATCTAAAAATAAATGAATATTATTGTAATATTTAATCCATTTTATTGTATAATGTTCTAACGGGAGGTACTTGCATGGATTTAAAGAAACTATTAAATGATAAACAATATGAAGCTGCAACTTATCTAGATGGTAATCTAAGAATTATAGCAGGTGCTGGTTCAGGTAAAACAAGAGTAATTACATATCGTATTGCGTATCTAATAGAAGATTGTGGAGTTGACCCTAGAAAAATACTAGGAATTACTTTCACAAATAAAGCTGCTAATGAAATGAAAGATAGAGTAATGAATATAGTAGGTAATGTTGGAAATGGAACATTACTTTGTACCATCCATTCATTATGTGTAAGAATACTCCGTCAACATATTAATGTCTTAAATTATCCTCGTAATTTCATAATAATGGATGAAGAAGACCAAAAAGCTTTACTTAAAAAACTTTATAAGAAATTAGATATTGATCCTAAAATCTTTTCAATTAAATCAATGATTAATACTATTTCTAGTTATAAAATTGCTCAAGTTAGTCCAGCAAAAGCAATCGAACTGGCTGGTGGTTTAGCTGGTGAAGCCAAAAAAGCAAAAGTATATAAAGAATATGTGGAGTATCAAGAAAATCATTTCTTATTAGATTTTGATGATTTACTTTTAAAGGCCTTATATATTTTAGAAAACTATGCTGATATTAAGGAAAAATGGCAAAATAAATATCAATATATTCATGTTGATGAATTTCAAGATGTGGGTGATATTGAATATCGTTTAATAAAAGCTTTATCTGGTAAAGCTACTATCTGTGTGGTTGGTGATCCAGATCAAACTATCTATTCTTTTAGAGGTGCTAATGTTAACTACATTTTAGATTTTGATAAAGAATTTAAACCTTGTTATACGGTTATCTTAAAACAAAATTATCGTTCTTCAGGTAATATTTTAAATGTATCCAATAACTTGATTAGAAAAAATCGTAATCGTTTAGAAAAAGACTTATTTACTAATCAAACAGGTGGTAAAGAAGTAATTCATTATTATGCTAAAAGTGAAGAAGAAGAGGCTAATTATATTGCCAATACAATTGAAAAAGTCATTGAGGAAAATGAAGGTGTAAATTATCGGGATTTTGCAATCCTATATCGAGCTAATTACCTATCAAGGACTATTGAACAAGTATTTATAAAAAAAGGAATTGACTATCGAATTTTTGGGGGATTAAAGTTCTTTAGTAGAAAAGAAGTAAAGGATGCTATTTCTTATCTTCAAGTAGTTAATTCTCAAAATGATTTAGCTTTTGAAAGAATTATCAATGTTCCTGCTAGAGGTATTGGTAAAAAGACTATGGAAAATATTGAAGTGGTAGCTTTAAATAATCATGTCTCATATTATGAAGCGCTAACTCTCCATAGTGAAGAAATAAAACTATCTTCCAAAGCTAAAAAAGAAGTTAAAATTTTAGTCCAAGCAATTGAAAAAGCTAAAGCCAGTGGTTTACCACTCCATGAAATGTTTGAAAACTTAATGGAAGATGTTGGCTATGTTGAAATGTTAAAAAAAGACTTAGAGGAAAATAGAATTGACAACATTCATGAATTACAAAAATCAATTTATAATTTCCAACAAGAAAATATTGATAATGGAACGAATACTTTAGAAAACTATCTTCAAGATATTGCTTTATATACTGATAATGAAGCTATTGAAGAAGGTGAATACGTTTCTTTAATGTCGATACATATGGCTAAAGGATTAGAATTTAATTATGTCTTTGTCTTAGGACTTTCAGAAGGAGTTTTCCCTAATAATCGAGTTTTATCAGATGATGGGGATGAAGGGTTAGAAGAAGAAAGAAGACTTGCTTATGTAGCTTTTACAAGAGCTAAAAAACAACTCTATTTGACTGATAGTGAAGGATTCTCTTTTGTGACTGATTCACCTAAAATATCTTCTCGATTTATTGAAGAAGTTGGTAAAGAAGGTATTGTTCATGAAGGAAGTAAACCAAGATATAAAACATCCAACTATATAAATACTAATATGTCGGTTGAAGATTTAATCGGTGATAATGAAGTAAAAGAGTGGAATGTTGGTGATTTAGTTATGCATGATGTGTTTGGTAAAGGCGTCGTTATTAAGGTAAAAGGAGATATCTTAGATATTGCTTTTGAATTACCTGCTGGTATCAAAACACTAATGGCTAGTCACAAAGCTTTAAAGAAATTAATGAATTAATCAAGGAATTAGGATAAGTCCTAATTCCTTTTATATTTAAGGGTATAATTCATTTAATAAGTTAGTGTATTTTGGTATAATACTAAAGGCAGTATAGGAGAAAATAATGGATAATAAAGATCGATATAATGAGTTGAAACAAACTCTTGAATACCATAGTAAACGTTACTATAACGATGATGAACCAGAAATATCAGATTATGAATATGATATGATGATGAAAGAGTTAAAAGAAATCGAAAAAAAGCATCCAGATTGGATTACTAAAGATTCTCCAACTCAACATGTAGGTGGTTCTCCTAAAAGAGAAGCGGGGGTTCTTGTAAAACATCGAGTACCAATGTTATCTTTACAAGATGTATTTTCAAAAGAAGAAGTTGATGATTTTGTAAAGGAAATGCAAGAGACTCTTGATGATCCAACCTTTGTAGTAGAGTATAAGATTGATGGGCTTTCTATGGCTTTAAGATATAATAACGGTGACTTAGATGTAGCTATTACTAGAGGGGATGGAATTATTCAAGGGGAAGATGTTACAGCTAATGCAAGAGTAATAAAAGATGTTAAACAACATTTAAAAGATAAAATAGAATACTTAGAAATCAGAGGCGAAGTCTACATGACTACTAAATCCTTTGATAAAGTAAATGAATATCAAGAACTTCAAGGTAAAAAAGTTTTTGCAAATCCTCGAAACTGTGCTGCTGGGACTCTTCGTCAATTGGATTCATCAATAACTAAACAAAGAGATTTATCGTTATTTATTTTTAACATTCAAGATATTAGAGGTAAGGATATTAAAACTCATACTCAAGGTTATGACTTTTTAAAATCTCAAGGTATAAAAGTAATTGATGATTATAAAGTTTGTAAAACAAGTGAAGAAGTATGGAATGCAATCCAACAAATAGGTGCCAATCGTTACAATCTTGAATATGATATTGATGGCGCAGTAGTAAAAATAGATGATTTTTCTCAAAGAGAACAATTAGGGAATACGGCTAAAACACCTCGCTGGGCAATAGCCTATAAATATCCACCAGAAGAAAAAGAAACAGTTTTAAGAGATATTGAATTATCAGTTGGTAGAACCGGAAGAATTACTCCGACAGCCATCTTTGATTCAATTAGACTTTGTGGGACAACTGTTAGTAGAGCCACCCTTCATAATCAAGATTTTATCGATGATTTAGATATCAGAATTGGTGATACAATTGTAGTTTATAAATCTGGAGAAATCATTCCTAAAATTAAAAGTGTAGTAAAGTCTAAACGACCTGAAGGCACAACTCCTTATAAACTTCCTGATAAATGTCCAGTATGTGGTGCTAAGACTGAAAATAATAACGGAGAAGTAGATTTAAAATGTACTAATCCCAATTGTCCTAGTAAGCTTCTAAGAAGAATCGTTAATTTTGTAAGCAGAGATGCGATGGATATTAAAGGTTTTGGAATAGCTTATGTCGAAACTTTAGTAGATGCTAAGTACGTTAAAGATTTAAGCGATATCTATCGCTTAAAAGATAAAAGAGAAGAATTATTAAATAAAAAAGTTATTGGTTTAGTTAAATCTACCGATAATTTATTAAATGCAATTGAAAAATCTAAAGAAAATGATGCTAGTCATTTACTTACATCTTTAGGTATCAATGGTATTGGTAAATCAGCTAGTAAATCTATTATGAAAAAGTTTAAGAACTTTGATAACTTACTTAAGGCTACTTATGATGAATTAATTAGTGTTGATGATATAGGTGATACTAGTGCTAAAGCTATTTTGGAATACTTTAGTTCAGAGGAATCAATTAAACTAATTAATGATTTTAAAGAGTTGGGACTAAGAATGGATGTTGATGATAATAGTCTTGATAATAAATTAGATAATGAGACTTTTGTAATTACGGGAACTCTTCCAACTTTATCAAGAAAAGATGCAGCCAGTTTAGTGGAACAACATGGTGGAAAAGTATCAGGTTCAGTATCTAAAAAAACTAGTTATGTATTAGCTGGAGAAGCGGCTGGAAGTAAACTGACAAAGGCTAATGATTTAGGAATTAAAGTTATTAATGAAGAAGAATTTTTAGAGATGATAAAGTAGCTGAATAATGCTATAATACGCGTATGTTAGGTGGTGCAATATGAAAAAAGTACTTACAATTATAACTTGTTTATGTCTTTGTTTAGCACTTAGTGCATGTTCAAGTTCAAGCAGTGATAACAGTAAAAAATCAAAATCTTCAACTGATTCAGAAAGTTTGGACTCTTCTTTCTATAAAACAGTTAACTTAGGTTCTTCTGCTAATAGAGAAGATATTTATCGTTCTTTCTATAGTAATGATGATTTTGTGAATATCGGTAGACAACTTCAACTTATTAGTCGTGATAAGTTCGCTATCAATGATTATTACATGTCAGATGGCGTTAAACTAACTAAAACCGATTATGATAACTTATTAAAAAGATCTAGTGATAAGAGTAAATATCCTCATTCATTACAACCATCACATGGTACTACAATTGAAAATGTAACTGATCCAATAATGGTTTCTCAAATATGTGAGCTAGACTTTTATTCTAAAAGTGGAAATGATTACACGTTAAAAGGAATGTCCTTTGGAATAGTAATTGATCCAAGAGATGCAAGCAATAATGTCTTATCTCCTAAAATGAGTTCATCTCAAGCAAAAAGTTACGGCGAAAAATGTATTGAAAAATTATATAAATATCTTCAAACTAAAAAGACAGTTAAAGATGTGCCATATCAAATATGTGTCTATTTAGCTAATGACGATACTGAAAATACTTACAATGGTTCTTATGTATGTGGAGCGTATTGTGATGGATCAGTTGGAAGCATCAGTGATTATAATTATAAGACTTATGTATTTAGTAGTGACGAGGCTACGACAGCTGATGAAGAAACAGCAAGCAATTTTGATGTATTTAAAAATAATTTAAAAAATGAAGCTAGTGAAGCTATTGGGGTAGTAGGATATGGAAAATACGAAGATGGTTCTATTTCATCAATGGATATTCAACTAACCCTAAATGTTAAGACATATTCAGAAATGACCTATCTTGTATCATATGCTGCTGACCAACTAGATAGTCAGTTTAGTGGATTTGATATTAAAGTTACTGTTAAATACGAAGATGGAATATGCGCAGTTATTATAAAAAACAGTGGTAGTGATGCCCAAAGTTTTATGTTGAAGGAGTAAACAATGGATAAAGAAAAAATGTTAAAAGAACTTGGCCTTAAAACCATGTTTAATATTACAGATGAAGAAATGCCGGAATTAATAGAAGAATATGATGTATTTATGCACCATGTTTCAGTTCTAGATAAAATTGATACTACTGGAGTTGAACCTCTAGCTTATCCATATGAAGTTGAAACTTCATATCTAAGAGAAGATGAAGCTAATGATGTAATATCTAGAGAAGATGTTTTAAAGAATGCTAAAGATGTTTTAGATAATCAAATTAAGGTTCCAAAGGTGGTAGGATAATGAAAGTAATGAGTATAGTTGATATCCATAATGGTATCCTTGATAAATCGTTAGATTTAAATAAGTATTATGAAGAATTATTTGAAGAAGCTTCTAAACAAGAAAAAAGATTAAATGCTTTTGTGACTATCACAAAAGAAGAAGCCTTAAAAGCTATTAAAGATTTAAATGTAGATGAAAAAGACTATTTAAAAGGTGTCCCAGCAGTAATAAAAGATAATTATAATACTAAAGGTATAAAAACTACTGCTTCATCAAAAATGTTAGAAGACTATGTCCCAGTATATTCAGCAACAGTCGTTAATAAACTGTTTGATAAAGGAATTGCTTTAGTTGGTAAATCAAGTATGGATGAACTAGCAATGGGTGGTACTAATAAAACAGCCTTAACAGGACCTGTTTATAATCCTTGGGATACTTCTAGAATATCTGGAGGATCATCTGGTGGATCTGCAGCCCTTGTTGCAAGTGGACTAGTTCCATTTGCTACAGGAAGTGATACTGGTGATTCAATTAGAAAACCAGCTGGATATTGTGGAGTAGTTGGATTTAAGCCAACATGGGGAAGAATTAGTCGTTTTGGAGTTATACCTTACGCTTCATCACTAGATCATATGGGAGCATTTACTAGAAATATTCCTGATATGGCAATTGTTATTGAAGCAATGGCTGGTAGAGATAATCATGATATGACTTCTTCTAATAAAGAAGTTCCTCACTACTTTGACAACCTAAATCCTGATATTAAAGGTAAGAAAATCGGAGTTCTTAGAACTGTTAGTGATGAAATAACTAACGAAGAAGTTAAAGAAAACTTTGAAAAAGTAGTTAGTACATTAAAGGAATTAGGGGCTATTGTTGAAGATGTTTACATTGATAATAACTTAGCTAAAGCCGTCCTTCCAACATATAAGATTATTGCTAATTCCGAAGCTACATCTAATCATTCATGTTTAGATGGTATTAAGTATGGTGATCGACAATCAGGAACTACAACTGATGATGTAATGATTAATTCTCGTAGTGATGGATTTGGTCCTCATATTAAAAGACGTTTTATCTTAGGTAACTTAGCTCTTGCAACTGAGAACCAAGAAAAGATGTTCCGTAAAGCTCAAAGAGTTAGAAGATTAATTGTTGAAGAAACTAATAAATTATATGATGACTTTGATATCATTCTTACTCCTAACTGTGGAGGAATCGCTCCTAAAGTTGAGGATGCTAATGAAGATGTCTTAACTAATGAATATATTATTTTAGAGAATCATTTAGCTATTGCTAACTTTGCTGGTACACCTTCACTTTCACTTCCATGTGGATTTGTAGATGGAATGCCAATTGCAGTTAACTTAAATGGTAAATGCTTTGATGAACAAACTGTATTAAATGTAAGTTATGCATTAGAAAATGCTTTAGGATTTGCTAATCAATATAAAGGAGAGTAGAAATGAATTTTGAAACTGTTATTGGACTAGAAGTCCATTGTGAACTTAAAACTAAATCAAAAATGTTCTCTGCTTCTCCAGTTACATTTGGTAAAGATCCTAATACCCAAGTAAATATAGTAGATATGGGTATGACAGGGGCTATGCCAGTTTTAAATAAGGCTGGTGTCGAATATGCATTAAGAGTATGTCATGCTTTAAATATGGATATTGATGAATTAGTATGTTTTGACCGTAAGAATTATTACTATTCTGATTTACCAAAAGGATTCCAAATTACTCAAGATAGAAGACCTATTGGACGTAATGGAACAATGGAAGTAAATGTTGATGGAAAGAAACATTTAATTGAAATTGAAAGACTTCATATGGAAGAAGATACTGCTAAACAATTACACTTTGATGATTATACTTTAATTGACTATAACCGAGCAGGTGTTCCGCTTATTGAAATAGTAACTAAACCAACTATTCGTTCAGGAAAAGGTGCAGCTGCTTATCTTGAAAGATTGAGACAAATCTTCTTATTTACCGAAGTATCTGATGCTAAACTAGAAGAAGGTTCTATGCGTTGTGATGTCAACGTATCTATTAGACCATATGGAAGTGATACATTTGGAACAAGAACTGAAATAAAGAATTTAAATTCAATATCTAATGTTCAAAAAGCTATTGAATTTGAAGTCTCTAGACAAGAAAAAATCTTACTTCAAGGTGGAGAAGTAACTCAAAACACCATGAGATATGATGAAGATAAAAAAGAAACTGTTGTTATGAGAGCTAAGGGAGATGCGGTAGACTATAAGTACTATCCAGAACCTAATATTTTACCTATTAGACTTGATCACAACTGGGTTCAAGAAATAAAAGAAAACTTACCAGAAATGCCTGATAAAAGAGTTAAAAAATATATTAGTGAATATGATATTCCTAGAACTGATGCGGCAATTTTATGTAGTACAAAAGAAATATCTGATTTCTTTGAAGATACTATTAAAAATTGTAAACACTATAAAATTGTATCTAACTGGTTACTTGGTGAAATACAAGCTTATTTAAATAAAAATAATATGATTATTAATGAAACTAAACTTACTCCTACTTACTTAGGAAAGATGATTGATCTTATTCAAGATGGAACTATTTCATCTAAACAAGGTAAGAAAGTATTTGAAATACTAATGGATACTGGTGAAGATCCAGAAGTAATAGTTGAAAAGAATCATATGAAACAAATATCTTCAAAAGAAGAACTAGAACCAATTATTAATGATGTATTAGATAATAATCCAGAATCTATTTCTGACTTTGCTAATGGTAAGAATAAAGCTATTGGTTATTTAGTTGGGCAAATTATGAAGAAGACTGGTGGCCAAGCTAATCCAAAGGTTACAAATCAGCTACTTGTTGAATTATTAAACAAAAGAATATAAATATTGTATAAATACTTAAAGATTGATACAATTTATGGGAGGTTAATATGGCTAAAGAAAGATTTGATTTTGATGATACAATTGAATATGAAAAAGACAAGTTAACACAAGATACCCACTTATCTTCATCATCACCAAAAGAAAACTTTTCTTTTAATGATGATAAACCTAATACTAATAAGACATCTAAAGGTAATATTAAAGTGAAGAAAAACACAAAAGATTCTAAAAAGAAGAAATTTCCATTTAAGGTCTGGCAAGTAGTACTTGCAGTATGTATTATACTAGTTGCTGGTTTTGGAATTTATATCTTTACTTCAGGAAATTCTTCAACACCAATATATGGTAAACGTTGTGCAAAGCTTTTAACAATTAAAGAGGCTACCATGACAAAGATTGAAGATAATATTAAAACCGATGCTAATGTTAAAGATATTTCAATTGAAAAAGATTGTCGTACTATTAAACTTAAACTTAAGTTTGTTGATGGTGTATCAGTTGCTGATGCTGAAAATTATTCAGTAACAATTTTACATCAATTAGATGATGCTTGTGGATATACTAAGGCAACAGGTGCTACTTGGAGTGAATTATTTACTAAAGCCAATGGAAGATATCAATACAATGCTGATATCCAAATAACGACTGAAGGTAAAACAGAAGGTTTCCCAATTTTTGGAACTAAACAACCTAAAAGAGATGTACCTTCATTTACAGCTAGCACTCCTAAATCTCAATCTACGACTGATAGTGTAAAAGCAAATAATGGAAAATAAACAAAAGCGAGCCTAGCTCGCTTTTTTAAGGAGATTAGAAATGAAAAAGAATGATTATTTTAGGGGAGAATGCGTGGATATGTCCCACGATGGTAAAGGAATCGTTAAATATGATGGATTTACTTATTTTGTAGATGGAATGATTATAGGTGAAATAGGTAAAATTAAAGTAATAAAAATGTTAAAAAGATATGGTCTTGGAAGATTATTAGAACTTACTAGTACTAGTGAATATCGAATAAACCCTAAATGCCATGTTTTTCAAGGTTGTGGAGGATGTAATCTTCAACATTTAACTAATGAAGGGCAAAAATTCTTTAAAACTAAAAGAGTTAAAGACTGTTTAGAAAGAATTGGTCATTGCAGTGCTCCTGTAAATGAATGTTTAATGGATAATAGTCCATTTTATTATCGAAATAAGGTTCAAATGCCTGTAGGATATGATAAAAATGGATCTATAGTAGCTGGATTTTACAAACAAAGAACAAATGATATTGTTGCTTGTAGTGATTGCCTAATTCAAAATAAGGAATCTAATAAATTAATTCAAAGATGTATTGAACTAATGAATGAGTATGATATTAAGCCTTATGATAAGATAAAACATTTAGGAAATATCAAACACATTCTTACGAAAAAAGGAAATTCAACTGATGAAGTCATGTTATGCTTCATTATTTACCAAGATACCATTAAAGATATAGATAAAATAACTAAAACCCTCTTAAAAGAGTTTCCTAATATTAAAACTATTATTTTAAACATTAATAAAAGACATGATAATGTCATTTTAGGTGATAAAGAAAAAATTGTTTATGGAGCTGGTTATATCTATGATTATCTTTTAGACAATAAATACCAAATATCATTAAAATCTTTTTATCAAATAAATCCAGTTCAAGTAGAACACCTTTATCAAACAGCTATTGATTTTGCAAATCTTAATAAGGATGATGTTGTTTTAGATGCTCATTGTGGTATTGGGACAATATCTTTATCATTAGCTAAATATGTAAAAAAAGTCTATGGAGTAGAAATAGTTAAAGAAGCTATCGATGATGCAAATATAAATGCTAATCTTAATGATATAAATAATGTTGAATTTGTTTGTGATGATGCTGGTAAATATATGATAAAACTTTTAGAAGATGGAGTTAAACTAGATGTTGTCTTTGTGGATCCTCCTCGAAAAGGATGTTCTAAAGAATTCTTAGAATATTTAGTAAAAGCTAATCCTAAGAAACTTGTTTATATATCTTGTGATGTAGCGACTCAAGCAAGAGATATTGATATTTTACAAAATGAGGGTTATCATGTTGAAAAAGTTCAACCTGTAGATATGTTTCCACAAACTAGCCATGTTGAGAATGCGATTTTGCTAAAAAGTTCAAAAAAGTAAAGATAAATTTAAATGAATGTTATAGTAAAAGGTAATAAATCATTAAAGGATTAAGAGGTTATTATAAATGGAAGATAGAATAGAAAAACAAAACAAAATTAAAAAAATATTGGTGGAGATAGTTAAAAAACTACCGATATTTTTATTCTGTGTACTTTTTATAAATGGATACAATTTTATGTTTGGTAAAGAAAATAGCATTGTAGGAGTTATTATACTTATGGGACTCTTAATTTTGCTAGGTGAAGACCTTGGTTATAAAAGTAATCAAGCAGCTGGATGCATTTTCTTCCTTTTTGTAGTTTTAGCATTTATGCCAAAACTATCACTTATTAATCCATATTTAGGATTGGTAATTAACTTAGTATCTCTTACTTTAATTATGATTTTATCTGCTCATGATTTATCTTCTAGTGGATATCTGCCTTTTGCTATGGGTTATATTATGATTCAAGGATATGATGTAACTGGTGTACTTTTTACAAAAAGATGGGTGAGTTTACTCATAGGTGGGGCACTTATTGCTGTTGTATATTTATTAAGTCATAAGAATAATAAAAATGACATGAGTATCATTGATTTAGTTAAAGCAAACAATATAACTTCAACAAGGACACAGTGGTATATCCGTCTTGTATTAACAATATCACTTGTTATGTTTGTAGGAGATCTTGCTAATTTTCCAAAGGCCATGTGGATTAGTTTAACTGTTCTTTCACTTAGTACGCCATTAGTTGATGAGTATAAAAAGCGAGCTGTCTTTAGAATACCTGCAACTATTATTGGCAGTGTATTAGTGTTTAGTTTATTTGAATTATATGTTCCAAATCAATATCAAGTTATGCTTATACTTGTAGCAGGTTTCTTATCGATGTTTATTACATCTTATTTTGTTAAAACCATTTATAATTCTTTTAGTGCTTTAATTACAGCGGCATTACTTTTTCCAGCTAAAGAAGCTGTAGGAATCAGAATCGTTGCTAATTTAATTGGAGTTGTTGTTTCAGTAATTAGTGTAGTACTATTTTCTAAGATTTTTGATGGTATATCAGCTAAGGAAAATATAAATAGGAATTAGTTTAGTGAATAAATTTATATCATAGTTTTAGAACAATTAATTTTAATTGTTCTAAAACTACTTTTTGTTTTGAAAAAATATATAATGTATTTAGAGAATTATATAGAGGAAAAGATAGTGGATAAAAAGAAAATTAAAGCAATATTATATGCAGTTTTAGCGGCTGTTTTCTATGCTATCAATATGCCTTTTTCTAAACTATTGTTAAAGATTATCCAACCAACAATGATGGCCGCTTTTTTATATCTTGGGGCTGGAATTGGAATTGGTATAATCTTTTTCTTGAATAAAAAAAGTGACAACAAAAGTGACTATTTATCAAAGAATGATTTACCTTATGTTTTAGGAATGATTGGTTTAGATATTATTGCACCAATATTATTAATGTTTGGATTACTAAATACATCATCGGCCAATGCATCGCTTTTAAATAATTTTGAAATTGTTGCAACATCAGTTATTGCTTTAGTTGTTTTTAAAGAAATAATCTCTAGAAGACTTTGGATAGGAATCTTTTTAATAACTATTTCTAGTATTATTTTATCTTTTAAAGACATAACAAGTTTTAACTTTTCATCAGGATCACTTCTAGTTATCTTGGCAACTATTTGTTGGGGCTTTGAAAACAATTGTACACGTAAAATCTCATCTAAGAATACGTATCAAATAGTTATGTTAAAAGGTATTTTTTCTGGCCTGGGATCATTAATTATTGCTCTTATAATTGGAGAACAAATACCTGATATCAAGTACTGGTTGGTTATTTTATTACTTGGCTTTGTAGCATATGGATTGAGTATCCTTTTCTACATTATGGCTCAAAGTGAGCTTGGGGCTGCTAAAACAAGCGCTTATTATGCTATTTCACCTTTTATTGGAGTTTTATTATCATTTGTATTACTGAAAGAACAAATAACTTCAAATTATTTGCTTGCCCTTATTATTATGATAATAGGGTCGATAATTGTTGTTATTGATACATTAATCATTAATCATGAGCATATGCATATTCATACTTATGTGCATACTCATAATGGAACACCCAATAGTCATACGATTGCCCATAGTCATGTGCATAGTCATTTATCTAGTGATGAAGATCACAAACATCATCATAATAAGGCAAAGATTTAGAAAGAAAAATTATTTAATTTATATCTTAACATATCATAATATAAAAATATCTAGAGGTGTTTAATATGACAAAGAAAATAGAAGAGAAGATAAAGTTATTGTTTGATAAAAATAGTGTTGTTGGAGATGAAGCTTTAAAATATCTAACAAAATTAAGTGACGGAACTAACATAGTTTATCCTTATATGGATTCTTTTAAAGAACTGCTTAGCAGTGACAACTCTTATATGCGTACTAGAGGTGTGATACTTCTTGCAAGAAATGCAAAGTGGGATAAAGAGGGTAAATTAAATGGAATTATAGATGATTATTTGAAACATATTACAGATAATAAACCAATTACATCTAGGCAATGTATTAAATCATTACCATTAATTGTAAAGTATAAACCAGAATTAACTAGTGTTATTGTATCAGCACTTAAAAGTGCAGATACAACAATCTATAATGATAGTATGAAGCCATTAGTTGATAAGGATATTCAAAAGGCTTTAGAAGAAATTCAAAAACTATAATCTTTTAAATGATATAATGATTATGAGGTAAAAAAATATGAAAATAGGAATAATCCAAGCTAGTTCTCAAGTCTCTAAAAATGATATTTTATATTCACTTACAATGCAAAAGACTAATCATGAAGTAATAAACTTTGGATGTTTTAAAGATGAAAAGATAATTTATTCTTACAATGAAATATCAATTCTAATAGGATTACTGTTGTCTAGCAAAGCTGTTGATTTTATCATTACAGGATGTTCGTCAGGACAAGGCATGATGCTTGCTTGTAACAATATGCCAGGAGTTATTTGTGGTTATACGCCAACTCCTCAAGATGCGTTTTTATTTGGTCGAATTAATAATGGGAATGCTATTTCGATTCCTCTTGGACTTAACTTTGGATGGGCTGGGGAAATCAATCTAGGATATATTATTGAGGCATTGTTTGAACAACCACTTGGAATAGGATATCCTAAGGAAAATGCAAAAAGAAAAATAGAAGACACTAATGTACTAAAAGAAATAAACACTAAATCTAAAGTTAATATAGTTGAACTATTAGATTCCTTAGATGATCAACTTATTACTAAAATTATGACTAAGCAAAATGTTATAAATTATATTATAGAAAATGGTAAAGATAGTATTGTTGATAATTGGATTAAGAAAAACATGTAAATAAACTTAAAACTAACTATAGAAAATCTATAGTTTTTTTATTTATAAGTAATTAAATGCCTTGCTAAATATACTTAAATTTTAAAAATACAACAATATGGTATATAATAAAAGAGGTGTAATGGAGGGAAGAATATGAAGAAACTAATATCTGTTATGATTAGTTTAATGATGTGCTTCTCTATGGTTTCAGGTGTTTATGCGGTTGGTGAAATCTCAAATTCAAATGAAGTCTATGAGAATGCAGAAGTTAAAAATCAAGCAGAAGAAACTCAAGCTGAGCAAAACAGCGAAAACAAAGCAAAGGTTAATGAAGATATGGAGGTTGAATCTGCACAGGACGAAGATGCATTCACTTTAACATATCAAGGTCATGTCCAAAATATTGGTTGGCAAACAAGTGTTAATCAAGGGGAGATAGCTGGTACAACAGGTAAATCAAAAAGATTAGAAGCTGTTAAAGTTAATCTAGTTACTTCTTTAAACATGGCAATAGAAGGAAAATATAGATCTGATAACACTGGATGGACTAATAGCGAAAATGGTCAATTTGGTGTTACAGGTAAATCAAAAGGATTAGAAGCAATTCGATTAAATCTTACAGGAGACGATGCCAGTAATTATTCAATATATTATCGTGTTCATGTAGCAGGAATTGGATGGCTAGATTGGGCTAAAGATGGGAAGTCTGCCGGATCTGATTTATATAAAAGTATTGAAGCAATTCAAATAAAAATTTTAGATAAAACACAAAATGCACCAGGTAGTACTACAAAACCTTTTGCAAGTGTTTCATCTGATGAAACTCATATTGAGTGCTCAGCTCATGTTCAAAATGATGGCTGGTTAAAACCAGTATCACAAGAAAATATAGCTGGTACCACTGGTAAAGGATATCGTTTAGAAGCTTTTAGAGCACAAATTGTCGGAAATGATAATTTATCAGTTAACTATGAATCAAATATTATTAATAGTGGTTGGCAATCATCTGTAACAGATGGTGTCATTTCTGGAACTACTGGAAAGAAAAACGCTATTTCAGCAATTAAAATGCATCTTGATGGGACAGATGCCAGTAATTATTCAATTTATTATCGTGTTCATGTCGCAGGAATTGGATGGTTAGATTGGGCTAAAGATGGTCAACTTGCTGGAAATAGTATGTATTACAATATTGAAGCTATTCAAGTTAAGGTGTTAGAAAACACTGCAGCTGCTCCTGGAGCAACTGCAACACCATATAAAACATTAAAAGATGATGGAATTCATCTAGAATATGCTGCTCATATGCAAAATGAAGGATGGAAAAAGCCAGTGGCTCAAGCTGAAAGTGCTGGAACTACAGGTAAATCACGTCGTTTAGAAGCCTTCAAAGTACAAGTGGTTGGTAATGACAATGTTAAAGTTAATTATCAAGCGCATGTTCAAAATGTTGGTTGGCAATCAAATAAAACAGATGGACTTATTGCAGGTACAACTGGAAAATCTTATCGGGTTGAAGCTTTGAAAATGAGTCTAACCGGAAGTGAAGCATCAAATTATGATATTTACTATCGTTGTTATGTTGCTTATCAAGGTTGGTTAGGCTGGGCTAAAAATGGTGAAGAAGCTGGAAGTATTGGTGTCGGACTTAGAGTTGAATCTATTGAAGCTACACTAATACCTAAGGGAGAAGCTGCTCCTGGAAGTACTGATAATCATCTAGCTGCAACTCCACATGTAAACTATTCAACTTATCAAAGTGGAAGTTTTGGTGCTACAGTTTCTGATGGCACTACATCTGGAGTAACTGGTCAATCAAAGGCAGTAAATCAATTTAAAGCATCAGTAGCAAGCAGTACATTTTCTGGTGGAATTCAATATAGTGGTCATGTTCAAGATGTAGGATGGACTTCATATACATCAGGAACAGTTGGACAAACAAATAAGAGATTAGAAGCAATTAAGATTAATTTAACAGGCGCTTTGTCTGGTGTATATGATGTTTATTATCGTGTTCATGCACAAAACTTTGGTTGGTTAGGTTGGGCTAAAAATGGTCAAGCAGCCGGAACTAAAGCGTATGGATATCGTATTGAAGCAATAGAAGTAAAACTATATCCAAAGAATGCTGGTTCTAAACCAGCAGTGGGTAACTCATTTAAAGAAAAAGTAACAAGTCGTAGGACTATAATGTTGAACAATTTAAGACCTATAGCTAATCCAAGAGACTTATATGGATGCTTTGCATACGTTTGCCAAGCAACTACTTATGTAAGATCTTATAATTTCCCTAATTATCATGATTGGGATATAGATTGGGTAAATAGATGGCTTTCATCTCATACTGGTCATTGCTATACATATGCTGCTGTATTTGCAAACTTAGCAAGAATTAAAGGCTATAACGCTACAATTCATTGTGGGTATTGCAGTCGCCGTGGCGGTGGACTTACAGAACATTCTTGGGTTGAAATTAATGGCTTAGTTTATGATCCAGATATGGCCGATTCTACTGGTAATTATGGTAGGTTCTATGGTAAAACAAGAGCTCAAATTGGACTAGGTTATACTAGAGATGTTGTTTATTAGTAAGAAAGGAAAAATGTAATATGGTATTTAGTTCTGTTACATTTCTATTCATCTTTCTACCGATAGTTTTTGTGTTATATTATTTGTTACCTAATTTAAAACTTAAAAATGTTCTTTTAATCATTGCAAGTTTAATCTTCTATGCATTTGGAGAGCCAGTTTATGTTTTTCTCTTATTATTATCAGCACTATTTAACTATTTATTTGGTTTAAATGTAGTTGGACATGATACTAAAGCTAAAGTGTGTATCGTGTTAGCTGTTGTATATAATATTGGGATGTTGGTAGTGTTTAAATATGCTGATTTTCTAATTGAAATCATCAATAATATAACAAGATTATCGATAGGTAGCGTTAATTTAACGCTACCTATTGGTATTTCTTTCTTTACTTTTCAAGCTCTATCTTATGTTATAGATGTTTATAGAAATAATGAAATGAGACAAAAGAAGTTTAGTAATGTTGTGTTATACATCTTCTTTTTTCCTCAATTAATTGCTGGACCAATTGTAAAATATCATGATATTCAAAAAGAAATTAATAATCGTGATGCCTCAATTGAAGATATATCCTCAGGTATTAGACGTTTTATATATGGACTAGCAAAAAAGATATTAATTGCTAATACTGTTGGGTATGTAGCAGATACAATATATTCAATGAATTTAGGAGATGTAAATTTTCTTGCAGCTTGGGTTGGGGCAATTGCTTATGCTCTACAAATTTACTATGACTTTAGTGGTTATAGTGATATGGCTTTCGGACTTGGTAAAATGTTTGGATTCCATTTCAAAGAAAACTTTTTGTATCCATACTCGGCATCAAGTATCAAGGATTTTTGGCATAAATGGCATATATCGTTATCAACATGGTTTAAAGAGTATTTATACATTCCTTTAGGTGGTAATAGAAAAGGACAATTAAGGACAGTTATAAACAAAGTAATTGTTTTCTTTACAACTGGATTATGGCATGGTGCTAATTTTACTTTTATAATTTGGGGACTATTTCATGGTTTATTTGCTAGTTTAGAAGATTTTCAAATTATCCCTACAAATAAAAAATGGTGGAAGTATGTCGGTCATATTTATACTTTATTAGTGGTTGTAGTTGCTTTTGTAATATTTAGAGCAGATACTGTTTCGCAAGCATTTACAATGATTGCAGCGATGTTTACTGGATTTAATAGTTCTATTATTTCTAGTGTTACAGTTGCTCACTTATTAAGTCCATATACAGTGTTCATACTTATATTTGGTTTAATTTTTGCACTGCCAATTAAAAATGTTGTATCAAATAAATTTACGTCAATAAATAAAGAAGGACTATTTGAAGTAGGTGGATATGTATGTAGTTTTGTATTACTTGCATTATGTATAATGTCACTAGCATCATCATCATTTAATCCCTTTATCTATTTTAGGTTTTAGGAGGAGGATATAAATGAAGAAAAAAATACTATTAATTTATGTGCTGGTATTCTTTATTATGATATCTATTCCTAGTGTTGGAATGATCTGGAATGAAACAACCCAAACAAAAGAAAAGAAAGAGTTAGCATCTTTACCTTCTTTAGAAAATAAGGATGGTTCTTTCAATAGTAAAGTTGGTGATGATTTTGATTCTTATTTAGGAGATCATTTTGCTTACAAGCAACAATTAGTAACAGCCAATGCGATGTTAAGATCACAAATATTTAAAGAATCGACAGAGTCACAGGTAATTCAAGGAAAAGATGGTTACCTCTTTTATAAAGAAGGGGTTAATAATTATATTGGAGAAAATGTTTTAAATGATAGGGAAATATATAATATCACAAGAACTCTAAACATGATTCAGGAGTATTGTAATAAGAATAATATTAAATTATCTTTTACTATTGCTCCTAATAAATCGACACTTTATCCGCAGTATTTGCCTGATAATTATAGCACTCAAATTACAAAGAATAATTCGTTGACAAAATTAACAAAGAGTTTAAAAAATACAAATGTTAATTATGTAGATTTAAAATCTACATTTAATAATCAAAATGAAGTTTTATATCATAAACTTGATTCTCATTGGAATAATAAAGGTGCAATGTTAGCATCCAATAGAATATTATCATCTATTAATAAAAATCATACTAATTATGATGATATTAGCTATGTAGTAAGGAAAGACTATGAAGGAGATCTTTACGACATGGTTTATCCAAGTGGTAATAAAAAAGACAATCAAATTTATTATGATATCAAGAATAATTTTAAAATTGAAAGTGAAAACAATACTTTTGAAGATCAGTTTGTTGAAACAACAAACGATAACAAAGAAGGAAATGTTTTCGTATTTAGAGATTCATTTGGTAATTCGATGAATCAATTTATTGCAAACGAGTATCATAAAGCATATTTTTCTAGAGAGTCAGGATATAATCTAGATTATCTAAAAAAATATAATTGTGATACATTAATCATTGAAATTACAGAAAGGCATTTAAAGACTTTACAAAGTATTATTCCAGTTATGGAAGCACCTATTGTTAGTACAACTCGGACACCAACAACTGTAAAGAATAATTCAACAATGGAAGTGTTTGATTTTGATAATCAATATATGATCCAAGGAGCTTTAGATAAAAATTATACTTCTAAAGATTCTAATGTATATATTAAAGTGCATGATGGAGACACTGAATTTATGTTTGAAGCAACACCATCAACGTATTCCAATGGGAAAAAGACTACTAACTATGGTTATGGAGCTTATATTGATAAAAGCTTTATTAAAACTAAATCTCCTTCATTTGAGATAATTACTAAAAAAGGCGATAGTTTTATCAGCAGTGGAATAATAAAGAAATTATAAATAGAGAGGAAAAAAAATGAAAAAGATTTCAATTACATTAACTTTAGTATTGTTACTGGTAGTTACTGGATGTTCAAGTAGCTCTACTAAAGAAGTTAAAACGGATAACAATTTTTATAAAACAGCAAAAACAGTCTCAACTAAAGTAAAAGATTATGTTACTAATCAAGATAAAGCTAACCAAGATGCAGCTAATGCTGTAATAGCTTTAATTAATGGTGTAGGAAATGTAACAGTAGATAGCGCAAATACTATTTCTAATGCTAGAGCAGCATATGATAAGCTAACTGATGCTCAAAAAGCTCTTGTTACAAATATTAATACACTTACTACAGCTGAAGCAACTCTTAAAACTAAGCAAGAGGAAGCTGCCAAAGCTAAAGCAGATCAACAAACTGCATCAAATAATACTACTACTAATAATAATCAATCTAGTAACAGCAACACATCATCAAAGATTGAATGTACTGCAGCTAATGCAAGCAAATACAAAGGTAAATCAATTAATGCCTTTATGTCAGCATGTGGAGTACATGTATCTGGACACGAAGATTGTCTAAGTGCTTCAGATGGGTTGTCTTATACATTCCCAGCTGGATTTACTGTAGATACAAATTCTAGTGGAATAATTGTGGCAGTAGGTTAGGAGATAAAAATGAAAAAAATATTATCATTAGTTATCGCAACTATAATGTGTTTAAGTATTAGTGGTTGTGGTTCAAATTCAAAAACAAGTACAAAAGATAAACTTACAAATACTTCTTGGACTGCAATAACTGCAGTTACTGGAAGTACTACTCTAGATCAAAAAACTATCGAATCTGCCACTGGAGCAGTTAACATTAAATTTAAGAAAGATAATGTAGCTACAATGGCTGTCGGAGAAAAATCTGGTAGTGGGAAATATAGTATTAAAGGTAATAAAGTTACAATTAAATCTACTAAAAAAATAGAAGCAGATTTAAAGAATAATGAATTAAGCATGACATTAGATGATGTAAAATATACATTTTCTAAAGATTTAAATGAAAGTAGCGCCAGTTATAAAAAAGAGTTAACAGCAGGAACTTACACTGTAGGTGTTGATCTACCAAAAGGATCATACAACTTATCAGTTAAATCAGGTGGAGGAAGTTTCATGATTTCAACTGATGGTTCTGAACCAACTGCAACAAGTATTGAAAAGAAAGAATCTGATGTAAGTGTAAATAACATTAAGAATATATCTTTGGATACTAATCAGAAAGTAATAGTTATGGGAAATGTAAAAGTAAACATGTATTCAAATGATGCTAAAAATAATACATTAACTAAAAGAAAAGCTAATGTCAAAAAAACTAAGACATTAAAACCAGGTTCTTATACAACTGGTGTTGATATTGATGCCGGTACATATGATATAACAGCCTTAAATAATACTGCAGGACAAGTAATTACCGATGGTAAAACAGTAAGTGGTATTAATGAAGTAATGTCTAAAAATGGGAAAAACGGAACTGTTAAATCTGTTAAGAATGTTGAATTAACAGCTAATCAAACAATAAAAGTTACAGGGGTAACTGTAAAACTAACTCCAAGTAAATAGACTAAACGTCCACACACTACAAACGTTTAAGGTTAAAGGTTAGTAGATAGGAGGAAAAATGAAAAAAATAATTTCAATTATAGTTAGTTTGGTTATGTGTTTATCATTAACTAGTTATGTTTATGCAATTGACAATGACAAGGCAAATCAGGACCAAAATTTAAAAGTTGAAAAAGAGTATGAATTTAATTACCAAGGTCATTCTCAAAATGTAGGATGGCAAAAGTCTGTCCAAGAAGGAGAAATAGCAGGTACAACAGGTAAATCTAAAAGACTAGAAGCCTTAAAATATACTTTTTCTACATCTTTAGATATGGGATTAGATGTAAAATATCGTTCAAATAATACATCTTGGCTTAGTGCCTCTAATAACCAAATAGGGACGACAGGTAAATCAAAAGCTTTAGAAGCTGTTAAGTTTGCTTTGACAGGTGATGATGCAAGTAATTATTCAATTTATTATCGAGTTCATGTTTCAGGAATTGGTTGGTTAGATTGGGCAAAAAATGGTGAGTCTGCTGGAACTGACTTATATAAAAATATTGAAGCAATACAAATTAAAATTCAAAATATAGACGAAAATGCACCAGGAAACGAGGAAACACCATTTAAGAGTGTAACAAAAGGTACCACTCATATAGAATATAACAGTCATGTTCAAAATATTGGATGGCAAAATGTCATAACTGATGGACAAACTGCTGGTACAACAGGTAAGTCATACCGAATTGAAGCGTTTAGAGCTCAAGTTATCGGTGATGAAAACTTATCAGTAAATTATGAAGCACATGTTCAAAACGTTGGATGGCAAGGAACTAAATCCGATGGTGAAATTTGTGGTACTACTGGTAAATCTTATCGAATAGAAGCCTTAAGGATGTCTTTAAAAGGAACAAATGCTGATAATTATGATCTATATTATCGTGTTCATGTGGCCAATGTTGGTTGGTTAGATTGGGCTAGTAACGGTAAAGATGCTGGTAGTGTTGGTAAAGGGTTAAGAATTGAAGCACTTCAAGTTGTTCTTAAAGAAAAAGGAGAAACTGCTCCTGGAAATACAAGTAATTACTTTATAGAAACTCCATCAATAAATTATTCTACTAATTATGATAATAGTTGGCATGACGTGGTAGTTGATGGTAATACCTCAGGGACAACAGGACAATCAAAAACCATTAATTTATTTAAGGCAAGTGTAACTAGTCCTTCAATAACTGGTGGTATTCAATATAGTTCTCATGTTCAAAATGTTGGTTGGACTTCTTATACTTCTGGAGAAAGTGGAAGAACAAATCTACGTTTAGAAGCAATTAAAATTAAATTAACAGGGCAACTATCAGGCATTTATGATGTCTACTATCGAGTACATGTTCAAAACTTTGGATGGCTTGGATGGGCTAAAAATGACCAGCAAGCTGGATCACAAGGCTATGGATATCGGATAGAGGCGATTCAAGTGAAACTATGTCCTAAAAATACTGGTGGAGCACCTTCAACAGGTAATTCATTTAAAAAATACAACCCTGATTGGGTTAGTTCTTTGTCTATAGCTTCAAAAGCCGATAGAATAGTAACAGTAACCGGTAATGGTGGAAGCTATGCCACAGTTCAATTCCACCATAAGTCTAATGGTGTTTGGTACCAAGATTTTAGTGTATCTGGAAGAATTGGAAAAAATGGATTTAGTTCTAATCGACATGAAGGAGACTACACAACTCCAACAGGTACTTATAAACTTGGACAAGCTTTTGGAATAGCTAATAATCCAGGATGCCCAGTAGGTTATCATAAAGTTACTAAATATGATTATTGGGGTGGAACTCGTAATGGCAATTATAATAAGATGTTCGATTCTCGTAATAGTCGAGCATATTCAAATGATGAGCATCTAATTAAATACACAACAGCTTACCAATATTGTGTTAATACTGGTTTTAATCCTAGTAATACTTATGGTAAAGGATCAGCAATTTTCCTTCATTGTTCAACTGGAGGGCCTACTGCTGGATGTGTATCTATAAGTAACGCTAATATGGCTTATGTTTTAAGAAATCTTACTAATAACTCTTATATTTATTTAAGAGCGTAATAAAGAATGCATCATTCAATGATGCATTTTTTATTTGATCTTAGATAATTAACCCTAATATGGTTGTTGTGATATAATTATCTTTAATAAGGAGAATATATGATAATTAAAACTGAAAGATTAATTCTTCGACCATGGAAAAAAACAGATGCAAAGAGCTTATATGAATACGCCAAAGATCCTCGAGTTGGCCCTTTAGCTGGTTGGCCAGTTCATACAAGTGAAGATGAAAGTGCAAAGGTAATAACTGATATCCTTTCAGCCCCAGAAACATATGCAGTTTGTTTAAAAGATGACAACATAGCTATTGGTAGTGTCGCTTTAAAAGCACCTGGACAAACATATATTAAAAGTAATAATGAAACTGAGATAGGTTGTTGGATTGGAGTTCCTTTTTGGGGCCATGGTTACATTCCAGAAGCAGTTAAAGCCTTAATTAATAGAGCATTTAAGGATCTTAACTACAAAGGTGTTTGGTATGGCTACTATGATGGAAATGATAAATCTAAACGTTGTAGTCAAAAATGTGGCTTCAAATATCATCATAAAGAAATGAACAAAGAATGTTCTTTATTAAATGAAATTAGAGATGAGCATTATACCTATTTATCTAAAGATGAATGGGTTAAAAATATAAAGGGTTGATTCAATAGTAAACAGGGAAAATTTAAGGAGAAAAATCATGGAGTTGGAAGATGAAGCTGATGAGTTGTTTGATAAATATTTTTATTTAACTCAAAAAAGAAAAGAAGTAGTAAAAAAAAATATACTATCTTTGTGCTATCTACGATCAAAAAATAGGTAAATATGAATTAAAAAGATATGATATCTATGTAGAATGTTTAAAAGTTAAAAGAGAAATTCAAATTCTTCAGGAGTATAAAAATAAAAATCAAAACATATCGCAGGGTGAATTGGATGATATAACAAATGAAGAACTAAAAGAATATAATAAAAAAATAAAAGAGTTATCAGATCAATTAAATGTATCATTGGATTATTTAAACCAAGAAACTGTTAGTGATACTGATTTGAAAGAAATTAAGAAAATATATCATAAAATAGTAAAAATTATTCATCCTGATGTCTTAAAAAACAATTTAGAACTTAAAGATCTATGGCAAGATACTCAAGATGCTTATGTAGCAAATAATTTAGATAGACTAAAAGAAATATATGATTTGGTATTAGTGAAAGTTGTAAAAAAAGATGATGCAGAATCTTTAAAACTACAAATAGAAAAACTAAAGGATCAAATTGAAAGTGTTCAAAGTGAAATAGAAGAATTAAAAAAGAATCAATTTTTAGAAAAGGAAGAAATGTTATTGAATGATGATTTAGTGGAAATAGAATTGAAACCAATTCTAGAAAGAATAGAAGAGTTAAAAGAAAATCATAAAGCCCTTTTAAAAGTTAAATCGCATTATGAAATTAATATGCAGGAGTCTTAAATATGGCTAATGACTTAATACCAGAGAAAAAGAAAACAAATATTGTTCCTGTTTCGCCTCAAGATCTTTCAAAAATTGTACCACCGGATATAGTACCTATACCTTTTAGTAGAGAGATATACTTATATACTTCTTATATAGCTGGTACTACTCATATTGATAATATTGATTCATTATTAGTTGATATTGATAATATGATTCTATCTTTTGTAAGAGAAATAAATGAATATGATGAAAATGCAATTCTTATAAAAGATGATAAAAACAATATTTTAGGATATGTTCCTAAAAAGGATAATCCTGTCTTTTCAAAACTTTTAGATGCTGGAAAACTGCTTTTTGGTAAAGTGAAAGAAGTTGAAAAAAAGGGACAGTGGAATAAAGTAATAATAGATATTTATTTAAAAGACTAATAAAATAACGATTTATTCGTTATTTTTTATCTAAATAATGTATAATTAGTTAAGTTAAGGGGAGTCATTATGTTTACAAAAAAACAACTATTTAAAAATTTGGTGAGAGATATTTTATTTGCAATTATTGGTGGATGTATTTTACTAGGTGTTTTATACTTTGCTGAAAATACAATTACTATTTCTAATCAAGAAGAAAACTTTGATATAAAACTAGATATGGCCGTTCAAAAAATGAAGAACTATAAACAAAGTGCCAAAAATGATCAAACTAGTTATGATAGTTTTTCAAAAGCTAAAGTAGATGTATTAGCTTATTATTATGATCATACGCCAAGTCTTAGAACTAATATTAGTACGATGGCTAATCAATGGCAATTACAAGAATTATATATTGTAAATAGTAATAATGAAGTTCTTTTTTCTAATACTAATAAACCATTAGGAAATGATATTACTACAAATGTTAAAGTTGATAATCCTTTTACCAAAGGAAACCTAAGATATTATCTTTCTAATATGAATAATGGCTTAAAAATTATTGGTGGGAGAGAAAGTACTGATTTTTTAGCTAAACAAGTTGAGACAGTGTCTCCTAAAAAAACTTTAAAAAATATAAAAATAGGAATTAATGGTTATATTATCGCTATTGATAATAAAACAAATGAAATTGTTTACTCTAATAGTAATTCTGCTAAAAACATCCCTGTAAGTAGTACTGATATAGGTGATAAATTCTTAAAAAATGGTAATCAAGGGTGGGTTACATTTAATGGTAATAGATATTATGCTCAAAGTAGAAAAGCTAGTAGTGATTATACTTTTGTAGCTTTAGCTAAAGAAAGTGACTTACAAAACAACTATAATAAAGTCATTTCGCTAGCTTTAATGATTTATGCATTCATTGCAATATTAATTGTTTCATATATCCATTTCATTAGAGTTGAATCAATGAAAAGACTTACTGATGAAGATAATGATGATGAATACTATGATTTAAATAAAAAATACGTAATTAATAAAGACTTACTAAGAAAAGTTAAACGGGTACTAATAGTTGGTATAGTCTTTACATTTGGTCTATCATATTATTTTCAAACACTATCGCTTTTATCTTCTCAAGAAATGCGTTCAGAAACTAAACTAGCTGATATTGAAAAAATACTGGATGAAAGTGAAGCAGAATTAAAGGATTTAAAGCAGGAATATAATGATGAATATTCTAGAAGAATTCAAAACATTGCTGTATTAATTCAAAGTGATACATCTTTAGCTAATGATAATGATTTAAATGAAATAGCTAAAAGAGTTCAAGCCAATTATATTTATTTGTTTAATTCTAGTGGACAGGTTGAACATACTAATTCAACATACAAAGGATTTAGTTTATCGACTGATACTAAAGATAAGTCTAGTGAATTTTGGAATATAATTAAAGGTTATACTGATATTATTATTCAAAAACCGGAAAAAACAGAAAACAAATACGATCACTATGTTCAATATATAGGGAGTAAAAGATTAGATGCTCCTGGAATGATTGAAATAGGTGTATCTCCTCAAAGATATGAAAATTATGTTCAAAGTGCTAAATTAAATGCAATATTAGATAATATTGCTGTAGAAAATAATGGTACTGCTTTTGCAGTAGATAAGAAAACTCATAAATTCTTATACTTTAATAAGGATTCATATATTGGCCGCGATGCAACAGAATATGGCCTTAGTAAAGCGGCTTTAAAAGATGAATATTCTGGCTATCAAACAATTAATGATACTAGATACTTTGTTTCAAGCACTGAAAATGGTAGCTATTATATCTATGTGGGCGCACCTGAATCAAACATCATGGTTGGAAGATTAGAAATGGCCGTAATTACTTCCATAGCAAGTTTTTCTATATTTGTTATTTTAGCATTTCTTTCTTTGATTCAAAGAAAAGACAAAGCATTTGTCAAAGAAGAAGTTTATGATGAAAAACCTCTAGTTCAAGTTGATATTAATTCACTTGGCCAACCAACAAAGAATGTTCAAGTTGTTGCAACTAGATGGGAAGCTAATACAAGAATTCCTTGGAAAGAAAAAACTCCTGAGCAAAAACTCCAAACTGTTTTAGGAATAATGATAACTTTACTTGGTTGTTTGCTAGTACTATATATTATTAATGGTCAAAATTCTTATAATCCAAATGATATTTTATCTTATATTTTACATTTGAAATGGGAAAAGACAGTTAGTATTTTCTCTCTAACATATATTGTAATGTTGTTTATTGAAATCTATATTATAACTGCAATTGTTAGAAAACTAATTACATTATTATGTCAAAACCTAGGTACTAAAGTTGTTACTGTGGCAAGACTAATAAATAACTTTATTAAATATTTTGCTGTTATTGGGGCATTAATGTATTCATTAAATTTCGTTGGAGTTAATTCTTCAGCCATAATTGCTAGTGCAGGTATTTTAACGCTAGTAATTGGACTAGGAGCTCAAAGTTTAATAAAAGATATTTTAGCAGGAATATTCATTGTTTTTGAAGGTGAATTTAGAGTTGGCGATATAATAACAGTTGATAACTGGCGGGGTACAGTTCTTGAAATAGGTATTAGAGCAACTAAGATTCAAGATGGTTCTAATAATATTAAAATAATTAATAACTCTTTAATTACTGGAGTTATTAATATGACTAAACAAAGATCATATGTTTGGTTAGATATTGGTATTGATTATGGAGAATCACTTGAAAGAGTTGAAAATATTTTAGGAAAAGAACTTCCTCTTTTAAAAGACAAACTACCTTCAATCGAAGATGGACCATATTATAAAGGAGTTACTGAATTAGCAGCTTCAAGCGTTAATATTAGAATACTAGCTGAGTGTCAAGAAGCTAATCGTATTCAACTTACTAGAGATTTAAATAGAGAAATAAAACTAATATTTGATAAGTATGATATTAATATTCCTTATCCACAAGTTGTAGTAAATCAACCAAAAGTATTTAAAAAAGCAACAAAAAAAGAATCTGAAGAAGCTAGTAAATTTGTTAATGAACAAAAAGAAGCATCTAAAGATAAACATGCATCAGAAGATTAGAAGTGTTTAACACTTCTTTTTCTTTTTTTGAAAAACAGCCTAACTCTTTTCTTTTTATGAAAAAGTCCTGAATTATAAAAAAGAAAAATGTATCATAGAATTATAGAAAAAACTGAGAGGAAAAGAACAATGAAAACAAACACAAATTTATTTATTGATTTACACATGCATAGTCTTTACAGTGATGATGGAGAATTTACACCAACTCAACTTGTAAACAAATGTTTTGATGCCGGAGTTAAAATAATGGCAATAGCTGATCATAATTATGTTAAGGCTATCGATGAAGAAATCAAATCAGCAAATACAAAGGATATAAAAGTTATTCCAGCAATAGAAATAGACTGTACATACAAAGATATTAACTTACATGTAGTAGGTTATGGAATTGATTATAATAATCCAATCTTTAATAATCTTGGTGATAATATTATGAAACAAGAACTAACTTGTAGTAGTAAAAAGATTGAACTTACAAATGCTCTCGGGTTTGATATTACTAAAGAACAATTAGATGAGTTAAGTCCTAATGGTGTATTTACTGGTGAAATGTTTGCCGAAGTATTACTAAATGACCCAAGATATAATGATAACGAATTATTAAAGCCTTATAGAGAAGGTGGTAGTCGTAGTGACAATCCTTATGTAAACTTTTATTGGGACTACTATTCTCAAGGAAAACCTTGTTATACCAAAGTTGAATTTCCTAGTTTAAAAGAAACAATTAAAATTATCAATGATAATGGGGGAGTTGCTGTTTTAGCTCATCCTGGAAACAATTTAAAAGATAAATTTGAAGTATTTGATGAAATGGTTAAAGAAGGTATTCAAGGAGTTGAAGCATTCTCAAGTTATCATTCAAAAGAAACTAATGAATATTTTTATAATAAAGCTAAAGAACTAGGAATCCTTTATACTTGTGGTAGTGATTATCATGGTAAAACTAAACCTTCAATTGTAGTAGGTGGTACTGGTTGTAATATTGATGAAAATGAAATTGAAGACAATCTTAAAAAATATAAATTAATCTAAAATAAAAAAGTTCTACGGAACTTTTTTAATTACATGTTTATTATATATTTTTTTTGCGCCTTCAATAGCAGCGTTATTAGTTAATTCACCAAGTTGATCAATTGTAATCGGAAGTTCTCCTTTAACCCAACTAAGATATACATTTATAGTTGCACAAATATAGTATTGAATATAAATTCTAAATTGAATTTCATCAGTTTTAAATTCACTTTTATAATGATCTACTAAAATATCAGTAAGTCTTTTAATCATTTCATTCCATAAATAATCATAACCTCTTTTACTGGCAAGAATTTTTATTTTATCAAAGTTTTCTTCGACTGTCTTATTTAAACAATTAATTAAATTCTGATTAGTTAATATACTATAAAAATCATCTCCATTTGTAATTAAACTTACAAACTTGTTGTGCTCTTTTTGAAAAAAGTTATTTATTATTTCATCTACATTGTGATAATGAAGATAAAATGTCTTTCGATCAATATTGGCTTCTTTGGCAATATTTGTAATAGTAATTTTACTACTATCGTTATCTTTTAATAGTTTAAAGTAGGCATCTTCAATAGCCTGTCTAGTTTTTATGATTCTCTTATCCATAAATATTCCTCATATTATACTTATATGTTGATTATTCATACAAATGTAGAATAATGTCTATTGATATTATATCATATAGATTCTATAATACAATTATAATCCTCAGATGTGGATTATCGAAAAATGGAGGAAGTTTTAATGAGTAATTTATCTTATAAGGCTGAAAGAGCAGCTGCGAGTGCTCTTGTAAATCAAGTAATAAAATCAGCCGGGAAAGACTATGAAAAGACATATCTAAAGATTGTAGATATGGCAGAAAAATTTTGGGGTGATGAATATACTCCAGAAGATTATGAACATTTTAGAAATGCTATTAAAGACCCTAATAATAGATGGATAAAATATATTAATAGAGTTTTAAAAGAAACAGATCCTAATGTTGCTAAGACTGCTTTATTAAATCTTGGATTTGGAGCCTTTATAAAAGGTACAAGAATGATCAATGATAATAGGGAAAAGTACGGATGTAATATCCCTTGGTTAATTTTATTTGATCCTACAAGTGCTTGTAATATGCACTGTGAAGGTTGTTGGTCAGGAACATATGGACATAAACATAATTTATCTTTTGAAGATATGGATAAAATTGTTACTGAAGGTAAAGAACTAGGTGTTTATTTATATATGCTTACAGGAGGAGAACCTCTTGTTAGAAAAGATGATGTTTTAAAACTAGCTAAGAAACATAATGATGTTGAATTCTCTTTATATACTAATTCAACATTAATTGATGAAGATTTTTGTAAGGAATGTGTTAAACTGGGTAACCTAACTTTCCAATTATCTATTGAAGGAACTCCTGAAACTAACGATGCTAGAAGAGGAGAAGGTCACTATAAAGCAGTTATGAATGCCATGGATTTAATGAAGAAATATGGAATCATATTTGGTACTTCAATTTGTTATACAAGAGATAATATCGAAGCAGTTACATCTGATGAATTCTTAAGAATGTTGTCAGATAAAGGAGCAAGATTTGGTTTCTATTTCCACTATATGCCAGTTGGAAATAAAGCTGTTCCTGAATTAATGCCTACTATATCTCAAAGAGAATACATGATTAAAAGAATAAGAGAAATAAGATCTGATAAATCAGATATTGATTTCTATCCAATGGATTTCCAAAATGATGGACAATATGTTGGAGGATGTATTGCTGGAGGAAGAAACTATTTCCATATTAACGCTAATGGAGATGCAGAACCTTGTGTATTTATTCATTATTCAAATACAAACATTCATGATAATACAATCTTAGAAATGCTTCAAAGCCCATTATTTATGGCTTATCACGATAATCAACCATTTAACAAGAATCATTTAAGACCTTGTCCAATGCTTGAAAATCCAGAAGCATTACCAAAATTAGTTAAAGAATCTAAAGCTCATTCTACAGATTTAGAATCACCTGAAAGTGCTGAACATTTAACTGGCAAAACAGTTGATTATGCTAAAAAATGGAAAGAAGAAGCTGATAAAATTTGGAATGATCAATAATTAAAGACTGTGTAAACAGTCTTTTTTTTATCGTATAATTTGAATTTATTTCAAACTTAACATAAACTGCATTTAAAGGAGTTATATATGAATATTCAAGTAATAGAAGGAATACTAATCCCTTTTCTAGGAACTACTCTAGGAGCAGGATGTGTAATTTTTCTAAAAAACAATTTAAATAAGATAATTCAAAAGTGTTTTATTGGATTTGCGGCTGGAGTAATGGTAGCTGCTTCAATCTGGTCATTATTAATACCAGCAATTGAACAATCATCATCATTAGGTAAAATGGCTTTTATGCCAGCTGCGATAGGATTTATTTTAGGAATGGGATTTTTACTACTATTAGATGAAATAATTCCTCATCTTCATTTAAATTCAAATGAAGATGAAGGACCTAAGAATCATTTATCAAAAACAACTAAATTACTTTTAGCTGTTACTCTTCATAACATTCCAGAGGGAATGGCAGTGGGAGTAGTATATGCAGCTTTTACAACTGGTAATCAAGAAATTACTTTTATGTCAGCGTTAGCTTTATCGATTGGAATCGCTATTCAAAACTTTCCAGAAGGGGCTATTATTTCTTTACCTCTTAGAGGAGAAGGAGTAAGTCGAACTAAAGCCTTTATTCTTGGAACCCTTTCAGGAATAGTTGAACCAATTGCAGCAATACTAACAGTTCTATCAGTAAACTTTATCTTACCAGCTTTACCTTATCTATTAAGTTTTGCCTCAGGGGCTATGATGTATGTCGTTGTAGAGGAATTAGTTCCTGAAATGTCAGAAGGAAAACATTCTAACATCGGAACAGTGATGTTTGCATTAGGCTTTGTAGTAATGATGATTTTAGATGTTGCATTATCTTAAGCATATTACTTGCGTAATATGCTTTTTATTTGTATCATAAATATACCTATAGGGGGTATATGAAATGAAACATAAAATACGAACTAATGATGAAAAGAAAAAAATGGTTCAACGTTTAAATAGAATAGAAGGCCAAGTAAGAGGAATATCAAACATGGTTCAAGAAGATCGATATTGTGTAGATATCTTTAATCAAGTACTAGCAATTCAAAAGTCTTTAAACTCTTTTAATAAAGTTTTACTGGCCAACCATATTAATACATGTGTTGTTGAAGATATAAAAAATGATAATACGGAGGCAGTAGATGAATTATGTAGTTTAATTCAAAAACTGATGAAATAATGAAAAAGAAATATGATGTAGTCGGAATGAGTTGTGCGGCCTGTCAGGCCGCTGTAAATAAACACGTTAGTAAAGTGGCAGGGGTTAATGAAGTTAATGTTAATCTATTAACCAACTCGATGGAATTAGAACTTGATGAAAGTAAAGCTAGCGATGAAGATGTAATTCAGGCTGTAAAAGAAGCGGGATATGAGGCTTTTATTCCAGGAGAAAAAACTAAAACAAATAATCCAGTTAATGAAACGGATTCATTAAAAAAGAGATTTATCATTTCATTAATATTTTTACTTATTTTAATGTATTTTTCCATGGGACATATGGTTGGTTTACCGATGCCTTCATTTTTAATAGGTGTTAGAAACGCTCCATTAAACGCTTTTATTCAACTATTATTATTGATTCCAATAATCTATATTAATAGGAATTATTATATTAAAGGGTTTAAATCATTATACAATTTATCTCCTAATATGGATGCGTTAGTAGCTATTGGCTCAGCTAGTGCAATGATTTATGGAATAGTTTCTATAATGCTTATGATTTATAGCTTAAGTATTAATGATAATAGTACACTTACTTATTATTCAAAGAATTTATATTTTGAATCAGCGGGGATGATTTTGACTTTAATTACTTTAGGTAAATACTTTGAATCTAAATCTAAAGGTAAAACAACTTCGGCTATAAATAGTTTAGTAAAACTTTCACCAAGCCTTGTAACAATTAAAGCAGATAATAAAAAAAAAGTAATTGATGCTAGTGATGTTAAAGTAGGAGACATTGTAATAATCAAAAGTGGATCTACTGTTCCAATAGATGGAACAATTATTAAAGGCACTAGTTATTTAAATGAATCAGCTATTACTGGTGAAAGTGTTCCCGTAGAAAAAAAGGTAGGCGACACTGTAACTAGTGGAACTACTAACACTAATGGTTATTTAGAAATAGAAGCCAACAATGTTGGTAAAGATACAACAATTAATCAAATTATTAGATTAGTAGAAGAAGCTAGTAGTTCAAAAGCGCCAATAGCTAAAGTAGCCGATAAAGTGGCAGGAGTATTTGTCCCAGTAGTAATTGGCCTTAGTATTATTACTTTTATTATATGGATGGTTATAGGTAAAGAACTATCATTTTCTCTAGACATGGCTATCTCTGTTTTAGTAATCTCATGTCCATGTGCCTTAGGACTAGCAACTCCGGTAGCAATCATGGTTGGAACTGGTCAAGGAGCTAAAAATGGAATTTTGATCAGAAGTTCTGAAGTATTAGAAACACTTGAATCAATAGATGTTGCAGTTTTGGATAAAACTGGAACTATTACAACTGGGAAACCAGTTGTATGTGATTATCAAACTAAAATTGATTTAAATTCATTCCTTGAAATTATTACTGGTATTGAAAGTGGAAGTGAACATCCTCTAGGTAAAGCAATTATGGAGAGTGACTTAGTTAAGAATATTACTCCCTTAACATTTACTAAGTATGAAACAGTTTTTGGTAGAGGGATTAAGGCTTATTATGAAAATGATGTTTACTATGCAGGTAATCTTCAAATGATGTTAGAAGCTGGTATCAACAATATCTATGAAAAGGAATTAGATAGTTTATCTAAAGAAGGAAAAACAACTTTATTATTTGCTAAAAACAAGGAAATGATTGGTTTTGTCAGTCTTTTAGATAAACCTAAGGATACTTCTTTTAAAGCGATTGAATTAATTAAGGAACTTGGAATCAAAGTTGTAATGCTAACAGGTGATAATAAAGTTGTAGCTAAGGCGTTTAAAAAAGATTTAAACTTAGATGAGGCTTATGGTGAGGTCCTTCCTAAACAAAAAGCTAGTAAAATAGAAGAACTTCAAAACTCTGGCCATAAAGTATTAATGGTGGGAGATGGGGTGAATGATTCTATTGCTCTTGCAACGGCTAATGTTGGTATTACTATCAAAAAAGGATCCGATGTTGCCATTGAAAACTCAGATATCATTTTAATGAAAAATGATTTATTAGATGTTTATAATGCTATTAGACTTTCTAAACAAACGATGAGAAATATTAAAGAAAATTTATTTTGGGCTTTCTTTTATAATGCAATATGCATTCCTTTAGCTGCCGGAGCTTTATATATCCCTTTTGGAATAAAACTCTCACCAATGATTGGAGCAGCAGCTATGAGTTTAAGTTCAGTATGCGTTGTATCTAATGCTTTAAGATTAAAGAGATTTAAAGTAGTAAAAAAGGAGAATGATTATATGAAGACAGTATTAAATATTGAAGGTATGATGTGCGAAAACTGTGTAAGACACGTTAATAAGGCTTTAAGTGAATTAGATGGTGTTATAAGTGTAGAAGTATCTTTAAAAGATAATAATGCAGTAGTAACTACTGATAAAGATATTCCATTAGATGTGTATTCTAATGCTTTAAATGAAGCAGGCTATAAACTTAAATAGATGCTTTATAATTATAGTTAAAAAGCATATAATATCCCTATAAATAAATTTATGGGGGTATTTTTATGCAAAGTTTAATAGCTAAATTAATAATATATGCAGATATGGATGAAAGTAGTATTTTAATTCAATTAAGTAAATTAGTTGATGATACTACAAGGGATAAACATATTGTAATAAAAGATATTTATACACAAATAAAAAGATTATTAGAGGTTTCTACTAAGTATGCTTTTGATGGTAATTTATGGCAAAACTATCTAACTTATGTCTTAATCACAACTGAAAATCCATTTAGCATCACTTGTGAAAAACAAGGAGCTAGTGATGGTAGTGTAAATCATTTTGCCTTAAATGATTTTGCAATCTTCCAACAATTATTTCATTATGATTTTAAAGAAGTGGAAACTAGACTAGGAATTGATTGCTTTAGTACAATCACTAATTATAAAGCTCTTTCTAAACCAGAACTTATGTATAATAAAAATGTTTCAAGCAAAGTAAAAGAATTATCTATTAAACTAAATAATACAAAAGATCCTCAAGAATTTTTTGATTTAGTTACAAACTTCTATAAAGAATATGGAGTAGGAATGTTTGGTTTAAACAAAGCCTTTAGAATAGCTACAAGTGGAGAGAATAGTGTTGAACTTAAAGCTATTAATAATATGGACGAAGTAAGATTAGATGATTTAGTTGGTTATGAACTTCAAAAGAAGAAACTTATTGATAATACTGAAGCCTTTGTAGAAGGAAGAAAATCTAATAATGCTTTATTATATGGTGATAGTGGTACTGGTAAATCAACTTCTATCAAAGCAATTGTCAATGAATATTATCCTCAAGGGCTTAGAATGATAGAAATATATAAACATCAATTTAAGGATTTGAGTAATATTATCGCCAAGATAAAAAATCGTAATTATCGATTTATTATTTATATGGATGACTTATCATTTGAAGAATTTGAAATTGAATATAAATTTTTAAAAGCTGTAATTGAAGGTGGGGTTGAAACTAAACCTGAAAATATCCTTATTTATGCAACAAGTAATAGAAGACATTTAATCAAAGAAACTTGGAATGATCGAGATGATATGAAGACAGGTGCTGGATTACATCAATCAGATACTATGGAAGAAAAACTTTCTTTAGTAAATAGATTTGGATGTAAAATTAATTACTCTAAACCTTCTCGTAAGGAATACAATAATATCGTTGTTGAACTTGCTAAAGCTCAACATTTAAAAGCTAGTGAAGAGACTTTAATTGCTGAAGCCAATAAATGGGAAATTGCTCATGGTGGTATTTCTGGTCGTACAGCTCAACAATTTATCAACTATATGGCAGGAATAGAAGAAAATGACTAAAAACACCAAAAGAATTAGATTAATTCTTCTATTAATTACGGTATCTTTAACAATTGCCACAGTTATTAGATTTTTCTTTGTTACAACAGACAAACAAAAAACTCAAATGATATTTTCATGCTTACAATATGTTGCCATGTTAATAGTAATTGCTCTACCACATATATTTAAGAAGAGATTTAATTTAGAAATCCCAACGGCAATATATTTAGCTGTTGCTTGTTTCTCTTTTAGTGAATTAGTTTTAGGTGATGGCTTAAATTTTTATGGAAAATTTGGTTGGTGGGATTCATTTTTGCATTTCCAATCTGGGTACATTCTTTCATTAATTGGAGTTTGGGTCATCAAACTCGTTATGAGTAAAGATAGTCATGTAATCTATATGAATAGACTGTTCCTTTCAATCTTTACAATTTGTTTTTCAGTTTGCGTTGGAGCTTGTTGGGAAATTATTGAATATGTTAGTGATGATGTCTTACATACCAATGCTCAACAGTATTTAGAATCTAATCGGGGAACTATTGCTAGTAAAAAAGATGTTCCTTTAGTTGGACATGCTGCTTTAGCAGATACAATTAAAGATTTATCTTTAGATTTGCTTGGATCTTCATTAGTAGCTGTTGCTGTATATTTTATGGATGAAAAGAGCTTTGATTTAAGAATAAAAAGAATCAATAATGAAGAAAAAGATAATGATTAATTAATCATTATCTTTTTTGTTATTTATTGTATAAATACTTAAACTTCCACCAGCAACTTTAAAAGTTCCATTACCATCGTTGTCTATTACAACATCCTCTTCTTCACCAAATATATCTGACATTGTTTTACCAGCCCATTTTTGACCTACTTGCATTTCTTTATTACCTTCATTGTAATCTGAAATAATTATAACTAAAGGATCATTTTCTTTATCTTTAACCCATCCAATAACATTAGGATTATCAAGGTAATCATCTTGGGTTGTGTGATTATGAAGTTGACGTAGTTTGATAAATAAATCAATATACTCATGTTTGGCTTTGACATTAGCTTCACTAATTCCATAGTAGTCACCATAAAAGACACAAGGATAACCTTCATCACGAAGCAAAATTAGGGCGTATGCCATTGGTTTAAACCAATCTGGTATAAATGACTGAAGGCCCTGATTTGGCTCAGTATCGTGATTATCTACGAATGTGACAGCGTTGCTAGGTCTACTTGCAACAATTGTATCATTAAAGATCTCTCTTAAATCATATTCTCCATTACTAGTAGCTGCTTTATACATATTAAAATGCAGCGCTACATCAAATAAAGACAATTCATTATCAACATCATCAAGATACTTTAATAGTTTGTTTCCATCGCCATTCCAATATTCACCAACCACAAATAAATCTTTTTTAATAGTTTTGAAATGTTTAATATAGTCTCTCATAAATGAACTAGAAATATGTTTTAAGGCATCCATTCTAAGTCCATCAATCTTACTGATATCTAAATACCAATTAGTCCAATTATAAACTTCTTCAACAGTTTCTTTGTTATCGAAATCTAAATCAGTTCCCATTAAATAATCATAATTATCAAACTCATCATCAACATCACTATTCCATGATTTAGTTGCAAATAGATAAGGACCTTTATCATCAGATAAAGCATCATAGTCAACGCCACTAAAATGAGTCCAATTCCATTTAAATGAAGAATATTTGTCTTTTCTTCCTTCAAAAGTATATTTAGTAGGGGCTTTAATTATTTTAAGATCCCCAATAGTATTATTACGATGTTCATTATCTACTTTACTAGCTGCAACTAATTCATAGTCATCAGCACCCATTCGATGATTTAAAACAATATCACCATATATATTTAATTTATTGTTATGTAATGATTTAATGCATTTTAGATATTCATCTTTAGTTCCATATTTAGTCGGAATTGAACCTTTTTGGTTAAATTCCCCTAAATCATATAAATCATAAACTCCATATCCAACATCATTTTTACCACTATACCCTTTATAAGCAGGTGGCATCCAAACACTAGTAAAACCAACTTTAGCTAAATGCTTTGCATCATTAGATAACTGATTCCAAAATTTTATATTATCATTTAAATACCATTGAAAGTATTGTATCATCACACCATTATTTGTAGACATTAAATCAACTCCTTAGTAAACATTATAGTAAAATAACCCAATTTGTGATATAAATATGATAATTAAGAGGAAAAAGATGGAGATACTTAATCTACAAATTGAAATATTTTTATTGTTATTTATTGGTTACATTTTATCTAAATTAGGACTATTTTCAAAGACTACGAGAGCTCAACTTACTAGTATAACATTATCAGTTATCTTGCCAGCAGCAATTATTGAATCATTCGATATGGATTTAACCTTTGAAGTCTTTCAATCAACAATTATTGTGTTAGTTGTTTCCTTATGTATTCAAATTTTATATTTTATCTTTAATAAATTTTTATATAATAAATATCCTAGTGATAAAAAAATAAATTTGAAATATTCCACAATGGTTTCTAATGCTGGATTTATGGGGATGCCAATAGCTCAAGCTACATTTGGAAATACTGGTCTATTATATGCTTCAATCTTTTTAATACCTCAAAGAATCTTTATGTGGTCAGAAGGACTATCATTATATACAACTGTCAGTAAAAAAGATCTTGTTAAAAATGTTTTAACTCATCCTTGTATTATAGCTTTATTTATAGGAGTAATTGTAATGTGTCTAAGAATGGTTGGTATCACAATGCCAGCTGCCTTAGATAATACCATTCAAGCAGTAGCTAATTGTAATACTGCTATTAGTATGATTGTAATCGGAGGAATACTTTCAGATGTCACTCCGAAAGAATTTATTGATGTAGATGCCTTTTACTATAGTCTCATTAGATTAATCTTATTACCAATAATTATATTCATTATTGTTAGATTAATAGGAATTAGTCCTCTAGCAGCTAATGTTTGTGTTTTACTTTCTGCTATGCCAGCAGCTAGTACTAGTGCTATGCTAGCTCAAAAATATGAAGTCAATCCCGAATTTGCTAGTAAACTGGTTTTTGTATCAACTCTTTTATCTTTAATAACAATTCCTTTAATAACGATAATTCTCAAAACTTTCTAATACTTTTAGAAAGTTTTATAGTATAATCTTGATAGGTGGTGGAGTGTGACATGTTATATAATTTTAGTTTTGATATTGCGGCAATAATATTTGAAGCAATATTATATGTATATTTTAATATGAAGATAAAAAAGATGGAAAACCTTAGAGTTAAAATCTTTGGATTTTTTATTGTCTTTTTATTTATAACCGGAGTATTTGATATTATTACATGTTTTATGTCTACGGGGACTAATCATATACTTTTATCTCATGTTACGAATGTTATTTTTCTATTATGTGAATCTATCAGCCCAGTTTTGTATGTTGTATATGCCTACTTGATTGCTAAAAAGAATCAACCATTTGATACTGCTTTTTGGCTTCTTTGTATTCCAGCATTTATTTGTTGTGTGATGGTTCTTGTTTCACCAGGAACTGGTTTAATGTATTACCTCAATGATAAAGGTGCCTACTTTCATGGCAGTCTTCATTTTATTTTATATATTAGTGGAGCCTTTTATGCAATTTCAGCTTTGACAATTATGTATCTTTCTGAAAGAAAAAAGAGAAAATCAAACACAATATTTACTCTCATAGCTTGTTTAGTTATTTTTACTGCTATGATTATTCAAAATATTTATCCGAAACAACTACTAATTGTCTTTTCTAGTGTCATAGTTATGTGGATGATGTTTATAAACTATGAACTTGTTAATGAAGATTATGATCGGCTTACCAAAATTTATAATCGTCATGCTTTTGATGGGGAAGTAAGAAGATTACTTAGAGTTCATCCCAATACTGAATATGCCATTATTGTATTAAATATCAATGTGTTTAAAATTTATAATGAGTTATTTGGAACTAAGGTTGGAGATTCTATTTTATGTGTGGTTGCCAATTATTTAGAAAATAAAATAGGCGATAAAGGAATTGTAGCTAGGTATGAATCAGACAATTTTGCAGTTTGTATGGAATCGAAAGATTTAGAAATTATCTCATTGCCTTCAAGCTATGATGATAATAAGATTTATATCGAAACTTTAAATCATAATATTTCATTTACTTTAGGTATCTATAAAACAAAGGGCAATTCTCAAACACCTATTCCAGTAATGGTTGATTATGCAATTATTGCTTTAAAGAATGTTAGAATGGATTCACTTGTTCCATATGGAATATATAATTATGAAATGAGTAAAAATACTTTAGCTACTAAACGTTTAATAGTTGATTTTGATGAGTCTTTAAATAATGATCAATTCACTTATGCAATTCAACCAATTTATAATAATTCTGGTACTAAGATAGAATATGGTGAAGTTTTAGTTAGATGGAATCATCCGTTTTATGGAATGTTAGATAGTAGTGTTTTTATTAACTCTTTAGAGGATAATAACTTAATCTCTAAAATGGATTGGTATGTCTGGAATAAAGCTTGTGATTGTATTAAAAAGTTAAACGATGAAGGTATTAATGTTCCATTAACTGTTAATGTTAGTAGAGGACATTTATATGACATTGATTTCCATCATAAATTAAATGAGTTATTAACTAAGAAAGGCATTAGTAAAAACCAAATAGTCTTAGAGATAACCGAAAATGATAGTTGTGCTGAAAACTGGGAATTAATGGATGTCTATCAAAAACTTCGAGAAGATGGATATAAGATAATGATGGATGACTTTGGATCAGGTTATTCTTCTTTAAATATGTTGAAAGATGTAGATGTCGATATAATCAAAATTGATTTATTGTTTTTGTCTAATGTTCAAAATTCTAAAACAAAAATCATTTTTGAAAATATATTAAATATGATTCATGAATTAGGGTTTAAATCAGTAGTTGAAGGAGTAGAAACAAGAGAACAATATTCATTGATTAAAGAATTAGACAATGAATTTATCCAAGGATACTTCTTTTCTAAACCAGTTAGTGCTACTGAATTTATTCAATTAGTAAAAAAAGAAAATAAATAGAGATGAAATATTCATCTCTATTTTAAGTTCTTTTATCAAATTTTTGTTGGCATTTTGGACAAGTGACAGTAATTTCTCCTTTATGACGTGGAAGTCTAATCATTTGATGACAAAATGGACAAATAATATATTTATGTTTTAAATCTTTAATTTGTTTAGTGAATAACTTAAACTTCCTTTTAATTGGTCTAGTAATATATTCAAAAACCGTATTTTCATGATATCTTTTTTGAATATTGCCTGAGAATGTTCTAAATAGAAATATAATTACTAATAACCAATATAAGACATTAGCTACAATATTTTTCCCACCAGTTGGTAGATTAATTAAGAATATGATAACCATTAAAATAATTAAAAATTTATTTAATGAATCGATTCCGTTTCTAGTTTGTAAAAATCTTTTAAATTTATTCATTTTATTACTTCCTTCGTTAGTAGTTATACTAACATAATATTAACTAATTATGAATTATTTTTATATTGATTAAACTTGTATATACTAGTAGAATTAATATATCGGAGGAAATAATGATGAAAAGACTATTAAACTGTACATCAAAAGAGTTGTTAAGCTATAACGGAGATGAATTAAAACAAGCAATTTTAGCTAGTGAAGGAAGAACTGTTTTAACTGAAACATGTTTAGTTCCTTATCCATTAATGGGAGATATTACTAACGCTGAAATGGCTGCTGCTTTTGGAAGTGACTTAATTTTACTTAATTTATTTGATTGTGATAATCCGGTTATTCCAGGACTAGATACTGATACTAATACTATTGAAAGACTAAAAGAATTAGTTGGTCGTCCTATTGGTTGTAACCTTGAACCTGTCGATTTAAATGCCAAGATGTTAGAAGATCGTCAAAATATCTGTAAAGGAAGACAAGCTACTAAGGATACTTATCAAAAAGCTGAAAAACTTGGATTTAACTTTATTTGTTTAACTGGAAATCCTGGTGTTGGAGTTTCTAATAAGTCTATTTGTGAAGCAATTAAGGTTGCTAAAGAAAACTTTAGTGGAATGATTATTGCTGGTAAGATGCATGGTGCCGGAGTTGACGAACCTATTGTTGATATGAATTCAATAAAAGAATTCATTGAAGCAGGAGCTGATGTAATTTTAATGCCAGCTGTTAATACAGTACCTGGTTTATCAGAAGAAACAGTTACTAAAGCCTGTGAATATATTCATTCAAAAGGATGTGTAGCCCTTAGTGCTATAGGTACTTCTCAAGAAGGATCTGATCAAGAAACTATTCGTGAAATGGGTATTATAAATAAAAGATGTGGTATTGATGTTCAACATATTGGAGATGCTGGTTATTGTGGTATGGCTCTTCCTGAAAACATAATGGCCCTTTCTGTAGCAATAAGAGGAGTACGTCATACATATCATCGTATTGCGAGTTCAATTAATAGATAATGGCAACATTATCTATTATTTTTTTGTGTTATACTGATTAAGTATGAAACATATATTTATTGCAAAAAAAGGATATGATGGTGATTTGTTAAATTCAATTGTAAGTATCATGCAAGGTTATGATTATAAAATTGTTTATACTAGTAAAATTGAAGATGCTAAACAAATTGCTAGTGAGTATAACCATCTTCAAGAACCAGTTAGAATATATTCTATCGGAGGAGATGGAATGGCATATTGGACAGTTAATGGTATGGTCGGCTCAAATAATGAACTAGTTATTTTACCAAGAGGAACTGGTAATGATACTGCTAGAGCATTATATGATACTTTAGATCCGATTCAAATTTTAAAATCAACTCTTAAACAAGAAGCTAAAACTTCCACCTTAATGCAGATTAATGAACATTACTCTATTAATGTTATTTGTTGTGGCTTAGATGCTGAAATAGCTAATAGTGTCCATGATAATAATTCTGGTTTTAAAGGTAAATATATCTTTACCTTGCTTAATAAAATTAAAAATTTAACATTATATCCAACAATAATTAAATCTAACAATGAAGTTATTTATAAAGGTAAGTGTGCAGTATGTGCAATATGTAATGGTAAATATTTTGGTGGAGGATTTATGATTGGATATCATTCATCATTTAACTCATCTACCCTTGATATCAATATTGTAGATAATATAAAAAAGAAAGATTTATTAAAATGTTTAAAAGCTTTAGTAACAAAAAAAATACCATCTTTACCACAATATAAAACCTTCAATTTAAATGAAATAGAAATTACTTCAACCCAAAGATTTAATGTTGATGGTGAAATATTTGAACCAGGAACATATAAAATAAAGAAAATAGAAAATATTATAAATATAGTATATTAGGAGCTAAATATGGAAATAGACATCAAAACAGATTCTCGAAAAGTAAAACCCGGAGATACATTTATTGCAATTAGAAATGTTGAAAGAGATGGCCATGATTATATTGAGAGTGCCATTAAAAATGGCGCTAGTAAAGTAATTGTTGAAGAAGGAAATTACCCTGTCGAAACAATCAAAGTAAAAGATACAAGAAAGTATTTGAATAAATATTTATATAATAATTATTATTCTTATATTAGTGATATGAATTTTGTAGGTGTTACTGGAACCAATGGTAAAACAACTATTTGTTTTATGATGTATAAAATGCTTAGAATGTTAGGTAAAAAAGTTGCTTATATGGGGACTATTGGTTTCTACTATAATGATGAATATTTACCAATGGTTAATACTACTCCTGATGTTGATGTCTTATATAGTTATTTACTTAAAGCTAAAGACGCTGGTTGTGAAACAATTATTATGGAAGTATCATCACATGCTTTAGCTAAAAATAGAATATATGGTTTAGAATATGATGAAGTAGCTTTTACTAATCTAACCCAAGATCATTTAGATTTTCATAAGACTATTGATAATTATATTAAAGCTAAACAACAATTATTTCTAAGAACTCGTAATGATAAGATTGCGATAATTAATGGTGATGATAAATATAGTGATAAGTTTATTTTTAAAGATAATAAAAATATAATTATCTCAAAAAATGATGCTGATTTAACAATTAAAAATATTTCTTATTCTCATTTAGGAACTTCTTTTACTTTTGTATTTAATAATAAGACTTATACGACAACTATTAATATGGTAGGTAAATATAATGTCTATAATTATTTAACAGCAATGTTGCTAAGCTATTATTTAGGAATTGATATTGAAGATTTACTTACTTGTAATGATAAACTTCAAGCTCCCGAAGGTCGAATGGAATTAATTAAATACCAAGGTAATAGTATCTTTATTGATTTTGCCCATACGCCTGATGGAATGAAAAATGTATTAGAAGCTACTAAAGATTTCAATGTTGATAAAGTAATTACTATCTTTGGTTGTGGTGGAAATAGAGATAAAACAAAAAGACCTATCATGGGTGAAATAGCTTGTAAAAATAGCACTAAAGTAATAATTACTAACGATAACCCTCGTCATGAAAAACCTTTAGATATAATAAATGATATTACTAAAGACTTGAACTACTCTAATTATGAAGTTATTCCTGATCGAAAAGAAGCAATTAAAAGAGGAATGAGTTTATTGAATGGTAATGATGTTTTAATGCTTCTTGGTAAAGGTCATGAACAGTATGAAATTATTGGAGATGAAAAGATTCATTATAATGACAAAGAAGAGGTATATAAATACATGAATAAAGATAAAAAAATAGCCTTCTTTGATGTGGATGGAACCTTATTAGATGTTCCAAATGGAATGGTTCATCCTACTAGCAAAACAGTTGAAGCATTAACTCAATTTCAAAAAGAAGGCAATTATATTGTGGTTGCATCAGCTAGAGGGGTTATACCCGATAGTTTAAATGTCATCGACTTTGATGGATTAGTTGGGTGTGATGGTCATTATATTGAATTTCATCATGACATTTATATTGATAATAAGTTTAGTGTTGAAGAAATGAAAATGATGGATAAAGTGGCTAAAGAAAATAATGGTAGTTATATTTTCTCAGGTCATTATGGTGAATGGCTAATGGACCCAAGAGATCCATTAATTAGAAAACATCAAACAATTTATTTAGGGACACCAGAACCTGCAAGAGGTTATGATTTTAAGTGGGAATATAGCGATGTAAAGAGTAACGTGGCTACAATTATCTTTAATAATGCTAATGATATGTATCAAGCTTTAAAACAGTTACCTAAAGACTGGGCTATCAATGCCTATGACGAAGATCATATTCGAATGGATATTCATAAACAAGGATTTTCTAAAGGAACTGGTTGTATGTATTTAGCTAATCAATTAGGGATTTCTCAAGAAAATACTTATGCCTTTGGTGATGGTTTTAATGATCGTGAAATGTTAAAACTTGTATCTCATGGGCAAGCAATGGGGAATGCAGTTAAAGAATTAGAAGGATACTATGATGAAAAGATAGACAGCGTTGATAATGATGGTATTTATAAATACTTTAAAAAGAATTTGTTATAGAGGTGTGTAGATGATTAGATTAATGGAAATAAACGATTATGAAGAAGTGTTTAAACAATGGGTGATTGATGATCCTTTAGGACTTAGAAAAGAAGAAGATAGTTACGAAGCTATCGATATCTTTTTAAAAAACAATCCAACTACTAGTTTTGTCTTTGAAAACGAAGGTAAAATCATTGGTTCTATTTTAGCTGGAAATGATGCTCGAAGAGGATATATTTATCGAATAAGTGTTGTTGATAAATATAATCGTAATATGATTTGTAGTGCTTTAGTAGATCAAACAATTAAAGCCATGAATGCTTTAGGAATCAAAAAAATAGGTTGTCATATGTATACTGATTCAATTGAGGAAAGAGACTTTTGGTTATCACAAGACTTTATCCTTAGAGAAGATCTTGTTTACTTTGATAAGCTAATTGGTAACGAAGATGATTATTAAAAGAATTGATATTGAAGATATCTCTTTTAATCAAGTAACATATGATAATGATTTACTAGATTCAATTAAAAGAGTTGGGTTAACTTTTCCCATTAAAGTGGCCCTTAAAAATAATAAATATGTCTGCATAGATGGAAATAAACGTTTATCAGCAATCCATGATTTAATCAAGTTAGATTCAAAATATAATAAATTAAAAAAAATAAATATAATTGTCGTTAATGATGGCAGTGTTCATTCAAATGATTGTTGGCGTGACCGTAATACTCATTAGCATTGACTATTCTTAAATTAATTAGTAAACTAAAAGTATAAGAGGGAGTAGTTGGCCAATAGGTTTACGATATCGACAATCTCGATAGAATACTATCCGTATCGTAATTAAACAGCAAGACTTTTATTGATTATCAATAAAGTTTTGCTGTTTTTATTTTTAAGGAGGAAAGACTATGTACTATAACCAAAGTATTGAAGAACTAGAAAAAGAATTGGATACTGATTTAAAAAATGGTTTAACAACAACTAAGGTAAATCAACGTTTATTACAAAATGGTCCTAATGAATTAGAAAAAGAAAAAAAGGACTCTTTAATAAAAAGATTTATTCTCCAGTTTAAAGATGCTCTAACAATTATTCTGATTATTGCGGCAATTGTTTCTATAGTAGTTCAACCAGAAGATTGGGTTGACTCAGCAATTATTATCTTTGTAGTAGTTGTAAATGCCATTCTTGGATTAGTTCAAGAAAATAATGCTGAAAAATCACTAGAGGCTCTTCAAAATATGGCTTCTCCTAAGGCTAAAGTAATTAGAGATGGTAATAATCAAGTTATTGAATCTAAGGATTTAGTAGTAGGTGATATTGTCTTACTTGATGCAGGTGATTGTGTTAGTAGCGATGCTAGATTAATTGAAGCCTTTAATCTTAAATTAGATGAAAGTGCTCTTACAGGAGAAAGTGTCCCGGTAGATAAAAATATTAACCTTATAGAGGGAGATGATGTGCCTTTAGGTGATCGAACTAATATGGTCTATTCTTCTTGTAATGTTACATATGGAAGAGGAGTAGGGGTTGTAGTAACTACGGGTAAAGACAATGAAGTTGGTAAAATTGCAACAATGCTGACGAATTCCACTCGAGAAAGAACACCTTTACAAGGAAAACTAGATCAAATTGGTAAATCAATAGGAGTGATTTGTGTTGTCATTTGTATTATTGTTTTTGGAATGGAATTATTTACTGGTTTATCAGTCATAGATGCTTTTGAAACTGCTGTTGCTTTGGCTGTGGCAGCTATACCAGAAGGCTTAGCTACGGTGGTAACTATTGTTTTAGCTCTTTCAGTTAGTAAGATGGCTAAGGAAAATGCCATAGTTAAATCATTACCTGCTGTTGAAACCTTAGGATGTACTTCAATAGTGTGTTCAGATAAAACAGGGACTTTAACTCAAAATAAAATGACAGTAGTTAAAACCTATTTAAATAATAAAGACATTGAACCTTTAGAAACATCATCTAAGGATACTGATGAATTATTAAGATACTTCTCTCTATGTTCAGATGGAAGTGTAGAAGTAATTAATGGCGTTGAAGAAAATGTTGGTGATCCAACAGAAACAGCTTTAGTTAAAGCGGCAATGGATAAGGGATATCCTAAATCATTATTAAATGAAAAATATCCTCGTTTTAATGAACTATCATTTGATAGTGATCGTAAAATGATGAGTGTCTTTGTAAAACATGAAGGTCAAATAATATCAATTACTAAAGGGGGACCAGATGTTATCTTTAGTCGTTGTAATAATATTGATTTACCAACAGTTGAAGCAATCAATGAAAAATTATCCAATGATGCTTTAAGAGTATTAGCACTAGCAATAAAAATATGGGATAAAGAACCAGAAGTTATTGATAGTGAACATGTTGAAAATGATTTAACATTTATTGGTTTAGTAGGAATGATTGATCCTCCTAGAGAAGAAGCTAAAAAAGCTGTCTTAGAAGCTAAGAAAGCTGGCGTTAGAACTATTATGATTACTGGTGATCATATTGTGACTGCTAGTGCAATCGCTAAAAGTTTAGGTATTATGGAACCTGGTCAAAAAGCCATTATGGGTTCTGAGTTAAATAACATGAGTGATGAAGAGTTCGATAGTTGTATCGAAGATTATGCAGTGTATGCCAGAGTAGCCCCAGAGCATAAAGTTAGAATTGTTAACGGATGGAAATCCAAAAACAAAGTAGTTGCTATGACTGGTGATGGTGTAAATGATTCTCCAGCTCTTAAAGCTGCTGATATTGGTTGTGCAATGGGAATCACTGGTAGTGATGTCGCAAAAGGTGCTGCTTCAATGATTTTAACAGATGATAACTTTGCAACTATTATTAGATCAATAAAAGAAGGTCGGGGTATTTATGATAATATTCGTAAATGTGTTGAATTCTTGCTTTCTAGTAATATAGGAGAAGTTATTACAATCTTTGTGGCTTCTTTATTAAGTGTCTTTAATCCAACAATAGGTATTCCACTGTTACCAATTCATTTATTATGGGTTAATCTTATAACTGATAGTTTACCAGCTTTTGCTCTTGGCTTAGAACCAGTTGAAGAAGAAGTAATGGAAAGAAAGCCAAGGGGTAAAGATGAATCATTCTTTAGTGGTCATTTAGGAGTTAAAATTGCAATTGAAGGTATTATGATAGGAGCTCTAACTTTAACTTCATATCTGATTGGAAATAGTATTTCTCATCCAACAGGAATGACAATGGCTTTTATAACTCTATGTGGATGCCAATTAGTGCATGCGTTCAATGTTAAAAGTTCTCATAGTATTTTAAACAAAACTCTCTTTAATAATCCTTATTTGTGGGGAGCACTGGCTGCAGGACTATTTTTACAAGTTATTATTATTACAATTCCTGAACTTAGCAGTATATTTAAATTGGAAAGACTACATTTAAATCAATGGCTTATTTGTGTTGGTTTATCTTTGTGCACAGTCGTATTTTTAGAAATATATAAATTTATTGTTAGAAAAAAATCAAAGTAATAATATCTTAGAATAGTAGCTAGGCTACTATTCTTTTTAAATTTATTTTATAATAAAAGAAAGGAGAAAGTATATGATTAGAGTCCATATTTATTTTTCAGGAATAGTTCAAGGTGTTGGTTTTAGATATCGTTGTTATAATATTGCTAGTCAATTAGGCCTTACTGGTTGGGCTCGTAATCTTTATGATGGAAGAGTTGAGTGTGAACTTCAAGGCTCTAAAAATAATATTGAAGATTTTATTTCTAATTTAAAAAAACAACCATTTATTGATATAAGTAATATTGAGCAAGAAGAAATTCCTACCCAAGTCGAGAGTGGTTTTAATATTGTTGGATAAAAAAATAAGGCTAAGGCCTTATTTTTCTTCTTTATAGAAATCATCTACTATTTTTTCCATTACTTCATTGATTTGAGTTGATAATGATGAAAGTACTAATAATGTTGTTAGTCTGTTTTCATCATTATTAAGGTTTAAATTATTAATACTAATATATTTTTCTATAATACTTGTTAAGATATTTTCATTTTTATTTTCTATATCTAAAAAGTCATTATAAATCTTTTCAAGTGATATTTCCTTTTCGTATATAGGGGATGTAACTTGTTTTATTTCGGAAATACTCAATTGATTCTTTAAAGCATATACTATCATCATTTGAATGATTTGTTCTTTAGTATATTTTTTCCCTTTTACTGATGAAATAACACCTGCTTTTGAATAATTATTTATCATAGTCTTAGTAAGGATTTTGTCATCATCGTATCTTTTTGTATCTTTAAGTTTCTCATCAAATAATGTGAGTATTTGATCCATATATAAATCTAAAGAAGGAATATCTTCTACTTTCATTTGATAATGAGTTTCTATTTCTTTAGATATTTCAATTAGTTTATCTTTTTTCATATACATACCTCGTATATATTTTAAAACTAAATATATAATATATCAATAAATAGTTGACATAAATGTATATAGTGTTAGTATATTTATATAAAGTAGTAATGGATACTACATAAGGAGGTATAAATATGAAACTTTATAAAAAAGCAATGGACCCAGTAAGTTTTGAAACTCATTTTATTGGTGCAATTGTTTCTATTTCACTTTTAGTGATTACTTTAATGGTTGAATTATTTAAAGGGGCTAGTAAAACAACTTTGATTTCCGCAATTGTCTTTCTTGGCTCATGTGTCGCTTTATATAGCGCTAGTAGTATATATCATTACTATACTGGTAGTGATGATAATAAAATTAAATTAATTTTAAGAAAACTAGATCATTCAATGATTTTCGTTTTAATTGCCGGTACTTATACACCGCTTGTTTTAACGTATCTGCCTAAAATAAATGGTTATATCTTTTTGGGAGTAATTTGGAGTATTGCTTTAGTTGGAATAATTATAAAACTATGTTGGATGGATGCTCCTCGAGCTTTATCAACACTTGTTTACTTATTAATGGGGTGGGCATTAGTGTTTGATTATCAAGCTTTTAGTAGTGTTCCTCTTGGCTGCTTAGTTTTAATTGCTATGGGAGGAGTGGCTTATTCAATTGGAGCCTTAATCTATATTTTTAAAAAGCCTAACTTCTTAAAAGCTTTTGGATTCCATGAATTATTTCATATCTTTGTCTTAATTGGAACCTTATTTCATTTTATTGCAATTGCTATATTTATTTTATAAGTCACGGAAGTGACTTTTTAAATATTGTTAACTTGTTAACATAGCAGAAACAATATATAATGGACACAGGTAAATTTATGAAATATGTAACTAAAAATCAAATTATTATATACGTAGTAGCTTTTATAGGTGTTCTCGGAGGAGATTTATTTACAAAGTATTTAGTAGATGCTAAGATGCAAATCAATCAATCACAAACTATGATTTCAAACTTCTTCTATTTTACTTATGTCCATAATGAAGGAGCTGCTTGGTCATTAATGAGCGGATCTGTTTGGGTATTTGTAATTGTGGCTTTATTAGCTTCTATAGCTCTTATTTATTTCTTTATTAATTCAAAGAAATATCAAATACTAGCTCGATTTGGATCTGTTCTAGTTATGGCTGGATTACTTGGAAATCTTTTTGATAGATTATTTCTTGGGTATGTTCGAGACTTTATTGATTTCGTAGTACTAGGATATAACTTTCCTGTATTTAATATTGCTGATATAGGAGTAGTTGTTGGTGTGATAATTATAATGATAGAAGTATTATTTGAGGATAAAATAAATGAAAAACTTTCAACTAAAAGTGACAACTAGTAATGAACGTTTAGATAAGTTTGTAGCAGATAATATGCCTGAACTATCTAGAACTTTGATTAAAGATTATATTAAAAATGGACATATCTTAGTAAATAATAAACAAGAAAAAGCTAGTTATAAACTTAAAGAAAACGAAACTATTAGTATTACTATACCTGAAAATACTAATCTTGATATTGAACCAGAAGATATTCCTTTGAATATTGTGTATGAAGATAGTGATGTGATAGTTGTTGATAAACCTAGTGGAATGATAGTTCATCCTAGTTTGAATATTACTTCTGGTACTTTGGTTAATGCTTTATTATTTCATTGTAAAGACTTATCTGGTATTAATGGAGTTAACCGTCCAGGTATTGTTCATAGAATAGATAAAGAGACTAGTGGTATGTTAATGGTTGCTAAAAATGATTTAGCTCATAAATCACTTGCTAAACAACTAAAAGATCATACTGTAACTAGAAGATACATTGCCTTAGTTCATGGTGTTATTCCTCATGAAATAGGTAAAATTGATGCTCCTATAGGTAGAGATAAAAACAATCGTCAAAATATGAGTGTTACAAAAGATAATTCTAAAACTGCGATCACTAACTTTAAAGTGTTAAAAAGATATAAAGATATGACTTTAATTGAATGTCGTTTGGAAACTGGTAGAACTCACCAAATAAGAGTCCATTTAGCCTACATTGGATATCCAGTTTATGGTGATCCTAAATATGGACTTAAGAAAGATGATACAACTCATGGCCAATTTTTACATGCCAAGGTTTTAGGGTTTAATCATCCTCGAACTGATGAATATCTTGAATTTAAAAGTCCTTTACCAGATTATTTTCAAGCTAAATTGGATGAATTGGAGGCGGAGTTAGATGAATAGAATAATTAGTTGGAACGAATATTTTATGGGAGTTGCTAAGCTTTCTGCTTATCGCTCTAAAGACCCTAATACGCAAGTAGGTGCTTGTATTGTTGATAAAGGGAATAAGATAGTTGGAGTAGGGTATAATGGCTTACCTTGGGGATGTGATGACAAAGATTTTCCTTGGGAAGTAAGAGAAGGGGAATTATACGAAACTAAATATCCATATGTTGTTCATGCGGAATTAAATGCTATCTTAAATGGCACTAAATCATTAGAAGGATGTCGGATATATGTTTCATTATTTCCTTGTCATGAATGTGTAAAAGCCATTATCCAATCAGGTATAAAAGAAATTATATTTGAAGATGAGAAATATAATGGTACTGAAAGTGACCGGGCTGCTAAAAGAATGTTAGATGCGGCTGGAGTTAAATATACAAAGGTTGAACCATTTGATATCGAAATAAAAAAATAGTTTAGAATTTCTAAACTATTTTTTTAATGCTTCTTTTACTCTTTTAAAACTTGTAAGATTATTTTTAGTTACTTTGTGTAACATTTTAAATCCATATTTATTTGCGATTTCAACAGCAACACCTTCTGCTGTTGAAGTTGTTCCTCTAGGAATTTTGATTTTTAAAGCTTTTGACATATTATTGAAATATTGATAATAAGCGTATCTTGATAAGATAGAAGCACACATGATAGCAGCATATTTATCATATCCCTCTTTTGTGAATTTTAAATCTTTTACCACAATTACTTCATTCTTTAAATAATTAAAATAAGTTTTAGGTGATACAAATTGGTTAGCTATTTTTAAAGTATTATTCATAGCTAATTTTTGCATTACGTTAGTTATAGCTTGATTATATAACTTAGCTTTAATTGTAGCTAAATTATTACCTTCATTGGCAAAATTGTTATAATGGGAATTATCTAACATTAATAAAGAATAGATAACTCGATCTTTAATTTCTTGAGCAATTTTAATAACTTCATTAGAATCCATTTCAGTAGGATTGTGAAGTCCTAAACTTATTAACCAATCAATATCTCTAGCATCAATATAACAAGCAACTACACATAAAGGCCCAAAAAAATCACCAGAACCAGTTTCGTCACATCCAATATGTGATTTTTTATAGTAGTTACTATAGTCAACATCACTGGAAACGGCTTCTACAGGTGAATGTTTAATTAGATTATTAAATTGTAGTGTATTTACTTTCATCTAATCCCTCCTATAGGCGTGTGAATTAATTATATCATATTTCTTAATTTTTGACACTATTTTTTTGATTTGATAGAATGATGTGAGAGGTAAATTAGAAGATGACATCAACAACAATTGATATTGGGATTATAGTTTTTCTACTTGTGATGATAATTATTGGATATATGCGAGGATTTGTCTTACGTTTATATTCTTTAGTGTCTTTGATTGTTTCTATTCTAGGAGCTTATATTATCTCTGATCCAGTTAGTAAAATGATTATTATTTATAAACTTGATGATTTCTTATCTACTGTGGGTGAGTTTATTAATCGAATGATAATATTTTTTGTTTTATTTGTAATAATAAAACTATTATTAATGGCTCTTGGCTTTTTACTCAGGCCATTTATAAAAGATGTATTATATAAAGTGAATATAATTGAAAAGGCCGATCATGTATTAGGGGTATTTGTTGGTTTAATTGAAGGTTTTATTTATGTTTATTTTATATTAATTCTCGTGGTATCACCATTAGTGGGTGGAGGAAAAGATGCTGTTGATAATAGTTTCCTTGGTAATCAAATAGTTAAATTAATTCCTAATGTTTATTCTCAATTATCAGCGACAACTGATCTTAGCAGTATTAGTATAAATACCGCTGATACTGGAGATACATTATATTCAGTAGCAACAACTTTAAACAAAGCCTATGATGCAGGATTAATAAGTAATGAACAACTTAATAGCATGGCTGGAAACTATATTCAGTATTTAGATGATGTTGATAGTATTAACCTAACATCATCTCAAAGAGAAGAAGTTGTGAAACTTGTTAACAAACTTGATAATACCAAGTATAATCATGAAGACATATTAAAAAAGATTAAGGTAAGTGAAACAGATGAATAATGAAGAAGTTTTAGAATTTGATATTATCAAACAAAATATTGCTAAAAATTGTCGTAGTGAACTTTCACGAGACTACATTTTAAGCATTCAACCATATAATGATCTTGATGAACTACAAACTTATCAAGAATATGGTAGAGAAGCACTTAAATTAATTTATGCATATTCTAATATATCTTTAGGAAATTACGAAAATATTAAACCTTTCTTAACTAAAATTGATAAAGGTGGAATCTTATTACCAGAAGAACTTATAGCTATTAAGAACCAAATAACCAATGTAGTATTAATGAAAAACTATATTAGCGATAATGAAATTGAAGATTATAAAATACTAGATATTATTAATCGTTTATATAATCCGAAAGATTTATCCAAAAGAATTAATAGTTCAATTGCTCCTAATGGAGAAATATTAGATACGGCTAGTGTTGAACTTGCCAGAATTAGAAGACATATTACTTCGTTAGAATCTTCTTTAAGAAATAAAATGAATTCTATTAAAGCATCTTATAAAGATTACTTAGCTAGTGAAAATATTTCTAGTCGTGACGATCACCTAGTTTTACCTATTAAAGCCGCTTATAAGAGTAAAGTTAATGGAATAGTTCACGCGGTTAGTGCCACTGGACAAACATTATTTATTGAACCGATGGCAATAGTAAATGCTAGTAATGATATTATGCAAGCTCGCAACGCTGAATTAGAAGAAATAAATAAAATACTTAAAGATTTAACATTTTTGGTTGATTCATATAAAGATGTTTTAACTAGTAATCAAGATGATTTGGTGTTTTTAGAATGTTTATTTGTTGAAGCTAACTATGGTAAAAGTGTTGATGGAACATATGCTTCAATAAATGAAGATTATCAAAGTTTATCTTTAATTAAAGCTATTCATCCTCTTTTAGATAGAAATACTGCAGTCGCTAATGATATGAGTTTAGATAATCCTTTTGATGTAATGCTAATAAGTGGTAGTAATACAGGTGGTAAAACTGTTGTTTTAAAGACAATTGGTTTACTTGTAATGATGAGCTTATCAGGGCTTCCAATTACTTGTAAAGAAGCATCAATTCCGTTCTTTGATAATATCTTAGTAGATATAGGTGATAATCAGTCAATTGAAGAATCATTATCTACTTTTTCAGCCCATATGAAATCTATTGTGAGTATTACATCGAATATTACTAAGCACTCCCTTGTGTTAATCGATGAAATAGGTTCGGGAACTGATCCTAAAGAAGGAGAAAGTCTTGCTCAAGCTATTATCGAATATTTACATTTAAATGCCGGATTAACTGTAGTAAGTACTCACTATTCTGCTTTAAAACAATTTGCTAAGAATCAAGACTATATTTTAGTTGAAGCAGTAGAATTTGATAAACAGACTATGAAACCAACCTATAAATTAATTAGAGGTAGTGTTGGTAACTCTTATGCAATCGAAATATCTAAAAGATTAGGTTTAGATCAAAGTATTGTTGATAAAGCTAAAATAATTAAAGAAGATAATCAAACTGAGTCTGACAAACTTTTAGAAAAGCTTCAGGATGAATTATCAACTATTGAATTAGAAAAAGAAAATCTAGAAACTAAAATAAAAGAATCTAATGAACTATTGAAAAGATATAATAATCAATTAGAAAAACTTAATAATTCAAAAGATAAAATGCTGGAAGAAGCTAAAGAAGAAGCTAATAAAGTTTTAGAAGAAGCTAAAAAAGAAGTTGATGAAGTTGTAAGTAAACTACGAGTTAATGTTAAAGACCATGAAGTAATTGCAGCTAAAAGAAAACTAGAAACTTCTAAACATGAATCGAAAAAACTAACTAATAATAGTAACCATGAATTTAAAATAGGTGACATAGTAAAAGTGTTAAGTGTAAATAGACAAGGCGAAGTAGTAAAAGTCTCTAAAAAAGGTCAACTAACCATCATGATGGGAGATATCAAACTAAATGCTAAAACTAATGAAGTGGAATATCTTCATGAAAAAGTTAAACCAGTAATTACTAAAAGTGGAACAAAGTCAATTAGGAAAACAACTACTGGTGGCAGCTATGAATTAAACATAATTGGTCAACGCTATGAAGAAGCAATGATTAATGTTGATAAATTCTTGGATGATGCAATAGTAAATAATTATTCAATGGTGCGAATTGTTCATGGAATGGGAACTGGTGTTTTAAGAAATGGAGTTCATAATCTTTTAGATAAAAATAAAAATGTTGTAAGTTACCGTGACGGAGGACCTAATGAAGGTGGTTTAGGCGCTACATTAGTGTATTTTGAATAATGTATAATCAAAAATATATAAAAGACAAATTATCTTTACTGCCTAGTAAACCAGGTTCTTATCAAATGAAGGATAAGGATGGAACTATTATTTATGTCGGTAAAGCTAAAAATCTAAAGAATAGAGTATCTTCTTATTTTAACGGAGTTCATAATTATAAAACTACTAAGTTAGTTGAAGAAATAAATGATTTTGAATATATCGTTACAGATAGCGAAAAAGAAGCTCTCTTATTAGAAATAAACCTTATTAAAGATTACCAACCTAAATATAACATTATGTTTATGGATAATTCTTATTATCCATATATTGAACTCACAAAAGAAAAACATCCAACCTTAAAAATAGTAAGAAATGCCAAAGATAAAAAACATTATTACTATGGTCCTTTTCCAGATGCTACGGCAGCTAGAGAAACATTCAATTTATTAAATAGATTGTATCCTCTTAGAAAATGTAAAAATATTCCTAGTAAACCATGTTTATTCTATTCTTTAAATCAGTGTGTTGGACCATGTATTAATGAAATAGATCCTAATGTATATAAAGACATTACCAAACAAATTAATTCATTTATTAAAGGTGATACATCTTCAATAATAAATGATTTAACTAGTAAAATGGTAAAAGCATCGAATGAATTAAACTTTGAACAAGCTAAAGAATATCGGGATTTAATAACTTATATTGATCACGTTACAGCTAAACAACATGTTCAATTTAAAGATCAAGTCGACCGTGATATTATTGGCTATTATCAAGATAAAGGCTATTTATCTATTCAAATATATTTTATGCGTAATGGTAAACTATTATCTCGTAATCTAGACTTAATTCCAGTTAGTGATGATGTTGAAGAACAAATCATTCATTTTATCGTTACTTTTTATCAAAAGAATACTTATCCTAAGGAATTATTACTACCCAAGGATTTAAATATTGAATTATTAAAAGAAATATTAGAATGTAAAATCAATCAACCACAACGTGGTCAAAAACTTAATTTAGTGAAAATGGCTATTAAAAATTCCAAAGAGTATTTAGAAAAGAAATTCTTATTAATGGACAAAAATGAAAAAGCAACTGTTGGGGCAATGAAAGAACTATCAGATCTTTTAAAGATACCTAATATGCATACTATTGAATTATTTGATAACTCTAATATTCAAGGTAGTTATGCGGTGGCGGGAATGGTTTGCTTTAAAGATGGGGTGCCTTTTAAGAAAGGATACCGTAAATTTAAAATAAAAACTGTGGAAGGCCCTGATGATTATGGAAGTATGAAAGAAGTAATCTATCGAAGATACTATCGAGTTTTAGTTGATAATCTACCTAGACCAGATTTAATAATTGTTGATGGGGGTAAGGGCCAAATTAAAGTCGCTAAAGAAGTTATTGATTCTTTAAATATGGGGATTAAAGTCTGTGGACTTGCTAAAGATGATAATCATAATACAGCTATGCTGCTAGATGAAAATGGAGAAGAAATTAAGATATCTAAAAGATCTCAATTATTCTTCTTATTAAGTAGAATGCAAGATGAAGTCCATCGCTTTGCTATTAGTTTTCATAAAGACATTAGAAGTAAAGGAATGATTAAATCTATTTTAGATGATGTTGAAGGCATTGGACCGAAGCGAAAGAAGGTCCTATTAAGACATTTTGGATCCTTAAAAAATATAAAAAGTGCTTCTAAAGAAGAACTTGAAGAAGTATTACCTAAAGAAGTGGCTAACACTTTATATACACTTATTCATCCTGAATAAGTGTATATTTATTTTTAAGACATATTAAGATATAATGGTGGCAGGTGAAATAGATGAAATTAAAAAGATTATCTTTATATATAATAGTAACAATTTGTTTTGTTTTAGTGTTTGTCGGACTTAATATGAAGTACGATCGTTTTTATCGTGTCAATGGAATTGATAATGATAATAGAGCCTTAATTGAAAGATACTTAGATGAAGACGAACAAGACTATTTAGTTGATAACGCTATTCCAGTAAGTAAATTCATTGATTATATTGAAGAAAAAGATTTCAAACTTCAAAACTATACTTATTACAATGCCTTAAAAAGCACTAAAGAATATAGCAGTAACTCTGAAATTATTAGTGTTGGTAATAATATTGTTAATTTACTAACAACGCAATATGGAAATAGGGCATCAACTAACTTTAATACATTAATGCATGACGATTTAATTAAAGCTTATTTAAGTGATAATCAAAACTTTGATTTTGATAATTGTACGTATTATCAACGTACAAAGATTATTTATGATGATAATGATTATACTTATATCAGTGATACAAATAATTATGTTAAAATATTAGAAGATATTAATGAAAACATGAATTTAGATAAAACTTTTAAATCTTTAGTTAATAATTATTCAAAAGACTCATTAAAAGTTTTACTTACTACTCAAATTCCTGAAAATGTAAGTAGAATTGTTAGATTATCACCGCTTACTTCAGTAGTAAATAGTTCTAATTTTATTGGTAGTTATGAGCCTGAAAGACTAAATATTATTGAAGGTGTACCAAGAGTAAAATACTCGATCTATCTTCAAAGAGATGCCTATACTAATTTATTAAACATGTATAAAGATATGAAAGAGAGTATTAAGGGGAGATTTATTGTTCAACAAGGATATGTTGACTATAACACTTTACAACTAGAAAATAATGCTACTGCTGGTTATAGTGAACTTCAACTAGGAACTACAGTAAAACTATCAATAGAAGGTTATAGTGACGAAGATTTTGGTGGTAGTGAAGTGTCTAAATGGTTAATGGAAAATAGTTATAAGTATGGTTATATTTTAAGATATCCTAGTGGAAAAGAAGCCACTACAGGGGTTAATTACAATCCAACATTATATCGTTATGTTGGGGTTGAAAATGCCACTAAGATTAAAAATAATAATCAATGTTTAGAAGAATTTAAAGATTAATAAACATAAGGAGAGTAATGATGAAAAAGATTGTTGTTATGTCTGATAATCATGGTGAAGATAGTGCTATAGTAGATATCCAATATAAAGAATCAGATGCTGATTATTATGTTCATTGTGGAGATTCAGAAGCTAGTCCTGATTTACTTGAACAATGGATAGTAGTTGCTGGAAATAATGATTGGGGACTACCCTATGATGAATATAAAAGATTTGAAGTAGAAGGTTTATCTTTCTTTGTTGTTCATGGTCATCAATTTGGCTACTATGAAAGAGAAGAAAAGATGGTTGATCTTTTAAAAGAATATCATTGTGATGTCCTTTTATCAGGGCACACGCATGTACCTATGTTTGAACAAAAGGGTAACTTTACTCTTATTAATCCTGGTTCAACAACTCTTCCTAGACGTGATTCTAATCGATCATATTGTGTATTATATGTTGATGGAGATAATCTAAAATATGAATTTAAAGAATATTAATGATATCCTTTAAAATATCTTGAAACTGCATTTTTCCTATGTTATTATAGGAAAGCAGTCAAGTTATGTCTACGTAGCTCAGCTGGATAGAGCACACGCCTTCTAAGCGTGCGGTCATGGGTTCGAATCCCCTCGTGGACGCCATTTAAAAATAACCATTGATTAATTTCAATGGTTTTTATTTTCTCTTGACAACATTTTTTAGATAAGTATACTGATAGTGAGTTAGGAATACCTAACTATTAATTTTGTTAACTAGTTAGTTATAACTAACAAAGGAGGAATAATTATGCCATTAGCGTTTGCAAGTATTAATGATACTAATACTATCTTGAATGTAGGAGGAAACATCGAAACGAAACATCATTTAGAAAATCTTGGATTTGTTACTGGAAGTGAAGTAACGATTATCAACAAGGTTAATGAGAATATTATTGTTAGTATTAAAAATACTCGGGTGGCCTTAAGTAAAGAATTAGCTAATAAGATCAGTGTTTAAAAGGAGAAGCAGATGACATTAAAAGATGTAAAAGTAGGAGAAAGTGTTCAAATAGTCAAACTAAATGGACAAGGTGCTACAAAAAGAAGAATCATGGATATGGGTATAACCAAAGGAGTTAGCGTTTATGTTCGTAAAGTAGCCCCATTAGGTGATCCAGTTGAAGTCACTGTAAGAGGGTATGAATTATCTCTTAGAAAAGAAGATGCAGCTTTAATAGATGTTATTTAACATCTTATATTTTTAATAATAAGTTAGTGAAAACTAACTAACAAAGGAGAAAGAAATGTCGATAAAAGTAGCGTTAGCCGGAAATCCAAATAGTGGAAAAACAACCTTATTTAATTTACTTACCGGCTCTAATCAGTTTGTGGGAAACTGGCCAGGAGTAACAGTAGAAAAGAAAACAGGGAAATTTAAAAATGATAAAGAAATAGAAATAACTGACTTACCAGGTATCTATTCTTTATCTCCATATACTTTAGAGGAAGTAGTTTCTAGGGAATTCTTACTTAATGAAAAAGTGGATGTTTTAATTAATATTGTAGATGGATCTAATCTAGAAAGAAATCTCTATCTAACAACTCAATTATTAGAACTTAATATTCCAACAGTTTTAGCTGTTAATATGTTAGATGTAGTTCAAAAAAGAGGGGATATAATAGATTATAACCAACTATCCAAAGAACTTGGATGTCCAGTCATTAGTATTTCAGCCCTTAAAAAAGAAGGTATCGATTCTTTAACACAAAAAGTAAAAGAATTAACTAATCAAAAAGTAAATAATCATAATATTTATGATAATGATATTACTGAAACTCTTAATAGAATAATTGATACATTACCATCTAATCTAGATGAAAATAAAAAACTATTTTATGCCATTAAATTATTTGAAAGAGATAATAAAATTAAAGAATTAATTAAAGTTGACAATGAAACCTTAATTAAAAATTTAGAAATAAAATTAGATGATGATTCAGAGAGTATTATTACTAATGCGAGATATGAATATATAACTAGTATTATTGATGATTGTTACAAAAGAAATGTTAAAGAAAAACTTACTACATCTGATAAGATTGATAAAATTGTGACTAATCGATTTTTAGCATTACCTATCTTTGCAGTGATTATGTATATCGTTTATTTTGTGTCAGTTACTAGTGTTGGGACGATAGTTACAGATTGGACTAATGATGTCCTATTTGGAACAATCATTCCACCAGCTATTGAAGGACTATTAAATAGTATAAACTGCGTAGGATGGCTTCAAAGTTTAATTCTAGATGGTATTGTTGGTGGAGTTGGAGCAGTACTAGGATTTGTACCTCAGATGTTTGTCTTATTTGCCTTTTTAGCAGTCCTAGAGGATTGTGGCTACATGGCAAGAGTAGCTTTTATCATGGATAGAATCTTTAGAAAATTTGGCTTATCGGGTAAATCTTTTATCCCAATGTTAATAGGAAGTGGATGTGGAGTACCGGGTATAATGGCTAGTAGAACCATTGAAAACGATCGTGATCGTAAAATGACCATTATGACAACTACCTTCATTCCTTGTAGTGCTAAACTTCCTATTATTGCCCTTATTAGTGGAGCGTTATTTAATAAAGCTAGTTGGGTAGCTCCAAGTGCATATTTCCTTGGAGTAGGGGCGATTATAATTTCAGGAATCATTTTAAAGAAAACAAAAATATTCGTTGGTGAGCCATCACCATTTGTAATGGAAATGCCAGAATATCATCTTCCAAGAATAATAAATGTTTTAAGAAGCATGTGGGAGAGAGGATATTCCTTTATTAAGAAAGCTGGAACAGTAATACTTCTATCTACTATTTGTATTTGGTTTTTACAATCCTTTGGATTTGAAGGTGGAACCTTCAAAATGGTACAGGATATCAATAATTCATTACTAGCATCAATTGGGAAACTATTTGCTTGGATCTTTACACCTCTTGGATGGGGTGATTGGAAAGCAACAGTTGCTTCTATGACTGGACTGGTGGCTAAAGAAAATGTAGTTGGAACATTTGGACAACTATATCACTTTGGTGAAGTAGGAGAAAATGGAAATGAAATTTGGACTACGTTAGCTACTAGTTTTACGGCTTTGTCAGCCTATTCATTCTTAGCCTTTAACTTATTATGTGCTCCATGCTTTGCAGCCATGGGTGCTATTAAAAGAGAAATGAACAACCCTAAATGGACAGTCTTTGCAATCACATATCAATGTGTCTTTGCTTATGTAGTAGCTTTAATTATTTATCAAATTGGTTCATTTGCGATAACTGGAATATTTACCTTAGGTACTTTAGTTGCATTAGTATTAATTACTTTAGTTATCTACTTGTTATTTAGACCAGTTAAACAAAGTAATCAATTAGATATAGATTTTTCAGTAAAGTAGAAAGGAGAAGTTAAAATGAATTTTTCATCAGCTATTGTTCTAATTATTATTTTAATCCTTGTAACTTGTATAATTAAAAAAATGCACAATGATCACAAAAGTGGAAAACACTCTTGTGGTGGTAATTGTGGAAGCTGTGGTAACATGCATTGTAATACTTCTTCTAATTTAGTAGACACTTATCATAAATGTGAAAAATGCTAGATTACTACTAAACTAAAAACGACTATCTATTTGTTAGATAGTCGTTTTATTATTTAATAAGGTCTTCTAAAGATGTGTCGCTATAAAATGTATTCATATTATATACAAACATAACTTCATTTATTTGGTTATCTTCAATTAGAGTATTGATATCATCATAGTAGTAGCGAGGATCAACAATTGTAATTTCACTATAATATGGAGCAATAAAAGGGATAAAACAATTAGCGTACGAATCTTTAAAGATTAGTAGTTTTTTATTATTTGAATTAGTAGTTTTAATTTTAATACAAGGATGATTTCCGCCTAAAAATACATCATAAGCATCAGTAGATTGTTGTTTAGATGAATCATAGAAACTTGTAGTTTTAGTATTAGTATCTAAATAATTTACAACATATTTAAATGATTTACTTTTGTTTAAATAAATATTAATTGTATCTTTGGTAGGACGATAGCCAATCTTATTAGCTAGAGTTCCACTAAAATCATCATTACTAAGTTTAATATCATACTTTTGCTTAGTTCCTACGACATTATCTGCCACATACTTAGCTCCTTTAGTTGTCCAATGATGGTCGGTATGATAGAAGATTTCTTCATTGGCATGACTTTTAAGGATAGACCTTGTATCTATCTTTTTAATACTACCATCGATATTGTTATTAAAATAATCATATAGTTCATTTTGATTACTTTTAGTCGCGTTACTAGGAAGTTTATCTTCATATATACTAATTTTGTTAGGAACTAAAACAGTTGTGAAGTTCATAGAAGAATACTTTGATTTAAAAGAATTTATGGCATTAATTCGACTTTGACCTTTATCAGTTGAAGTGTTTTGATCAGTTTGGATTAAATAATTATCACTACCAATATAAACATCTTGGAATTTTTTTACACCTTCAGCTAATTCTAATCTAGTTTTAGTTGACATCCATCGATTTCTTCCAGGAAATTGATCATTAGTATAATTAGAATAATTTGTTTGAAAAGACTTATCATTCCAAGATGATAAAGAAAAAGTAGGACTAGTTTCAAGTGATCTATTTTCATATGGTGAATAGGTATTATCACTATGAAATAAAGAACTAATCGAACCAATAGAAAGTATTATTCCAAGGATGAATATCATCCCAAAGTTTTTATTTATTCTAGTTTTCTTCATATAAACTCCTTTCTTTTAAAATGAAAAATATAAGAATGATTGATATGTACTACTAATCATATATGCAATACTAATAATTAAAAGCATTGCTCCAGAAGCATTGTTTATTAAATAATAATATTGATTGAACTTCTTATTTAAATTAATTCCAATATTTTTAAGTAATGGCGTACATCCAATAATTCCAATAATTAAATAAATACTATAAGTCTTTAAATAGAATAGAGATGCACTGCTAGTACTAAATGAGAATAAATGAATAATTGTATTAAACGCGTCACCAATTGATGGACTAGAAAAGAACACCCAACCAATCATAATTAAAAAGATAGTAATTAACCAATTGATAAAACTAGGCAGGATTCTTTTTATATCTTTTAATAAATATTTTTCAAGTATTAATATAACGCCATAGTAAAGTCCCCAAAAGATAAATGTCCAATTAGCCCCATGCCATAAACCCGTCAGCATCCAAACAATTAATAAGTTAATAATATGTCTTTTAAAAGGTACTCTATTACCTCCAAGAGGGATATAAACATAGTCTCTAAAGAAACTACCTAAAGTTATATGCCACCTCCGCCAAAAGTCAGATACAGAAAGACTTAGATAAGGATAGTTGAAGTTTTCTGGTAAAGTAAATCCAAAGATATTACCAAGGCCAATGGCCATATTAGTGTATCCTACAAAATCAAAGTAGATATCTAATGTGTAAGCAATCATTAATAGCCAAGCTGACAGACCATCACTAGCATTTAAAGAACTATATAATGATGCAAAGGTATTAGCTAAGATTACTTTTTGAGCTAAACCAATAATAAATCGTCTAGCACCAGTATTAAGTAAATTTGTTCTGATGGGATGATTTCTTATTTGAGGTTTAAACTGTGAATAAGTAGTTATCGGTCCCATTACAAGTTTTGGAAAGAATGATACAAATAACGCAAAATTAAATATATTATGTTCAGCTTTAGTTTTCTTATAGTAAATATCAAATAAATAAGCTAAACATGAAAAGATAAAGAAAGAAACACCTAGTGGCATATCAAACATTTTATATTCTAACTTAAAAGGTAAAATAGAAAATAGTGTATCTAAGACAAAAGAATAATACTTAAAATAGAAAAGAATAAATATATTAAGGCCAATACTTAAACATAAGGCTTCAAATTTATTTTTAGTTTGTTCTATCCAAAGTCCAAATAAATAATTTAATAGAATCATAAATAGTAGTAAAAAGACATAAATAGGTTCACCCCATGCATAGAAAAACAAACTTGCAATTAAAAGTAGGGGATTCTTTAGTTTTATCGGTACTAAAAAATAAAGCAATAGTACGATTGGTAAAAATTTAAATACAAACAATAAGGTACTAAACGACATATTTCCTCCTTTTAAAAACAAGCCTCTAACTCATTTTTTATATCTCTCGACTTATTATCGACAATCACAATTACATAATTTCCTTTTTCAAAAACTTCAGCTTTTTTAAGTAATTTAGTTTGCTTAACACCATATCCTTCAAAAGCTTTTATTTGACTTTTAATATGATTATTAGCACTTTCCAGTAATTGTTTTCTTATGTCACTATTTGTTTGACGCATAATAACTATTTCTTCAACACTCATAAAATTAGTTGGCTCATAGGCTATAAATGATTCTACCGAATTTTTACTAATTTTATATAATTGTCGAACTTTATTTATATCGACTTTACTCACAATGTTTTTATCAACATTTTTAGTTACTGTTTTATTAAAACTATTAATGGGAATATCTTTTTCCACTCTAGTAAAAGGAATGATAAGTAATATGATGACAATCCCAATTATGCTATATTTAATGTATTTCATTTTTCTATAACCCCGCAACTTCCATCATATGATCAACCCATAATTTATAATAAGTTTTAGTGGGATGAATGCCATCTGGTTCATATTTATTAGGAATACTATTGAAGATTTCTATATTATCAATATAAGTACATCCTTCTTCTTTAGATAATTGTTTTAGTTTTGCATTAAAATCATTATATTTTTTGTAAGATGGTTTTTTACTAACAATACTAGATGATACAGGTAGTAAACAATTTATATAAATTTTAGCTGTAGGCAAGGCTTTTTTAATCATTTCCACAGTCGTTTTATAATTATTATAGAATTTATCAGCATTACCTAGTACATAGGTAATATCATTCATACCATAGTTTAAAAAGATATGTTTAGGATTAGTGGCTTTAATGCTGTCAAAAGTAGAACTCATATTATCTATCCTTTGACCTCTTGTCCCAATACATTGTTCTTTTGTTAAAATAGAATAATCAGTTATTCCTTCAGCAATACTATCCCCAAGAACAATACTACTTATAAACCGGTCTTTAACTGGGGCATTACTTGCTCTTAAAGCTTCGGCTTTTTTACTTGATATCTTTTCTTCTACCGCCGCGACACTACCTTTTTCATAGTTTTTTAAAATAGTGTTAGTACTTTCTTCTTTATCATTAATAGTTTCACTACTAGATGGTAAAACAGTAAAACCTAAAAAGACTAAACCTATTACTAAGCTTAGAATTATTAATCTTCTAATTTTACTATCTAAAGAATTGTATTTATTTGTCAGATTTGAATTACTCTTCTTCATATTTTCCCTACGTATTTATGTACATATTATAATAAAATGAGTGTTATTTCTACTTATATATATGTATGCTTATCGTAATATTTTTTATGTTTTGTGCTATAATTTTTGTCGGAGGTAATCTATGAAGATAGGTCAAGTTGCAAAAGAATATGGGTTAAGTGCTGATACTCTAAGGTATTATGAAAAAACTGGACTAATAGATCCTGTTGAAAAAGATCAAAGTGGAATTAGAAACTACCAAGATAAAGACTTAAGAAGAATCCGTTTTATCAAAATAATGCGAGAAGCTGGTTTAAGTATTCAAGATATCAAACAATATGTAGACTTATTTCATCAAGGATTAATAACCATTGATGAAAGAAAAACTATCTTGGATGAAAGATTAAAATCTTTATATCAAAAAAGAGATGCTTTAGATAAAACAATTAATGAATTAGAATCTCTTTTAGATGATTTTGATAATACTTTATTAAAAAGAGAAAATGAAAATTATGGACCAGGACGAAGAAAGTAGAAAATTTTTCTACTTTTTCTTGACTTGAAGTTCACTTCAAGCTTTATTATATTGAATAATCATTTATTAAAATGATACAAGGAGGTTAGTATGATTGGTTATTTATTACTAGGAGGACTAGGAATGATAGGTAGTGGAATATATATATTTCACTTTCTAAAAAGATTTTTAATAAATATTTTAAATATTGAATTTACAGGTAAGGTGGTAGTGTTAGTAGCAATAATTTCGATACTAATAGTACTTCCAGCTTATAATTTCTTTAGATTATATACGATTGTTCTTTATCATTTCGTTGTTATTTCATTAGTATTAGAATTAGTAAATATCTTTTTAAAGAACAATGGGTTATTTAGATATATCTATCAAACAGGTATCATTTCAATTGTGATTGCTAGTATGTTTCTTGGATATGGTTTATACAATATGAATCATGTTTCTCAAACAAATAAGAATTTTACTAGTTCAAAAGTGAATGATTTAACAATTCTTCAAATCACTGATTTACATATGGGTACAACTATGGGAACTAGTAAATTGAAAAAATTATGTAATGAAATGAGTCAAACAAAACCAGATATTGTTGTTTTAACTGGCGATATTGTTGATGAAAGTACAACAAAAAAAGAAATGGAAGAATGTTTTAAACTTTTAGGTGATATCTATAATACTAAAGGAGTGTATTATGTCTTTGGAAATCATGATTCTGCTACCTATAGTTCAAATCCTCCATTTAATCATCAACAAGTAAGAGAAACTGTTGAAAGTAATAAAATAATCTGTTTAGAAGATGAACCATATACAGTTGATAATATTACAATTATTGGTCGTAAAGATCCTGGCTTCTCTGATAATATCAAAAGAAAAACAACTAAAGAATTAATGAAAGATGTTAATAAGAACAATTATATTATTATGTTAGATCATCAACCATTAGATTTAGATAACAATGAAAAATATGGAGTTAATCTTCAACTTTCAGGACATACTCATGGTGGTCAAATATGGCCAGCAGGAATATTTGAACATCTAGTTCAAGGTACTTTGGTATATGGTACAAAGGATGATGGAAAGTTTGTTGCATATACATCTAGTGGGATAGCCGGATGGGGATATCCAATAAAAACTGGTGCTAAATCAGAGTATGTTTATATTACAGTTAAATAATTTAAAAAATATTTTTATATTTTGAAAAACTCAAGACTATCGTTATAAATATGTATATAATGACTTGAGGTGGAAAAATGGAACTTAGCATACTTTTAATTAAACAAATAATTGGATTGTTTCTAATCGTAGTACTTGGATTTGTGATTGTAAAAATGAAGGTTTTATCAACATTTGACAGCAAAACTATCTCAACCTTAGTTTTATATGTTGTCGCTCCATGTACAATAATTAATGCCTTTCAAATAGAATTTACTAAAGATACATTCAATGGATTAATGCTTTCTTTTTTAGCAGCAGGCATTGTCCATATAATATTTTTTGTGATAACCCCAATCTTTGATAAAATGTTTCATTTTATGAATATTGAAAAAGCAACCGTAATGTATTCCAATTCTGGTAATTTAGTAATTCCTTTAGTAAGTGCTGTCTTAGGACCTAAATGGGTATTATATTGTAGTGGATATATGATTATTCAAACAATTCTACTTTGGACTCATTGTAAAGCGCTTGTTTGTGAAGAAAATGATTTTTCTTTTAAAAAGATTCTTTTAAATATCAATGTTATATCAATATTTATTGGAATATTATTATTTGTATTTAAAATTCAACTTCCTTCCATGATTGCAACACCAGTTACTAATATCGGAAATATGATTGGTCCTTTAAGTATGCTAGTAATAGGAATGGTACTTGCAAATATTAATTTCAAAAATGTATTCGCTTCTAAAAGGACTTATTTAATTTGCTTTTTAAGATTAGTAGTATATCCTTTAATTGTTATTGGGGTTTTTAAATTATGTAACATTCAAAGTCTTCATCCAGAAGGATTTAAGATTTTACTTATTACAGTGTTAGCAGCTAGTGCACCAGCTGGATCAACAGTTACCCAGTTTGCTCAACTGTATGATAAACATCCAGGATATGCTTCAGCAATGAATGTTTTATCAGTAATCTTTTGTATAATTACAATGCCTTTAATGATAATGCTTTATCAAATGTTATAGGAGGATTTTATGGATTTACTTAGTAATGGAATTATTGTAATGGTTATTGGACTAATTGGTTTATTGTTCAATGTTTATTACAATTATAAAAAATATGGTAATGGTAAAATATATAGTGTGCTTATATGTATTATGATGCTAGTGTGTGTTATTGCTAACTTTATTGAAACTAGTCAAGGCTTAAAAGAATATCTAATTCTTGGAGGCTCATTAATTGCATTTATTGCTAATATCTATATAATATTTATTCTAAACAAGGAGTGATAATATGCCTTTAAAGGATGATAATTTTGCTAAGGTTGGAAAACCTGAAGCCTATACTAAAGTATTAGATGAATTAATGGATGAACAAGATAAAGGTAAACCAAGTGAGGAATATACTTTTGATCTTGAAGATGAACAAAAGGATGATAATGATGAGTAATTTAATCGAAGAAGGAAGATTTAATGAAGCTTTAGAATCTTTAACTGATTTATCAGATGAGGATGTTAGATATAATCGATTAATATGTTTATGTGGTCTAGGAGAATATGACAAAGCTAAAATAGAAGGTAAAGATGCTTTAGATAAAGCTAGTAAAACCTACTACGATGTAGTAGGTATTTATGTATCTATCTTAAAAGAACTACAAGAATACGAAGAAGCTATTGATATATTAGTTAAAGAACTATCTATGCCTTATATTCCATATAACTATGAATCAACATATAACGCTGCATATGATGAATTGCTTTTAGAAAAGCAAGAATTAAATAAAGAATATGAATATAAAGATAAAGTCTTTAAAGAAGAAGATATTGAATCAGTTTTAGAACGAGATGATGTCAAAAAAGAAGTTCTATTGATGGTTATTGATCAAATGAGTTCAATGAATATTCGTCGATTAATTCCCTCAATAAGAAACTTTTTAGCGGATAAAAGTAAAGATGGAATTATCAAAAGTGTTATGATCGAACTTATGATTGATCAAGAAATTGATGAAGAATTTGTAGTAAATAAAAACAATAATGAATATGAAGTTAATCCTTCATATGCACCAATGGTTATTAATAGTGAAGTAGCGGATAGTATAACTAGTTACTTACAAAGAAGTCTAGAAGATGATAATCCTTCACTTTTAGAAATGTGTATAGAATTTCTTCAATACTATTTATATGAAATATATCCAGCTTATATTGATGAAAATGAATATAAGGTTATAGCTGCGGCAGTTCATTATTATATGGCTGCTCTTCAATCTATAGATATTGAATTAGATGCCTTAGAAGAAATGTATGATTGTGATAGAAATCAAGTCCTTGATAAACTTCAAACACTTGAAAATGTTGAATATTAAATATTTAGTTAATACTTAGTTCACAAGCCTATAATAATATTACCAAATAAGTTGAAAAGGACTAGGGATTATAATATAATACCTAGGAAATATAAGGAGATAGAAATGAAAACAAGTACTAAAAGATTAGAGAATGCTGTTACTGAAATTACAGTAACATTTGATAAAAAAGAATGGGACGAAGCAAAAGAAGAAGCTACAGATAAACTTGCTAAAAATGTTAAAGTTGATGGATTCAGAGAAGGTAAAGCACCTGCTGAACTAGTTAAAGCTAAAATTAGTAAAGCAAGCGTTATTGAAGAAGCTACTGACTTAATTCTTCAAAAGAATTATGTTGATATCTTAACTAAAGCTGAAGTTGCTCCAGTAGCTCAACCTGGAATCTCAATTGATAAAGTTGATGATGAAGGATTAGCTTGTAAGATTATGGTTCCAGTTAAACCTGAAGTTGAACTAGGAGACTATAAAGGATTAGAAGTTAAAAAAGGAAAAGTATCAGTTGCTAAAAAAGATATTGATGCTGCTTTAGAATCATACCAAGCTCAATATGCTGAACTTTCTAATAAAGATGGTAAAGTTGAAAACGGAGATACTGCTGTAATTGACTTTGAAGGATTTGTAGATGGTGTTGCTTTTGATGGTGGTAAAGGAGAAAACTATCCACTTGAAATCGGTTCAGGATCATTCATTCCTGGATTTGAAGAACAATTAATTGGAATGAAAGTTAATGATACTAAAGATGTTGTTGTTACTTTCCCAAAAGAATACCAAGCTGCTGATTTAGCTGGAAAAGAAGCTACTTTCAAAGTAACTGTTCATGAAATTAAAGAAAAGAAATTACCAGAAATTGATGATGAATTAGCTAAAGATGTTAATATTGATGGTGTAGAAACACTAGAACAATTAAAAGATCATTTAAAATCACAAATTAAAGCTCAAAAAGAATCTGAAGTAGAAAATAAATTTAATGAAGATTTATTTAAAGCAATTGTTGCTTCTAGTAAAGTTGAAGAAAGTGTCGCTTTAGTAGAAGAAGAATGTAACCAAATGTTAAATGAGATTGAACAAAATCTTAAACAACAAGGTATGACATTTGAACTATATGAACAATTCACAGGTAAAAATAAAGATGCAATTAAGGAAGATATTAAAGATCAAGCATCTGATCGTGTTAAATTAAATGCAATTCTTTTTCAAATTATTGAAGCTGAAAAGCTTGAAGTAACTAAAGAAGAATTAGATAAAGAATTAGAAGAAATTGCTTCATATTATCAAAGAGAATTAGATGAAGTTAAAAAGATTTTTGAAGGTAATATGGGAAGAATTGAATCTGATTTACTTAGCCGTAAAGCTTTAAATGTAGTAAAAGATAATCTTAAAAAATAAAAGACGCTCAAGCGTCTTTTAGAATATAAAGGAGGAATATCTGATGGAAGAGATTATAGAAACATTACCTATAGTGGCTACTCGTGGAGTACTAGTATTTCCTTTTAATGATGTGACATTAGATGTTGGAAGACCTACTTCATTATTATCTGTAGGTTTAGCAGAAAAAGATTATGATTCAAATGTTATTTTTGTTTCACAGATTAATCCAGCAGTTAATGAACCTACTTTTGATGATTTATATCATATAGGTACATTATGTAAAATTGAGCGTAAAGTGCGTAGGGATGCTCAAGGAACTATTAAGCTTACTGTTGCAGGACAAAAGAGAGTTAAGATTAAAGCCCTTTCTACAAAAGAAGGAGCGTTAATGGCTAGCTATGAAGTTCTAGAAGATGTTTTTGGAGATAAAAACGAAGAAGTAGCTTTAGTAAGAAGAGTGACAGATTTCTTTGATGATTTAAGAAAAGAATTACCTCATCTTCCGGTTGAGGCTGAAAATACTATTTTATCTCATGCTTCAGCTAATGAATTAGCTGATACAGTTGGTCAATATCTACCAATCGAATTAGACCGCAAACAAACTATCCTATCAACTATTGAAGTAAATAATCGTTTACTTACAATTCTTTCTTCTATTCAATCTGAAAAAGAAATCAACAGAATTGAAGAAGAAATAAACGATAAAGTTCGTCAATCAATTGATGAAAATCAAAAAGAATTCTATCTAAGAGAAAAACTAAAAGCGATTAGAGAAGAATTAGGTGATACGGTTGATAAAGATGAAGATACTGATGCAATTAGACAAAAACTAAAAGACAATCCTTATCCTGATTATATTAAGGAAAAGATTGAAGATGAATTAAAACGTTATGAAATGATGCCAGCGGCATCAGCTGAAAGTAATGTTGTTAGAAGTTATATTGATTGGGTTTTAAAAACTCCTTGGTATGAAGAAACAAAAGACCAAGAAGATTTAAATGAAATTGAAAGAATTTTAGAAGAAGATCATTATGGTTTAAAGAAAGTAAAAGAAAGAGTGCTAGAATACTTAGGAGTTAAACAAATGACTAACTCTTTAAAGGCGCCTATTATTTGTTTAGTTGGGCCTCCAGGTGTTGGTAAAACTTCTATTAGTAAAAGTATTGCTAGAGCCCTTGATAGAAAATTTGTTAAAGCTTCACTTGGTGGAGTAAGAGATGAAGCGGAAGTTAGAGGACATAGAAGAACATATCTTGGTTCTATGCCAGGAAGAATTATTCAAGCAATGTCTAAAGCTGGCGTAGTTAATCCAGTATTCTTATTAGATGAAATTGATAAAATGTCTTCTGATTATAAAGGTGATCCAACAAGTGCAATGCTTGAAGTATTGGATCCAGAACAAAATCAATTCTTCTCTGATAACTACATTGAAGAACCGTACGATTTATCTAAAGTATTATTTATCGCTACTGCTAATGATTTAGGAGCAATTCCTGAACCGCTTAGAGATAGATTAGAAATCATTGAAGTCTCTTCTTATACTGAACAAGAAAAACTAATGATTGCTAAAGAACATTTAATTAATAAACAATTAAAAGCTCATGGTTTATCTGCTTCTAAATTAGTATTTAAAGATGATGCTATCATGACAATAATTCAACACTATACTCGAGAAGCTGGTGTCAGAGAATTAGAAAGATATATTGCTAAAATCTGTCGTAAAGCAGTTCTTCAAATATTACAAGAAGGTAAACGCAAAATTACAATTAATCAAGCTAAACTAACAGAATATCTTGGTAAAGCTCCATTTGATCATACTAAGAAACTTAAGAAGGATACTGTTGGAGTTGTAACTGGTATGGCTTATACTCAATATGGGGGAGATATTCTTCCAATTGAAGTAAACCATTTTGCTGGAACTGGTAAATTCAACGTTACTGGACAACTTGGTGATGTAATGAAAGAATCAGCTTCTATTGCCTTAGACTATTTAAAGGCTAATAAGAAGAAATATCGTTTAGATAAAATTGATTTTGATAAAGAAGATATTCATATTCATGTACCAGAAGGTGCAGTTAAAAAAGATGGACCAAGTGCTGGGGTATCTTTAACTACTGCAATTTATTCATCATTCTCTAACTTACCAGTTAGAAATGATGTTGCAATGACAGGTGAAGTAACTCTAAATGGTAATGTTTTACCAATTGGTGGACTTAAAGAGAAATCAATTTCTGCACATCGTTCAGGAATTAAAACAATTATTATTCCGAAAGATAATGAAAAAGATATTGATGAAATACCTGAATCAGTTAAGAAAGATTTAAACATCATTTTAGCTGATAATGTGGATACTTATATCAAAAACGCAATTGTAAAGTAAAGAAGCCTTAGCTTCTTTTCTTTTTGTATTAATTTAAAAAATTCTATGGTAAGATGATTTGGGTGATAAAAATGGCAAAAATAAATAAAGCAGAATATGTTTTATCAGCAGTATGGTCATCTCAATGGCCAGAAGAAGATTCTCCAGAAATAATGTTGGCAGGAAGAAGTAATGTTGGTAAATCATCATTTATAAATACAATCCTTAGTCGAAAAGCTTTGGCTAGAGTATCCGCTACTCCAGGTAAAACTAGAACTTTGAACTTTTATAATGTAAATGATGCCTTAACTTTAGTTGATGTACCAGGTTATGGTTATGCAAAGGTAAATGATGAAATGACTAAGTCATTTGGTAAAATGATGGATGAGTACTTATCAAAAAGAAATACTTTAAGAGGAATGATTTTATTAGTTGATTATCGACATAAACCAACTAAAGATGATATTAGTATGTATGAATTTATCAAACATTATAACGTTCCTGTTTTGGTAGTAGCTACCAAAGAAGACAAACTAAAAAGAAACGATTTAAAAAAGAATGAAAAACTAATTAAAGAAACTTTAAACTTAGATAAAAGAGATAAATTCTTTAGATTTTCTTCTTTAAAGAAAACTGGAATTAATGAAGTTTGGCAAGAAATATATCATTTAACTGGAGTAAATTTTGAATAATAATTGCATAAGATAAGTAGTTTTGTTAGAATGAATTTAGCATTGAATAGGAAGAGTAATATTATTAGTCTTTTAGAGATCTCTTGATGGTGGAAATAGGGAAGATAACTAATATGAAGGTAGCCTAGGAGCTTGATTAGTGAACTAATAGTAACTAATCACGAGTAGCTGCGTTAAAGTGATAAGAGGGCATAACAATTGTTATGAACTAAGGTGGTAACGCGATAAAGTCGTCCTTAGATAGGATGGCTTTTTTTAATGGAAAGAAAGAGGAACAATTATGGATACAAATAGTATGATTATTACGATGTTTATGGTGCTTTGTGTTTTTTTATGTATTAATTACTTTAGAAGAATTCAAAAAAACAAAAAAATACAAGCTGAACATATTGCTAAGGAAGAAGTTAAAAAAGAAAAATATGAACATATTACTTCATCAGAATTTGATGAAATACCAGATGAAGAATTAACTCATGCAATTCTTTATCATATTATGCATAAAGAAGATATGATTTATGAAAGCGATGATATTGATCAAGAATTAGTGGATACTCTAACTACTGGTGAAAAATATATCTATGCGATATATCAAATTGAAAATTCTATTTCAACAGTAAGAAATGGTTCTATTCATACCTATTTCTTAGAAGAACCTTATAAGAGTTATGTCCCATATGTTGAAGAGGCACTTAAGATTGTTGGATGCTTAGAAGCATCTAAATTAATGGAAGCAGCTCATCACCTAGCAACACTTATTGAAGAAGATAGAGAAGATGATGACGATTCAGAATATAGTACATACAATTTCAGTGATTTCACAAATGCAATTACAACTGAATTAAGATCTTCAAATATAGTAAAAAGAATGGGAGACTATATTAGAAGTAATAAAGATGATTTTATTGATAAAGACTAAGATATAAGAGGGTGAAAATAATGGTAAAACAATTAGATAGTAAATATAACCATTTAACAGTAGAAAAAAATAAATATCAAACTTGGATAGATAAAAAATACTTTGAGGCGGGAGACTTAACTAAAAAACCTTATAGTATTGTTATTCCTCCTCCTAATGTTACTGGAAAACTACATTTAGGACATGCTTGGGATACTACTCTTCAAGATATGGTATGCCGATATAAAAGAATGCAAGGCTATGATGTTTTATGGCTTCCAGGAATGGATCATGCCGGAATTGCTACACAAGCTAAAGTTGAAGCTCGAATGAGAGAAGAAGGAATTTCTAGATATGATTTAGGAAGAGAAAAATTCTTAGAAAAAGCTTGGTCATGGAAAGAAGAATATGCTTCTATTATTAGAGCACAATGGGAAAAACTAGGTTTGTCTTTAGATTATTCTAAAGAAAGATTTACTTTAGATGAAGGACTTAGTGATGCTGTTAAAGAAGTATTTGTAAAGTTATATGAAAAAGGATTAATTTATCAAGGTGAAAGAATTATTAACTGGGACCCAGTTCAAAGAACAGCCCTTTCTAATATTGAAGTAATCCATAAAGAAATACCTGGACATATGTATTATTTCAAATACAAAGTAGTAGAAAATGGACAAGAGTTAGTAATTGCTACTACACGTCCAGAAACAATGTTTGCTGACCAAGCAATCTTTGTTCATCCAGATGATGAACGATACAAAGATATTGTTGGAATGCATGCGATTAACCCTGCTAATGGTGATGAACTGCCAATCATGGCTGATAGTTATATTGATATGAGTTTTGGTACAGCTGTAATGAAATGTACGCCAGCTCATGATCCAAATGACTTTGCTCTAGCTAAAAAATATAATTTAGAAATGCCAGTATGTATGAATGATGATGGTACGATGAATGAAATGTGTGGTAAATATACTAACATGGATCGTTTTGAATGCCGTGAAGCGTTAGTTAATGATTTTGAAAAGGCTGGGGTTGTTGATCATATTGAAGAACATACTCATCCTGTTGGTCACTCAGAAAGATCAGGAGCTATTGTAGAACCATATCTTTCTAAACAATGGTTTGTAAAAATGAAACCTTTAGCTAAAGCAGCTTTAGAACTTCAAAAAACTGATGATAAAGTTAACTTTGTTCCTGAAAGATTTGAAAAAACATTTACTCAATGGATGGATAATATTGAAGATTGGTGTATTTCGAGACAACTTTGGTGGGGACATCGTGTACCCGCTTGGTATCATAAAGAAACTGGAGAAGTATATGTTGGTAAAAAACCACCTGAAGATATTGAAAACTATAAACAAGATGAAGATGTTTTAGATACTTGGTTTTCATCTGCATTGTGGCCATTTAGTACGATGGGATGGCCTAATACAGAAGATCCATTATTTAAAAGATACTTTCCTACTAATACATTAGTTACAGGTTACGATATTATATTCTTTTGGGTAAGTAGAATGATTTTCCAATCTAAAGAATTTACTGGTAAAGCTCCATTTAAACATGTTTTGATTCATGGGCTAATTAGAGATGAACAAGGAAGAAAAATGTCTAAATCTTTAGGAAATGGTATTGATCCAATGGATGTTATCGATGAATATGGGGCGGATTCATTAAGATGGTTCTTAACAACTAATTCAGCTCCTGGAATGGATCTTAGATACACTTCTAATAAACTAGAAGCTTCTTGGAACTTTATTAATAAGATTTGGAATTCTGCTCGATTTGTATTAATGAATTTACCAGAAGATGCTAAATATCAAGATATTGATAGTTCTAATCTTAATCTTTGTGATAAATGGATTTTAAATCGTTTAAATAATGTTATTAAAGAAGTTGAAACAAACATGGACAAATTTGAATTTGTTAATGTTGGAAGTGAACTTTATAAATTTATATGGAATGATTTTTGTTCATGGTATATTGAACTTAGCAAAGTTCATTTAAATAGTGAAAATGCAAAAGAAAAAGAAGCTAGTTTAAATACACTTGTTTATGTATTAAATGCGATTGTAAAAATGTTACATCCTTTTATGCCATTTGTTACTGAAGAAATATATCAAACAATTCCTCATTTACATGAATCTATTTGTTTATCTTCTTATCCTCAAATAAATGATGAATTTAATAATGAAGATATTGCTGATCAATTCGATTATTTAATTGATGTTATTAAAGGAATTAGAGAAATAAGAACTGAATATACAATTAAGAATTCTATCGATGTTGAATACTCTATATCAACAAGCAATAAACAATTAAAAGAATTATTAGAAACTTGCCAACCATATATTACTAAATTATGTAATGGTAAATGTATTGGTTACAATATTGATAATTCTGATGATATTGCTACTAAAACAATTAAAGGTGGTAATTCATTAATTGTTGAACTTGGAAACTATGTAGATAAAGAAGCTGAAAAAGAAAAGTTAGTTAAAGAACTTAAAAGACTAGAAGGAGAAATCAAACGTAGTAATGGAATGCTTTCTAATGAAAAGTTTGTATCAAAGGCTCCTAAAGCAAAAGTAGATGAAGAAAAAGCTAAATTAGAAGATTATAAAGCTAAATATGAAACTACTAAGCAACAACTAGATAACCTATAATTATTAACCGTAAATAATATTATTTACGGTTTTTTTAAAGTAAATATTAATAATTCTAGGTATATATAAATGAGGATAGTTAGTGGAATGTAGTAGCCTCTAAAAAGGAGGAAATGAAATGAATGAATTATGTATTATGGATCAAATGGAAGTCAGTGGTGGTGGAGTAGGTACAGTTCTTATTTGTATAGTTGTCGGAGCTGGCGTTTATAAGATTATTAGGTCAGCCAGAGGAAGAATATCAATTCCTAAATTCTTATCATTGGAGTGGCGCTAATGAAAGAACTAACAAAAAAACAAATGCAAGAAACTAGTGGTGGAGGAATAATCATGTTTGGAATCATCCGCTATTTATTTAAAAGCATTTATTTTGCAGGTCCAATAAGAAGGTGTATAAGATAAGGAAAGGTATTACCTTTCCTTTCTTTAATGAATAATGAAAGTTAGAGAATATCCATTAACTAAAAGACCTCGAGAAAAAGCTTTATTATATGGCTTTGGTAGCTTGTCTGATGAAGAAGTTTTAGCAATCATACTGCATACAGGTTCTTTAGATAAGTCAGCCATAGAATTGTCTCAAGAAATCATTAAAGATGTCGATGGTATTAATAATCTAAAATATATTACTATTAATGAACTAACAAAATATAAAGGTATTAAGGAAGCTAAAGCTATTACTATTCAAGCAAGTATTGAACTAGCAAAAAGAATTCTTAGTACTAGCAAACAGGAAAAACAGGTTATTAAATCTCCTATTGAAGCTTATAAAATAATTAGAAATCAAGTTTTGTTTGAGCATAACGAAAGAGTGATTGTCTTGTGTTTAAATTCTAAATTAGAAATAATAAGAAATAGAACGATTTCGATTGGAACAATCGATGGTTCTATGATGTGTAGTAATGATATTGTAAAAGAAGCGTTAATATGTGGATCTAATCGGATAATGATATTTCATAATCATCCTAGTGGAAATCCTGTACCATCTAAGGAAGATATTGAGTCCACTAAAAAACTTGAAAAAATATCAAATGAATTAAATATTGAACTAGTTGATCATATTATTGTAGGAAATAATTGCTTTTATAGTTTTAAATCCAAACAGATAATTCATGTAGAAGATTAACCCTTTATTGATTTTTGGAGTGCTTGTCGATATAATAACTTCGTTAGGAGTTAGAAATGGACAGAAATAAAAAGAAACGTAATAAAAAAATAATAATTGCAGTATTATGTATTGCTGTCAGTTTTACTTTGTTTTCTGTTTTTGTTGGAAAAACTCCTGTAGAACAAATGCTTTCAGATTCTGTAAATACTGTTGAGTATTATGTGATAAAAAAACCAATAGAATTTCTTGGTGGGATAGTAGACGAATATAATTCTTTAAAGGATGTTTATAATGAAAATAAAGAATTGAAAAAGAAACTAAATAAATATGCTTCGTCTCAAGCTACAATAAACAAACTTCAAAAAGAGATTGATAAACTTAAAAAGGCACAGGATCTTAGCTATTTACCTTCTGACTACAAAACAACCAATGCTTCAGTAATTACTAGAGATGCTACAACTTGGTCTCAAGAAATTACAATTAATGTTGGTTCAAATTCAGGTATTCAAGAGGGAATGGTAGTAGTAAATTCTAAAAGTATGGTTGGACTTGTAAGTAAGGTCTCTACTACGACAGCTAATGTCACTTTGCTTAGTGCTCCAAATAATACTAATCAACTTCCTGTTATGATTGAAAATGGAAATGAAACAATTTATGGTTTACTAGATTCTTATGATGCTAGTAGTAATCGTTATAGTATTACTCTTCTAACTAATGCTGATAAACTTGATAAAGATGCTAAGGTATATACATCAGGTCTAGGTGGTAAAGGTAAAGCACCTAAAGGTGTTTATATTGGTACTGCAAAAAGCATAAGTAGTAGTGATAGTGGTAGTGGAAAAATTATTAAGGTAAAACCTGGAACATCATTTGATGATTTATCTTACGTTTCAGTCGTTAAAAAGGTAAATTAAAATGAATAGAAAGACTATAATTTTCTTAATAATTATGTTTGGGGCTTTCTGCGTTGATAATTTACTTGGTTATTTTTTACCATATAATTTTTCATACCAAAGTATAACTTTAATACCTTATGTTTCACTTATCATGTTTGTGTTTTTAAGTAATAAAGTTAATCCAAGCGAACGTTATTTATTTTCAATTATTTGTGGCCTATATTACGCTGTTATTTATACAAATAGTTTATATGTATTCGTAATTGTATATTGTATATATGCCTTTGGAGTTGAAAGATACGCTAATAAATCAACGTTATCATTTTTTGAGGGTTTGCTAACATGTGGTGTGATAGTTTTAATTAATGAAACAATTCTTTATGTGATTTCCTGTATTTTTGGAATGAATAGTATGAATATTTTATTGTTTGTTGGCTTAAGACTTATTCCAACAATAATAATGAATTTAGTTTTATATATTCCTTGTTATTTTATTAATACTAAGATCCAAAGCAGTAATGATGATTTTATCTTAGATTATTAGAAGAAGATTTAATGAAATTTATTAAATCTTCTTTTTCGTTTCCTAAAAAAAACATTGACTTTAGCGTAAAAAATCTTTATATTGTTATTGTTGTAGACCTCTAGACTACAACCGCTCATAAAAGGTATTAAATGTTTTAATAACTGCCTTGGTTGGCGAGTCTTAGAAGAAAATATAGGAGGTACGCTATGTACGCAATTATTGAAACAGGTGGAAAACAATTAAAAGTTGAAGCCGGTGACACAGTTTTCGTAGAAAAACTAGATGTTGAAGCAGGAAAGAAATTTACTTTTGACAAAGTATTACTTATTGGAGATAAGACTGTTAAAGTTGGTGCTCCTTACTTAAAAGGTGCTACTGTAACAGCTACAGTTGAAAAACAAGGTAAAGAAAAGAAAGTAACTATTTATAAATATAATGCTAAAAAGCATTATCATAAAAAACAAGGTCATAGACAACCTTATACAAAGTTAGTTATCGATGCAATCAATGCTAAAGCTACAGCTGCTAAAGCAACTGATGATGCAACAGAAGAAAAGAAAGCAACTGCTGCTAAAAAGCCAGCTGCTAAAAAGGCTACTGCTGCTAAGAAAACTACAACTGCTAAAAAACCAGCAGCAAAGAAAACTACAACTGCTAAAAAAACAACTACTGCAAAAAAGACAACTGCTAAAAAAACTACAGCAGCTAAAAAACCTGCAGCAAAGAAAACAACTAAAACTGATAAATAATGATTAAAATCATTGAAATAAAAAAAGATAATTTAATTACTGAATTTGAAATTTCTGGTCATGCTGGAAGTGGTGAATATGGTCAAGATATTGTCTGTGCTGGAGTTAGTGCAGTAATAGTTGGTGTTTGTAACACGATTGATCAAAAAGGCTACTCAGCTAACTGTGATATTCAAATTAAAAGTGGTTATACAAAAATATTAGTAAAGAAATCAAATAATGATATTCAAGTGATTCTAGAGACCTTAGAATATACATTAAAAGGATTTCTAAATGAACAGTATAGTGATTTTGTTAAATATACACTCAAGGAGGAATAAATCATGAAATACGTATTAGACTTACAATTATTCGCTTCTAAAAAGGGAGTTGGTTCTACTAAGAACGGTCGTGACTCTGCAGGAAGAAGATTAGGAGCTAAATTATCAGATGGGCAATTTTGTCAAGCTGGTTCTATCATTTATAGACAAAGAGGAACTAAGGTTCATCCTGGTACTAATGTAGGTAAAGGTGGAGATGACACTTTATTTGCAAAAGTTGATGGAATTGTTAAATTTGAAAGATTAGGAAAAGACAGAAAACAAGTTTCTGTTTATCCAGCTGCATAATTAAATCCCTTTAATAGGGATTTTTTTTAGGAAGAAAGAAGGTGAAGTTATGCAATTTATCGATAAAGCAATAATTCATGTTGAAGCTGGTAATGGTGGTAACGGAACAGTTGCCTTTAGACGTGAAGCCCATGTCCCAAAAGGGGGACCTGCTGGTGGAGACGGTGGTAGAGGTGGAGATGTAGTGTTATACGCTACTACTTCCTTATCAACTTTATTAGATTTAAAATATAAAAGAGTATATAAAGCTCGTCATGGTGAAGGTGGAATGCCTAAAAAAATGCATGGAGCTGATGCTAATGATTTAGTTATCAATGTTCCGGTTGGAACTCAAATATTAGATCAAGAAACCGGAAAAATCTTAGCTGATTTAACGGAAGACAAACAAAGAGTAATTATCGCTAAAGGCGGACGAGGTGGAAGAGGAAATGCTAGATTTGCTACTTCTAGAAATCCTGCTCCCCAAATTTGTGAAAACGGAGAACCTGGTGCTAAATTAGATATCATCTGTGAGTTAAAACTCCTTGCTGATGTCGGACTTGTTGGTTTCCCTTCAGTTGGTAAATCAACTTTACTTTCTGTTGTTTCTAAGGCTAGACCTGAAATCGCAGATTACCATTTTACAACTATTGTTCCTAATTTAGGAGTGGTTCAAGTTCCGGATGGTCGTTCATTTGTTATGGCTGACTTACCTGGGCTTATTCAAGGTGCTAGTGAAGGAAAAGGATTAGGATATCAATTCCTTCGTCATATCGAAAGATGTCGAGTAATAGTCCATGTTATTGATATGGGAGCTACTGAAGGCCGTGATCCATATGAAGATTTTGAAACTATTAATAAAGAACTTGGTTCTTATAAATATCGTTTACTTGAAAGACCTCAAATAGTAGTTGCCAATAAAATGGATGAAGATGGGGCAAAAGAAAACTTAGAAGCTTTTAAAGCAAAAATATCGAAAGATATTAAAGTTTTCCCAATTAGTGCCATTATTCACGAAGGTGTCGACCAAGTATTATACGCTATTGCTGATACACTTGCTAATGCTCCTTCATTTGAAGAAGAAGAGGAAGATGTCGAAAATACGGTAGTATATACTATGGAAGATCAAGAAGCACCATTCACAGTCCATAATCTTGGAAATGGTAATTGGAATATTACTGGTAAAAAGATTGAAAGACTTGTTGCAATGACTTCTCTTACTAGTGATGATTCAATAAAACGTTTATCTATTAAGATGCGAAATATGGGAATTGACCAAGCTTTAAGAGATGCTGGTTGTAAAGATGGTGACACAGTTACCATTGAAGACTTTGAATTTGAATTCTATGAATAATATAAAAGCTTACTTGGAAATATAATTATTTCTAGTAAGCTTTTTAATTTAAACATTTTATACTATTGGTTGTTTTATTATATATAAATAAATAGGTATGTTATAATGTTTAAGAAATTTGAAACAAATTTGAAACGAACTTAATAAAAATCTAAGTATAATATAAAGAGTGGGTGAATATATGTATAGTTATTTAATAGGTATTATTACAAGCATTAATTCTAATAGTGTTGTAGTAGAAAATAATGGTATTGGATATTTAATCTATGTTAGTAATCCTTATAACTTTAAATTAAATAAAGAAACCAAAGTTTTTCTTTATCAACAAGTAAAAGAAGATGGAATACTGCTTTTTGGATTCTTAACTAGTGAAGAAAAAGATTTATTCTTAAGACTAATTACAGTTAAAGGTATTGGATGTAAAAGTGCTATCGGAATTTTAGCTACAGGAGAAGTAAATAATATTATTTCAGCTATTGAAACAAGTAATGTAGCTTATCTTAAAAAGATTCCAGGAATTGGTCCTAAAGCGGCTAGTCAAATAATATTGGATTTACAAGGTAAATTTAAAGGAACTAATTTAGTTGAAACAATTTCTAATGATTCTTTAGAAGAAGCTAGCCAAGTACTACTAGCTTTAGGATATAAGAGTAAAGAAGTAGATAAAGTAACAGCCAAATTAGTGTCTGAAGATTTAGATACTAATGGTTATATTAAAAAAGCACTTAGTATGTTAGTAAAATAGTGAGGAAAGAGTATGGAAAATGATGATGTTTTAAATCCCCAAATTGAAGATGATGAAAGTAGTTTAAGACCTTCATCGTTTGAAGAATACATTGGTCAGGAAAATCTAAAAGAAAATTTAAAAGTCTTTGTAACAGCTGCAAAAAAGCGTAATGAATCATTAGACCATGTATTACTTTATGGACCACCCGGTTTAGGTAAAACAACAATGTCGATGATAATAGCTAATGAGATGGGAACAAATGTTAAAATTACAACTGGTCCTAGTATTGAAAAAACTGGTGACTTGGTGGCTATTCTAACTAGTTTAAATCCTGGAGATATCTTATTTATTGATGAAATCCATCGTTTAAATAAGGTTGTTGAAGAAATTCTATATCCAGCAATGGAAGATTTTTGTGTCGATGTAATCATTGGTAAAGATTCTTCTACTAGATCAGTTCGAATTGATTTACCACCATTTACCTTAGTAGGGGCAACTACTAGAGCCGGTGACCTTTCAGCTCCTCTAAGAGACCGTTTTGGAATCGTTAATCAATTAAACTATTATGAGATAGATGATTTATCAAAAATAATTAATCGAACGAGTAAGGTGTATGAAATGCCTATAGACGAAGATGCTGTACTTGAACTGGCTAAACGTTCAAGAGGAACACCACGTATTGCTAATAGATTATTTAGAAGAGTAAGAGATTTTGCTCAGTTTTATGAAGATGAATCAATTTCTTTAAATCGAACTGTGGAAGCTCTTCAAAGATTAAAGGTCGATGATTTAGGATTAGATGAAGTTGATCATAAATATCTAAAGGGAATTATTAGTCGTTTTAATGGGGGACCAGTAGGACTTGAAGCAATATCAGCTTCTATTGGAGAAGAACCTCAAACACTAGAAGATGTTAACGAACCATATTTATTACAAATTGGTTTAATCAAAAGAACACCTAGGGGTAGAATCGCAACAGCTAAAGCATATAATCATTTAAATATTAAACAGGAGTTATAACTCCTGTTTTTATTATGAAAATAAAAGAAATAGGACTTCTCTTCTTCTTTTTTATCATTTCTACTGTATATGCATACTCTACCCCCAGCGATTCTATCGAAAATATTCAAGTCAATAAAAACATCGAAATAACGGTTGAAGGTAAAATAGATACAACCCTTTCTTTTGATCATACACCTAGTGTTAAAGAAGTATTTAAATCATTAAAGATAAATAACTATTATGGGTTTAATGAAGATTTATTACTAGAAGCAGGAAGCTATATTTATATTCCAGTTAAAGATAATCTAATATCTCTAAATACGGCTTCAATTGATGAATTAATGAGTATAAAAGGTATCGGGAAAGTAACGGCTAGTAAAATAATAGAATATCGTTGTAGTAACGGATTTGATGTAATTGAAGATATTAAAAAAGTTGATGGAATAGGAGATAAAACATATCAAAAACTTAGAATATATTTCTCCTGTAAAAAATAGAATATTTGCACTAGCTATTGGAGTTATTATTTTAGTAGTTAGTGCTTTTTATAATTATGTTTTTCTATTATTTTATATTCCTTATTTTATCTTTAGTATTAAAAGATTTGGATTTAAAATTACTTTTATTATTACCATTATCTTAATAGCTTTCTTTGGTACAATGCGTTCTTTAACATATGAAAATAGATCTATTATTAGTGGAATTATTGTAAAAAAGGAAGATAATAACGTAATTGTCAAAACTAGTAAGGGCAAAGTGAAAGTATATTGTAATCTTACTGATTTACAAAAAGATGATGAAGTTAAAATGAGTATTAGTTATTTTAAGATTGGTGATGTTAGAAATGATAATGGCTTTAATTATAAGAATTATTTATATAGTCTAGGTATTACTAAACAAGCTACTATGAATAAACTTATCAGTTATAAAAAGAATGATACAATCTTTAAATTTATTTTAAGTAGGATAAGTAAATCAACTAAGGTTGACAGTTATTCTAGAATGCTACTAGTTGGCATCAAAGATGATAATGTTAGTAGTTTATATGATAATTTAAAAGACTTATCAATTATTCATTTATTTGCTTTAAGTGGAATGCATCTTCACGTATTATCTAAACTTATCAATAATGTTTTAAAGTATTTTTGTAGTAAAAGGGTTGCTAAAATAATAACTTTGTTGATTCTAGGATTATATGTTTTTTCTTTACCTATTAATATTTCTTTAATTAGAGCTTTTCTAGTTATCTTAATTAATACTTTATTTAGTAAATATTTAAATTCATTAGATTCCATTGGTTTAGTAGCTATGATTATGTTATGGATTAACCCATATCTAATATATAATATCTCCTTTATATTTTCTTTTTTAATATATTTAATAGTAATTATGGCTTCAAAATATAAATATAGTTCGATAATTATATTTATAGGATCTATTCCGATAATACTTTCATTAAATTATCGAATTAATATTTGTAGTTTTATTCTAGCTTTTGCTTTAACGCCTTTAGTGGAAGTACTATATAGTTTAATTATTTTAAATGTCATTTTTGTTTCGATGCTTGGACCAGTACTTAATTCACTAATCAATGTTTTTGAAAACATTACTAAAATGTTTACAGATTTTAGCTTTTATTTATCTTTTAGCAAACCCAATTATTTCTTTATATTAGTCTATTATTATTTTTATTTTAAAATAATTCTTAAAATAAATAGTAATCAAAGATTTCATAAAGATATGTTGATAATAATATCTTTAATGTTAGCTTTTTACTTTTATCCTTTTTATCATATTAAGGGTCGGGTAGTTATGATAAATGTTGAACAGGGAGATTGTTTTTTAATTAATCAACCTTTCAACAAAGGAAATATTTTAATTGATACTGGTGGACTTAGAAATGAAGATGTTTCAAAGAATATTGTAAGTCCTTATTTAAGATCTTTAGGAATTCAAAAATTAGATTATGTCTTTATTTCTCATAATGATTTTGATCATTGTGGTGGCCTTACAACCTTAACTGATTATATTGATTGTCAACATATAATAAGAGATTATAAAGAAAGGATGACTATTGGGAATGTAAAAATAAATATGTATAAATCAGACAAACATTATCAAGATGAAAATAATAATTCTTTAGTTATTAAAGCAAAAGTTAATAATATTAATTATTTATTTACTGGTGATATAAGTAAAGAATTAGAATATGATTTATATCAAAAATATCAACATATTGATGTTGATGTCTTAAAGGTATCTCATCATGGAAGTAAGACTGGAACTAGTAATTACTTGCTAGAAATGACTAGTCCAAAGATTGCTTTAATAAGTTGTGGTAAAAATAATGTTTATGGTCATCCACACTTAGAAACAATTAAAAGATTAAAAGCTTATGGTATCAAAATATATCGAACTGATTTTAGTGGAACTGTTAGTATTGTTTACTTTGATAAAAAACATAATTATATATATGAATAAAATGTAATTATTATTTAGATAAGTTATAATATCAAATAGTGAGGTTATAGATGATATATATTATAAGTGGTGAGGAAAGACTCCTCATGGATACAAAACTAAAAGAACTTAAAGAAAAGTTAAAATGTAATGAAGAAAATATGAATTATACAGAATATGATTTAGAAAATGATTCATTAAATGATGCTTATCTTGACGCTATTACTCTACCTTTTTTTACTGATAATAAAATGGTAGTTATAAAAAATCCAACCTTTTTAACTACTCAAAAAGTTAAAACTAATAAAGAAGATGCTGATATCTTTTTAAAGATGATAGAAGAAATAGATGATAGTGTTAATTTAGTTATCTTTAATTTTAATAATAACTTTGATAAGAAAAAGAAAACTGTAAAACAATTATTAAAGGTTGCTAAAATGTATAATTTTGAGCAACTATCTTCTAATCGAATCAGTGATGCATGTCGTAAATCAATTAGAGCAAGAGGTGCTACTATTGATGATGATGCTTTAGATTTATTGATTGCTAGAAAAGGTGAAAATTTAATGAGTGCAGCTAGTGAAGTTGAAAAACTATGTTTATATACTAAACATATTGATTTAAAAGCAGTTGATTCTTTAGTTACTAAACCATTAGATGAAAATGTCTTTGATTTAACAGGAGCAATTTTAAAAAGGGATTTAAATAAAGCTTATAGTGTATATAATGATTTAAAAGTATTAAATGAAGAACCGGTGAAACTAATCATTTTAATAGCTAACTCTATTAGAATTAGTTATCAAGTTAAAGTTTTATCTTCTAAAGGATATTCAAATAATGAGATGGCTAGAATGCTTAAAACATCTCCTCAAAGAATATATTATGTATTAAAGGAAATTGGAGCTTATAATCAAAACGAATTACTAAAACTTTTAGATCAATTATCAAATCTTGATATAAAAATTAAAACTGGTCAAATTGATAAAAATATTGGATTAGAATTATTTCTAATGAAATTGTAGGAGGAAATATGGAATCACTTAAGGAGTTATATCGAATTGGACATGGACCTTCTTCTAGTCATACTTTAGGTCCTAGCTATTTCGCAAAATGTGTAAAAGATAAATATCCAAGCAATAGTTATGAAGTTACACTATATGGGTCACTTTCACTAACTGGTAAAGGACACTTAACAGATGAAACGTTTTCAAGCATTCTTGGCAAAGAAAATACTAAGATAATCTTTTCTAAGAAGACCTTAGATTATCATCCTAACGGAATGGAAGTAAAAGTATTAGATAATAATAAAGTGATTGATGATATTGTTGCTTACTCTGTTGGTGGTGGAAAAATAGTCTATGACGTAAATAAAGATGAAAAAATAAAAGATGTTTATAAAGAAAAAAACATGGAAGAAATTCTTGCTTATTGTTCTAAAAACAATTTGTCTTTTTATGAATATGCTATTCAACATGAAGATGATGATTTTAAAGAATATATCTTAGAAGTATTAGATACTATGTATGCTTCAATAAAAAGAGGACTTAGTACTACGGGTGTAATTCCAGGTAAATTAAAACTTCAAAGAGTAGCTAAAGCAATGAATGATAATATCTTTGATTCAAATCAACCTTCTGAAAGATGGCTGATTGCAGTAAGCAGTTATGCATATGCAGTTGCTGAAGAAAATGCTTGTGGCAATGTGATCGTTACAGCACCTACTTGCGGAGCTAGTGGGGTATTACCAGCTGTTCTTTACTATTGTTATAATGATTTAGGTGTTAAAAAAAATCAACTTGTGGAAGCATTATGTGTAGCAGGAATAATTGGAAATGTTGTAAAAAATAATGCCACTATTTCTGGTGCTGAAGGTGGTTGTCAAGCTGAAATTGGAGTAGCTTGTTCAATGGCGGCAGGAGCATACGCTTATATTAACTCACTAAGTAACAAACAAATTTGTTATGCTAGTGAAATGGGATTAGAACATAATCTTGGACTTACATGTGATCCAATAGGGGGTTATGTTCAAATACCATGTATTGAAAGAAATGGTTTTGCGGCTTTAAGAGCAATTGATTGCGCTAATTATGCTAAACAACTAGGACCATTAAGAGAAAATAAAATATCATTTGATACAATTGTGAAAGTCATGAAAGAAACTGGTAAAGATTTAGGTAGCGCCTATAAAGAAACAAGTCTTGGTGGACTTGCTAGGGAGTATAAACTAGATGAAGACTAAAGCGTTGTACGTTCATATTCCTTTTTGTGATCACATATGTAGTTATTGTGACTTTTGTAAAGTTCTATATAGAGAAAAAACAGCTAATGATTATTTAGCTGTTTTAAAAAAAGAAATCGAATCATTAAATATAAAAGAAAACTTGGATACTATCTTTATTGGTGGGGGAACTCCTTCTTCTTTAGATGATACCCAACTTGAGGATTTGCTTATTTGTTTAAAGCCATATGCTAATAATGTGAAAGAATATAGTATTGAAGTTAATCCTGAATCAATGGATTATTATAAACTTAAAATTTTAAAGCAATATGGTATTACGCGATTAAGTATTGGAGTCCAAACGTTTAATAATGATTTGTTAAAAAGTATTAATCGTTTACATAATAAAACGCAAGTTATAAGTATTATTAAGTATGCTACAAAAATAGGAATTGAAAACATCTCAATAGATTTAATGTATGGTTTACCAGGCCAAACTATTAATGATATTAAGAATGATTTAAAAGAAGCTTTATCTTTACCAATCACTCATATTTCTTATTATTCATTAATATTAGAGGATAATACAAAACTAAAATTAGATAATTATCAACCTATTGATGAAGAAACATCATATCAAATTAATATGTTAATAGATAATACGCTTTCTAAAAATGGTTTTAATAAATATGAGGTTAGTAATTATTCAAAGGCTGGCTACCAGTCAATGCATAATAAAGCTTATTGGCATTATGATAATTATTATGGAGTTGGAGTTGGAGCTACATCTAAGATTGATAATCAAATAATTACTCACTCCAAATCCTTAACTAAATATCTTCAAAATGAAGATATTACTTCGATAGAGGGGTTATCATTAGAAGATACTATGTTTAATAATTTAATGATGTCTTTAAGACTGTTAGAGGGACTAGATCTAAATGCTTTTACTGCAAGATATAACCAAGATGCTTTAAAAGTTTATGAAGAGGTAATCTTAAAACAAAAGAATAACTTAGAGATTATCAACAATCATTTAAGAGTAAAAGAAGATAAGATTTATTTACTTAATGAAATATTAATGGATTTTTTATAAATGTATAGTATAATATAATTAGTAATGATTACTAATAAGGAGAAAAAATTATGGATAATAATGCATTTAGAAAACTAAGTTATGGTTTATATGTAGTATCAAGTAAAGATTCAAAAAAAGATAATGGATGTATAGCTAATACTTTTACTCAAGTAACATCATCTCCAGCCGGAGTATGTATTACTCTTAATAAAGATAACTACACAACTAATCAAATTAAAGAAAGTAAGATTTATAATGTAGCTGTTTTACTAGAAGAAGTAGACATGGATTTAATTAGAAACTTTGGCTTCCAAAGTGGAAAAGATGTTGATAAGTATGCAAACATTAAGGCTGACAAAGACTCTCTTGGAATAAAGTATCCTACAGAAGGAGTCGCAGCTGTATTTAGTGTTGAAGTGACTAAAGAAGTTGAATTATCTACTCATATTATGTTTATTGGTGAAGTTAAAGATGCGAAAGTTTTAAATGATAAAGAAGTATTAACATACGCTAATTATCATAAAATAAAAAATGGAGCAACTCCAAAGAATGCTCCAAGTTACATTGAAGAAAAGAAAACTGGTTGGCGTTGTAGCGTTTGTGGGTATATCTATGAAGGAGAAAACCTACCTGAAGATTTTATCTGTCCAGTATGTAAACAACCTGCTTCAGTGTTTGAAAAGATCTAATTTAAAGCAACCTTGAAAAAGGTTGCTTTTGTCTTTATAATAGCCATTAATTGAGGTGATGAAAAGATGAAAACTGGAATTATCGATGTAGGTGGCGGACTAAGAGGAATATATGCGGTTGGCGTATTTGATTATTTAATGGATCAAGGAATTACTTTTGATCTTGGAATTGGAATATCAGCAGGTAGTGCAAACGTTGCATCATATATTGCTGGTCAAAAACATCGTAATTATCGATTTTATACAAGGTATTCTTTTAATAAAGAGTATATGTCTTTAGAAAACTTTCTAAAAACTAAAAATTATATTGGCTATGATTATATTTATAGTGATTTATCAAATTCAGATGGTAAAGATCCTTTAGATTATAATCAAATTATAAAGAGTAAGACTGATTTTAGAGTAATAGCTACTAATGCCTTTACTGGTCAACCAAGATACTTTAATAAAGACGATATAAAACAGGATGACTATGATATCTTTAAAGCATCATGTTGTTTACCAGGAGTTAGCACTCCTTATGAAATAAATGGTATTCCATATTTTGATGGGGCTTTGTCTGATTGTGTACCTATTAAAAAAGCCTTTGAAGAAGGTTGTGATAAAGTAGTACTAGTTTTAACTAAACCAAAAGATGTTTTAAGAGATTCTAAAAAAGATGATGTAATATCTAAAATGATTTCAAAAGAATATCCAATTGCGGCAAAAGGATTGAAAGATAGAGCAAAAACATATAATCATGGTGTAAAACTTGCAAAAAGATTAGAAGAGGAAGGACATTGTTTAATCATTGCTCCTGATGATACTTGTGGTGTTGATACTTTAAAAAGAAGTAAAGAATCTTTAATTGAGTTATATAAAAAAGGTTATGAAGATGCTAAACAAATAAAAGACTTTATAAAATAACGGTTTATCCGTTATTTTTTTGCATTTATGGCTATAAAATCTAGAGGAAAATAAATTATTTTATTATTTAGCACAAAAGTGTTGACAGTGCTAAATAATGCTATATAATAAACTTAGCACCAGAGAAGAAAGAGTGCTAAAGGTGGTGAACTTGATGTTATCAGCAAGACAATTATTGATATTTCAATGTATTGTTAAAGAATTTATTAATACAGCTGAACCAGTAGGTTCAAAGACATTGATGACTAAATATCAATTGCCATATTCTAGTGCAACAATTCGTAATGAAATGAGCGCTTTGGAAAATGCTGGGTATTTACAAAAGACCCATACATCTTCGGGTAGAGTTCCTTCGAAAGATGGGTATCGTTTCTATGTCGAACATTTAGATAAAGTCGATATAAGTGATGATGTCAAAACACAAGTTGCTACTATATTTAACGATAGACATCGTGATTTAAATGATATAGTTCATGAGTCATGTAATATCTTAAGTGAACTCACTAATCTAACTACTGTTGCTTTAGGCGATGACAATGGTGAAGAATGCTTCCAACGTATTACTATTGTTCCGATTGATGAACAAAAAGTAACGGCAATTATTATTACAAGCAAAGGTCATGTTGAAAATAAGAATTTTCAATTAGCCGATGATATTGAAATGGAAGATTTACTTAATTGTGTCAATTGTATCAATGATATGATTGAAGGAACGCCAATGAGTGAAGTGGCCTATAGATTAGAACATGATGTTAAACCTAATTTGACTTATAAAGTTCAAAAACATGAAGTGTTATTTAATGCTTTCATGGATGCATTTATGAAATTCGCAAATAGTAATATTTATTTTTCAGGTAAGGAGCATATGCTTTATCAACCTGAATATAATGATGTTGAGAAATTAAGAAGAATTGTTAGCGCATTTGATAATTTCAATTTGTGGAAATCGTTAGAACCAGGTGATCAGAAAGATGATGATCGAATAACTCTTCGTATAGGAAATGAATCTCCTATTGAAAATGTTGAAGATGTTTCAGTAGTTTCTGCATCATTTAAAACTGGTGAAAAGTCGAAAGGTTCAATATCTGTAATAGGACCAACGAGAATGCCTTATGAAAAGGTTGTATCGTTAGTTGAATTTATTTCAAAAAATATTGAAAAAGCTTTTCTAGATGATGAAGAAAAAGATGATGAGGACTCGAGGTGATATTATGGCTAGCAAAAAAGATAAAAAAGACAAAAAAGAAAAAGATGAATTAGAAGAAGAAAAAGAAATAGAAGAAACTGAAGAAGACAATGATGAAACTAAGGAATCTGATGAAAAAGAAGAAGTAGATTTAGAAGCCGAAGTTGAGAAATGGAAGAATCAGTATTATTCAGTATTTGCAGATATGCAAAACACAAAGAAAAGAATGCAAACTGAACATGAGAATAATCTTAAATATATGACTCAATCATTTATTGAAGAACTTCTTCCAGTTATAGATAATTTTGAAAGATCATTAATGATTCAAAATCCTAGTGATGAAATAAAGAATTTCTTAAAAGGATATGAAATGATTTATTCTCAATTGATGAATGTATTAGAAAACCAAGGTGTAGAAGAAATACAAGTTGAACCTGGTGATGAATTTGATCCAAATATTCATCATGCAGTTGAACAAGTAGAAGATGAAAACTTTGGAGAAAATCAAGTAGTTGCAGTTATGCAAAAAGGTTATAAATTAAAAGATCGTGTAATAAGAGCGACTTTAGTAAAGGTAAACAAATAGGAGGATATATTTATGACTAAAATTATTGGTATTGATTTAGGTACAACAAATTCATGTGTAGCAGTAATGGAAAATGGAGAAGCAAAAGTAATTGCTAATCCAGAAGGAAATAGAACTACACCTTCAGTAGTTTCATTTAAAAATGATGAAATAATTGTTGGTGAAGCAGCAAAAAGACAAGCAGTAACAAACCCAGACACAGTAATGTCAATTAAAAGACATATGGGTACAGATTATAAAGCTCATGTAAATAACAAGGATTATACTCCTCAAGAAATTTCAGCAATGATTTTACAAAACTTAAAAGCAACTGCTGAAGCATATTTAGGAGAAACTGTAACAAAAGCTGTTATTACAGTTCCAGCTTATTTCAACGATGCTCAAAGACAAGCAACTAAAGATGCTGGTAAAATTGCTGGTTTAGATGTAGAACGTATTATTAACGAACCAACTGCTGCAGCATTAGCATTTGGTGTTGATAAATTAGATAAAGAACAAAAAGTATTAGTATATGACTTAGGTGGAGGTACATTTGACGTATCTATCCTTGATCTTGCTGATGGTACATTCGAAGTATTAGCTACTTCTGGAGATAACAAATTAGGTGGAGATGACTTTGATAAAGCAATCATGGATTACATGGTAGCTGAATTCAAGAAAGAAAATTCTATTGATTTATCTACAGATAAAATGGCAATGCAACGTATTAAAGAAGCAGCTGAAAAAGCTAAGAAAGATTTATCTGGTGTTGTTCAAACTCAAATCTCATTACCATTTATCTCAGCAGGAGCAAATGGTCCAGTTCATATGGAAATGACTCTTACAAGAGCTAAATTTGATGAATTAACAAGAAATTTAGTTGCAAGAACTGAAGGACCAGTTCAACAAGCATTAAAAGATGCTGGTATGCAACCAAGTGAAATTGATGAAGTATTATTAGTTGGTGGTTCTACAAGAATTCCAGCTGTTCAAGAATCAGTTAAAAAATTATTAAATAAAGAACCAAATAAATCAGTAAACCCTGATGAAGTAGTAGCTATGGGTGCTTCTATCCAAGGTGGAGTTATTCAAGGTGATGTAAATGATGTCTTATTATTAGACGTTACACCATTATCACTTGGTATTGAAACAATGGGTGGAGTAATGACAGTATTAATTGAACGTAATACAACAATTCCAACTACTAAATCACAAATTTTCTCAACAGCTGCAGATAACCAACCTGCTGTTGAAATTAATGTATTACAAGGTGAACGTTCAATGGCTAAAGATAATAAACAATTAGGTTTATTTAAACTTGATGGTATTGAACCAGCTCCAAGAGGAGTACCTCAAATTGAAGTTACTTTCTCAATTGATGTTAATGGTATCGTTAATGTTAAAGCTAAAGATATGAAGTCTCAAAAAGAACAATCTATTACTATCCAAAACTCAACTGGTCTTTCAGATGAAGAAATTGATAGAATGGTAAAAGAAGCTGAAACAAATAAAGCTGATGATGAAAAGAAACGTTCTGAAATTGAAACAAAAAATAAAGCTGAACAAATGATCAGTGAAATTGATAAAGCATTAGCTGAACAAGGTGATAAGATTGATGCTACTCAAAAAGAAGCTGCTGAAAAACTTAAAGGTGAATTAAAAGCTGCTTTAGATGCTAATGATATGGATACATTAAATGCTAAGATGTCTGAACTTGAACAAATGGTTCAACAAATGGCACAATATCAACAACAAGCAGGTGCCCAACCAGGTCCTGATGCATCAACTAATACTAATGGAAATGATGATGACGTTGTAGATGCAGATTTTGAAGAAAAGAATTAACCTAGATAACCAAGGGCAACCTTGGTTTTAGGTTCATAGGGTGATAAAAATGGCTGAAAAAAGAGATTATTATGATGTCTTGGGTGTTAGTAAATCGGCAACACAAGACGAAATTAAAAAAGCATATCGTAAAATGGCAAAGAAGTACCATCCTGACATAAATAAAGCTGCTGACGCTGAAGAAAAATTTAAAGAAGTTAACGAAGCTTATGAAGTTCTATCAGATGACAATAAAAAGGCTGCTTATGATAGATATGGACATGCTGCTTTTGATCAAACTCAAGGTGGAGGTCCAGGAGGATTTGGTGGCTTTGGCGGATTCCAAGGTGGATTTAACGCTGATGATTTAGGGGATATCTTTGGTTCATTCTTTGGAGGAGGTAGGTCTTCTAGAAGATCTACTGGTCCTACAAGAGGTGATGATCATTTAATGCGTTTGAATATTAACTTCATGGAAGCAGTTAATGGAACAAAGAAGGATATTCAAGTTACATATGATGCTCCTTGTTCTCATTGTCATGGTACTGGTGCAAAAAATCCAAATGATGTTCAAACATGTCCAAGATGTGGTGGACGTGGTACTATTCAACAACAGCAACAAACTTTTATGGGGACAGTAATGTCTGAAACAGTTTGTCCTGATTGTCATGGTACTGGTAAAATAGTAAAAGAAAAATGTCCACAATGTCATGGAACAGGATATGAAAATAAAAAAGTTACTGTTCAACTAAATATTCCGGCTGGAATTGATACAGGTCAACAACTTCGTATTGAAGGTAAAGGTGGAAAAGGTTCCAATGGAGGACCTAATGGTGACTTATTTGTAGAGATCCATGTAGGAGGACATCCTCACTTTAAACGTGAAGGAACTGATATTAGTATTCAAGTGCCAATTAGTGTCACAGATGCTACATTAGGTACTGAAATCGATGTACCAACAGTCCAAGGCGATGTATCTTTAAAAATACCTGCCGGTACTCAAAGTGGTACTAAGTTCCGTTTAAAAGGTAAAGGAATTAAATCTTTAAGAGGTAATGGTTATGGTAACCAATATGTAAAGGTTGAAGTAAAGATTCCCCAAAAGCTTAATGCCAAACAAAAGAAGTTATATGAAGATTTAGCAGCAACTAACAGTAAAGAATCTGTATTTGATACGTTTAAAAAAGCATTTAAAAGATAAAATAAGGACTAGTTCAAATTGAACTAGTCCTTTTAGTTACAGATTAAAGAAAAAACAACTCCAATAGGAGTTGTTACATATTATGTTATGCAGATTTTCTAATACTTCTTAATTCTCTTGCAGAAATTTTAACTTTTTTTGGTTTTCCATTTACTAAAATAGTAGCTTTTTGTAAGTTTACATTCCATTTTCTTCTACTAGAATTTAATGCATGAGAACGAGTGTTACCAGACATTGGTCCTTTTCCACTGATTTGACATTTTCTTGACATTGGGTTCTCCTCCTTTTTTAGTAGTTTACGTACTTTGAGATAATATCATTAATAAATATAAAAAGCAATGACTTTTTGCAAATAATCTTAATTGTAATGATAAATATATTAATATATAATGTTTTTGTTAGAGATTATTCCTGGAGGAAGAAAAATGATAGAAAAAAACAATAAATTAGGAACTTTAGATATATCTTTAGATGTTGTAGCTACAGTTGCAGGTGGAGCTGCTACTGAGTGTTACGGGGTAGTTGGAATGGCATCTCAAAAGGTTGTAAAAGATGGGTTCTATGAATTACTTAGAAAAGAAAACTTTTCTAAAGGAATCGTTGCTAGAAATGGGGAAGTAGGTTTAATACTCGATCTATATGTTATTTTAGGATATGGTATTAAAATATCTGAAATACTAGTTGAAGTTCAAAAGAAAGTTAAATACGTATTAGAAAGTACATTAGATGTTAAAGTGGAAGCTGTAAATGTCTATGTACAAGGATTACGTTCAATTAAATAGAGGAGATAGTGATGAAGATAATTGATGCAAAAACACTAAAAGAAATGATTATCAACGGAGCTAATACTCTTCATAATAATCATTTAGAAATTGATGCTTTAAATGTATTCCCAGTGCCAGATGGAGATACAGGGACAAATATGTCTTTGACATTTAATTCCGGGGCTGATGCAATAAAAGATTTAGATACTGATTCATGTTATGAAGTAGCTAAAAAGCTTTCAAAAGGTTTACTTATGGGTGCTCGTGGTAACTCAGGAGTAATTCTTTCTCAAATATTTAGAGGCTTCTCAATGGCTTTAGAAGGGCATGATAAAATAGATTCTCTTTTACTAGCACAAGCTTTTGCTAATGGAACTAAAGTTGCTTATAAAGCAGTTATGCGTCCAGTAGAAGGAACTATTCTTACAGTTATAAGAGAATCAAGTGAAAAGTTAACTGCTTATACAAAAGAAGATATGGATATCGAAGACGTTTTATCTTATTTTGTAAAAGAAGCTGAAATATCACTTGAACACACACCTGAATTATTACCTGTCTTAAAAGAAGTTGGAGTTGTAGATAGTGGTGGAGCCGGTTTACTATTAGTATTAACTGGTTTTGTTGCTGCCGTTAATGGTGATGCAATTGAAAAGGTTGATGTTAGTAATAAAGAAACTAATACTGAAGCTTTAAATAGTGTTGAAAGTGATGAAGAAGGATTTGGTTATTGTACTGAATTTATTCTTCGTTTAGAAGATTCTTTAGTTGATAAATTTAAAGAAGATACTTTAAAGAAAGAATTATCATTAATTCCAGGAGAAAGTATTGTCGTTGTTCAAGATGATGAAATAGTAAAAGTTCATGTTCATACTCTTAAACCGGGTAATGCTTTAAATCTTGCTCAAAAATATGGTGAGTTTGTAAAACTTAAGATAGAAAATATGCAAGAACAAAACGACAACTTAAACTCTTCAAATAAAACTTCATCTAATGATGATAGTATTGTGGGTGTTGATGATCAAACATCAAATAAACTAGAACCTAAAGAAACAGCTGTTATCGCTGTTGCTGCTGGAGAAGGTATTAAATCAGCATTTATGCAACTACACTGTGATTATGTTGTAAGTGGTGGACAAACAATGAATCCATCTACTGAAAATATGGTCCAAGCAGTTAAAAATGTAAATGCTAAAAATGTTATTATATTACCTAATAACTCTAATATTGTTATGACAGCTCAACAAACAGCTCAAATATTAGAAGGAGAAATAAATGTAATTGTTATTCCTTCAAAATCAGTTCCTCAAGGATTATCTGCATGTATCATGTTCAATCCTGAAGAAGATTTAGATACTAATGTATCTGATATGAAAGAAGCTTTAGAAAATGTTAAAACTGGGGAAGTAACATTTGCCATTAAAGATACAAACATTGATGGGGTTGAAATTAAAGCTAATGATTATATGGCAATTGTTCAAAAAGATATAGTTGCTTGTAAAAAGGATAAAATTTCAGCTTTAAAAGTATGTTTAGATAAGATGGTTGATGAAGATTCAGAATTAATTACTTTAATCATTGGTGATGATGGTAATGATGCTGATAAAGAAGAAATTGAAAGTTATGTTGAAGATAACTTCGAAGCGGAACTAGAAATAGTTGATGGAAAACAACCAGTATATTCTTATATAATTGGGGTAGAATAAAAGCAGGGAAACCTGCTTTTAATAATATTACTTTCAAAATAAGAAAATATTGTTATTGAATCAATAATTATGTTATTATAGTCAGTAGTTAGTGGGGGTATATATTTATGTATAAAATTTTATTATGTTGTTCAGCTGGTATTACTACTAGTATGTTAGTTAATTCTATGAAAAAAGAAGCTGAAAAAGAAAACGAAAAAACTATGATTTGGGCAGTTGCTGAAACAGCTTTAGATTTATCTTGGGCTGATGCGGATATTATTTTGGTTGCGCCTCAAGCAAGAAGTGATATTAATAGAATTAAAGAACTAGTTAATGACTCTATTCCTGTAGAATTAATTGATGGAGTTGATTTTTCATCAATGAACGGGAAAGCTGTATTACAACAAGCTTTAAGTATTTTAAAGAAATAAGACATCGTTATAACGATGTCTTTTATTTTATGATAAAATGAATACTATGAATAATGACTTAAAGAATCTAAAAATTAATAGTAATCGTCAACAATTATTGAGTTCAATGGGGATTAATTCTATTCATGATATTATTACTTATTTTCCATATCGTTATGAAATAATCCAAAAGACAGAGTTAATTGATAATGAAAAATGTGTTGTTGAAGGAAAAGTGATTTCACCTGTAAAGATTTTTTTTAAAGGACGAATGTCTAGGATGTCTTTTGATGTTGAAGTAGAAGGGGTTGTAGTTAAGGTAACGATTTTTAATCGGCACTTTTTAAAACAAAATTTAACTTTAGATAAAATAATCACTATTATTGGTAAATATAAGTTATCTACTAATACTATTACGGCTAGTAATATTAAGATTCAACCAATTAATCAAGTTCAAGGTATTAATCCAGTCTATTCACTAAAGGATGGAATTACTCAATTATCATTTAAAAAGTATGTTCAAAAGGCTTTAAATTATTATTTAGGGCATATTAGCGATGATATCCCTGAATATCTTATGGAAAAGTATCATCTAATTAATCGAGAACTTGCTTACCATAATATTCATCTAGGTAACACTCCAGAAGAAATAAAAGAAGCTATAAAGTATTTAAAATATGAAGAATTCTTCAAGTTTCAACTAACAATGCAATATATCAATAATTCTAGACATCATGATACGGGTATTAAAAAAGTTATTAATATAAATAAACTTAATGAATTTATAGCTAGTTTATCCTTTAAACTAACTAAAGATCAACAGGAAGTAGTTAGAGAAATAATCCATGATTTAAAATCTGGTAAAACTATGTATCGATTTTTACAAGGTGATGTTGGTAGTGGAAAAACAATTGTCGCTACAATTGGCTTATATGCTAATTATCTAGCTGGATATCAAGGAGCGTTTATGGCTCCAACCGAAATACTGGCTTTGCAACATTATAATAATTTAATTAAAGTATTTGAAAAGTCTGATTTAAAGATTGAATTATTGACTGGCAGTTTATCAATTAAAGAAAAAAATGATATCTATGAAAGATTAATAAGTGGAAAGATAGATATCGTTATTGGAACGCATGCCTTATTTCAAGATAAGGTAGTCTTTAAAAATCTAGGCTTTGTAATTACTGATGAACAACATCGCTTTGGAGTAGAACAACGTAAATCACTTAAAGATAAGGGTGAAAAAGTTGATTTCCTAGTTATGTCAGCAACACCAATTCCTAGAACAATGGCTATTGCTTTATATGGGGATATGGATGTAAGTACTATTCATACCCTGCCTAGTGGAAGAAATCCAATCATCAGTGAAGTCTATTACACTAAGTCTATGAAACCTGTTTTAAAAAGATTAACTGATTATTTAGATAAAGGCGGACAAGCTTATGTTGTTTGTCCTTTAGTTGAATCTAGTGAAACACTTGATTCTAGAGATGCAACAAATATATATAATGCCATGAGTAAGTATTTTCAAGGTAAATATAAAATCGGTTTACTACATGGTAAGATGGATGACAAAGAAAAAGAAAAAGTCATGAACGATTTTAAAGATAATAAATATCAAATATTAGTTGCTACTACAGTAATTGAAGTAGGTGTTGATGTAGCTAATGCTAATATGATGATTATCTATAATTCAGAAAGATTTGGTTTATCTCAACTTCACCAACTTAGAGGAAGAGTAGGAAGAAGTAATGTTCAAGGTTACTGCTATTTCCTTGCTGGAAGTAAAGATGAAGATGTAAAAGAAAGACTAGAATTTTTAAAAGAAAATAATGATGGATTTGAAATATCAATGTTTGATCTAAAAAGAAGGGGACCAGGAGAAATACTTGGGAATAAACAATCAGGTGTTCCCACATTTAGAATAGGTGATGTATTTAAAGATTTTGATATTCTAGACAAAGCTCGTAAGGATGCTTATGAAGTGATTAATGAAGAAAATAAAGATGAAGTAACAATTAAACTATTAAATGACATAAAAACAAGTCTAAAAAAGAATAATGCCTACATAGATTAGTTGTGATATAATTAGGTGCGAGGTAAAAAAATGAAACTTGGAATAGATGCAATGTCTGGAGACTTAGGAAGCAAAGAGGTAGTTGAAGCTTGTAAAGTTTTTGCAGAAAATAATAAAAATGATGAATTATTTGTAGTTGGTAAACAAGAACAACTACAAGAACTAACTAAATATAATAATATTAAGATTATTGATAGTCGAGAAGTCCTTGAAATGACTGAAGATATTTTGGCTATTAGAAGAAAAAAAGAAGCTAGTATGGTTAAAACTTTAATGCTTGCTAGAAACGATGAAGTTGACGCAGTTGTTTCATGTGGTAATACTGGAGCCTACTATGCATCTGCAACTCTATTTATAAAAAGACTTAAAGGGGTTGAAAGATCATGTTTAATGGCTGTTCTTCCTACTTATAGTGATAAAGGTGTTTGTATGCTAGATGTGGGAGCTAATGCTGAAAATACTCCTGAACAACTAGAAGTATTTGCTCTTCTTGGAAGTGTTTATGCTAATGCTGTTAGAAATATTCAAAAGCCAAGAGTAAAACTATTAAATATTGGAACTGAAGATCATAAGGGTGATTCAGTCCATAAAGAGACATATCAATTATTACTAAAGAACAAACATGTTAACTTTGAAGGTAATATTGAAGGTAAAGGGATACTAAATGATGAAGCCGATGTAATTGTTACTGATGGCTTCACTGGTAACGTTGCTTTAAAATCTATTGAGGGAACAGCTACTACTCTTGTTCATTGTTTAAAAGATGGATTCTTAAGTTCTCTTAGAAATAAGATGGGAGCTATGATGGTTAAACCAGTATTAAAAACTTTAGTTAAGAAGTTTGATCCAAATACTGTTGGTGGGGCTTTAATGCTTGGTTTTAATAAACCAATAGTAAAAGCTCATGGAGCTAGTGACTCTAAGGCTATTATTAATGCAATGATGCTTGCTAAGAGTATGGTTGAAAGAGATGTAATTGAGAAAATGAAAGAAGGATTAGAGTAAGTGGATGTTAAAGATTTTTTAAATAAACTAGATATTAAATATGATAATCTTGATTTATATGTCACTGCTTTTACCCATTCCTCATATTCTAATGAAAAAGGAAACTGTAAAAACTATGAAAGATTAGAATTCTTAGGTGATGCAGTTCTTCAATATTATGTATCAAAATATATATTTGATTTATATAGAGATATTCCAGAAGGAAGTCTAACAACTCTTCGTTCTAAACTCGTAAGAGAAGAATCGTTAGCTAGGTTTGCTAGAGAGTTAAATATTCCGCCCTTTATTAGACTTGGTTATGGTGAAGAACATACTGGTGGAAGAAAAAGAGATTCAATCCAAGCTGATATCTTTGAAGCTTTTATTGGAGCCCTTTCAGAAGATGATAAAATAGATGATGTCTTAAGAATACTTAATATGACTATCTATAAACATGTTGATGATGTTGATTATGAAGATATTACGGATTATAAAACAACACTACAAGAAGTTATTCAATCAGATAATCGTAAAACAGTTGAATATGAAATTATCAGTTCTACTGGTCCTAGCAACAATCCAGAGTTTATTGCTGCAGTTAAAATGGATGAGATTGTTTTAGGAACAGGTAAGGGTGGATCTAAGAAAAAAGCTCAACAACAAGCTGCTAAAGACGCCCTAGATAAGATGGCTAAATAGTTAATCCAATAAAGGATTAACTATTTTTTAACAATTGTAGATTTTTTAATAAAAAAAAGTTATTATGGTAACAATAATAATAAAGGGAGATGTTTCAAATTGGAACTAGTTGCAGGTAGTAAAAGAAATCTAACGATGGTAATGGATTTATATGAACTTACAATGTCATATAATTACTTTAAACAAGGTAATAAAGACGAGTATGTTTATTTCGATATGTTTTATCGTAAAAATCCTGATGATGGTGGATTTGTTATTTTTGCAGGGTTAGAACAATTAATTGAAGTAGTAAGTGATTTAAAGTTTAATGATGATGATTTAAAATATTTAAAATCATTAGATTTATTTGATGATGAATTTTTACAATATTTAAAAGATTTTAAATTTACAGGAGATATCTATGCGGTTAGAGAAGGAACACCAGTTTTTCCTAATGAACCACTAGTTACAGTAAGAGCAAAATTTATCGAAGCTCAAATACTAGAAACATTATTACTAGTAACTGTAAATCATCAATCATTAATAGCAACAAAAGCATTTAGAATTGTTAAAGAAGCTAAAGGTAGACCAATCATGGAATTTGGGGCTAGAAGAGCTCAAGGATATGATGCAGCTACTTATGGAGCTAAAGCTGCTTATATTGGAGGAGTTGCTGGTACAGCAACAATCTCAGCAGGTAAATTATTTAATATACCTGTTTGTGGAACAATGGCTCATAGTTTTGTTCAATCATTTGACACTGAATATGAAGCTTTTAAAGCATATGCTTTAACTTATCCAGATAATTGTATTTTACTTGTTGACACATATAATACTTTAAAAAGTGGAGTTCCTAATGCTATTAGGATTGCTAAAGAAGTACTTGAACCAATGGGTAAAAAACTTAAAGGAATTAGACTTGATAGTGGTGATATTGCTTACCTTACTAAAAAAGCTCGTTTAATGATGGATGTTGAAGGCCTTACTGATGCTCAAATTTCTGTTTCTAATGCTTTAGATGAATATTTAATTAGATCTTTATTAGATCAAGGTGCTTGTATTGATTCATTTGGAGTTGGTGAAAATCTAATCGTATCTAAATCTTCACCAGTCTTTGGCGGAGTATATAAATTAGTAGCTATTGAAAAGAATGGTGAAATTATTCCTAAGATTAAAATTTCAGAAAATACTGAAAAAATAACTAATCCAGGTTATAAGAAAGTATATAGATTATTTGATAATGAAACTAAAAAAGCCCTAGGAGATATTATTTCCTTTGCTAGTGAAGAAATTACTAGTAAAAAAGAACTTACTATTTATCACCAATCTAATATTTGGAAATTTAAGACTTTAGAACCAAACACTTTTACTGTTGAAGAACTTCAAACAACAATCTTTAAAGAAGGTAAATTAGTATATCCACATAAAACAATTGAAGAAGTTAGAAATTATTCAAAACAACAAATTGCTAGAATGTGGGATGAAATATTCCGTTTAGAATATCCTCATACATACTATGTAGATTTAACTAAAGAATTACTTAATTATAAAATTAAATTACTTGAAGAAAAAAGGAAAGGTTAAAAATGAGTAGAATAGATCGCAAAATAGAAAGACAAAAACAAAATAATAGTTATACAATCAATGAAAAAGACAAAGAGAAAACTAAAAAGGATTTCTTTACTGATAACTTCTCATTTAAATGGATTGATTTGAGTATTCGTTCTGTCATCTATATGTTATTAGACTTTTTAGCAGTTAGTATTTTATTCATTCCTTTAATTACGAATGTTTATGGTGATGCTAAATTAGCCTTTATTTTATGCCATACTTTTATTACAAGTTTATTAGTTGTCGTTACATTTATTGTGACTAAAAAAGATACGCCTAGACCAAAGCCAACAGCTATTTTACTTAGATACTTATTTACAGCAGTATTACTATTCGCTGTAAGTGTAATATCTGTCAATTTAATAGGTTAAAATGAAGATAACTGTAGTTGGGCTAGGAGTAGTTGGTGGAAGTTTTGTTAAAGCTTTAAAGGGATTAGGACATGAAGTTTATGGAATTGATACTAATCAAGATACTTTAAATAAAGCTAAAGAAGAAGGCTGTATTATTGAGGGATATAAAGATGGTAGTTATATTTGTAAAGAAAGCGATTTAACTATAATTTGTTTATATCCATCATTAGTCTTAAACTTCATTAAAAATACTGAATTTAAAAAAGGAAGTATTGTTTCTGATGCTGTAGGTATTAAATCATATTTTCTTGAAAAAGCTTTTGCTTTAATGAAAGATGATGTGGAATTTGTTTCTGGTCATCCAATGGCTGGTAGAGAGAAAAAAGGATATGAATATGCTGATGCTAGTGTGTTTAGTAATGCTAATTATATTCTTATTCAGCATCAACACAATAAACCAGAATCAATTGCATTTATGGAGAAGTTTGTTACAACATTAGGATTTAAAAGTGTTAGAATTATGTCTCCTTATGAACATGATGAAATCATATCTTTTACTTCTCAACTTCCTCATGCAATCGCAGTTGCACTTATAAACAGTGATTCCTTAAAATATGATACTGGTAAGTATATTGGTGATAGTTATCGCGATCTAACTAGAATTGCCAATATAAATGAAGATTTATGGTCTGAACTCTTTTTAAATAATAAAAAATATCTATTAAATAGTATTGGCCTTTTTGAAAAACAATTAGATTTAATAAAAGATGCAATTAAAAATGATGATGAAAAAACTCTAAAAGAATTATTTAGAGAATCTTCAAAAAGAAGAAATAATTTATAGTAGTGCTATGCACTACTATTTTTATATTGTATGGTTTAATAAATTAAACAAATTGTTTAATTTATATTGATTTATATTCTACATTCATTATAATGATAATGTTCAAATATAAATACAAATTGTTAAATAAATTAAACAAGGAGAATATTATGGATATAGGAGCCAAATTAAAACGGTTAAGACTTAAAAATGGACTAACAATGGAAGAGTTAGCTAATAGAAGTGAAGTTACTAAAGGATTTGTATCACAATTAGAGCGAGATCTTACAAGCCCTAATGTCGCTGCCTTAGCAGATATATTAGAAGCTTTAGGTACCAATCTACAAGAATTCTTTTCTGAAGAAGAAGAAAATCAAATAGTGTTTAATAGTGATGATTTTTTTATAAACGAACAAGATGATTTCACAATTAATTATATTGTACCAAATGCTCAAAAGAATCATATGGAACCAATACTTATTAATATAAAGCCTAGTCAAAAATCGATGTTTATCAATCCTCATGAGGGAGAAGAATTTGGCTATGTATTAAGTGGAAGTATTACTCTTTGTTTTGGTGAAGAAAGATATAAAGTAAAAAAAGGGGAGACCTTTTACTTAGCTGGTAATAAAGGTCATTATTTATTAAATAATCAAAGTAAAGAAGCTAAAGTAATTTGGGTGAGCAATCCACCACTATTTTAAGGAGAAAAAATATGGGAGTATTAATAGAATTAGATAATCTAACTAAAGAATATGATGGTAATGTTGTTTTAAAAGGTATTCATTTAGATATAAATGAAAAAGAGTTTGTTACATTATTAGGGCCTTCTGGCTGTGGTAAAACAACTACTCTTCGTATAATGGGTGGCTTTGAAGAGGCTAATAGTGGAAGAGTGTTATTTGATGGAGAAGATATTACAAATCTTCCACCATATAAAAGAGAATTAAATACAGTCTTTCAAAAGTATGCCTTATTTCCTCATTTAAATGTCTTTAATAATGTAGCATATGGTTTACAAATTAAAAAACTAGATAAATCTACAATTCAACATAAAGTTCAAAAGATGTTAAAACTTGTTGGACTTGAAGATTTTGGTGAAAGAGATATTTCTCAACTATCTGGCGGGCAACAACAACGTGTTGCAATTGCGAGAGCCTTAGTTAATGAACCAAAAGTATTACTTTTAGATGAGCCTTTAGGAGCACTAGATTTAAAAATGCGTAAAGTAATGCAGTTAGAACTTAAAAACATTCAAAAAGAAGTAGGAATTACTTTTGTGTATGTAACTCATGATCAAGAAGAAGCTCTTACAATGTCAGATACTATTGTGGTAATGAATGATGGTCAAATTCAACAAATAGGTACACCTATCGATATTTATAATGAACCTGAAAATAAATTTGTAGCTCAATTCATTGGTGAATCAGTTATTATTGATGGCATATTTGTAAAAGATTATTTAGTTCGTTTTGATGATCAAGAATTTGAATGTGTTGATAAAGGTTTTGATGAAGGACAAGAAGTTGATATTGTTTTAAGACCAGAAGATATTGATATAGTTGAACATGGTAAAGGATTAATAGAAGGAGTAGTTACTTCTATCATCTTTAAAGGTGTTCATTATGAAATAATGGTAAAAACAAAATATCGTGATTATATGATTCATACTACAGATATCAGTGAAATTGGTAAAACTGTAGATTTACAGTTCTATCCTGATGATATTCATGTTATGGATAAAACGGGGACATATTAATGAAACAATTTCGTAATTTAATTTGGCCTTATGTTATCTTTTTGTTCTTATTAACAGTTATTCCAATGTTACTAATATTTTTATACTCAATTGTAACAACAGGTACTAGTATCACAACTTTTTCATTTACATTAGATAACTTTAAACAATTCTTTGATCCAGTCTTTTTATCAGTTTTATTTAAATCTTTATTACTAGGAGCAATAACAACAATTATTTGTTTACTTATTGGTTATCCTATTGCTTATATCATTACTAAATTTAAAGAATCAACTCAAACCTTTTTAATCCTATTGGTTACTTTTCCAACTTGGATTAATCTACTAATGAGAACTTATGCTTGGATTAATCTATTAAGTTCTAAAGGAGTTTTAGCTTCTTTCCTATCAGCATTTGGTTTTAATAGTAGTGGTTTGTTATATACCGATGTAGCAGTGGTATTAGTTATGGTTTATAATTTTTTACCATTTATGATATTACCGATTCATTCTTCTTTAACAAAGATGGATAGATCTCTTGTTGAAGCTAGTTATGATTTAGGAGCTAATAAAGTTAAAACATTCTTTAAAATTACTTTTAGATTATCTTTAGGGGGAGTACTAACAGGAATTACCATGGTATTTTTACCAGCTATTTCATCATTTGTTATCCCAAAACTAATTGGAGGAGGACAATACTCTCTAATTGGTAACTTTGTTGAAAAACAATTTATTCAAGTAGGTAATTGGCACTTTGGTAGTGCAGTTTCTTTAATCTTAGCAATCCTTGTATTCTTTATGATGTGGGTTATTAATCGCTTCAATAAAGAAAGTGCTAACAAGGAGGTAAGTAAGAATGAAAAGAACTAAAGGAAGATTAAGTTATATCTTATTATTATGTGTTTTTATATTTTTATACTTACCAATGGTAGTAATGGCTATTTTTTCATTTAATGATGCTAAAAGTTTATCTAGTTGGAACGGATTTTCTTTAAAATGGTATGTATCATTATTTAATAATTCTCAAATGATAGATGCAATTGTTGTATCCATTTCAATTGCTATATTTGCCACAATTATATCTACTATTTTAGGTACAATTACAGCGATAGGTCTATCAAGAAGTAAAAGACATTTAAGATCTGTTATCCTTCAAATTAATAATATTCCTATCATGAATCCTGACATTGTTACAGCCGTAGCTTTAATGATTCTGTTTTCATTCTTATCTTTTAATAAAGGATATATGACAATGTTATTAGCACATATTGCTTTTTGTACACCTTTTGTTATTACGAATGTATATCCTAAGGTTCAACAAATGGATGAGAATTTAGCTGATGCAGCGATGGATCTTGGAGCAACTCCATTTCAAGCTTTAACCCAGGTTATCTTACCTCAAATTAAGCCAGGAATAGTTGCTGGTGCTTTGCTTGCTTTTACAATGTCTTTTGATGATTTTATTATTTCTTATTTTGTTTCTGGTAATGGGGTAGAGAATATTTCGATTATTGTTTATAACATGGCTAAAAGAACTAATCCTAGTATTTATGCTTTAGCTACCATTATTTTGATTGTTGTTTTTGCAGTAACCTTTATTCCTTATTTTATTGTAAAATTAGCCCCTAAAACTACTTTAGAGACTAAATCTAAGTTATCAAAGTTAGCCAACAAATTTACTCATCTAGGCCTTAAAAAGATTTCTATTGGAGCAGTATGTATTGCTGTAGTGTTTGGATTTATTTATACCCAACGTTCTACTAGAAGAGTTTTAAAAGTATTTAATGCTGGTGAGTATATTGATAAAGATACATTAAAACTATTTGAAGATAAATATAATTGTAGTATCTCATATGAAACATTTGATTCTAATGAAAGTATGTATACCAAGTATTTGGGTGGAAATAATTATGATGTTTTAATTCCTTCTGATTATATGATTGAAAGACTTATAAAAGAAGGTCAACTTCAAAAATTGAATAAAAAACTAATACCTAATATTCAAAATATTACTCCTTCATTATTGAAACAAAACTATGATAAAAACAATGATTATTCAATTCCTTATTTTTGTGGAAATGTTGGTATTCTTTATAATAAAACTATTGTTGATGAAAATGATTTAAGTGAAGGTTGGAATATCTTAATGAATACAAAATATAAAGGTAATATTTATATGTATGATTCCGAAAGAGATAGTTTTATGGTTGCTTTAAAAGCTTTAGGGTACTCAATGAATACTACAAATAAAAACGAAATAAAAGAGGCTTATAATTGGCTCTCTAAGCAACGTTCGTTAATGGCACCAGTTTATGTTGGCGATGAATCAATTGATAACATGACAAGCGGATTAAAAGCAATGGCTGTGATGTATTCAGGTGATGCCGCAACTATTATGGAAGAGAATAAAGATATGGCTTATTATTTACCAAGTGAAGGAACAAACTATTGGATCGACAGTATGGTTATAACTAAGTCTTGTAGTCAGTCTAAACTGGCTAATGAGTTTATTAACTTTATGATGGATGATGACATTGCTAAAATGAATACTGAAGAAGTTGGCTATTTATCAGCAAATGATAAAGCTAGTAAAGAAGTTAAAGAAAGTGTTTTTAAAGACAATAAAGCATTTAGTATTCGGATAGATAATAATGATGAATTATTCAAGATGCAGTCAAATAAAACCAAAGAATTATTTAATGCTTATTGGGTAAAAGTAACAGCACAATAGAGGTGAAAAAAACACCTCTATTTTTAATGGTAAATTGTCAAAATAAGTGCAACACCTAATGCAAGTTATTTATTTATAACTTCTTTAGGTGTTTTATATTTTAAACATTTTCTAGGTCTGTTATTAAGTAATTCTAAATTATGTTCTAGTTCTTTAGTATTAACACTGGATAAGTCCATTCCTTTTGGATAAAACTCTCTTAATAATCCATTAGTATTTTCATTTGTCCCTTTTTGCCAAGCACAATATGGGTCACAGAAATATGTATTACAGTTTAATTCTTCTTCTATTTCTTCATATCCACTAAATTCTTTTCCTCTATCAAAGGTTATAGTCTTTACCAAATCATTTGGAAACTGTTTTAATGCATTAATAATTGCAGGTGTAACATTCTTAGAGGTTCTATCTGGTACAAGAATAGCTATATAAAACCTTGATCTACGTTCGGCTAGTGTTACGAAGCAGTATTTACTCTTTCTTTTATGATCAATTCTTCCAGACTCAACAGTATCTCCTTCCCAATGGCCCAACTCTTGTCTTTTATAAACCATTTTAGATCTTTTCTTTATTGTTCTACCACCATCATTAAATCTTCCTCTAGTTTCGCATGGTCGAATAAAATGTCCTTTTCTTCGTAATCTAGCCATGTTCATTCCTTTAAATACACCTTTATGAATCATATGATATATTGTTGAAGTACATGGCATATATTGTATCATTGAAAGCCTATAATATATTTGTTCTGGCGACCAATGGTCTTCTAATTTAGTTTTGATAATATTTATAGTCTCTTTGTCATTAAATTCTTTACGGCCACAATTCATCTTCCTTTTATCATACTTTTCTTGAGCATTCGCTGGACTATAACTTGTAACGCTGTGATGAATTCCTTTTTTATAGCTGTTTCTTCTAAGTTCTCTACTGATTGTGCTAGGGCTTCTATTCAATTGTTTAGCTATCATTCTTATAGAAATATTTGAATGATAAAGTTGTGATATAACTATTCTCTCGTTTATGTTAATATGATAATAGTTCATGAGATTCCTCCTGATATCTGTTTGTTTCATCACTTACATTATATCATCAGATTCTCATGAACCTTTTTATTTAGTGTTGCACTTAAAATTATAATTTA
>JAQVWN010000031.1 GCA_028749475.1 Thomasclavelia sp.
TACATATATCACTTTAACTATGAACGTCCAGCTTATAAACTTAAATATAAAAGCCCCGCCGACTTTACAGTCGAGCAGGGCTTTAGATGTCTTTTTTAAAGTGTCTACTTTTCATTGACATCTGCACTGCTAGACATTCCTTTTATAAATACTTATCTAATTCTTTTTCTACTTCAGGCATTTTTTTAATTTCTGGATTATTTATTATCTTTCCTTTGGTGATAACCATATTTACATTTCTTAATGCTTCTAGATTATCTAAAGGATTTTCTTTAGTGATAATCATATCTGCAATTTTACCTTTTTCAATCGAACCAAAAACATCATCTTTTCCGATTATTTTTGCATTACCTAAAGTTGCACTATATAAAGCAAAACCATTAGACACATTACAATAATGATGGAAATAAACTAGTTCACGCCACATATCATAATGAGTGATATAGGGACAACCTGTATCCGTTCCAAGGCCTACTGGAATATTGTTTTCTAGACAAGCTTTGGCGCAATCAATAATTCCATCAAATACTATTTTTCCATTTATTTTCTGTACTTTAGTAGCATGAGAAATATCTAAATCAAATAAAGCATAAGGTAAAGCAGGTGAAATAGTTGTAACTTGGCACGCCTTTTTTTCTTTAAATAATTTTATTATCTTATCATTAGGTTTAGCTCCATGTTCAATAGAGTCTACTCCATTTTCTAAGGCTACTTCCACCCCTTCGGTTGATTCTACATGAGCCGCCACCTTAAATCCAAGAGCGTGTGCTCGATCACAAGCTGCCTTAACTAGAGTAGGATCCATTCTTAGTACTCCTGGCTCACCTTCTTTTGTAGCATCTAAAACTCCACCTGTAATCATTAATTTTATTAAATCTGGTTTATCTAATGCAATCTTATCAACATAAGCAGCAGCTTCTTCTTTACTTGTTGCTTCGTATGCTAACGAACCAGCCATATGTCCTCCTGGAACTGAGATAGCCATATTGGCTGCTAGTATTCTAGGCCCGTACACTTTACCGCTTTCAACATCATCTCTTAATAAGGAATCAAAGTTTTGTATTCCCCCAACTGCTCTAATAGTGGTTACGCCACTATTTAATTCATCTTTTAAGAATCCCTTACACATGTTATAGGCTATTTTTTTGGTTAAAAAATTATGAGTAAAAATCTTTACTAATTTTTTAGTATCAGTTGGTTTTTTTCTTTGGTTTTCCTGATCCAGGAATATGAACATGTAAATTAATCATTCCAGGCATTATGTATTGGTTATTTAAATCGATTATTTCATACCCATTTAAATCTATGTCTTTGTCTTTGATATCAACGATTTTATCATTCTCAACTAATATTACTTTATGGACCTGAGGAAGCATATCCTTTTTACCATCTAATATTATTCCGTTTATTAATGCATATTTATTCATTTTAAGCACCTCTTTACCTTTCATTATAGACCTAAATAAACAAAAAATTCATATCAATGATATGAATTTAAATATTATAGTTTCTTTTATGACTATGTTGCTTAAGTTTTATATCAATAAATCGATATAGATAACCTAGTCCTAGAAAGAAGACAACCATTCCAACAATTGTAATAATTACAACTGGTAATGAATTAATTGATGTATCTAAGAAAGGATAAGGAAATCTATTTCCATTAAAGAAATTATTACTCATACTTGCAATGATAAATACCCCTAATGCATAAATCAATGGGGCAATTGTCCATTTAAAAGGATCAAATAATTTCATATTTCCTTTTTCATCAAATATTAACCAGTCCAGTACAGTCATTATTGGAATAATATAGTGGACTATCAAAAATGAAAAAGAAGTCATATTATTAAAACTAAATGACATAGTAAGCATAAAATGCGCTACTAAACCTGTAACAGTTATTGCCATCATCAACATGTACTTAATCGTATATGAAAAGGTCTTCTCATGAAAAATGATGAATACTATATCAATGATAAAATAAACTATTACTGCTAAATTAGATAAAACAGTAAAGTATGATAACATTGATAAATTAAGTTTCCTTTCAAATACTTGAAGTTGACCAAGGATACCAATGATCCCAATTATTACAAGTAACACCTTAAATAGTATTGATTTAATTCTCATTGGAATATTCCTTAATAGCCTCTTCAATTCTACTTTGAACCAACATAGCAATATCATTAGTGTGCATATCTTGGTATTCTTCATATCTAATTGGTTTTAAATAATGAATTTGAACTGTTATCTTTTTAATTGTATTAACATCAAATACTTTAAAACAATCTATCATAGCCACCGGTACGATAGTTGCATGTGATTTTGTGGCTATTTTAAAGGTTCCACCTTTAAATTCAAGTAACTTATTTCCTTCTTTTGATCTTGTTCCTTCAGGATAAATTAGAAAAGATTCACCTGCTTCTAATTGTTTAGATACATATTTAATTACTTTAGCTGATTGTCTAAAGTCTTTTCGATCTATTGGGACATAATCAAGCATTTTTATTACATCTTTTACTAAGACTGTATGTGTTAACTCTTCCTTGACTACAGCTCTTACTGGAATATCTAAAGAAGAAAACATTGCTATTGGATCAAATAAACCTTGGTGATTAGGCGTAAATAAAACACCTTCATTTTGAGGAATGTTTTCTAGTCCATAAACCTTTAAATTAACTCGAGCTCTTTTGATTACTGTTGGAGCTACATGATGAATAAATGCATATCCATCTTTGTATGTGTATTTATCATGATTAGATAGTTTTTTTACTTTATATAGCCACCAATATGGAAGCCTAAAAATACATTTAATAACTGTTAGAATAATTCTTTTCATATTCTAACCTCTTCTATATGTTTGAAGAGTAAAGGTATTAAAAGGTTCTTCTTTTACTAGTTTATAACCATATTCGTCAAATGATGGAAAATATGTTTCACCAGTATGAGTTCCAGGTATTCTTGATATTAATAGTTGATCAACTAGTGGAAGAGATTGTTTATAAATACTAGCTCCCCCAGAAATAAACAAATCTTCATTCTTTTGTTTGTATTCATTAATAACTTCTTCAAGATTATCTCTTACTTCAACTCTATCATCTTCAAATGGTTCTAAAGATACTACAATAGTTTTTCTTCCAGGAAGAGGTCTTCCAATAGCTTTATAGGTAGTTAATCCCATTAAAATAGTTTTACCAATTGTTGATTCTTTAAAATGTTTTAAATCTTCAGGAATATTCCAAGGCATTCCATTACTTGATTCTTTTTTTCCGATTAATAAATTCTCATCAGTTGCGACAATTATGCTTATCATTAGACACTTACCTTTCCTACTAATTTTCCATATGAATTATAATCTTCAATCTTAATATCTTCAATCTTAAAATCAAAAATAGATTTAACTTCAGGATTTAATACTAGTTTACATTTCTTTAATGGTTTACGAGTTAACTGTTCGTTTACGACATCAAAATGATTTTTATAAATATGAGCATCACCCATAGTATGAACAAATTCTTTAGCTTCATACCCACATACTTGAGCTAACATTGATGTCATTAAAGCATAACTAGCAATATTAAATGGTACTCCTAGAAAAATATCAGCACTTCTTTGATATAGTTGACAACTTAGATATTTTTTATCAGCACTAACATAAAATTGTAAAAAAGCATGACATGGTGGTAAAGCCATATTATCTACTTGAGCTGGATTCCAAGCACAAATAATGTGTCTTCTTGAAAAAGGATTGTTTTTTAAAGAATCAACTAACTTTGATAATTGATCTACTCCTTCATAGTTAAAATCACGCCATTGAGCTCCATATACTGGGCCTAAATCACCATATTTTTTAGCGAATTCATCATCATTTTTAATTTTTTCAATGAATTCATCCATAGTTTCACCTTGGTAATCTTTAGATTCTTTATAACTGGCATAAGGCCAATCATTCCAAATCTTAACATTACGATCTACTAAGTATTTAATATTTGTATCCCCTTTAATAAACCAAAGTAATTCTTCAGCTATTGGCCTTAGATACATTTTCTTAGTTGTTAAAAGTGGAAAACCATCAAGTAAATTATAACGAGTTTGATATCCAAAAACTGATCTAGTTCCAGTACCAGTTCTGTCTCCACGATCTTGTCCATTTTCCATTACATATTTACATAAATCTAGATATTCTTGCATATGACTTCCTCCATAAACTAAAGATATTTTACCTTATAAGTTGCATTTATACAAACAAAGAGTTATATAGACATTGGATAAAAATAAAAAGACTAGTATTCCTAGTCTTTCTTACATTCTTCTCGATATTTGCTCATTAACTCAGCAAATATTTCACCATTTGATGGTGGTGTATACGTAACTGCATTAGCACCAGCATCAATAACAGCTTTAATTGTTTCCTCTGTTGGTCCACCAGTGGCAATAATTGGAAAATCAGAATCAATCTTTCTTAAAGCTTTAACTATTTCAATTGTATTTTTTCCACCAGATACATTTACAATATCTGCACCCGAATGAAGCATCCGTTGTTCTAGGTCTTCATCAATAGATACTATAGATAAAACAATAGGAATATCGATATAATCCGCTAAGTCTTTGATAAAGTCTGTCTTAGTTGGTGCATTAAGAACAATTCCTGTTGCTCCATGAATTTCTGCATCAAATGCTATTTCTCTAACTCGAGGTCCAGCAGTAGTTCCTCCACCAACGCCTACTAATACTGGTCTTTGAGCTACACTTATAATAGCGTTAGTAATTTGTAAAGTTGGGGTAAAAGGATAGACTGCAATAACTGCATCAGCATTGCAATTAGCTATCACAGCAACATCGGTAGAAAAAACTAAAGTCTTAATTCTTTTTCCATTAATAATAATACCTGTCGCTTCTCGACAAACTTCCGGAAGTAAAACTGTATGGGCTCTTAGTTGAGTGCTTATAATTGGTACATTTGTTTTCATTTTTTCACCTCTAAAGAAATATACATTCTCATTATGACTTAAATATGAATAAATTAAAAGACATCCTAAGATGTCTTTTAATTATTCTTCTAATTTTTTAACTTCATGAGCTTGTAAACCACGATCTCCTTCAACTAGTTCAAATTCAACTTTAGTTCCTGGATCAATAGTTTTGAAACCTTCTTGTACAAGTTGTGAATAATGAAAGAAGATATCACGATCTTCACCTTCCATATTAATAAATCCAAACCCCTTGTCTTTATTAAAGTTTTTTACAATTCCTATAGCCATATACTTCTCCTTCTATAATAATACTATAATTATTATAAACCATGTATATACAAACTTCAATATTTTTTGAAAGAGGTTACATGTCTTTTTAAATCTTATAATTCATCACTATATTTTGAAAGTAAAGAGTTTACATCCTTTAAAATATCATCATGTAAATAATTATTTAAATCTACAATATCTACAAACTTGTATTCAGTATGTTCATTAGATATTTGGACATTAGTCGATGAAGTTTTACAGAGATAACCTATACCAATGGTTTGATAATCATCTCTAATCTTAGTAAAAGTATAACCTAGATGTAAAATATCAACTTCCAGTCCGGTTTCTTCCCTTATTTCTCGATGCAAGGCTTCATCAGGAGTTTCTTTATATTGTAAGCCTCCCCCTGGTAATTCCCAGTAGCCTAGCCCATCAGTGGAAGGCCTAACTCTTTTTAAAATCAATACTTTTTTACTATTAACTACTATTCCTTTGACTGTAATATGAAACTTGATGTTTTTCATAAAATTATCTCCAATATTTAAGTTATTAAATATTATACCATAATAGTTTATTTATTTGTTTTTAAAATGTATAATACCTGGTAGAGGTGGGAAAAATGTATGATTTTAAAAAAGAAGTCGACGCTATAGAGCAAGATATGCTAAAAGATATTGAATCTTTAGTTAACATTAATTCTGTTTATGATGAAAACACTACTAACGAAAATGCTCCTTATGGTGCAGGTTGCCGTAAAGCTCTAGATAAAATGCTTGAGCTTGGAAAAAGAGATGGCTTTAAGGTTGATGAGACTGATGGATATGCTGGAAGTATTGAAATTGGTGAAGGTGATCAAACTTTTGGTATCTTAGGTCACTTAGATGTTGTCCCAGTAAACAATGTTGGTTGGAATACAGATCCTTTTATTATGAAGAATAAGGATGGTTTTATCTATGGACGAGGAGTTGCTGATGATAAAGGTCCTTTACTTGCTGGATACTATGCAGCCAAGATTATTAATAAATTAAATATTCCGACAAAAATGAAAACAAAAATAATATTTGGATGTGATGAAGAACGTGGATCTTCTTGTCTTCAATACTATTTTACAAAAAGACCATTTCCTGATATGTCTTTTACTCCTGATGCTGAGTTCCCTGTTGTATATGGCGAAAAAGCAATTATTCATTACGAACTAACTGGAGAAATAGAAAAGAATTCATTAATTGCGATATGTGCTGGAACCAGAGCTAACATAGTTCCTGAAAGTTGTATAGCAATTGTTGAAGGTAAGATGAATAAATATACTGATTCTTTCAATCGCTACTTAAGAGACAATCAACTCCAAGGTACCATTGAAGAAGAAGGTAATCATACTAGACTTACTTTAAAAGGAAAAGCTGCCCATGCATCTACACCTGATGAAGGAATTAATGCTGTAAATAAACTTACGAAGTATTTAGCTACTATTTCTAATAATTCTTTAGTAGAATTTATTAATAATTATTTATGTGATAACACTGGAGAGGCTTTAGGTATTAATTTCAAAGGTGAAATGGGACCTCTTACAGTTAACTTAGGAGTAATTAGATATCGTAAAAAGAAGGCATCTATTACGCTTGATTTAAGATGTTCAAATGATATCGATTTTAAAGAACTAGATGAAAAGATTATAAACGCTGCTAAGAAATATAATTTAGATGTAAAAAGTGAAAAAAATAAAGCTTTGTATGTTGATCCAAAATCTGAACTAATTACTAAACTTCATAAGGCTTATGTTGATGTTACTGGTGATAATTCTAAACCACAAGCTATTGGTGGAGGAACATATGCCAAAACTTGTCCTAACTGTGTAGCTTTTGGAGCAGAACTTAAAGGTGATGTTTCTAATATGCATGGTAATAATGAGCAATTATCTATTAAGTCTTTAAAGACAGCGACTGAAATCTATTGTCATGCTTTATATGATTTAATTAAAAAAGATTAAAATAAATAAATCTTAGCTTTTGCTAAGATTTTTTATTTTTTGTTTTTGAATATTATTCCATTTTTGATTTTCACACCAATAAACATTGTTTGTTGAACAATCATAGACCATTGATACAACTGTTGGACATACTGTTTGAGCAGTAGCTTTTAATATTTCAAAACAATCATCAGCATCAACATTATCATTCATTTTCTTTATCATTTCTAAAGCTTTATTATAACGATCAAGTCCCATCCAAGGATGTTTTTCTTGATCTTTTTTTATCGGAGAGAAATTTGTCATTATAGAGTAATCAGACTTAGAAAGATAATTGTAACCTTGACCTGGTATAATTTGAAGAACATTACCATTTCTATCAGATAGTTGAGCTTGAAAAGTAGTTCCCTTAACACTACAAATTTGATGATTTGAAACTATGGCTTTTATTTCTTCAAAAGTTTTCTTTTTTAAAAGAAGATCAATATCTAAATTGATTATATTATAATTACTATTATTATCACTGCGACTATAAAAAGGCCAACATGTAGGCATAGCCACAAAATCGCCTCGATTATTAACTCCAAATAAAGGCATCCACCCTTCATTTTTATCATATATTTCAATAAAGACTTTTTCACTATCAGATTCAACTTTATATTTCATATCTAAGATATCAAGATTCCATCCGATAATTGTTTTATTTCTGTTTATTACTATACTGGTACACATTGTTATATCTCCTTCATTCATTATTTTAATCTTAGAACTAAAAAACTCAAACAATGTTTAATTATTTGAGTAAATATCTATTGGTGCGGTCGACCGGACTTGAACCGGCACGGCATAAGCCATAAGTCCCTCAAACTTACGTGTATACCAAGTTTCACCACGACCGCATATCCATACTATAATTTATCATATTTGAAATTTGTTGTATACAAAAATCCTTGGTATTTCCAAGGATTATTTAGTATCTTTTAACTCATTTAAATCATATGGAGTTTCTTGATATACATAATAGTTTAACCAATTAGAAAATAATAAGTAAGCATGGCTTCTCCATGTTACTAGTATCTCTTTACTATCATCATTATCTTTATAATAATTTTTAGGCATAACTGCTTCAATACCTTTAGCTTTATCACGACGATATTCTTTGTCTAAAGTATCAGGATCATATTCGGGATGTCCTGTTACAAAAAATCTTTTTCCGTCTTTAGTAGCCATTAAATATGGACCTGCGTCCTCACTTGAAGCAAGCAAATCTAGTTCAGGAATTGTTCTTATATCTTCTGTTAGAATTGTTGTATATCTACTATGAGGAGCATAGAACTGATAATCGAATCCACGAAGGATTTTTCTTTTCATTTTATCTACATTAGTATGATGATAATAAACTCCTGTTAATTTTGATTTTAATTCATGCTTTTCTATTCCATAAAAATGATGTAAGGCAGCTTGAGCAGCCCAACAAATAAAGAAAGATGAAAAAACATGAGTTTTAGACCAATCAAGTATTTCTTTAAATTCATCAATGTAATCTACTTCTTCAAAGTCTAATTTTTCAACTGGAGCTCCAGTAATAATTAATCCATCATATCTATTATTTTTAATTTCTTCAAATGTTTTATAAAAAGCTATTAGATGTTCAGGAGAAGTGTTTTTAGCCTCATGGCTTGCCATATAGATCCAATCCACATCTATTTGAAGTGGTGTATTGGAAAGTAATCTAAGTAATTGAGTTTCAGTTACTATCTTAGTTGGCATTATATTTAAAATTAGAAGTTTTAGTGGTCTAATTCTTTGTGTAGTTGCCCTATTTTCATCCATAAAAAAGATATTCTCTTCTTTAAGGGTTTTAGCGGCTGGCAAATCATTTGGTATATTAATTGGCATATTTTTCCTCCTTTAAAATGTAATTAGTTCATTAAATATTTGAATGATATACATATCTGACATACCTGATAAATAATCGATTATAGCTTTTATCATTGCATGATCATCTGATGTAAAATCATATATAACTTTATTTTGATATATTATATTTCTTTCAATATTATCAAATTTACCATACTTTTCTAACCAATGAATAAATGGTGGTACCATTTTAGTAAAAACATCTTTATCCTTATTTAGTTCTAATAATAAATCAGTGTTATTTTTAATTGATTTATCATAGTATGAATATAAATAATCAAATATTGAGTTTAGAATTAATCTTACATAATCAGAATGAATCTTAACTCTTGGTATTAAATATATATTTTTGTAATTGAATTTCATTATTACTTTCATAACTTGATAGGCTTCATCTGATAAAGAAATGCCTTCATCAATAGTAGAATTCTTACACACATCATCTATAAAATAGTTTACTATTGTCCCATTATTAATAGCTTTGAATTTATTATTAGAGATTTTATTTATTTCTTCTTTTAATTCATTTACTTTGTGTTCCGTTAAAATATTAAGTCTTAAAGCATCTTCAATATCTCTTGCCAGATAGGCAATCTTATCACTCATCTTAACAACGCATCCTTCATATGTATAAGGATTAAATTGACCAGGTTGTTGATAATCTTCTAATGAAATATATTCATCTCTTTTTTGAATTGATTTTTGATTCATCTCGCCACAGTGAGAGATAATTCCATCTCTTACGGCATATGTTAAATCTAGATTATGACGATAATGTTTATCATCTTCTAATGTTTCTATATCATCTACAAAATGAAGAGAATTCTTTTCGTGCCAAAACTTCTTTAAGCCATGTTCTCTAGCAATATCAGAAATAATAGTTTCCCCGCCATGTCCAAAAGGAGCATGTCCCAAATCATGACCTACTGCAATTGCTCTTGTTAGTTCATTATTTAGTCCAAGGAAATTAGAAATAGTATACGAAACAGATTCAACTAAAGCGACATGTTCACTCCGAGTACAAACATGATCATTTTCAACAGCAAAGAAAACTTGTGTCTTATGTTTTAATCTTCTATATCCTAAAGAAAATATAATTCTCGTATAATCTCTTGAAAACTCTGAACGTAAATCATTTGATCGATTATATAAAGTTTTTTGTCTAGCTATACAATTATTAAAATCTGATGATTTTTCATTACAAGCATAGTCTTTAAAAGTATTTTTTTTCATATAACCTATTATAGTCTAATACTTATAATTTACCAAGTAAAAAAGGGCCTTGCCCTTTTTAAAATAAATCTGTAGATAAATATCTTTCACCTGTATCAGGTAATAAAACAACAATGTTTTTACCTTTGTTTTCTGGTCTTGATGCAATAATTGTTGCCGCTTTTAATGCTGCTCCTGAAGAAATACCAACTAATAGTCCTTCTTCTCTAGCTACTTTTCTAGTTGTATCATATGCATCTTCATTTTCAATAGTAACAATTTCATCATAGATATCAGTATTTAAAACTTTAGGAATAAAGTTTGCTCCAATACCTTGGATCTTATGTCCACCAGCTTTACCTTTAGAAAGTAAAGGTGATGAAGAAGGTTCTACTGCAATTATTTTAACATTCTTGTTCTTTTCTTTTAAATACTTTCCAGTACCAGAGATAGTACCACCAGTTCCAATACCTGCTACAAAGAAATCAACCATTCCATCTAAAGCATTATATATTTCAGGACCAGTTGTCTTATAATGAGCAGTTGGATTTACTGGATTATCAAATTGACCGGCAATAATACTATTAGGGTTTTCTTTCTTTAGTTCTTCAGCTTTATCTACTGCCCCTTGCATTCCTTTTGATGCCTCTGAAAGTACTACTTCAGCACCATAAGCAAAAGCTAATTTTCTTCTTTCAATAGACATTGATTCAGGCATAATTACTTTTACTTTAAGTCCTAAAGCTGCTCCAACAGCTGCCAGCCCAACACCAGTATTGCCTGAAGTTGGTTCAAGAATTACCGTATCCTTATTGATGGTACCTTTTTCAAGTCCATCTAAGATGATAGCTTTGGCAACTCGATCTTTTACACTTCCAGCCGGATTAAATGATTCTACCTTAGCAAAGATATTTGCTTCTAAATTTTCTTCTTCTAAATAATTATTTAATTTAATTATTGGAGTATTTCCAATTAAATCTAACATACTATTTACGTATTTCATATTATTCCTCCTTAGATATGTTAAATGTATATTACCACCATTTTAGTAGGAATCAAGTAAAACGATAATATTTCATACTAAAAAAGTGGGAATTGCTTATTCCCACCCTTTTTTAATACTTCTTTTTAAGTAAACTAGCAGCTGCTTCATCGACAATAACAATTACATCATCATGTTTTTGAAGATAACTTGCTGGACATTCTGAAGACATTTTTCCTTCTACTAAAGTAGAAATAGGTTTTGCCTTGTTTTCACCACAAGCTACTAATAGAACTTTTTTAGCATCTAAGATGTTTTTGATTCCCATAGTGATTGCTTGTTTAGGTACAGCATCTTTATCACCATTAAAGAATAATCTTGCATTATCATTAATTGTACTTTCTTTTAATTGAATAAAATGAGTAACAGAATCAGCTTCACATCCTGGTTCATTAAATCCAATATGTCCGTTTGATCCAATTCCTAGTAATTGAATATCTATTTTATTATGTTTAAGTAATTCATTATAATCATCACAATTTTTTTGAATATCCCCAGTTCCCTTTGGTACATGAGTATTATTTAAATCTATATCAAGGTATTGGAATAAATTCTCTTTCATAAAGTGATGATAACTTTGAGGATGATTAATATCTAAACCATAGTATTCATCCAAATTAAATGTTTGAATATCTTTATAACTAGTTTTGTTTTCTTTATGGTCTTTAGCCATTAGCTTATATAGTCCTATTGGAGTAGAACCAGTTGCTAGTCCTAAATTAGCTTTAGGATTCTTTTTTACTACATCAATCATAACTTCTGCTGCTGCTTTGCTTGCTGCATCGTAATCTTTAGTAATTATTACTTTCATTTGTCAATCCTCCACAAGAAGATGATAACATGTCTAGACAAAGAATACAATAGTTTTTAGTACATGAAAACCCTTTTATTTTAAGTCAATTTAGGTTAGAATTAGAGTGTTAATATATGGAGGTAATTATATGATTAAAGGTATTGGGGCTTCTAGTGGTATCGCTATTGCAAAAGCATACAAACTAGTAATGCCTGACTTAACAGTTAACAAGGTTAATGTTGATGACGTAGATGCTGAACTTAAAAAAGTTGCAGACTGTATGGAATCAACTGCAAAAGAATTAGAAGCAATTAAAGAAGCTGCTTCTAAAAACTTATCTGCAGAAGAAGCTGCTGTATTTGATGCTCATGCATTAGTACTTGCTGATCCTGAACTTAAAACACAAGTAGAAGATAAGATTAAAAATGAAAAAATTAACGCCGAAGCTGCATTAGACGAAGTTTCAAAACAATTCGTAGCTATGTTCGAAAGTATGGATGATGATTACTTTAGAGAAAGAGCTGCTGATATTAAAGATGTTTCAACTCGTTTACTTGCAAATTTACTTGGTAAACCATTACCAAACCCTGCATTAATAGATGAAGAAGTTGTTGTTATTGCTGATGACCTTACTCCTTCAGATACAGCTCAATTAAATAAGAACTTAGTTAAAGGTTTTGCTACTAATATTGGTGGAAGAACTTCTCACTCAGCAATTATGGCTAGATCTCTTGAAATCCCAGCAGTAGTTGCTTGTAAAACAATCACTGGTGAAGTTAAAGATGGTGATATGGTTGTTCTTGATGGTACTGAAGGAGTTGTTATTTTAAATCCTTCAAATGATCAAATCAAAGAATATGAAAAGAAACGTGATGATTTCAATGCTTATAAAGCTGAATTAAAGAAATTAGTTAATGAAAAAACAATTACTACTGATGGACATCAAGTTGAATTAGTTTCAAATATTGGTGGAGCTAATGATATTCCTGGTGTTATTGAAAATGGTGGTGAAGGTGTTGGTTTATTCCGTACTGAATTCTTATATATGGAATCTGCTGAATTACCTACAGAAGAAAGACAAATCGAGGTTTATAAAGAAGTACTTGAAAGTATGAAAGGTAAACCAGTTGTTGTAAGAACTTTAGATATTGGTGGAGATAAGAAAATTGATGCAATTGACTTACCAGAAGAAATGAATCCATTCCTTGGTGTAAGAGCTATTAGATTATGTTTCCAAAGAGAAGATATCTTTAGAACTCAACTTAGAGCATTACTTAAAGCTTCAATCTATGGTGAATTAAGAATTATGTTCCCTATGATTGCAACATTACAAGAATTTAGAAAAGCTAAAGGAATCTTAGAAGAAGAAAAAGCTAAACTTATTAAAGATGGTGTTAAAGTTTCAGATAAGATTCAAGTTGGTATTATGATTGAAATTCCTGCTGCAGCAGTACTTGCTGATAAATTTGCGAAAGAAGTTGATTTCTTCTCAGTTGGAACAAACGATTTAGTACAATATACATTTGCAGCTGATAGAATGTCTGCAGGTGTCTCTTACTTATATCAACCTTTCAATCCATCTATCTTAAGACTATTAAAACATGTTATTGATAGTGCTCATAAAGAAGGTAAATGGGCTGGTATGTGTGGAGAAATGGCTGGTGAAGCTATTGCTGCTCCATTACTTATTGGTTTAGGACTTGATGAATTCTCAATGTCTGCTACATCAATTCTTGCTCAAAGAAAGTTAATTAACTCAATTGATTATAAATCAATGGTTGACCTTGCTAATAAAGCATTAGATTGTTGTACAATGGATGAAGTTGTAGAATTAGTTAAATCAACTGTAAAAATGTAAAGAAAGAAAATCCAGTTAATTCTGGATTTTTTTGTTGTTTATATTTTGTAAATACACTAAATATATTTTCTATTTTTCAGTAATTAAATATTAACATAATAAATTAAAAAGAATGTATTAAACTAAAAAAAGGTATAAAAAAAAAGAACTGGCAATGTGCTATTGTCGCACCGTAGTACTATCGTCGCCGCTGTGATGCTTAACTTCTGTGTTCGGGATGGGAACAGGTGTGTCCATCATGCTATCAATACCAGATCTTCTTTTTGAGTTTTCATAAGATCACTCAAAACTAGATAGTAATTTTTTTCGTTAATGCTTTTTTCTTTTTGACCTTGGTCTTTCCTTTTTTGTCTTGTCTTGTAAGCGTTCAAGCTCAACCTTCTTAGGTTAAGCCCTCGACCTATTAGTATCAGTCCGCTGAACATGTCACCATGCTTACACTCCTGACCTATCAACCTTATCGTCTTTAAGGGGTCTTACTTGCTCGAGGCAATGGGAAATCTCATCTTAAGGTAGGTTTCACACTTAGATGCCTTCAGCGTTTATCCTTTCCGTATTTAGCTACCCAGCTATGCCACTGGCGTGACAACTGGTGCACCATTGATACGTCCATCCCGGTCCTCTCGTACTAAGGACAGATCCTTTCAAATTTCCTGCGCCCACGACAGATAGGGACCGAACTGTCTCACGACGTTCTGAACCCAGCTCGCGTACCGCTTTAATGGGCGAACAGCCCAACCCTTGGAACCGACTTCAGCTCCAGGATGCGATGAGCCGACATCG
>JAQVWN010000003.1 GCA_028749475.1 Thomasclavelia sp.
TAATCTTTTATCCATTTATACAGCATACCATTCGAAATATTATACTTATCAGATATGGTAACTATCTTGTCTGCTAAAAGAGCTTCTTTAACAATTCTTAGTTTATCTTCTTTACTCCAATAACGATTCTTTCCACCTTTATGTCTTCCCATTTGTATAATTCTCCATTTCTACATAGAAAAAAGTAGACACTTCTAAGATATATTTATTATATCTTTTTTTGTGTCTACTTTGAGTTTACAACTTCACTATATTTTCTTTTATAAACTCTTTTTCTTTTATATTATTCATGAACAAATACTCCTTTTTTGTATACTAGAATCGGGTTTTATAATCTTGGTTTTTATTTATAGTAATATTATATATAAGTAAAGGAGAATTTTAAAGATGAGATTAGAAAATCGAGTAGCAATTATAACTGGTTCTGGAGGAGGTATAGGAAAAGCATATGCACAAGTTTTTGCAAAAGAAGGTGCAAAAGTCATCATTGCTGAATATAATGAAGAAAAAGGAAAAGAAACAGCTAATGAATTATGTGAATCAGGATTTGAAGCATCGTTCATAAAGTGCAATGTTGCAGAAGAAAAAGATGTCAACAACCTAGTTGCTGAAGTAATAAAAAAATATGGGAAAATTGATATTCTTGTTAATAATGCACAAGCTACAGATAGTAATGCTTTACCTGTGTATGTTGAAGAGACTTCTGTGGATTTAGTGAAATTGTGTTGGAATACAGGATTCTTTGGTACATTCTTGTTAACAAAAGCATGCATACCTTATATGAAAGAAAAAAAATATGGGAGAATTATTAATACAGCAAGTGCAACAGGTGTTAAAGGGATGGAAACTTTCTCTGCATATGGTTCACAAAAAGAAGCTATACGTGGATTGACTAGAATTACTGCTCAAGAATATGGAGACTTTGGAATCACAGCAAATTGTGTTTGCCCAGGTGCTTTAACTGATGCAGCAAAATTATGGAAAGAATATGATCCAGCTTCATATGAAGAAGCATTAAAGCCACAAGCAATCAAGAGATTAGGAGATCCTATTAAAGATATTGCTCCTTTAGCATTATTTTTAGCATCAGAAGAATCTCAATTTGTTACAGGCCAAACAATCGGAGTTGATGGTGGTACTACAAAAATGCAATAATTTTTGTTTTATGAAAGATTATCTATAAGTGCTGAAGTAAAACAAAAGTAGACATATAGATTTGAACTTCTTGTAGAGTTAGTTCAAAGTAGCATGCCAAAGCATATCCTGGTGGTGCACAAACCAATCATATGAATCAAAATAAAAATAGCCCTTGAGAAATCAAGGGTTTTAATATATTTAATTATATTGTGAGGGAAAATATGAGGGAAAAATTTATAATTTATGTCATAATTTATTGCCCTATATTAAACAAAATAATGTCTTATCAAGGGCTTAAGAATATATCAAGACAAATAAAATATATAAATCAAATTTCCTTGTCTTCACCAAAGCAAAATGTATCGAATTATATTTTCTTAAATATGAGTTTGTAATTGTAGTTAGATTCTATAAGGACCAATAAGGTCTTTTTTTTGATTACCCTAATTGATTAGTTATAAAATAGAATATAAATAGATTGTATATATATGATTTAAAGATGATATAATTTGATTAATAATTAAGTGGAAAGAAGAGTGCATATGAAAAATATTAATAGAATTGAGGTTGATGAGGAATGGAATGATTCCACAATCATTGAAGCAGGTGATTTTGTATTTGTTGGATATTGTATGAAGAATGAAGGAAAAGGGATTGAAGAACAAATAGATGGAGCTTTTGATGTATTAGAAAAAAGATTAGGAATGGTTGGCCTATCATTAGAAAATGTTGTAAAAATGGATTGTTTATTTAAAGACATTTCTGATTTGAATTACTTACCAGCAATAATAAAGAATAGATTTCATGGAAAATATCCAACAAGAAAAGCTTATGAAACAGCGTTTATTAGAGATGGAATAGAATTTCAGATTGATGCGATTGCATATAGGGAATAGATAATATCTAATTGAGAGGAATGTAGGATGAATAATATAGCTAATATCATAACTTTATTTCGCATTGTGTTTGCCACTGCAATGCTTTTTCAACCACCATTCTCCATGATTTTTTGGTTTTGTTATTTCGGTGCTGGCTTAACAGATTTTTTAGATGGGTATGTTGCTAGAAAATTAGATCAAAAAAGTTCAGCGGGGGCTAAGCTTGATAGTATTGCTGACTTGTTTTTTGCAGTAGTAGTTGCAGTCATAATAATAAAGAATATTGTCTTTCCTATTTGGATTTGGGTATGTATTATTATTGTTGCAGTACTTCGAATTATAAGTTATATAATAGGATTTTATAAATATAAAACTTTTGCATCATTGCATACTTATGCTAACAAGGCTACAGGCTTGATGATTTTTGCATTCCCTTTGTTGTACTATACTTTTGGATTAATTGTTGCAGGTATATTAGTATGCATAGTATCGCTTTTATCATCATTGGAAGAGTTGATTATTACAATCAAATCTAAAGAATTAAATCGAGACTGTAAATCAATTTTTATATATAAGAAGTAAAAGTGAAATTTTAATAAACTATAATTTATAAATTAAGCATATATCATAATCTAATGATATATGCTTTTAGTTGTTTAGAAGTTAAATAAATATGTTAACTATTGTCTTCAATTGTATAATGATTCTTTTAAACAGAAGCATTAACAAAGTTGACTTTGTTAATGCATTTTGTTAAGGTTAAATTACTCTTGGAGGGTATATAAAATATGCTGGATAAGAGAGTGTGCATTGCTACACTCTTTTATCCAGTTTTTTATTTAGGAGGTTAAAGATATGAAAAACGATTTATTAAAAGGTAATGTTTTTAAAACTTTGATTGCTTTTGCAATACCATTTTTATTATCTAATCTATTACAAATATTATACGGATCAGCAGATTTATTTGTTGTAGGTAGATTTGCAACTACTGCAGATGTTTCAGGAGTATCTATTGGTTCACAAACCATGACTTTGTTTACTCAATTTATACTAGGACTAACAACAGGAATAACTATTCTATTAGGAAGATACTATGGTTCTAATAAGATTAGAGAGTTATCTAAAACAGTGGGAGCCTCTATTGCTCTATTTACTATCTTAGGAGCAATCTTAACAGTTGTAATTTATCTTTTTCATTCACCATTAGTTTTATTAATGAATACACCAAAAGAAGCACTCAGTAATACAAAGAATTACTTAAGTATTTGTTCTTTAGGATTTATTTTTATTATTGGATATAATGTCGTTAGTGCAATATTAAGGGGAATAGGAAATAGTAAAACACCATTATTATTTGTTTTTATTGCTTGTGTAATAAATGTAGTTTTAGATTTCATTTTAGTAGGTGGATTCCGCATGGGAGTAGCAGGAGCTGCTATCGCTACTGTGGGAGCCCAAGGATTCTCATTTTTATTTTCTCTTATTTATCTTAAGAAAAGAGGAATTGGATTTAGATTATATAAAGAAGATATATCATTATCTAGTAAAATAAACACTATTTTAAAAGTAGGAATGCCACTAGGATTACAATCGGCTCTTGTATCAGTTTCATTTCTATTTATAACTGTTGTAATTAATGGAATGGGAGTAGTGGCTAGTGCAGCTGTAGGCGTTGATGAGAAACTTATTGAGTTTTTGATGTTACCTTCTATAGCATTTGGTAGTGCTATTTCAACAATGGTTGCTCAGAATGTGGCTGCCAATCAATTGAATCGAGCAAAAGAAACTACAATAGATGGAATAAAAATATGTATGATCTTTGCCTGTTTTGTAGTAACTATTACTCAATTATTTCCTCATTTCTTTCCATCTTTATTTACATCAGATTACAAAGTTATTGAGCAAGCCTCACTTTATATGAGAACATATTCAATTGATTGTTTATGTACTAGTTTAATGTTTTGCTTGAATGGATATTTAAATGGTCAAGGGGCCACAATGTTTACGATGGTTCATAGTTTAATTTCATCTTTTACCATCCGTATTCCAATGACATATTTGATATCCACTATTCCAAAGATCTCAATATTATATTTAGGAATTGCAGCACCTACATCATCAATCATTTCTCTAATTATGATTGTAATTTATTTAAGAATTAATAATATGTCTTTAAGGAAAAATTAAATATAGAAAATTGTAAGCCGAATAAATAATAATAATATCACTTAATAATTATTGTGAATGAAACATTGAACTACCAAAGCTACTGAAAACTGGTTTGTTTAATTTGAAATTATAAAGCCGACTAATTAGTCGGCTTTTATTATACAAGGAACTTGATGTTGAAACTATCAATGTTTAATTATTCGATACATTTATTTATACTATGTAAAAAGGTGTCGAATGAATCACTATGAATGATTTCCTGCTGCAATTTAGGATTGTTTACGATTTCTATAAAAATATCGTATAGATGTTCAATATATTTTTGATCTCCTTTTTTTATTGCTAATAGAAAGATGATTTGTACAGATTCTTTTCCGTTCCATAAAACAGGCTTATCTAAAATAAGAACAGATACTTTTGTTTCCCTAGCACATAAATCCATAGGATGTGGTAAAGCAAAAACTTCATTCATATTTGTATGTGCTAATGATTCTCTTAGCATAACACTATTGTAAAAATTAGAATCAATATAATTGTTGGCTTCCAAAGATGCACAAAGTGTTTTGATAACTTGTTCTTTATTCTTAATAGTTGGCATTTTAATAAACAAGTTCTTATCAAAAAATCTTGAAGTTTTCCGTTCTTTATCTTTAGAAATAGAAACAATGAATTTAGATATAGCTTCTATATCATTATTTTTTAAACTAAAATCAACAGTAATAGAAGGAATGATACCCTTTTTTAAAGGAATGGTAGATATAACAAAATCAACATTTTTTAACTCCCTAGACGAATAATTTGTGTATTCATTATAAGATGCTTTACGAACAATTGAAATTTTATTGTTAAAAAATATATTCAATCTTGCTTCAAGCATTCTTGTTGTTGCTTGTCCAGATCCACACACAAGAATTACATTTTTCTTTTGCAATGTTCCAGAGAAGCATCTTTCAATAGCTGCACCTATGTGCAATGATACGTAACCAACTTCATCATCATTGAGTTTATATGGCTCTTTGTTAAATACTTGGGTAGTTGCAGTTAAAGTGATTTCATAAGCTAAAGGAAAATTAGTTTTTATCGTATTAAGTAAAGGATTACGTTTATTAATAGCATAAAATTTATTGATTAATATAGAACGGAAATGATTAAACAAGTCATTCTTTAATATTTCATCATTCTTTAAATCAAAATTATAATTTTGATTTACTATGTTTAATAAGTTATCGATATTTTGGCGAATGAATTGATCTTTAATATCTGTATCATAATTAACATCTGTATTTGATAGTATGTGAAGATATAAGTATTGTTTTTCTCCGACACTTATATCTATATCAAAATTATTTTCAATCAATTTAGATAATTCTTCCACTAATTCGAAAACGTTGTTTGGCATATTTAGTTGTTTGTTTTTGATGTTAATATAACAATCATTTTTAACACGAGAAATCATTAATGCAACATGGATAATTATATTTTTTAAGTTAAAATCATTTGTTTTAATATTGTGAGAACTCAAACTTGAAATAACAATATCTTTAACAAGATCTAAATCAATAAATTCAAATAGGGCATATTCATCTTTTGTAAAACCAACAAGATAGTTTTGAAAATTATGTATAAGAACATTATCGATAAGGCATTTTCTAATATCTTCTTCATTACCGATAATTCTAACGCCTAAATTTATTTTTGAAATATAATCCAAATTGTATTTATTTAATATTGTTTTAAGAGATTTTATATAGTTTTGTAGTGTTGCTTTACTAATATAGACTTTATTAGCTAATTCATCTAATGAGATATAGTTTTTATTATAAAGAAGGATACTTAGAAGATACTTTAGACGATCTTCACTAGAATCTAATTCTAAATTTGATTCTTTTCCTTGAGTTATTTCTTTGATGAATTGATTATACAAAGTTTCATCTTCTACAACAAGATAATAACCAATTCCTCTTTTTAGACTAATAGATGCTCCTTTTCTAGAAAGAGTATTATTAATAGTATTAATGTCACTTCTTATTGTTCGACCAGTGACATTTAATACTGAAGATAATGACCCAATTGAAGTAAACTCATTATTGTTAATATAGTTAAAAATAACATAAAGGCGACTATAAGGGAACATATGGAATACTCCTTTCCTTATTATGCCTTAATATTGTATCTAGTTATATCAACAAATGCAATCATATCAACTTGTGATGATTTCCACTTAAAATCGGAAATAATATCATATAAGCATCATAACAATTTCCATTTTTTATGGAAATTGCTTAACTTGAATGAAAGCGCTATACAAAGTAAACTAAAGTTGCAATGTAGGAGGTGGAAGTAATGTTGAAAGACGAATATATCTATCAGGATGTAGATGTAAGTTCTAAGAATGAACTTTTAAAATTTATTTCTAAAAAAGCACTAGAAATGAAACTAACTAATGATAGTGAAGCATTATACAATGACTTTTTGGAAAGAGAAGGAAAATTCTCTACAGGTTTGCAAGATGGATTCGCAATTCCTCATGCCAGAACAGACAATGTAAATGAAGTTGCTATTATGTATATAAGAAGCAAGAACTATATCGAATGGGGGACGCTGGATGATAAACCAGTAAAATATTTTTTCGTTTTATTGGTTCCGGCTAAATCTGAAGGTAATGTTCACTTACAAATGATTTCCAAATTAGCTGTATGTTTATTGGATGATGACTTTAAAGAAAAAGTAAAATCATCAAATGATAAAGTATGGTTAAGGAATTATATTTTAAAAAAAATGAAGGAGGAGTAAAAAATGAAAATAGTTGGTATTTCTGCTTGTCCAGCTGGATTGGCTCATACACCTATGGCAGCGAAAGCATTAGAAAAAGCTGGAGCCACATTAGGCTATGATTTAAAAATGGAACAACAAGGAAGCATGGGACAAGTCAACACAATTACAGATCAAGAAGCAAAAGAAGCAGATTTCGTAATTATTGCTTCAGATCAAAAAATCGTGGGTATGGAAAGATTTAAAGGTAAACCTGTAATACGAGTTGATATTACAACATGTATTAAGGCACCTGAAGCTGTAATTAAAAAGTGTGTAGCAGCAGTTGAAAAAAAATAAAAAGCAATTTAACGGGTAGGTCAAATTGCTTTACAAACCATAATGAGTTTGCACTCTCATTATAACATTGAATTATATAAAAATTAAGGAGAGATAAAATGAAAAAATTTTTAAAAGAAGCCAAAGGTCATTTAATGACAGGTATTGGTTATATGCTTCCGTTGATTATTGGAGCATCATTAGTTGTAGCAATTCCAAAATTAATTGGAGTTTCAATGGGTATTAATAGTTTAGATCCTTATGCAAAATCTCAAGGTTTTTTACATATTCTTTATCTACTAGAACAAGTAGGTTGGACAGGTATTGGTTTAGTAAATACTGTTTTAGCTGGATTTGTTGCATATAGTATTGCCGATAAACCTGCAATTGGAGCAGGATTAATTGGTGGTGCTTTAGCAACAAGTACAAAAGCTGGATTTTTAGGCGCAGTCATTGCCGCTTTTATTGCTGGTTATGCTGTAAGATGGGCAAAGAATCATATCCATTTACCAGAATCAATGAATCAAATGATGCCACTAGTTATTTGTCCATTTATTGCAACAGGACTAGTTGCTATCATTATGGGAGTTATTTTAGCTACACCTTTAGCAGCAATTAATAATGCATTAGTATCTTGGTTAAAAGGTATGTGTGAAGGTGGAACAAGTCAATTACTTATGGCTCTAATTTTAGGAGCAATGATTGCTTCTGATATGGGTGGCCCAATTAATAAATCAGCATGGATGGCTGGTAATGTATTATTAACAGAAGGAATTTATCAACCAAATGTATATATTAACTGTGCAATTTGTATTCCTCCGCTAGCTTATGCTATTGCAACTGTAATTAAAAAAAGTCGTTTTTCAGCTAGCTTTTTAGAAGCAGGAAAAGGTAACTGGGTTATGGGATTTATTGGCATTACTGAAGGAGCTATTCCTTTTACATTAGTTAAACCAACTATCTTAATTCCTGTTAATATGGTTGGTGGAGCCTTAGGAGCTGGTATTTGTTGTCTATTAGGCGCAACTGCAAATATTCCTCCTGTTGGTGGAATGTATGGTTTCATATCAATCACAAATGGTTGGGCATATTTAGTTGGCTTGATTGTTGGTGCTGTATTTATTGCAGTGGTTTCAACATTGTTAGTTGATTTCAATGATTTACCAACAGAAGAAGATGTAGATATGGATGATATCGAAATTTCGATTGAATAATATAAAATAGGAAGATGAAAATCTTCCTATTATTTTAGGAGGAAATAATGAAAAGAAAAATACATGTAGTGCCTCATTCACATTGGGACAGAGAGTGGTATTTTACTACGTCAAGATCAAAAGTATACCTAATGAAAGATTTAAAAGATGTATTAGATACTTTAGAGTCAAATGATAAATTTAAATACTTTATGGTTGATGCACAAGGTTCATTGCTAGATGATTATATTAAATGGAAGCCACACGATAAAGATAGAATTATGAAGCTGGTTCAAAAAAAGAAACTAATTATTGGACCATGGTATACACAAAGCGATCAACTTGTTATTTCTGGTGAATCCATTGTCAGAAATATGTATTATGGTATGAAAAGATGCGAAAATTTTGGTGGATATATGAATGTAGGGTATGTTCCAGATTCTTTTGGCCAATCGGGAAATATGCCTCAAATATATCGTCAGTTTGGTATAGAAGATACGCTATTTTGGCGTGGTGTAAGTGATGAAATGGTAAAACATACCGATTTCAATTGGCGTGGAGATGATGGTAGTGTTGTATTTGCAACGCAAATTCCCTTTGGTTATTACATAGGTGGAAATATCCCTGAAGATCCTAAAGCTAATAATGATTTTTGGCAAACAGAATGTTTTAAAAAGGCCGGAGGGAGAAGTGCAACAAGACATATTTATTTTCCTAATGGTTTTGATCAAGCCCCAATTAGAACTAATCTTCCAAAGTTAATTGAAGAAAGGAATAAAGTAGATCCAGATAATGAATATGTTATTAGTTGTGTTGAAGACTATATCAAAGATGTAAAGTCAGAGAAACCGAATTTAGAAGAAGTTAATGGCGAATTGGTTATTGCAAAACATATGCGAATTCACAAATCTATTTTTTCATCAAGATCTGATTTAAAAGTTTTAAATACCAAAATACAAAACTATGTTACTAATACTTTAGAACCCATTTTAACAATAGCTTACAACATAGGTTTTGATTACCCTCATGAGGCAGTTAAAGAAGTATGGAAATTACTGTTTGAAAATGCAGCACATGATTCAATTGGTTCTTGTATAAGTGATACAGCAAATGAAGATGTTTATGTACGTTATAAACAAGCAAGAGATATATCAGTTAATCTTGTGGAGTTATATTCAAGATTAATTGCTACGAATGTCAAAAACAAAAATGGAGAAATGACATTAACAATTATTAATCCATTACCTCATAAACGTAATGAAACAGCGATTGTTAAAGCATATTTACCTGGGGATCATTTCGCAATTAAAGATCCGAATGGTCAACTAGTGAACTATTCTATCATTGAAAAAAGGGATTTAACAGATTATGTATTATCTCAAACAATTCGTTTAGATCCAAGTTTTGAATTCTATGTGCCAAATATTGTTTATGAAGCAACTATTGCTATTGAATTAAATGATATTCCAGCTATGGGATATACGCAATATACAATTAGTGTAGAAGATAATAGTTTGGAACCCATGGTAAAAGAAAACAAACTGGAAAATGAGTTTTATAAAATTAGTATTTCTAACGATGGTTCTTTAACCATTCTTGACAAACAAAATGGGTGTCTTTATGAAAATCAAGGGGTACTTGTAGAAAATGGGGATGATGGTGATAGTTTTAACTATTCTCCACCAAGAAAAGATGTTGAAGTATTCTCCACTAACTTTGAACCAGATGTTAGAATAAGTGGGTCAGACATTATTCATAAGGCTGATATTGCTTATAATATGGTAATACCATCTGATTTGGAAGAACGCGCTAAAGGAAAGTGTTCAATTCAGATGCCAGTTAAAATAGAAGTCTCTCTAAGGAAATATAGTAAAGTAGTTGACTTTAAAGTTACTGTCGATAACAAAGGGTTATCTCATAGACTTTGTGTATTGTTTGATAGTCAAATGGTGACTAAATTTAATTTTGCTGATCAACAATTTGGATCAATTTCGCGCCCTAATGTTTATGAAAAAGAGATGAAATCATATTTAACAGGTCTAAATAATAAAGGGCTTAAAACTGACAAAGTTGTGGAATTAGCTAATTGGGCAAATGATCAATCATCTTGGCAAGAACCACCTATTTCTATTGAACCAACACAATCTTATGTAGCTCTTGCTAATGAAGAGAGAGGTATTGCTGTTATACCACAAGGTGTTAGAGAATATGAAATTGTCGGTAAAGATAAAAATCTTATTAGATTGACTTTGTTTAGAACATATGGATTTATGGGCAAGGAAAACTTAGTTTATCGTCCAGGTCGTGCTTCAGGAGAAAAAATCATTGAAACACCAGATGCTCAATTGCTTAAAAAAATGTCTTTTGATTTCGGATTTATGACATTCGTTGGTAATATAAACAATTCCAATGTTGATACAATAGCAAAGGATTACAATAGTAAAATTGAAGTGTATAATTATGCACCTTATTTAAATGGAAGACTTATTTTTTCACAAAGAGAAATAAAAGGTACTAATCCAATTCAGAATTCATTGTTTAAAACAGAAAATAGATTAATAGTTAGTACCATTAAAAAAGCAGAAGATAATAACGGAATTATTATTAGATTATTTAATGGTAAGAATCATTGTGAATTAAACGATACAATTAGTTTTAATACTGAAGTAAAAGAAGCATATTATACAAATTTGAAGGAAGAAAAAGTCGAAATGATAGATGTTTTAAACAATACTATAAATGTAAAGACATTAGGACACTGCCAGTTCATAACAATATGTGTAAAACTCTAAAACCATTATTGCTATAGATGTAGTTTACTGCGAATGTAAATATTAATTAGTTGATAATGAACCGCCTTCATAGAAGCTGATTAATTTAATATTATGTTCATAAAACTATAAATTGTATTGTAAAATTTAAGATAATAAAGCATATCATATATATATTAAATGTGAGAGCAAATCTACTAACCAGTATTTGCTCTCTTTTCTATGCCTTATATGAACTAATACATAGTTTATCTATACATATAAATATTTTGTTGTATTATAGATATGTGAATTAACATTGTATTACGTAATAAAAGTGGAGCAAGTATATGAATAATATTGTAATGATTATAATCGGAGTTTTAATGTTAGTAATAGGATATTTACTTGTTTTCAAACAAAAGATTAATCTTTTACATTCTTATCACTATAAAAGAGTACAAGAAAAAGATAAACCAACAGTTTGTAGATACACTGGTTTAGGAAATATTATTATTGGTATAGGAATGATTGTTGAACCTATATTTGCTTATTTAATAAGTGAAACGGTAGGCCTAATAATTTGTTGTGTCTTTGTAGGAGTAGGTGTGATAATAGCGGTATTAGTTATTATGAAATATAATAATGGTTTATTTTAGATTTAGTAATTAGGAGAAGTATTATGAATAAGGGAAGTATTAAACTTACTATATTGTTTGAGGATCCTTTTTGGATTGGAGTTTTTGAAATAGTATCATCTAATAAACTGAATGTTTGTAAAGTAACTTTTGGTGCTGAGCCTAGAGATAGTGAAGTTTATGAATTTGTTTTAAAGAATTTTAAGCGACTTACTTTTAGCCCAGAAATCAAAATAGAAAATAAGAAGAAATCTATTAATCCTAAAAGAAAACAAAGGGAAGCTAAAAAGCAAGTTCAACATAGTGGGATAGGAACTAAAGCTCAACAAGCATTAAGCCTTCAAAGAGAAAAACAAAAGGTTATTCATAAGGCAATTAGTAAAGAACAAAAAGAAGAAGAACAAGAAAGATTGTATCAACTTAAAAAACAAAAAAGAAAAGAGAAACATAAAGGAAGATAATCTATAGATAAAACTATAATTATTAGGTAAAAAATATGAAAGAGATAGATTATTTAAAATTAAAAGATTCAATATATGTTGAAAAAGAATCAGGAACAAATGTTAATTATTATATCTTTGATGAATTTGAAATTCATATCAATGTTTTAAAACCTCATACTATTCAAGAGTGGCATTACCACTCTTATATTGATGAAAATATCGTTGTTACAAAAGGTAAACTACATTGTAGATATATCGAAGATAATAAAGAAAAAGATGTTTATATTGGTAAAAATGAAGTATTAAGAGTCTTACATAGTACACACACTATTGAAAATGATACTGATGAAGAAGTAGAATTCATTGTATTTAGATTTATTCCTCAAGGTAAAGATAATAAAGAATTAATTAAAAGTGATAAAACTGTGATTAATAAATAATGAAGTGAATATTATAAAAGTAATAGTTATACACAAAATATATAGATATTATTTTGGATTAATAAAAGAGTTTGATTATTCAAACTCTGTTTTGACTTTTATGTAGTATAAATAACTTATGATATACTATATACAACAGTGTTATCGATAACAGAGAACATATATCAAACGAACTATTAGAAGAATGGAGAAAAATAATGACTATTCAATTATTACTATTGTTTTTAGGTAGTTTTCTTGCTGCCCTAATATCAGGAGCTGCCGGATTTGGTGGATCATTACTACTCCTTCCTGTAACTACGGCTATTGTCGGAGCTGATGTTGCAGTACCAGTTTTAACAATAGCTCAACTGATTGGTAATATTGCTAGAATGTCTACTGGATTTAAACAAATTGATTGGAAATCTGTCGGTTTGTTTTCAATTACATCATTACCACTAGCTGCTCTAGGAGCATTTGGTTTTGCATTATTACCTAAAGATTTGGTTACTAGATTTATTGGGGCAACACTTATTATCCTAGTAATCATCAAAATGGTAAGTCATAAAGATTTACCAAATAATAAGGAAACATTACTTGTAGGAGGAGCAATAACTGGGGGATTGTCAGGACTTTGCGGTAGTGGAGGACCGATAGGAGCTGCTGTATTTTTATCATTGCATTTGGCACCTGTGGCCTATATTGCGTCCGAAGCCGCTACAGCAACTGCTATGCACATTGTTAAAACAATTATTTATAGTAAATTAACGGATATAAACATTTATACATTACTAATTGGTTTAGCGATGGGAGCTTTCATGTTTGTGGGAACTTATGTGGCTAAACATTTTATTGAAAATATGGAGAAAGGCAAATTCCAAAAATATGTTGCTATACTCTTAGGTATTGTTGGCTTATATATGATGATTTTTGGTGCTTAAATATTATAATGCTACAATTATCACTAATAATATATTTCGGTTTTATATCTATAAAAAAAGTAAATGGTATAATATTTGTAGCAATACTATTTAAATATATTTAATAGTATTTATATGAGGATAAATAAAATGGAAAGCATATTTGATCGAATTCAAAAACAAAATAAATTAAATGAGAATGAGAAAATAATTCTTGACTATATTGTTAATCACTTAGATGAAATTCCTTATATTTCATCACGTGAATTAGCTAGAAGAACTTACACTTCTTCAACAGTTATCATTCGTTTTATCAAGAAACTAAATTATGAATCTTATAATGATTTTAAACTTAATATTGTTGCTGATTTAAAACATATGAATGCTCCCGATCTTTCTATTTTATCTAATGAAGATATTTTATCTTTAGTTAATAAAACTTCCGATATTGAAATTCAAATTATTGAACGAACTAAAGAAAATCTATCAATGAATAAATTAAAAGATATTGCATCTCTTTTAGTAAAATATCAATATATTGATATTATTGCTAATGATACCAACGCAACGATAGCTCAGTATGCTAGCCATCTATTATGGAGCCTTGGCAAAATAGTAAATGTATATGATAAAAGTGATAAACAATTATTTGTGGGAATTAATATTCCTCAAGATCACTTAGTTATTCTCATTAGTAAATATGGAAGAAATGATATTTTAAAGAAAACAGCCTTAACTTTAAAATCTAGAGGTGTTAAAACGATTGGTTTAACTTCTCAATTTGATAAACAACTATTTAAACTATGTGATTATCATATTAATGGTTTTGTAGAAGAATCTTCTGAGAAACTTCGGGATACTGTCTTTTATATCTCTTTAAAATATATTTTAGATTTGTTTTATGTCATTCTATTTTCTCAAAACTATGATAATGCAATTCAATTAGAAGACTTATATTCTAATATTTTTAATAAGAAAATGTAGCATTGCTACATTTTTTTATTATGTTTATTTATTGTTTTTGTTTCATTGTTTCTATCAAGAGCTAAAGTATTGTTTTACCTTTTAAAAATAAATATTATTAAGTTGTAAAAAGAAAAGGAGGAAGAAGATGAGTTTCCCAGAAGATTTTTTATGGGGTGGTTCAATCGCTGCTAACCAAGCTGAAGGAGCATACAATATCGATGGTAAAGGTTTATCTACTGCTGATATGATAACTGGCGGTAAGGTTGATCAACCTCGATACTTTACACCAGAGTTAGATTTAGATAAATACTATTATCCAAGTCATACAGCTATTGATTTTTATCATCACTTTAAAGAAGATATTAAACTCTTTGGTGAAATGGGATTCAAAGTATTACGTATCTCAATTAACTGGTCACGTATTTTTCCAAATGGAGATGAAGAAACTCCAAATGAAAAAGGATTATTATTTTATGATAATGTCTTTGATGAAATGCATAAATACGGGATTGAACCATTAGTGACTTTAGCTCACTATGAAATACCAATGGGAATAGTTAAAAAGTATCATGGCTTTTATAATCGTAATACAATTGATTTATATCTTAATTATGCAACTACTTGTTTTAAAAGATATAAAGACAAAGTTAAGTATTGGCTTACTTTTAATGAGATTAACTGTGGAGTTATGAAAGATGGCGCTTTTAATGGAATGGGACTAATTCAAGATGAAGATCTTTATGCTAATCATCCTATTGCGATAGATGATTTAAAAGATAATCCTCAAGAAAGATTTGTTGCTTTGCATAATGAATTTATTGCTTCAGCCTTAGCAACAAAAAAAGCTCATAGTATTAATCCAAACTTTGTTATTGGTTGTATGATTTGCCATATTACTTGGTATCCTCATACTCCAAACCCATTAGATATTTTAGCTACTCAAAAGAAAGATCAAATATTTAATGACTTTTGTGGAGATGTTATGGTTAGAGGAGAATATCCAGAATATATTTTCTCTTATTTTAAAGAAAATAATATTAATCCATCTTTCATCACTGATGAAGATAAAAAGATATTAAAAGAAGGGAAAGTAGATATGTATACCTTCTCTTACTATATGACTAACTGTGTCTCTACAGATCCAAATGTTCCAGTAGTTGGAGGTAATCTTATTGGTGGAGCTAAGAATCCATATCTAGAAACAAATGATTGGGGATGGCAAATTGATCCTAATGGACTTAGATATACTTTAAATCTACTTCAAGATCGATACCCTCATACTCCTTTAATGATTGTAGAAAATGGATTTGGGGGAAAAGATGAACTAGTTGATGGTAAAGTTCATGATGATTATCGTATTAGTTATTTAAGGAAACATATTAAAGCAGTCGAAGGTGCAATAGAAGATGGAGTAAATATTATTGGATATGCTGCATGGGGACCAATTGATATAGTTTCAGCTGGTACTGGAGAAATGCATAAACGTTATGGTTTTATTTATGTAGATCGTAATGATGATAATCAAGGTGATTATTCAAGATTTAAAAAAGATTCATTTGAATGGTACAAAAAAGTAATTGCTACAAACGGAAAAGAATTATAAATAAAAAAAGAAAGAGGATAAAAAAATGAAAACAATTATGTTAGTATGCGGAGCAGGGATGTCAACAAGTTTATTAGTAACTAAAATGCAAAAGGCAGCAACAGCTTTAGGAGAAGAAGCAAATATCTTTGCTTTACCTGTTACAGATGGTATTAAAAGATTAAAAGAAGTTGATTGTGTTTTACTTGGGCCACAAGTACGTTACAATTTAAAAGGATTTAAAGATGAAATAGAAAAACAAGGATTAACTCTTCCTTGTGAAGTAATTGATATGAGAGATTATGGTGTAATGAATGGCGAAAAAGTATATGATTTTGCTAAGAAATTAATGGGTGAATAATTCATATCTTTAATAGGAGATTCTTATGGAATATAGAGTAAAGGTTACAGTTTTAGATAAAAAACTATATCCAGAATTACAAACTGAATACTGTGCTGATCCTAATAGCGGAAAATGTGCTTGTTATAATGTGGGCGATGAATTTCTATTTTGTAGAAATGATCAACAAGACGATTTCTGGCATATGGGAGCAGGTACCCTAATTAAAAGTGGAAAACCTGATGAAGGAGGACTTCTTTCACCAGGAACAAAGCACTGTGGAAGTGAGGGCGTTCCATTTTGTTCAGAAGCATGGGATTGCATAAGTAGATATATCTATTCTGCCCTTCAAGGTGGAGCAATTATGCATGGTTGGACTAATGATGACAAGGTAATGATTACTTGTTGTAATGATGGAACAAGACCAGTAATTTTTAAAATTGAACGACTAGATATTGAATAATAATATAAATATCTAATAAATAGTGAAAATAATTATAATATAACTTTAATAAATTTCTATGATAAAGGTCCTTGATTTTCAAGGACTTTTTATTAATTGGAATAATTTCCGTTATATGATAGTATAATGGAAAGGGAGGATCATATGGACTTCTTAGAAAATATAAATTTAAAAAAGAATACCCTGACTAAAAATGAGAACAAAGCTTGTGAATTAATATGTAGTGACTTACAAAGGATGCAACAATACTCATTAACTCAAATGTCAGATGAGATAAAGATTAGTAAAACAACAATCTTAAGATTCTGTCAAAAAATTGGATATAGTGGATATAGTGAATTTAGATATGATTGTATTAAATACGTTAATAGTCTTCATAATGCAGAAAAAAATGGTAAAGAAGATCAAGAGTATGGAAAAATTAAAAATGTTGAAACCATTTATAACAATACAATTAAATTAATGCATTATACTTTAGATGATAAAAAAATGGTTCAATTAGTTAAAATGATTAAAAGTGCTAGAATTGTCCGAGCAGTAGGAGAAGTTAATAGTTCTGTTTCCGCTTTACAATTAAAATATGCTCTAGCAATGTATGGTATTAATTGTAATGTCTTATCCTCAAGTACTGATGTTAAAGCAATAGATCTATGTGCTAATAAAGATGATTTAATTGTTTTATTTAGTGCTAGTGGAAAAAGTGAAGTTGTAAAAGAAACAATGAATCTTAAAGAAAATGTTGGGTGTAAAATAGTTTTAATAACTATGGCTAATGATAAAGAACTAGAAGAAAAGGTAGATAATTACTTATTATTACCACCAGTAGCTACGTTAAAGAATAAATCATTATTAGATAGTATCCCAATTTTCTCAGTTTTTATCGAAATTCTTTTATATTATATTAATGATTAAAGGAGTAAAATCCTTTTTTTTAATTAAAAAAGGAATAAATTCCATTTAACTATTGCAAAATGGAATTTGGTATAGTATTATTTGGTTGTGGAGGTAATGCAATGAGAGAAAGAAAACAAATTGATGTTAAAAAGTACAATGGATTTTTTGATGTTCAATATTCACAAGTTTCAGATACTTGTAAGATGGATATCTTCCTTCCAGAGGGAAAAGGACCTTTTCCAGTAATTGTTTCAATCCATGGTGGTGCATTTAAAAAATGCGATAAACGAGATGAAGAAATGATTTTAGATATGTTACACGGACTAAAAAAAGGTTATGCCGTGGTTGGTGTAAACTATCGTCTTTCAGGAGAATCTCAATTTCCAGAACCAGTGAAAGACATCAAACATGCGTTAGCATTTATTAAAAGTAATGCTAATACTTATAATCTTAATCCGGAAAAGATTGTAACATGGGGTGGAAGTGCTGGTGGTTATTTCTCATTAATGAGTGGAATGATTGATCAAGCAACTTTATTTGATGATGAATTTAGTAAGAATATTGATACTAAGATTCAAGGTGTCGTAGCTTGGTTTCCACCAGTTAATTTTAGTAACATGGATAAACAATTAAAGGAATCTAATCTATTAAGGAAAGAAAAAGACCATAGTGCTGATGATTCACCAGAATCATTGTTCTTAGGAGAACCTATTTCTTTAAATAGTAAGAAATTAAGTGATTCTAATCCAGAAACGTATATTCATAAAGACATGTGCCCAATGTTTATTCAACATGGTCGCGTTGATAGGATTGTCCCTTATCAACAATCACTCGAATTTGTTGATAAAGCTAAATCAATTTGCAAACCAGATCATATTCATTATGAAATTATCGAAAATGCTGATCATGGGGATCCACTATTTAGTACAGAGGATAATTTAAAAAAAGTCTTCGAATTTATTAATAGTATTTTTAAGTAAACCAACGATGTTGGGTTTTCTTAAAAGTAAAAATGGAATTTATTCCAAAGAAAATAAATAAAAGGAAAATATTTAAAAAAAGAGGGAAAAAAATGGAAAAACTTACGAATGTATTAAACAAGTTTTTAATGCCTATTTCTACATGGGTTTCTCGTAATAAATCTTTACAAGGTATTGCTAAAGGTTTCATGAGAATATTACCAGTAACAATTATTAGTTCATTATTTTATTTAATTGCTAATTTTCCAATTGATGCTTGGACAAATTGGCTAACAAAATCAGGAATTTCAAGTTTTATACTAATTCCTTATAACGTAACAATGGGATTGTTTGCATTATATGCAGTATTCTCTATTGCTTATAGTTATGCTGAAAACGAAAAAAGTGATGCAATCTCAGTTGGAATTATTGCATTAATCTGTTTCTTTGTTCTAACACCATATGCAGCGGATTTAAAAGGTGCATTATTTGCTCCAGGTGATTTAGCATATAGCTTTGGATGGTTAGGATGTAAAGGATTGTTTGTAGCAATGTTTACTGCCATTATTGTTGCTAAAGTTTATATCTTATTTCAAAAAAAGGGATGGACAATTAAAATGCCTGATGGTGTTCCACCTTATGTTGAAAGATCATTTGCTTCATTAATTCCAGGTTTTATCCTTGCTGCAGTATTTGCAGTTATTGCTTATTGCTTTAGTTTAACAAGCTTTGGAAATATTCATGAATTAATCTATCACTATTTACAAACTCCATTAACTTCATTAGGTGGATCTTTATGGGGATATTTAATTGCTACTATGATTATTCAATTATTATGGTGGTTTGGTATTCATGGTTTCAACGTTGTTGCTGCAGTAATGATGCCTATTTGGTTAGGTATTGATATGGCAAGATTAGCAGGTGAAACTACTAACCCATTTGGTATGAGTATGATGACAGTAGTTGGACAATCAACAGTCAGTGTAGTTATTGTTCTATTATTCTTCTGTAAGTCAAAACAATTAAAAACAATCGGTAAAATAGCAGCACCAGCGGCGTTATTTAATATTGGTGAACCAATCGTATTTGGAGTACCAAATGTATTAAACCCATATATGTTTATACCAACAGTAATTTTAGTACCTTTAGTAACAAACTTATTCTTCTATTTTGGATTTGCAAGTGGAATTGTGACACCTTTATCAGGTGCTCAAGTATCAATGCAAGTACCTGTAGTTCTTTACGGACTAATTCAAGGTAACTGGATGGTTGCTTTATGGCAAGCATTAGCTATTCCACTAGCAGTAGTCTTATTCTTACCATTCTATAAAATGTATGATAAGACTCTTGTTGAAAAAGAAGAAGCTGAAGCAAAAGCTAAAGCTGAAATCAAATCTGACGATGTAGTTGTCAATGAATAAAAAAATCATTATTAATTCAGATGATTTTGGATTAACTAGAGGAGTAAATTACGGCATACTAGATTCATGGAAAAATAAATCTATTTCAGCCATCAGTATGATGGTAAATGCTCCTGAGGCAAGTCATGCTTTTGAATTAATAAAAGAAAATAAAATGGATTGTGTCGGGGTACATGTAAATGTTACCCTTGGCATTCCAGTATCTAATCCAGATAATGTGCCTTCTTTAATTGATGAAACTGGTAAGTTTCATTCTTCTAAATGGTACTTAGCTGGTAATCAAATAAACGAAGATGAGTTGATATTAGAATTTGATATTCAAATTCAAAAATTTATTAAAGAAACTAATATGATGCCAGATCATATTAATTATCATCATATCTATGATTTTTATAACGAGTATCCTAAATTGTTTAATTTTCTTGTGAACAAGTATCATCTGCCAATGAGACTTGAACGAGATTATGAAAATTATCCATACCAATATGTTTCAAAAAAAGATTTGTTCATAAATTTCGACAAATTAGATTTAAGTGCATACTTAACTCAAAATTTAGTTGAACTCCCAGCACATATAGGATTTTGTGATAAACAATTAATGAATATTAGTTCGATGAATACTAGTAGAATGGATGATTATGATCTTGCTAACTCTAAAGAGTTTAAAGATTTATATACTTCTTTAGGGTATGAATTAGTTGGTTGGAAAGAAATTGATAAAAAATAAAGAATATTGAGATTTCTCAATATTCTTTTTATTAAGTGAGGACATAATGTATAAAATAATATTATTTAATAGTCCAATATATTTTGAAATAAAAGATATAAATAATGATTTACTTATAACAATTTATGGTGGAACAAAACCCCATATTGGTTCAGTAACGATATCTGAACCAATTTTCAAAAATAGTATTAAAACATCTACCTTTAGTTTTGAAAATCATAAAGATTATGTTATTGCTAAATTGTTTAGTGAAAGAATAGCTAAGGAAATGAATAAAAGAGTTGTTTGTTGTTGTGGAATTCATTATGACAATTTAAATAAAGATCAAATTAGAGAAATAGAAATAGAGTGCCAAGAAATTTTAGAAAGAATTATTGAGGATCAAAAAAATGAAAGTAAATGACTTAAGAAGTGCGATTGAATTATTACAAACAAAAGATAATCAATATATTGAGACTGATATAGAAGTTGATCCAATGGGTGAATTATCAGGGGTATATCGACATGTCGGCGCTGGTGGGACTGTAGAAAGACCGACTAAAGAAGGCCCAGCAATGATGTTTAATAGTATTAAAGGACATCCTGATGCTAGAGTAATAATAGGTTTACTGGCTAGTCGTACAAGGGTAGGATATTTACTTGATTGTGAGCCTAAACGTTTAGGTCATCTATTAAAGAATTCAGTTAATAATCCTATAGCCCCATTTGTTATTGAAAATGATAAGGCCAAATGCCAAGAAGTAAAATACTTTGCTAGTGATGAAGGGTTTGATGTTCGTAAAATATTGCCAGCCCCAACTAACACTTTAGAAGATGCTGGCCCATATATTACGCTAGGAATGTGTTACGCCCATAATCCTCAAACTGGAGATTCGGATGTTACAATTCATCGGATGTGTTTACAATCAAAAGATGAAATATCAATCTTTTTACAACCAGGAGCTCGTCATATTGGATATTTTAGAGAAGTTGCTGAACAAGCTAATGAACCACTTCCAATTTCAATAAGTATTGGCGTAGATCCAGCAATTGAAATAGGTTCTTGTTTTGAGGCGCCAACAACACCATTAGGATATGATGAATTACAAGTTGCTGGAGCAATTCGTAATGAACCAGTTGAATTAGTAAAATGTTTAACAATAGATGAAAAAGCAATTGCTAATGCTGAATATGTCATTGAAGGGGAAATACTTCCAAATGTAAGAGTTAGAGAAGATAAAAATAGTAACACTGGTAAAGCAATGCCAGAATTTCCTGGTTATTGTGGACCAGCAAATGATTCTTTACCAGTCATTAAGGTAAAGGCCATTACAACTAGAGTGAATCCAATAATGCAAACATGTATTGGTCCAAGTGAAGAACATGTCTCAATGGCTGGAATTCCAACTGAGGCAAGTATCCTATCAATGATTGATAAAGCGATGCCTGGAAAGTGTTTAAATGTTTATTGTGCTTCTAGTGGTGGAGGCAAGTATATCGCAGTTTTACAATTTAAAAAAGCTATGCCTTCTGATGAAGGAAGACAAAGACAAGCGGCATTATTAGCTTTCTCAGCTTTTGCTGAATTAAAACATATTTATTTAGTTGATGAAGATGTCGATTGTTTTGATATGAAAGATGTTATTTGGGCAATGACAACTAGATTTCAAGCTGACAAAGATTTGATAAGAATACCAGGTGTTCAATGTCATCCGTTAGATCCTTCAAATCAACCTGAGTATGATAATAGTATTAGAAGTAGTGGTATTGCTTGTAAAACTATTTTTGATTGTACGGTTCCTTATAATCAAAAAGATCGTTTTGAAAGAGCAAAATTTATGGAAATAGACCAAGAAAAATGGAAAAAGTTCATAAAATAATTATTGGGATTACTGGAGCCAGTGGAGTTAACATTGCAGTTAAACTATTAAGAGTATTAAAGAGACAAAAGAATATTGAAACTCATTTAATAATGACTAAAAGTGCCAAATTAACAATCTCTTTAGAAACAAGTTACAAAGTTAAAGAGGTACAAGACTTGGCAGATTTCAATTACGATAATCAAAACATGGCTGCCAGTGTTGCTAGTGGAAGTTATGATGTTGATGGAATAATAGTGATACCATGTTCTATGAAAACATTAGCTGGAATACGCTCTGGATATTCAGATAATTTATTATTGAGAACAGTAGATGTTAATATTAAGGAACAAAAGAAAGTAATTTTAGGAGTACGAGAAACGCCTTTAAGTTCTATTCATTTAGATAATATGGCTTATTTATCTCACATTAATAATGTCATGATCTATCCACTAATGATGACACATTATTCTAATCCTACTTCGATAGAAGATATGGAAATTGCATTAATAGGTAAAATATTAAAACGATTCAATATTGATATTCAAGAATATCAACCTTGGAAAGGACAACAATAAACTAGACTGATAAGTAGAGTAAATTTAAAGGTGATAAGAGACGAGTAATACTTACTCGTTTTTTATTACTTTTAAAACTTACTAAATAAAATAATAAATATTAAATTTCTTTTTAATATATATTATTAATTGTTTATTGTATGATATATATAAACAAAAAGAATGATGAGGAAAATTTAATGGACGATAAAGAGAAAATGAAACAGGGAATGTGGTATGATGCCAACAATAATCCTGAAATTGTAAAAGATAGATATAATAACTTTGATTTATGTTTTGAGTTAAATCAAACTAAACCAAGTGATATGAATACTAAAAATGATATCTTAACAAAGATTTTTGGTTATTTACCAGATAACTTAGAAATAGTAACCCCATTTATCTGTGATTATGGGAAGAATATTCATTTAGGAAGTAATGTGTTTATCAATTGTAATTGTTACTTAATGGATGGAGCTAGTATTAGTATTGGAAGTAATGTTTTTATTGGACCATATTGTGGTTTCTATACAGCTGCTCATCCAATCGAATATAAAAAACGTAATCAAGGCTTAGAAAAAGCTTTACCGATTACTATTAAAGATAATTGTTGGTTTGGAGCTAATGTTAGTGTAATGCCTGGAGTTACTATTGGTTCTGGTTGTGTTATTGCGGCTGGTTCAGTAGTTACAAAAGACATGCCTGATAATAGTATGATTGCCGGGGTACCTGCTAAAGTTATTAAAGAAATAAAACAAGATTAATTATGGTGAAGGGAAATAAAATGGAAAATAAAAAAATTCATATTACAAAATTTAAAGTATTAGCGGTAATACTATGGTTAATTATCTTTGCTGGATCAGTTTATCTTACTTATCCAACATTTAATATTACTAGTGCTATCTCGTATGGTTTTATAATTACTAGTATTGTACTATTCGTTGGTTTATTTGTTGGAGGTAAGTTTCTTTCAGGAGAAAGAAATGTTGATTATAATCTAGTTAAGTTAGTTGGTAAGATTGTAGCTATTGTTATTGTTTTAGCTTTAATACTAACTGTCGTTAATTGCCCAATCTTTTCAGCTAGCCAATATGCATCTAGAATTAGTGTTAAAGAAGGAACTAGTAAAGATATTCCGGCTGTTGATTATAATAAACTAGCGGTTATTGACCGTGATTCTACAAAAGCTTTAGGTGATAAAGTAATGGGGCAAATGGAAGACTTAGTAAGTCAATTTGATGTTAGTAGTGAGTATACAGAAATATCATATAAAGATAGTATTTATCGAGTTACGCCTCTTACATATGCTAGTTTCTTTAAATGGAATAATAATCATAATGATGGTATTCCTGGATATATTATGGTTAATTCAACTACTGGTAAAGCTCAGATAGTTCGTTTAAAAGACTTAGGACTAGGAAATATGAAATATGTTCCAAGTGCTTATTTTAATGAAAACTTATATCGACATTTACAATTAAATAATCCCACAACATTATTTGGTGATCCTAGTTTTGAAATTGATGAAAAAGGTTACCCATATTATGTTTCATCAACATATACTTATTCACCAGTTGGAATGCGTAAAAGAGTTACTGGTGCCATTATTTTAGATCCAATAACTGGTGATTATAAACAATATAAACTTAAAGACATTCCTAAATGGGTTGATAGAGTATACCCATCTGATTTAGTAATTGAAGAATTAAACTCTTATGGTAAATATCAAAAAGGATTTATTAATTCTAAGATTGGACAAAGTGGAGTTATTCAATGTAGTTCAGGTTATAACTACTTAGTAAAAGATGGAGATATCTATTTATATACTGGTATTACTTCAACAAACTCTGATTCATCTAATCTAGGATTTATGTTAGTGAATCTAAGAACTCATAAAGCGATAAGAATTAAATCCTCTGGAGCTGATGAAAAGAGTGCTATGAAGAGTGCGGAAGGTAAAGTTAAAAACTATGGTTATGATGCTTCATTCCCGATCTTAGTTAATGTAGATAATAAACCAGTCTATTTTATGGGATTAAAAGATAACTCTAATATTACTAAAATGTATGCGATGGTTTCAGCAGAAGACTATCAAAAGGTTGTAACTATTTCAGTTGATGATGATAAAAACGATCTTCTTAATTCGATGAAATCATTATTAGATACTGGTAGTGATACTAAATCTAAAAAAGAAAAAGCGACTATTACAGTAACTAATGTTCATTATATGACCTTTAATGAAAAAAATTATTTATTCTTTAATGACACTGAAGGTAATGGTTATAAGTATGTAATAGAAAATACTTCCGATAAAGCTTTATATCTTCAAAATAATCAAAGTATTAATATTGAATATAGTGGTAGTGATGTAAGAACAGTATCTAAAATAACAATTAATAAATAAAAATCTTATAGGTAATCATATTTGATTATGTTATCGTAAGATTGAGGTGAGAAAAATGTTTGAAAATAAATTAAATAGATTTATAAGTGAATGTAAATATGATATTCTAGATTCTTCAAATCCTAAAATACAAGGATATGTAAAGGAATTAAAAGAAATAATCCCAGATCAATATGAAGATGGGTTATTTACTGGTATTGCTAGTGATGTCATATCTCAATTATTATCTTTCCCTACAGAAGATAATGAAGATGAAGAAGTTGTCATAGATTGTTTAGATCGTAGTTTAGAAGAACTTAAAAATATGGTTAAATCCATGGTTATTGAAGTTACTTTAGAAGGACAAGAAGATAATGTAAATAGAGTTTTAGAAGTACCATATTCTCTTACATTAGCTGATTTAAGTTATTTAGTATTAGCTTCTTTAAGAGCCGAAGGTAGTCATCTTTTCAATGTTGAATACCAAGGAAACATCTATAGTGGAGAACAACCATCACTTGATTACATGGATAAATTATATGCTATGATAACTGAAACTAGTGATATAGATTTAACTGTAGGTTCTAATTTAGTTATTAGATATGATTTTGGTGATGACTATACAATCAATGTAAAAGTGTTAAGAATCAACGATAATAAGGAGCTATATTCACTTGGTAATTCCCATCATATTGAAGGAAATGGTTTTGGTATTTGGGAAGACAATCATCAATTATTAGATATGTATTATGATGATCCTGATAACTTTAAAGAATTTGTTGAAACAAATGGCATTGAATTACCAAAGGATTTAGATGATGACTTTGATAAAACATTATATGATGGTCTTCTTCCAGTCTTATTCTTTAGTTTAAAGAAAACATATGAAGAAGAAAATGAAGAAGAATATAGTTTAAATTCTTAATAATAAATCCGGTAGAAATTCTACCGGATTATTTATTAGGGTGATGTTTTTTAAAGTCAATTTCTTGAATGACTTTAAAGATGGAACTTCGAGGATCAATTAGTTTTTCTAAGATATTATATTTGTCTATTACTTTTATCTTAGATTCATTGATAGCATCAATAAAATCTAATAAATCTTCATGTTCATGAGGATTGTTTCGCATATTATAAAATGTAATGGGAACTAAATACTTATTATTATCTTTTAAGATAACTTCAAAGTCTAGAGTTGCAGAACCCATTCTTTTACCAGAAGTATAGCCATAAGTTAAATTGATTTCTTTAATATCATCATAACTTATAACTACTTGAGATTTATAATGTCTTAGTTTCTCATAGAAACTAAGAGGAATAAAACAAGTTAATTCTTTTGAATCATTATTTAATTTAAAACCAATCTTTGTATTACCTAACATTGTTTCTTTCATCTTGATACCTCAACTTATATAATTATAACATAATCATTTTTAATTGATGAAAATCATTTTTTTTCTTACATTAAAACTTTAAAAGTGTTAATATTACGTAGTCAAGAAATCTTGATGTAACTAAATATCACTAATGAGTAACAGAAATGTGTAAGTCCAATTATTAATTATTGGGCCTACACATTTTTTTGTTGGAAAAGAGGTTAAAGTGAAAGAAAATAAAATGGCAGTTATGCCAATGAAGAAATTGTTTTGGAAGATGGGACTACCAATGATAGTATCAATGGTCCTTCAAGCCTTATACAACGTTGTTGATAGTATCTTTGTTACTAATATGGGAAGTAAAGGAGCGATAGCTAACCAAGCTTTAACTATTGCCTTCCCAGTTCAAATTACTATTATTGCAGTCGGAGTAGGAACTGGGGTTGGACTTAATGCTTTACTATCAAAAAGTCTTGGGGAACAAAATCAGGAAAGAGTTAATAAGATAGCAGGTAATGGAATCTTTTTAAGTATTGTCTTATATCTTATCTTTTTAGTTTTTGGTTTATTTTGTTCAAACTGGTTTATTAGTTTATTTGCTGGTGGAAATAAAGAAGTTATTGAAATGGGAACTTCTTACTTAAAGATCGTTTCATGTTTGTCACTAGGATCAATTGGTTTTACAGTTTATGAACGTTTTTTACAAGCAACAGGTAGAACCATGCTTTCAACTATTGCTCAAATATCAGGAGCAGTTTTAAATATCGTATTAGACTATATTTTTATTTATCCATGTAATATGGGAGTGGCTGGAGCTGCTTTAGCTACTATTATTGGTCAATTTGGATCTTTGATAATTGCCATGATTTTCCACTACAAAATGAATCATGAAATTAATGGTAATCTTAAATACATCCATCCAAATTGGAATATAATAAAAGGAATTTATAATATTGGTGTCTCAGCAGCAATTATGCAATTACTTTTAGCGGTAATGATGGCAGGAATGAATTCTATTCTTGGTTTATCTTCAGCCAATCCAGTAATCCTAATTGGATCATTTGGAATATATTATAAAATACAACAGATAGCTTTATTTAGTGCTTTTGGATTATCTAATACTATTATTTCCATATTATCTTTCAATTATGGAATGAAAGATAAGGAACGAATTAATGATTGTATTAAGTATGGTTTAATTGATACTTTTATCGTTACCCTTGTTCTAACAATTGTTTTTGAATTGTTTGCGAGTCCATTATCTAGTTTATTTGGACTTTCTGGTGGAAGCACAACCCAAATTATCACTGTTTGTACGACGGCTCTAAAAATAGCTAGTATTGGTTTTGTCTTTATGGGAGTATCAGTAGCCATTCAAGGAATCTTACAATCTTTAAGATATGCAATTAGACCTTTAATAATTGCATTTCTTAGATTAATTATTTTTGTTTTCCCAATAGCTTATTTCTTTTGCCAAGGAGATAATGTCTTAACTACAGTTTGGTGGACATTTCCAATTGCTGAAATACTAACGGCTCTTATTTCATTATTTATACTTAAAAAATCATATCATGAAAGAGTTGATAGTATTGCTAGTGAAGAAACTACTAATTCATTTGTCATCGCAATCTCTAGAGAACACGGAACTAATGGTAAAGAAATTGCTAGACAAGTAGCTAAAGAATTAGGAATTAGTTTCTTTGATAAGACAGCTATTAAAGAATATGCCTTAAATCATGTTAGTAATCCAACTAAAGATGAAGAAACGTTATATAATTATTATTTATCATTGGATGTATCAAAAGACTCAATGATTAAACAATCTAATACTATTAAACAAATCGCTAATGAAGGGAATTGTGTTATTGTCGGAAGAGCGGCAGATTATATCTTGAGACATGATCCTAACTTAGTTACAGTATTTTTATATGCTTCTAAAGAATATCGAGTTTCAAAAATTCAAGAAATATATAATGATTCAAAAGAAGAAGCTCTTGATTATATTCAAAAATCTGATTCTTCTCGTTCAACTTACTATGAGTTAATTACTAATAGAAAATGGGGAGATAAGGATAATTATGATCTATGTATTGATTGTAAAATAGGTAATGAAGTAGCGGTCAATATTATCTGTGAATATGTAAAAACTATAATTAAATAAATCTATATTATATAATAATATAGATTTTTTATTTTTGATTTTAAATATTAATATATAGGTATAGAATATCTATGAGAGTTTTGATTAAAAATTGTGAGGAAAAGAAAATGAATTTTTTTATTACTACCCTTTTTAACATCCTTAATGGATGTCAAAAAGATGACGCTACCTATCGTATGGCTATGGGATTATTGAAATGCTCATATGATATTGAAAACATTTCAATTAATGAATTAGCTAATGAGTGTGAAGTATCAGTATCTACTTTAAAACGGTTTATGCGAAAGTATGATTATTCTTCTTATAATATTTTTAGGACTATGCTTGTAGTTCAATTAGATATTAGGAAGAAACAAATGCTTCATCGATTAGAAATGAAAGATAATAATTTAACTAATTCGCTATTATTAAAAGATAGATATCATTTAGATGATAATAGTATTGATAATATTTGTTTAAATATTAAAAAATCAAATAGAGTAATTCTTATTGGCTCAGATGAAATGATAAGTGAATTTCTAAGAATGCAAACAGATTTTTATTGCATGCATAAAATAGTATTGAAGGATGAAATATATGATAAACTCTTCTTTAATCCGCAAAGTGATGATTACGTTATTTTCTTAACGATGACCGGAAGAATAGTTGACTTAAATCAAGGACTATTAGATAAGATTAATAAAAACAATCCTAAAATACTAACAATTGGTTATAAAAACTATGGTGGACAAGAGTTCTTACCAATTCCTAAAAATCAGGGAGAATTAGTTGAAAATACTGTTTTAGATTATTATGTTCAAATGATTAGCTATACTTATATGGGGAACTATTATGATAATTGAAAAATTAAACCTAATTATTTTAGTTTCTGAAAACGATAGTAACGAGTATCTCTTATCAAGTTATTTTCTAAATCATGCTGATAGTATTTTAAATCTTCAACAAAAAAAGGTGATAAATGAAATTGGAGTTTCTAAATCTACTATTGATCGTTATTGTAAGAATTTTGGCTTAAAGAATTATACCGAGTTCAAATATCAATTGAATCAAGATTTAACGTCAATTAAAAGTTATCATCCTAGTTATAACGATAATGATGAAACAGTACAATACTTAATCCCATTATTAAATAATAAAAAAAGAATTATTGTTTTAGGTGATTCGTTGTCACTTAGTACGATTGCTTATTATCGCCCATACTTTGCAATCATTGGAATTCCTTTAGAGTTTAAACTAACCCTAAATGAAACCAATACTTTAAAACAATATAAAGTTAATAAAGATGATTTAATAATCTATTTATCATTAAAAGATAGCAATCTATCTTTAATGATGAATATGTTTAACAATTATCAAAAACTAATCACTTATTTAGATGATAAGAATTTAGATTATATTTTTATTGGACAATTAGCAAATGATGAACAAATAGAAAAATATAATCTTAAAATAGAATCAACTAATAGTATTCCCAAACTTATCAATCAAGTAACAACTATCTTTGATAAAATCTATTATATCTGTAATAAAAGGCTCAAATAATGAGCCTTTTATTATTTTTTTGAGTTTAGATTTAAATTTAGATACTTATGTTTAAAAAATGAAATCGCTTTCATAAATTGAGAATGATAGGATGTTTGTAGGGAGGAAGTTAAAATGAATAAAAGAAAGATTTTTTCAATTGTTGTAGCAATGTTTATGGCATTTGCTACATTTGTAGTTCCTGTCTCAGCAGCTGATACTTATAGTGCTAAACTATATGGTAAGATTACTGATGCTGGACAAGTTGTTAGTAAGATGGTTATCGACTATGGAAGTGATAAAACAGTATCAGGAATAGATAAAGATACTTATACTGTTCACGCTACTAATACTATTCAAGCTGGTGCCAATGCTGGTAATACTTATTACGATGTTGATCGTACAATAGTAAAAGTAGAAGTCAGTGGTAGTGAAGTAACTGTTTATTTTGATGAAACTGAAGGTGCAACACTAACATATTTATCAGAAGCAAGAAACTATCCTGGTAAATTAGAATACACAATCACTCAACAAAAAGCTATTAACGCTACTGCATTAGACGGTAGAGTTTTAGCTGATATTAACGCTACATATACATGTGACAATTCAGTAGATGATGAAGAAACTAAAAACTTTACATCAGTTACAGGTAGTAATGGTATCAATTATCAACTCCATAAAGGAACTAATGATAAACTTATAGTTTGGTTCCATGGGAATGGAGAAGGAGATTTAGATAATTCAGGAAATAACGTAGCTCAAATGCTTGCTAATAGAGGAACTGTTGCTTGGACAACAGATGAAGCTAAAGCAGTTTTTGGAGATGCTACTGTTATGTCATTCCAAGCTCCAGATACTTGGTATTACGCTCAAACAAATAATTATTTAGAAAAAGCATATAACGAAATTAACGAAGTTATTGCTCAAAATAATATTGATAAAAATAAAGTCATTGTATCAGGATGCTCAGCAGGTGGATATATGACTACAAGAATGATTATTAAATATCCATCACTATTTGCATCTGCAATGATTAATTGTCCTGCGCTTAGTGTCGCTACAGCAAGAGGTGGAGAAACACCTACTGATGCTGAATTAGAATCAATTAAGAATTCTAAAACAGCTATTTGGTTAGTTCAAGGTGTTACTGATAGTTCAGTTAAAAGAGAAGATTGCTCACAAAGATTATTTGATATCTTAACAAAAGGTCAAACTCTTACAACTACTAAAGTTGATCAACCAATAGCTTCTGATTACACAACATATGAAACAAGTGATAATAAATATAAATTATCTTTATATGAAACAGTTGATCAAGAAGATAAAGTTGATTCTTTAGGAGAAACAAGAAAACAAGGTAAATTACAATTTGCTGAAGACTATGATCAAGATGGTGTAGAAACATTAGTTAAATATAGTGATCACTGGTCATGGATTTATACTCTTAGAAATAATCCTACTTCTGCAAATGGAACTCATATTTGGAATTGGGCAGTATCATTTGCTAAAACTGAAAACAACACTGTTGTTCCAAATGAGAATGCTTCAAATAACACTACTACAGGTTCTTCATTAGAAAAGGTTAAATCAGCTAAAACAGGAGACGATGTTTCAACTATTTTATATGGTATGTTATTAGTTATCTCTGGTAGTAGTTATATTGTTCTTAAAAGAAGAAAAGAAAATATTTAATTAAACAGCCTTGCTATGCAAGGCTTTTATTTTCTTTAGTACTGTCATTAATAAAATGAACTATTTATAAATTGCTTCGTCTTAATTATGAAGTGAAGGGGAAGCAAGATGAAGAAATTACTACTAATTATAAATACGATATTAATGGCAGGGACGATTTTTATTAATCCTGGTGTTAAAGCTTTAACATATCCAAATGAAATAACTATTAATGAAACTTATGTAGATATAAAAAATAAATCTTCAAATATTACATCATTATCTTTACAAGATGATAATAAAAAATCTGATACAAACTCATCAAGTATTACTAGTTCTAATCGATATGTTGGAATTGGAATGATAGTAGCAGGAGTAATTATTATATTTATTGTTGGAATCCTAAGGAAAAAAGAATCTAAAAAATAATATCTCAAGCATCCATTATATGGATGTTTTTCTTTACTTATTTAAATTAGAGTATATACTAATACTAGAAATTCTAATATTAGAATAAAAGGAGGGACTATGAAAGGTATTGAGATTATCGAACTATCTAACAAAATAAAGAATATTTATGAACATCGTTATATCGATTTATGTAAAGAATATAGTATCAATCAAACATCTTTAGATATCATATTGTTTTTATCAAACAATAAACAATACAATACAGCTAAAGATATTTGTGAAGTTAGAGGAATTAAAAGTGGAATAGCTTCTGTATGTGTAGAAAAACTAATCCAAAAAGAATATTTAAAAAGAGTTAATGATTCAAATGATCGAAGAATTAATCGAATTTATTTGACTACTAATTCGAAAGAATTAGTAAAAAAAGCTTCTAAGATTCAAAAAGAATTCTTTAATGAACTGTTTGAAAATATTTCTAAAGAACAAGTTGAGTTGTTTTATAACTTTGTGGATGTATTAGAAAATAAAGTAAGGGAGATGAAATAAATGGATATAATTACTATTATAGTTTGTATTGTTGGTGGACTGGGGGCCGGAATTGGAACTGGACTGGCTGGGTTGTCAGCTGCAACTGTTATTGCTCCAATGTTAATAACTTTTCTAGGAGTTCCAGCCTATCAAGCTATTGGAGTTGCACTTGCTAGTGATGTTTTAGCTAGTGGAGTAAGTGCTTATACTTATGGAAAAAATAAAAATATTGATTTAAGGCATGGAATAATTATGCTAGTTAGTGTATTAATCTTTACATTGATTGGAAGTTATTTATCTTCATTGTTGCCTAATACTACCATGGGTTCTTTTTCTAAATGGATGCCAATCTTAATTGGAATTAAGTTTATCTTTAGACCAGTAACTACTACTAAAGAAGATCAAGCAAATAAATCTGAAAAAACAAAGATTATTCAATCTATTTTATGCGGAGTCTTAATTGGATTTATTTGTGGATTTGTTGGAGCTGGTGGCGGAATGATGCTTTTACTAGTCCTTACTAGTGTTTTAGGATATGAACTTAAAACTGCAGTTGGAACTAGTGTCTTTATTATGGCGTTTACAGCCTTTACTGGCGCTATGTCACATTTTTATATTGGTGGAATACCTAATCTTCCAATTCTTATTTTATGTATGCTTTCAACACTTCTATTTGCAAGAGTGGGAGCTATGTGGGCTAATTCAGCCAATGTAAAAAAACTAAACCAGGTTACTGGAGTAGTTTTACTTTCATTGGGTATTATAATGGTATTATTCTAATAAGCAGATTTATCTGCTTATTTTTTTATATAGATCTTCAATTTCTTTAGTGGTTAGATGACGATAATTGCCTTCTTTTAAATCACTTAGTTTTAAAGAAGAAATACTAAGCCGATGTAAAGATGTTATCTTATTATTAATAGCTTGAAACATTCTTTTTATTTGATGATACTTTCCTTCATAGATTGTAATAACTCCACTACTTGGAGAATGTAGTTCGATATTTGCTTCTAAGCATTTATAGCCATTATTTAAAACAATACCTTCACTAATTGTTTTAATATCTTGATTAGAAAGTGGTTTTAAACAATTGAATAGATATTTCTTGTCTTTATGAAAGTTAGGTAATAGTAAATGATTACGTAAATAATTATCATTAGTCATTAATACTAAACCAGTAGTATCTTTATCTAAACGGCCAACATAACTAAGACCTTTATCATCAATTAAAGAATCTAAACACTTATTGTTTTTATCACTATTACTACAAATATATCCTTTTGGTTTATTAATCATAATATATTTATAGTTATTTTCTAGTAGTTTATTTTGATACATAATTCTATCATTATTAGATACTTCAACATTATTATAGATAACTTTATTATTGATGGTTATCAAACCATTAATAATAAGTTTATGACAATGTTTAGTAGTACCTAAATTATTAATTTTTAAAACATTCAACAATTTCATAAAATCATTATATAAAAAACAATTAGATAACTCTAATTGTTTTTAACCCGATTAATTGTTTCAATAAGTTTTCTTGAATCTTCAATAGAAAAGATATTACTTTCTAGTTTATGTTTTTTAACATCATTAATTAAACATTGAATTTCTAAAGTCATATCATCACCTTTAATATTAAACTTCCGTTTAATATTATCATCGGATAATTCAATAACGTAATCAGTAATTCGGTTATAATAAGGAATAATTATTCTGCCATTAGGACCAGTTATTGTGGCTACTCGATCTTCATTTTCAATTATTGATCCTTTAGATATAGATTTAGTTCCATCTTCAAATTCTAAGTGAGCTTCAAAAGATAAATCAATTCCATCTTGATAATTAAAATCGGTATCAATATCAACAATACTAGAATTAACTAATTTTTGAATAAAACCAAATGTATAAGTACCAATATCATATAAAGCTCCACCTTCATCTTTATCAAATAGATAAGTATCTGACTTACTACCTTCATACTTATAACAGAAGTTGTCTTCTATAGTAATAGGAGATCCTATTAAAGCTAAATCTTTTTTAAGTTGACTAAATCCAGGATTGAAAACCGTTTTAAAAGCTTCAAGAAAATAAGTGTTGTTTTCTTTAGCTACTTGTTTAATTGTTTCATAACATTTTTCATCTAATACAGCTGGCTTTTCACAAAGAACCGCCTTTTTAGCTTGTAATGATTTAATAATCCATTCTAAATGATATTGATGAGGAACAGCAATATAAACAGCATCAATGTTCTCATCAGCCAACATTTCATTATAATCTCGATATAATCTAACATTAGGATGATTGATAAGGTAATGATCATTTTCATCTAAAGAATGAGAACCGATAGCTATTACTTTACCTTCATCAGTATATGTAATACTCTTTACGAACTTTCTAGCAATTTTTCCAAAACCAATAATTCCAAATTTCATGTTTAAGACCTCCTTAGTAATAAATATAACATTTAATTCCTCTTTAGTTCATTGTATAATAAATAAAGTCATAAATGAACCAAAGGGGATGTTTACATGTGGGTTATTTATTCATTTTTATCAGCTTTATTTGGTGGAATAACAGCCATTCTAGCCAAGTGTGGAATTAAAAAAACTGATTCGACAATAGCTACTGCTTTAAGAACAATAATAGTAGTTATTTTTTCTTGGTTAATGGTTTTTATTGTGGGATCATTTAATGAAATAAATCATTTATCTAGGACTACTTGGATATTTTTAATTCTTTCAGGTCTAGCTACTGGCTTTAGTTGGTTAGCTTATTTTAAAGCTTTATCTATTGGAGATGTCAATAAAGTCGTTCCAATTGATAAATCTAGTACAATTCTAACAATAGTTTTATCAATTATCTTTTTAGGTGAAAAAGTAAATCTATTAAAAATAGTTTGTATTACTATGATTGCCATAGGTACTTATATGATGATTGAAAAAAAAGAAATTAAACCAAATGATAATGAAAAACATTCATTTATATTTTATGCGATACTTTCTGCGGTATTTGCGGCATTAACTTCAATCTTAGGTAAAGTTGGAATAAGTGGAGTTGAATCTAATTTAGGAACAGCTATTAGAACAGTTGTGGTTTTAATAATGGCTTGGGTAATGGTTGGAGTAACTAAGAAAGGTTATCTTCTTAAATCTCTTGATAAAAAAGAATTGGGTTTTATCTTTTTATCTGGGATAGCGACCGGAGCTAGTTGGCTATGTATGTATAAAGCTTTACAAATAGGAGAAGCTGGAGTTGTTGCTTCTATTGATAAACTAAGTATTGTGGTCAGTATTGCATTTTCATATCTTGTTTTTAAAGAAAGATTAAGTATTAAATCTTTTACTGGTTTAGTGATGATTGTAGTAGGAACGATAGTAATGATTTTTATTTAATTGTTTGACATATTCTTATTACCAACGTATCATAGTAACGAAAAGAAAGTCTTCAGGGCAGGGCGAAATTCCCGACCGGCGGTATAGTCCGCGAACGCAAGTTGAGTAGGTTAGATTCCTACACCGATAGTACAGTCTAGATGGAAGAAAGACACTATAAGTAATTTTTATATTGTTATTTTTTGTATCATGAAGATTAGTATTTTCATGATATTTTTTATTTTAAAGGAGAAACTATTATGAAAATTACTAAGACTCAAAAAATAGTCTTAGCTGCAATGCTTGCAGCACTAGGAGTGATAATCAATTTAATTGAAATTCCTTATCCCTTCGCACCTTGGTTAAATCTGGATTTATCAGAAATAGTAGTATTAATTGCTGTATCTACTCTTGGTTTACCTTCCGCAGTATTTGTTTGTATTTGTAAGTTCTTTGTCTCTATTTTATTTAAAGGACCAGTAGGTCCGATAGCCATAGGTCAAATAACAGCTCTTATTGCATCACTTAGTATTTGTTTTACTTATTACTTTTTATCAAAGAAAGTATTTAAGGAAGATAACTTAAAAAATTATTGTATTAATATGCTTATAACAATGTTTGTGTTTGCGATGATAATGTTTATTATTAATTATTTGTTTGTAACACCAACATATTTAATGCAAAAACCAACATGGTATACTGATATGCCTTTTAATGTTGATATCAATGCATTTAATAAACAATATGGATCAAATATTAGTATTCCAAGTTTCTTAGGATTCTTATCAGGTTATGGACAAGCAATATTTATTATCTATTTTCCATTTAATTTTATTAAAGGAATTATTACTGCCATTGTCTACTATTTTGTAAGACCAGTTGAAAAGAAACTAATAAGTATGTCAGAGTAAAATAAAAGGATAACCAATTATCGGTTATCCTTTATTTATGTTATTCTACTGTGATAGCTTCAACTGGGCAAGATTCTGCAGCTTCTTTAGCAGCAGCTTCGTCATCACCAATTACTTTAGCAAGACCATCATCACCAAGTTCGAATACATCAGGAGCAACTCCTGCACATGCACCACATCCGATACATCCTTCAACTTTAATTGCCATAATTAAAATCCTCCTTGTTAAACTAATATATATTATAATCTAATTTAATTGAAAATGATAGAGTAGTTAAGTAAAATATATGATATAATTACGACAGGATGGTGAGACGATGTCACGTGTTGATAAATACAAAGATTTAAGAGAAGGTATTAAGGATGAAGCTGGTATTAATCGAGATATACCGGTTCATCAAGTAGAGGAAGATGAAGATGATGATTTCTTAGGATTCATCAATAATGATGAACCTGATGAAAAAGAAGCTAGTATGGATGATACTTTAGCTCAACCTCTAACATATGAACAAATGAAATCTAATCAAGAAATTGATCGTGCTTTACGTTCAGCTAAAAACAAGGTTGGTAAAGATGAAAAATATAATACTAGAATGGATATCTTAAATAAAATTAGAGAACCACAAGCTAGTACTATCAAAATTGATAACATGGATAAATATGATACTGATGAATTTGCTAAAGGAATGATTTTAAATCATGATCAACCACAAGCAGAAACACCAGTAATTGAAGAAGAAAAACCTAAAATGACTCTAATGGAAAGACTTGCTGCTATGTCTCCTAAAGAAGATGCTGATAATGCCAAAAAAGTCTTATCAGAAGAAGAAAAAGAAGTCGAAGAAGTTGAAAAAGAGCCAGAAGAAGAAAAAGAAGAACCAGTAGTTAATACTAACGAAAAAGAAAATCTTGATGATATGTTATATAAGATTAAACAAAAAGATGCTCAAAGAGTTAAAGAAGCAACTGGTAAAGAAATAGAAGTAGAAAAAACAAAAACTTATTATAATGAAATTGAAGATAATAATGTTACTGATGAAGATGAAGAAATAGATGATGGTTCTAATGCAGTTAAAGTTCTTAATTATATTATTTCAGGACTTATAATAGTTCTTATTGTATTATTCATCGTAATAATATATCAAAGTTTCTTTTAAACTAAGGATGCCCTTAGTTTTTTTAAAGGAGATAGGATGAAGAAAATTAATATTGCCATTGATGGCCCTAGTGCTGCAGGTAAAAGCACAATAGCTAAACTATTAGCTAAAAAATTAAATTATGTTTATATTGATACCGGAGCAATGTATCGTTGTGTTGCTTATTATTGTTTAAATAATAAAATAGCTTTTGATGATGAAGAAAAGATTTCTTCATCAATTAAAGATATTCATATTAAAATGGATAATAATGGTAAAGTATATCTAAATAACGAAGATGTTTCTAATAAAATTAGAGCAGATGAAATATCTCTTGGAGCTAGTGCTGTAGCTAAGCTAGAATGTGTTAGAACATTTCTAGTAGCTGCTCAAAGAGAAATGGCTAAAGATAAAGGGGTTATTTTAGATGGTCGAGATATAGGAACAGTAGTTTTACCTGACGCTGAACTAAAAATATATCAAATAGCATCTGTCGAATGTCGAGCTAAAAGAAGATACGAAGATAATATTCAAAGAGGATTACCGGCTAATCTTGAAGAAATATCCAAAGATATTCAACAAAGAGATTATCAAGATATGCATCGAGAGATTTCTCCATTAAAGAAAGCTAACGATGCAATAGAAGTAGATACATCTAATATGACTATTGAAGAAAATGTAGATCATATGATGAAATTAGTAAAAGAAAAGGAGAATTAATATGGCACCAGTTGTAGCGATTGTTGGTCGAGCTAATGTAGGTAAGTCCACAATATTCAATCGAATAGTTGGAGAACGAGTATCAATCGTAGAAGATGTTGCTGGTGTTACTCGTGATCGTATTTACGCCAAGGCCAGTTGGCTGACAAAAGAATTTAGAGTTATTGATACTGGTGGTATCGAATTAGAAAATGCATCATTTACTGAAGAAATAAAGATGCAAGCTGAAATAGCTATTGAAGAAGCCGATGTAATAGTATGTGTTGTTAATGGTCAAGAAGGAATCACTAGAGAAGATGAATATGTGGCTAAACTTCTTCAAAGAACGAAAAAGCCAGTATTACTAGCTGTTAATAAAATAGATGATAATAAATATAAAGATAATATTTATGAGTTCTATAATTTAGGAATTGGAGATCCTATTCCAGTATCTGGTTCGCATGGTATTGGGATTGGTGATTTATTAGATGAAATAATTAAGAAACTAGATTTTAATCAAGATGAATTTGATGATGATGAAATTAGATTTTCAATTATTGGTCGACCTAATGTTGGAAAGAGTTCACTTACTAACGCTATTTTAGGTGAAGAAAGAGTTATTGTTTCTAATATTGAAGGTACTACTAGAGACGCTATTGATACAGCCTTTGTTAAGGATGGAAAGAAGTATCGAGTAATCGATACAGCCGGAATGCGTAAAAAAGGTAAAGTCTATGAAAGTGTTGAAAAGTATTCTATTTTAAGGGCCATGACTGCTATTGAAAAAAGTGATGTTATCTTAGTTGTTATTGATGGGGCTCAAGGAATTAGAGACCAAGATAAACATGTAGCTGGGTATGGACATGAATCAGGAAAAGCAGTTATCATTGTTTATAATAAATGGGATTTAGTTGATAAAGACGAAAAAACAATGGCTAAAACTACTAAAGAAATAAGAGCTCAGTTTAAGTATTTAGACTATGCTCCAATTGTCTTTACTAGTGCTATTGATGGTAAAAGAGTAGATACTTTATTCCCATTAATTGATAAGGTTTATGAAAATAATCATCGTCATGTTAAGACAAGTGTCTTAAATGATGTGTTAGTAGATGCTCAATTAATAAATCCAACCACAACATTTAATGGTGGTCGATTAAAGATTTATTATGCTAATCAAGTGGCAGTAGCACCGCCAACATTTGTATTATTTGTAAATGATCCTCAATATATGCATTTTTCATATAAACGTTATTTAGAAAATAGATTTAGGGAATCGTTTGAATTCGAGGGAACACCAGTTCATATTATATGTAGAAAGAGAGATTAATTATGGCAAAGATTGCAGTACTAGGTACAGGTAGTTGGGCTACAGCCTTAAGTAGAGTCCTAAATGATAATGGTCATCAACCATTAATGTATGGGGTGGTTCAATCTCAAATTGATGATATTAATAATAATCATCAAAATAGTCAATTTTTTGAAGGGGTAACCTTCGAAAAAGAAATTAAAGCAACATCTTCATTAGAAGAAGCGATGGATGGAGCTGATTATCTTCTTATTACAATACCAACTCAATTCGTTAAAGATACTTTATTAAAGGTAAAACCATTAATAAAGAAAAAGATTACAGTTGTTAACGCAGCTAAAGGTTTTGATCAAGGAACAAATGCTAGAATGTCAGATACAATTAGATCTGTATTAGATGATTCTTTAATCAATCCAGTAGTATCAGTTATTGGACCTTCTCATGCTGAAGAAGTAGTAGTTAGAATGTTAACAGCTATTTGTGCTGTATCATTAGATATGGAAACAGCTAAAGATGTTCAAAAATTATTTTCTAATGATTACTTAAGATTATATCGATTAAATGATGAGGTAGGAGCTGAATACGGTGTAGCTATTAAAAACGTTATCGCTGTTGCTAGTGGAGTCTTATCAGGACTTGGATATGGTGATAACTCTAAGGCTGCTCTAATTACTAGAGGTCTTACTGAAATGGTTAGATATGGAGTAAGTAAAGGTGGGAAACTAGAAACTTATATGGGACTTACTGGGGTTGGTGATTTAATAGTTACCTGTAGTTCTGTTCATTCTAGAAACTTCCAAGCTGGATATGAAATTGGAAAAACTAATGATCCTAAGACTTTTATGAAAAATAATACTAAGACAGTTGAAGGTATTAGAACTTGTAAAGTTATTTATGATGATGAAAAAGATAACCCTGATATGAACTTACCAATCATTGAAGCGGTCTACCATGTTTTATATGAAGGAGCTAATCCTGAACAAGAAATCAAAAAATTGATGGCTAGAGAATTAAAGCCAGAAGAATTATAAGATTTTAAGAGTTTTATATCTTAAAATGACATTTTAGATGTTATTAATGAATTAATTGATAATATCATTAATAAAGATGAAAATATGTTGATATATGGCTAAAAATTCATTGACTTTAAATATTTGGTTATATATAATAAACAAGCGGTTGTAGAAAGGTGATTGATTTGAAGTATAATTTGAACTGGATCATCAAGCAAAAAGGATACTTTAGCTTTGATGAACAATTACAATTTCAACCAGAAATGTTTGATAACTTTGCTCAAATTAATGATCTTAAGAACGTAGAGGTCTCTGGTAATGCAGATTACAACGATAGAGACAAACGTCTATATGTTGAAATGAACATTAAAGGAACAATGATTCTTCCATGTGCTAAGACACTAGAAGATGTTGATTATCCCTTTGATATAACTTCAACAGAAGTATTCGCCTTTACTAAACCAGAAGAAGATGAAGATGTTCATTTTGTAAAGAAGGACATCGTCGACTTAACACCAGTTATCTTTTCTAACATCATGGTAGAAGTACCTATGAGAGTAGTAAAAGAAGGTGCGAAGATGTTAGAATCTGGTAAAGGTTGGAAAGTACTAGATGAAGACGAGCAAAATAAGGAAGATGAAGAATACATCGATCCTAGATTAGCAAAATTAAAAGATTACTTTAAACAGGAGGATTAGACAATGGCAGTACCTTTTAGAAGAGTTTCAAGTACAAGAAGAAACAAAAGAAGAACTCATGACAAGCTTACAGCTCCAACTTTAGTTGTATGTCCAGAATGTGGAGAATATAAATTATCTCACAAAGTATGTAAACATTGTGGTACATATAAAGGTCAAAAAGTTTTATAATATTAACCGCTATAGCGGTTTTTATTTTAGAGAAGATAGATTTCTATCTTCTCTTTTTTTGTTTTTAGACGATAAAATCTCCCAAATACCTTTTCATTAATAAAATCAAGTTGTATAATAGTGGTAAGAAGTGGTACTATATAACCATTAAATGGAAGAAAGTGGGGGATTTAAAGATGTTTTTAGGTGAATATGAACATAGCATCGATGCCAAAGGGCGTTTAATAATCCCTGCTAAAATCCGTAATGAGTGTAATGGTTCAGTAGTTATCACTCGTGGTAATGATGGATGTCTAGCAATGTATACCAATGAAGGTTGGACTGAATACTTTGAAAAACTACGTCGTTTACCAAAAGGTTCTAAGAAAGCTCGTGATCTTGTTAGATTCACAACCGCTAATGCTGGTGAATTTGAATTTGATAAACTTGGAAGAATTAATATTCCTGAAAAGTTAAGAAAACAAGCTGATTTAAAAAAAGAATGTGTTGTAGTAGGTGCTGGAGATCATGCGGAAATCTGGTCACTTGATAAGTGGAATACTTACTATGATGAAAGTGAACCTAATTATGATGAAATCTTTAGTGAATTAAATGAAGAAGGATTAGATATTTAATATGTATAAACATGTGACAGTGCTTCTAAAAGAAGCTGTAGATGGTTTAAATATTAAAGAAGATGGCATTTATGTTGATTGTACTCTTGGTGGAGCGGGACATAGTAGTGAAATCTTAAAAAGATTAACTACCGGTCACTTGTATTGTTTTGACCAAGATGAGGTAGCTATTAAAAATGCTGATGATAAACTATCTAAAATATCTCAGAACTATACAATTATTCATTCTAACTTTGAAAACATTACTAAAGAATTAAATGAAAGAGGAATTGATTATGTTGATGGTATCCTCTTTGATTTAGGTGTTTCATCAATGCAATTTGATGAAGGTGATCGTGGTTTTTCATATAACTATGATGCTCGCCTTGATATGCGAATGGATCAAACTAAATCATTAGATGCATATGAGATAGTTAATAACTATTCATATAACGAAATAGTAACTATTTTATATAAATATGCTGATGAAAAGTTTGCTAAACAAATTGCTAGAAAAATTGAAGAAAAGCGTAAAGAAAAACCAATCGAGACAACTTTTGAATTAGTTGAAATAGTAAAAGAATCTATTCCTGCTTATGCCAGAAGAAAAGGTGGTCATCCAGCTAAAAGAACTTTCCAAGCCTTAAGAATAGCTGTTAATGATGAACTAAATGTTTTTGATAGAGCGCTTAAACAAAGCTTAGATTTATTAAATCTTAACGGAAGAATATCAGTAATAACTTTTCATTCTTTAGAAGATAAGATTTGTAAATATACATTTAAAGATGTGAGTACGATGGATAAAGCTTTACAAGGTTTACCAGATGTACCAAAAGAAATGCTTCCTAAATTTAAAATGGTTAATAGAAAACCAATTCTTCCTAGTAAGGACGAACTAGAAGACAACAACCGAGCTCACTCGGCTAAACTAAGAATTATTGAAAGGGTGGTTTAAAATGAAAAAAGTAATCAAACAAAAAACTGGATTTATTAAATTTGCACAAAGATTCTTTGTGGTATGTTTAGTAGTTTTTGTTTTTGGAATTATTGGTGTTAAATCTGTAGAAAGTTCTAATACCCGTACTGAACAAGAACTCCAAAAAGAAATTTCTGATACGAAAGATGAAATCGAAACTTTAAAAATGGAAAAACAAGAATTAGCTTCTTTTACAAGACTATCTAATGTAGCAGCAGCTAAAGGATATGTTTATCAAAATGATTCTGTGGCTACAACAACTACCCAAACACCTCAGGATACTAATCAATAATGAAGGCTAAAAAAAGAAAACCAATAAAGATAGTATATTTAACTTTAGTGGTTTTCCTCGTTTTAAATATTGTTTATTTAGGAGCTACAGGTAGTCATGTCATTTCAGGAGATAATATTTCAGAATTTGCATCTGAGCGTGGTAAGAAATCAACAACTGAATACGCCAACAGAGGACAAATCTATACTGCTGATGGTGAGTCTGTAGCGACAAATGTTAAAAAGTATAAAATTATTGCTATCCTTTCTAATAATCGCCCTGGTTATGGGAAGACTGCGGCTTATGTAACTGATATTTCTGACACAGCTCAAAAGATTGCCTCAGTTCTTGGTAGTGATGCATCAATTTATAAAGATCAAATGCAAAAAGCAGTCGATGCTGGTAAATACCAAATTGAATTTGGATCAGCTGGTCGTGAAATAAGTACTACTCAAAAAAACCAAATTGAGGAAATGAAGTTAAGTGGGATTGAATTCTCTGAATATAATGGAAGATACTATCCTTATGGTGATTTTTGTAGTTATATGATTGGTTATACTAATTCATATGAAAATAAAGGTGTTAATAAATTAGTTGGCCAATTAGGATTAGAGTTAAAATATAATAAAACTCTAGCAGGTAAAAATGGTTATAAAGTATATCAAATAGATAAAGACGGATATACTCTACCTAATGGTGTTTTAGCTAGTAAAACACCAGTTAATGGTGAAGAAATTCACCTAACAATTAATAGTAGTCTTCAAAGAGACCTAGACTTAATGATGAATAATGCCGTAACTGGTACTAAAGCTGAATTTGGAACATGTTCAGTTATGGAAGTAAAAACAGGTAAAATATTAGCTGTTTCCTCATATCCATCATTTAATCCTAATGATCGTAAGATTACAAACTATACTAATTATTTTACTGACGCTACTTATGAGTGTGGTTCAGTATTTAAACCTTTCGTATATGCAACATCTATTGAAGCAGGAACTTATTCCCATGAGAAGACTTATAATTCTGGGACTTTCCCAGTAACATCTGGTGGTAAAATAGTAGCTACTATTCGTGACCATAATAATGGTCAAGGATGGGGTTCAATTACTTATGACCAAGGATTATTCCATTCTAGTAATGTCGCTATTTGTAATATGTTAAGTAATGGCATGGTAAATAAAGATAATCTTAAAAAGAATTTAAAAGCTCTTGGATTTTTCCAAGCTGGAAGTCTAGATGGAATTAAAACTTCTAATTCCGTATCCGCTTTAGATAAATCAGATTCTTATCTTGAATATCTAACAACAGGATTTGGACAAGGATCAACCGTTACGGCTTATCAACTTTTAAAAGCTTATTCCGTATTTGGTAATAACGGTAAAACCGTTGAACCATATATCGTGGATCGAGTTGTAAATACGACAACTAATAAAGTTACATATACTGGAAAAACTAAGTATTCTAAACAAATATTCTCTGAAAACACCATTAAAGAAATGAAGGATTTAATGTTAGGTGTTGTTGAAGATTCATCTGGTACAGGTAAAACTTATAAGATGGATGATATTAGAATATTTGGTAAAACAGGAACTGGTCAAGTAGCTGGTAGTGGAGGATATCGTTCTGATATCGCTATGCACTCATTTGCTTGTTTAGCTCCATATGATGATCCTAAAGTAGTATTATATATTACTCTTAAATGTAGTAATGATTATGCCAATTATACTCCAGATATTGTTAAGACAATGATAAAGGAATCACTTCAAATCATTAATTCTTATGATACTGGAAATACTATTACTACTAGTATGTATACTGTTGATAATTTTACAAATCAATCTACAACATTTGTTCAAAATAAGTTAACTTCTAAAGGTATGAATGTGGTGAGCATCGGTGATGGTTCAACTATTATTGATCAATCGCCTTCATCTAATACAAAGATAACTTCTGGCAGTAGAGTATTTATTAAAACAGATGGCGCAAATATCACGATCCCTAATATGACAGGTTATTCCGTTAAAGAAATTAATACGTTTGCATCTTTATCAGGAATTAATATAACTACTGAGGGTAATGGTAAATGTGCTTCAAGTCAATCAGTCGCTGAAGGAACTGTAATGAAAGCTGGCGATTCATTGACAATTACACTTGGTGAGTAAGGAAACTTACTCATTTTGTGTAAATTGACTTTAAAGGGTATTTAATATAGAATTTATCAATATAAGGAGTAATTTAAGTGGACTCGAGTACGATAGTAAATATCATAGTATTAATAGTCTTATTAGTATTATCAGGACTATTTTCATGTAGTGAAACAGCTTTTTTGGCTGTCAGTAAAATTAAAATCAGAAATCAGGCTGAAGATGGCAATAAAAACGCTATTTTAGTAGAAAAACTTTTAGAAGATAAAAGATTGTTTACCTCAATTTTAGTAGGTAATAATATTGTAAATATTGGAGCTTCATCAATTACAACTGCAACAATGATTGCAATCTTTGGTGATGGCGCTAGTTATATTGCATATGCAACTGGAATTATGACTTTATTAATTCTAATCTTTGGGGAAATAACACCAAAATCTCTTGCGAAACAAAATGCTAATAAGTTAGTATTATTTCTTGCTAAACCAATTAGATTTGTCGTTTGGATTTTAACACCAGTAGTATTTATTTTAAATATTATTACTAGTGCTCTAATTCATGTTCTTGGAGGAACACCAGATAATCAACCAACTATTACTGAAGAAGAATTAAAAACAATCGTAACAGTTGGCCATGAAGAAGGTGTCATTGAAGATGAAGAAAAAGAAATGATTCATAATGTATTTGAATTTGGAGATACTGAAATAAGAGAAATCATGACACCTCGTATCAATGTTGATATGTTAAGTGATGAATGTACTTATAATGATTTAATGGAAACATATCATAAAGGACAATATTCCAGATATCCAGTATTTAGTGAATCATATGATGATATTATTGGTGTGTTAAATATTAAAGATTTATTATTCTTTAATATTGATCCAGAGAAATTTTCAATTAAAGATTATATGCGAGATGATTTTGTCGTATATGAATTCAATCAAGTATCTGATGTATTTGAATCAATGAGAAAACAACACGCAACTCTAGCGATAGTTTTAGATGAATATGGAGCTATGAGCGGAATTGTGACATTTGAAGATATTGTTGAAGAGATAGTTGGAGAAATCGATGATGAATATGATGAATACAACAAACAAATCAACAAGCTATCTGCTAATGTTTTCTTAGTAGATGGTAGTATGAATATTAATGAAGTAAATGATGAATTAGATTTAGATATTGATAATGAAGATTTTGAATCTATTGGTGGACTTGTCTTAGGTGAATTTAGCGGAGTTCCTAATGTTAATGATCGAATTGATATTGATAATGTAACTTATATTATTACTAAGATGCATAAAAATAGAATTGCGCAATTAAAAATGATTATAAATGAATCTGATGATAAGAAAGAAAAAGAAGAGGATTAATTCCTCTTTTTTACAGGGAGGGCTGTAAAAATGAAAGAAACCATTCATATAAAAAAAATTGGCATAAATGGAGAAGGTATTGGTTATAAAAATAAGAAAGTTGTTTTTGTTCCTGGTGCTTTACCAGAAGAAAAGGTATCAGTTGATGTATCTAATGAAGGTAAATCATATTCTACTGGTAAACTTTTAGATGTTTTAACACCAAATCCAAAGAGAGTAAAACCAACATGTGCTAATTACCCTCAATGTTTAGGATGCAGTTTATTACACGTTGAATACAAAGAAACTTTATTGTATAAGAAGGACGCTATTGTCGAAACTTTTTCTAAATATACCGGTTTTAAAAACATTGATAAAATAGTTGATGATGTTGTAGGAAAAGAAAAATTAGATGGATTCATTAATTCTGTATCTTTACCAATAGTTGGTTTTAATAAAAAGATTACTTTTGGTATTTATCAAAGAGGAAGTAAATATCTTACAATCATGAATGATTGTATGAAATATTCTCCAATTATTAAAAAAACACTGAACGATCTTGCTAAAGTTTTAAATGATAATAAATGTCGTGATTACAATGATCATTTTAAAACTGGGCTTAGATTTGTCATGTTAAGAAGTGTGGGTGATGAAGTGCAAATAGTCTTTATTACTGGAACTGATGGTGTTAATGATAAAGTTGTCGAAGATATTACTAAACTAGGTTATGTAAGTAGTATCTTTATGTCAGTAAATACTAGTTCAAGACAAGACTTTAAAGAATCTGGATATACTAAGTTATGGGGTAACTCTAAAGCAGCGTATGTCTATGATGATAAAAAGTATATTTACTCTATTAAAACTTCTTTACCAGAAGATGATGAATCTTTTGATAAGGTAACTAAAATTGTTCAAAATGAACTTAAAGATTCTAATAAAATTATTGCTTTATATGATAATCTAGGAATTATTTCTTTATCATCTAAAAAAGAAATGGTTTCTATATTAGATAATAAAGGGGCTTATAATGATGCAGTTAGCAACAAAAAATTCTTAAAATGTGATAATGTTGATTTTGTAATCGGGAAAGTAAGTGAAAAGGTTGTATTATATGCTAAAAGAAAAATCTATGATACTTTCTATTTAGATTTAACTGATCACTTTATTAGTGATAAGTTAAAGGAAACCCTTAGATATTCTAATGCTAAAAAAGTAGTAATACTTGCTAGTCAACCATATGGTATTGCCAAAGATATTCATGACTTACAAAAATATTTTAAACTTACATCAATTAAAGGTATAGATACTAAACCATATACTTCTAATGTAAGTGTAATACTCGTATTAGAAAGGAAATAATTATGATAGTAGAATTTAATCCTCAAGGAACATGTTCTAGAAAGATGATAGTTGATGTTGAAGATGGGGTTATAAAAGATTTAAAAGTATTAGGTGGTTGTTCTGGTAATTTAGCTGGAATTGGTAGATTAGTTAAAGGAATGAAAGCTGAAGAAGTAATTCAAAAACTAGAAGGAACTAAATGTGGATCTAAAGCCACAAGTTGTCCTGATCAACTAGCTAAAGGCTTAAAAAGAGAATTAGGATTATAAAGTTTGATATGATGACCTCCCAGTAGACAGTGTAAATAATTAAACACTGTCACTAGGGGGTTTTATTATGGGTAGACAATCAAGTTATTCTAAAGAATTAAGAATCAAAATAGTACATAGATATCTTAACGACGGAGAATCAATATTAGTCCTTGCGATGGAAATAGGAGTTAATAGAAATACTATTTATAAGTGGGTGAGGCAGTATCAAAAATATGGAGATACTGCGTTTAAAATCACACATTCAAATCATTCATACACAAAAGAATTCAAACAGGAAGTTGCACAAGCATATTTAGATGGAGAGCAGTCTTATATAGAACTAGCTTCAAAATATAATATTCCTTCTTTTTCTACAATTGAATCCTGGGTAAAGAGGTATAATAGTCATATAGAGTTAAATAATTATATTCCAGGAGGAAAAGATATCTATATGGCAAAGAGTAGAGAAGTAAATAGTAATGAACGTTTAGAGATAGTCAAGTATTGCCTTGACCATGAGTTGAATTATAAGATGACAGCACAGATATACGAAACTTCATACGCCAATGTATTTAATTGGGTAAAGAAATATCGTGAAAATGGTGAGAATGGTTTAAGTGATAAAAGAGGCCACCACAAAAGTGATACTGATATTGATGAGACAGAACGTTTAAAACGAAAAATAAAAAAGATGGAACATGAATTAGAGATGTCACAGTTAGAGGTTAAATTACTAAAAAAAGTGAAAGAGATAGAAAGAAGGCGGTCTATAGAACCAGTAGATACGAAATCAAATACCAAGCAATTAAAGAGACAAGTCAAGAAGAAGTAAAAATTAATCATAAAGCCAACATAAGTTTGATGTGTAGAATACTTAAGGTAAAGCGTGCAAATTATTATAAATGGTTACATCATAAAAAGAGTGCAACTGACAAAGAAAATGAAGAATTAGCTGCGTATATAAAACGATATGATGAAATGTTTGATCATACATTAGGCTATAGAATGATGTGTGATCGAATCAATAGAGATGAAGATAAGCATTATATAGATAAACGTGTTTATAAAATAATGCATATTCTAGGTCTTCAAAGTATCATTCGTAAAAAAGCTCATAGTTGTACAGTAAGAAAGAAAAACAATACAGCAGATAATAAGTTGAAAAGAGATTTCAATGCAACAAGGCCTAATGAAAAGTGGGTCACTGATGTTACAGAATTCAAATATGGGAAAGGAAATCAAAAAAAACTTTATTTAAGTGCAATAATGGATTTATATGATCGAACAGTTGTTGGATATGAAATCAGTGATCATAATGATAATCATTTAGTATTTAATACTATAAAACAAGCGCTAGTTAATAATCCAGGAGTTACTCCTCTATTTCATAGTGATGGTGGCTATCAGTATACAAGCCTAGCATTTATCAATATGCTTAAGCAACAAAAAATAATTCAAAGTATGTCTAGAGTACACTGTTGTATAGATAATGGTCCTATGGAAGGATTTTGGGGTATTCTTAAATGTGAAATGTATAAACGTAAACATTTCAATACAAAAGAAGAACTAACAACGATGATTCATATGTGGATTAGATATTATACATATGTAAGATACCAAAGAAGATTTGGAGTCCAAACTCCTTTTGAAGTAAGGTCAGAAGCATTAAAAAAAACTACTCCCATTTATTATCCAATACCTTTAAATCCAAGAATAGTAAATTATAAAATAGAACACTACAAATAAAATATTTAAAATATATGCAAAAGAAAAGGAGTTGTCTTTTCGACAACTCCAAAATAGATATTTAATTATTTCACCTGTCTACTTGACAGGGGCGGTTCAGTAGACGAAGTCTACTTTTTATTTTTTCTATGATAATACTCGTGGTATAATAAAAATCAAGGCGGTGATAAGATGAAAGGACATATTAATATTTATAGTTGTTACAGTTTTCAAAATAGTTCGATTCTTATTGACGACTTATGCAAACAAGCTAGTAAACTTGGTTTAGAATCATTGGCTCTTACAGATACCAACAATATGTATGGAGCTTTAGAGTTCTATTTAAAAGCTAAAAAGTATAATCTTAAACCTATCTTTGGGGTAGAAGCTAGTGTTAGTATTGAAGGAGAAATATATCCTTTTACGATTCTCGCTAAAGATTTAATTGGTTATAAAGATTTAATTAGAATTGTTTCAAGAATTAATTTAAATGAACCAAAGTGTATCTCAATGGATGCCCTTAGTATATATAAAGAACATTTATTTATTATTGCTGGTAAAGAATCAATTATTCATCGTTTAATTAAGAAAAATATGGTTGATCAAGCAGTAGTATATATTAATAAATTTAAAGAAGTATTTAAAGAATACTTCTATGTTGCAGTTTTTAATTATCAAGATGAATCTGAAAAACTAACTACTAAAACCATTCAATCATTATCTCAACTTCATAATTTTAAGGTTTGTGGAAGTAATGAAGTTCGATACTTAGAAAGAAAAGATGCTTTAACAGTCGAACTTTTAAAGGCTTCTAAAGAAGGAATGGTATTAGATAATTTAAATGTTTTAAATGATGAGAAATATTTAAAATCGGGTTATGAAATGGATATGATGTTTTCTAAAGATATCATCAATAATACTGATTTTATTTTAGATATGTGTAATGTGGAATTAGATCATGAAAAACATCTTCCTAAATATCCTCTAGAAAAAGGCACTGCAAAAGAATACTTATTTGAATTATGTAAAGTAGGATTAAAGAAAAGATTCAATAATCAAACTATTCCTCAAGATTATAAAGATAGATTAATTAAAGAATTAAAAGTAATTAATAAAATGGGCTTTAATGATTATTTCTTAATAGTATTTGATTATGTAAGATTCGCTAAAAGAAATAATATTTTAGTTGGACCAGGAAGAGGATCTGCCGCGGGTAGTTTAGTCAGTTATGTTCTTGGAATAACTAATGTTGATCCAATTAAATATGATTTATTATTTGAAAGATTTTTAAATGAAGAAAGAATCAGTATGCCAGATATTGATATTGACTTTCAAGATGATCGAAGAGATGAAGTTGTTGAATATGTAACGAAAAAGTATGGACAAGATCATGTTGCTCAAATTGTGACGTTTTCAACTTATGGTCCCCGAACAGCCATTAGAGATTTAGGAAAGGTCATAGGTCTTCCCTTACCTAAATTAGATATGATTGCTAAACTAGTTCCTACTGGGCCAAAAGATAAAAAGTCAGTCCAACAAATGTATAATGAATCTAATCGTTTTCAACAATTAGTTACTTCAGCTAGATATTTAGATAAAATTCTTCCAGCAATTGATCTAGTTGAAAAACTTCCTCGAAATATTTCCATGCATGCCGCTGGAGTTATTCTTTCAGGAGATAATTTATTTGATGTTGTTCCTTTAACTAAAGGACCATCCAATAGTGTGGTTACTCAATATTCTAAAAACTATATTGAAGAAGTTGGTCTTTTAAAGATGGACTTTTTAGGATTAAAGAATTTAACGATTATTTCTAATATTGTCAAAGACGTTAAAGATAATCAAGGAATTGATATAAATATTAATAATATAAGTTTAGATGATAAAAAAACTTATAAACTTTTAAGAGAAGGTAATACTTTAGGTGTCTTCCAATTAGAAAGTACTGGGATGACCAATACTATTATTAAAATGAAGTGCGATTGTCTTAATGATATAATTGCCGCTTTAGCCTTGTATCGACCTGGTCCGATGAAATTCATTGGTAATTATCTTGATCGTAAATTCAAAAAAGAGAAAGTTACTTATCCTTTAGAATGCCTAAAAGATATTTTAGAGCCAACTTATGGAATTATTATTTATCAGGAACAAATTATGCAAGTAGCTACTAGAGTAGCTGGCTTTAGTCTTTCTAAAGCTGATATTCTAAGAAAAGGAATGTCTAAAAAATCAATTAGCACTCTTTCTAATATGAAAGCTGAGTTTATTGAAGGCTCAATTAATAATGGCTTTACTAAAGAAGAAGGAGAAAAAGTCTTTGATTTAATTGAAAGATTTGCGAATTATGGATTTAATAAATCCCATTCAGTTGCTTATGGAATTATTGCTTATCAACTAGCTTATTTAAAAGCTCATTATCCTTTAGAATTTTATTGTGCTTTATTAACTAATGATCAATCTAGTGAAAGAAATAAGCTTCTTTGCAAACAAGAAATGCTAAAACAAGGAATTAAATTATTACCACCTTCAGTTAATAAATCAAAAGATCGATTTACTAGTGAAGATGGAAATATTCGTTTTTCTTTACTAGCAATTAAAGGATTTGGCGGAGCAGCTTATAGTGTAGTCGAGACTAAAAGACAAGATGGTCCTTTTAAATCAGTAGCTGATTTCTTATATCGTTTAGATGGAAAGCTAACATCGACTAATATTGATGCTTTAATCTATTCTGGTTCATTTGATGAATTTGATAAGAATCGATTAAATATCATTCATAATTATCCTCGTATTCTTCAATACGTGGAGATGAAAGCTGATAATGATGATACTAGTGAACCAATTTATGAAAATGTTGGAGAAGATAAAAATCTTCGTCTTCAAAAAGAAAGAGAAGTGCTTGGTGTATATTTAAGTAATCATCCTTTAACGACAATTAAAGCTAAGTATAAAACATGTACCGATATTAATCGTTTAAGTGAATTTGTTGATAAGAAAGTAAACGTTGTTATGCAACTTACAAGAGTTCAATACTATACTGATAAAAAAGGTCAAGAAATGGCTTTTATTGAAGGAAATGATGATACTGGAAGTCTTTCTGGTGTGGTCTTTGCTAGTCAGTTTAGTATGTATAAAAGTATTATTCAAAGAGGTTTTGTGTTATTAGTTAATGGTAAGATAACATTTAAAAATGGTTTATCAATTACAGTTGATAAAATGGAAAAGATAAAGTAAGGAGTTTATATGAAAGAATTAATAATTGTTGATGGAAATTCATTGTTATATCGGGCATACTATGCCACAGCTGCAATGGGTAACTTAATGGTCAATAAAGATGGAATACCAACCAATGCGGTTTATGGATTTGCAAACATGTTAGAAAATGTTATTAAGATGGATCCTGAATACTTAGTAGTAGCTTTTGACTATGGTAAAAAGACATTTAGAAATGATTTGTTTGAGGTCTATAAAGGAACTAGAAGTAAGACTCCTGATGAACTTACGGCTCAGTTTTCAATGATTAGAGAATACCTAACGGCTCATGGAATTAAGTATGAAGAAATAGAAGGATATGAAGGAGACGATATAATTGGTACTCTTTCTAATCAAGCTCAAAATGAGGGCTTTAAGGTTGACATTCTAACTAGTGATAAAGATATGCTTCAATTAATTACTAAAGATATTAATGTTTGGTTAACTAAAAAAGGAGTTGGGGATCTTCAAATCATGGATGAAAAAGCTTTTAAAGATACCTATGGTTTAGTTCCTGATCGAATGAGAGATATTAAAGGTCTAATGGGAGATTCAGCTGATAACATTCCGGGGGTTCCTGGGGTAGGTGAAAAAACAGCTTTAAAACTTCTTCATCAATATGATACGATTGAAAACTTAATGGAACATAGTGATGAATTAAAAGGTAAATTAAAAGAAAAAATTGAAACATATAAAGATCAAGGTTTACTTTCTAAAAGAATAGCTACAATCATTAAAGATGTTCCTTTAGAAGTCAATATCGAAGATTATCATTATGATAGTTATGATTATGATGAGTTATCTCAGTTCTATCGTCGATATGGAATGAATTCCTTACTTAAAAAAATGGCAATGAATGATACTACTCATAAAAAAGTAGAAGTATCTTTTAAAGAAGTAGATGCTTTACCAATTGTAAGAAGAGACAGTGCTTTAGTAGTTGGAGTTTTTGATACCAACTATCATAAATCTCCAATTATCGGATTTGGAATATATAATGAAGAAGAAGCTTACTACATTAGTATTGAAAATGCTTTACAATCTAATAATTTTAAAACTTTCATTGAAGATGAAAATATTAATAAATATGGATATGATATAAAAAAATGTATTAATAGTGCTCGTTGGCATGGCTTAAATATTAATGGTTTTACTTTTGACTTACAACTAGCTTCTTATATCTTAAATCCTTCTTTAAAAAATGAAATTAAAACAGTTTGTGAATACTATCAATATTACGATGTTTTATATGATGAAGAAGTTTATGGAAAAGGAGCTAAAAAACATATCCCTGATTCTAAACTACTTGGTGAACATTTAGTTAAACAAGCAAAAGCTATTTATGAATTAAAAGATAAAGTAATTGAGAAATTAAAAGTCGAATCACAGTTTGATTTATATTCTAATATTGAAATGAAGATTGCGATAATTCTTGCAGATATGGAATTTACTGGTGCAAAGGTTGATCGTAATGTCTTAGTAGAATTAGAAACAACTTTCCAGGCTAGAATCGATGAATTAACTAAAAAAATATATGAATATGCTGGTGAGGAATTCAATATTTCTTCTCCTAAACAACTTGGAACTGTTTTATTTGAAAATATGGGATTACCTAATGGTAAGAAAACTAAAACAGGTTATTCAACTAGTGTCGATGTTTTAGAAAAACTAAAACCGATTCATCCAATCATTGAAGCTATCTTAGAGTATCGAACTCTAACTAAACTCCAAGCAACTTACGTTACTGGTTTACAAGCTCAAATATTTGATGATGGCAAGATTCATACAATGTATAACCAAGCTTTAACTCAAACAGGAAGACTATCATCAACTGATCCTAATCTTCAAAATATCCCAGTTAAAACTCCAGAAGGAAAACTAATAAGAAAAGCTTTTATTCCAAGCTTTGATTATTTAGTATCATATGACTATTCACAAATAGAACTGAGAGTATTAGCCCATCTAGCTAATGAAACCTCTTTAATTAAAGCCTTTGATGAAGGTAAAGATATTCATGCTCATACGGCTAGTGTTATCTTCCATGTCCCCGAAGATGAGGTAACTCCTTTAATGCGTCGAAATGCCAAAGTAGTTAACTTTGGAATAATCTATGGAATGAGTGACTTTGGCCTAGCAAGTCAAATAAATGTTTCAGTTAGTGAAGCAAAAGAATTTATTAGAACATATTTTGAAAAATATCCTGGGATTAAAACTTATATGGATTCCCAAATAAAAAAGGCTGAAGAAAAAGGCTATGTCTCTACTATCTTAAATCGTAAAAGATATATTCCTGAAATAAAAGAAAAGAATCATTTACGGAAAGAATTAGGAAAAAGACTAGCAATGAATTCACCAATTCAAGGTTCAGCGGCTGATATCTTAAAAGTTGCGATGATTAAGGTGGATAAATTATTTAAACAAAAAGGATTGAAATCTAAAATGATTCTTCAAGTTCATGATGAACTAATCTTTGATGTCTATGAAGATGAATTAGAAGAAGTAAAAAATACGGCTAAACTAGCCATGGAAACAGCTATAAAATTAAATGTCAGTTTAAAAGCTGAAGGAACTCATGCCAAGAATTGGTATGATTTAAAATAGTAAAGGAGAAAACGTAATGCCAGAACTACCAGAAGTTGAAACAGTTAGAAGAACTCTTAAAAACTTTATAATTGGTACTAAGATAGAATCTTTAGAAGTTTTATATCCTCGTATTATTGAAGATGATATAAAAGAATTTAAAGATAAAGTTGAAGGTCAAACTATTAATGATATTGATCGGGATGGAAAATATTTAATCTTTATCTTAGATGATGTGGCATTTGTATCTCATCTAAGGATGGAAGGAAAATATAATCTAAAAGATAAAAATGAAGAATATAATAAACATGATCATATCATCTTTCATTTAAATAATGGTCAAGAACTTCGATATAATGACACTAGAAAGTTTGGTCGAATGAAACTAGTGGATAAAGATAATTATCGAAGTAATCCGCCTTTAGCTAAACTGGGGCCTGAACCATTTCAAGCTACAGTTGAAAAGCTATATCCTAAATTTCAAAAGACTAAACATCCTATAAAAGATGTTTTATTGGATCAAACAGTTATTGCTGGAATTGGAAATATATACGCTAATGAAATATGCTTTAGTATGCGTATTTCTCCTTTCACTCCTGCTAATACCCTTACCAAACCACAGATTAAAAAACTAATTCAAATATCTAGTGACACTTTAAATGAAGCTATTAGTCAGGGTGGTACGACAATTCATTCTTTTAGTAGTAATGGAATAGATGGTCTCTTCCAAGTTAAACTAAAAGTTCATCTCCAAAAGAAATGTAAAGTTTGTGGTGGTGAGATTATTAAAGGCAAGATTAATGGACGATCTACTTATTATTGTCCTAAATGCCAGAAGGTAAAGAAATGAAAGTAATTGGAATTACTGGTGGTATTGCTTGTGGTAAAAGTGAGGTTACATCGTATTTAACTAGCAAAGGTTATGTGGTAATTGATAGTGATAAATTAGTTAATGAGGCCTATCAAGATAGTGATATTAAAAACAAACTAGAGGCTTCTTTTCATACTTTAGATAAAAAGAGTATTGGCCAAGTAATATTTAATGATACAAATAAAAAGAAGACGTTAGAAAATATTATTCATCCTTTTGTAATAGAAGGTTTAAAAAAAGGAATACAAACAAACCAAAATCAAGATTTAATCTTTTTAGATATTCCGCTTTTATATGAAAGTAATTTAGAATATTTATGTGATAAGGTAATAGTCGTAAGTATTACTTTAGATAATCAAATAAAAAGACTCTGTAAAAGAGATAATATTGATCCTAATTATGCTAGAATAAAAATAGACTCCCAAATGAGACTAAAAGAAAAAGAAAAAAGAGCTGATTATGTTTTAGACAATAATCACTCATTAGATGATTTATATCATCAAATAGATATGATATTGAAAGGAGAAGAAAGATGAGAGATTTAAGTGGTGGCGATGTATTTCAAGTTAGAGCATCAAGTCCTTATAGTCCTAATTCAATGAAGATAGTGACTTTAATGTATCAACCAATTATTGGCTCTAATGCGATGAGTATTTATAATACTTTGTGGTATCAACTAGATAGTGTAACTCTAACTAATAAGCCTTCACTTATTTCTTATCTTGCTAGGATTACTACTTTAGAAGTATCAAGTATTGAAAGTGCTTTAGAAAAACTAGAGGCTTTGTGTTTAATTCAGACATATAAAAAGAAAGATGATGAACATCGTTTATTAATTGAATTAAAACTTCCTCTTTCTCCTTATCGATTTGTAAATAATCAAGTATTAAATACTTTATTATTTAAAATCCTTGGTAAAGATGAATATAATAAAGTAATTAATCATTTTAGAAGTTATGATGTTAATAAAAATGATTATGAAAACATATCTAAGAAGTTTAAAGATATTTTTGATATCAATTTAAATAATGGAAGTAATGTCTTATGTGAAATTGAACTTCAAAATAAAGAACATTCTAATATTGAAGATAGCTATTCTTTAGATTTATTTTACGCTAATCTTTCTAGTCTTCAATTATCTAAAAAGAACTTTACTAGTTCAGATGAAAAAGTAATTAAACAACTAGGTTTACTTTATAAAATTAATGCTTTAGATATGCAAGATTTAGTTAAAGAAAGTATGGATGGTAAAGTATTAAATCAAAAATCATTAATTGTGAATTGTCGTAATTATTTTGATACTAAAATGCCAGAAATATTTAAAGAGATTCATCATAAACAAGCTATTACTAAACATAGTAATTCTTCTAATAAAAACCTTAAGGAACATATTAAGTACTTAGAATCAATAACTCCTTATGAATTATTGAAAGATAAACAAGGTGGTAAAGAACCTTTAAAAAGAGATTTACAAGTTATAGAATCAGTTCTAACTAATTTAGAACTTGAACCAGGAGTTATGAATGTCTTAATAGAATTAACTCTTTCTCAATGTGATAACGCTCTTCCTAGAGCCTTTGTGGAAACAAGAGCTTCTCAATGGAAAAGGAAAAACATTGAAACAGTTGAAGATGCCATGAAGGAATCTAAAGAGTATATTAAATATCGTAAAAAAGGTGTTATAAATGTTAGTGATGCTGATTATCTTCAAACAGTAGAAGATGAAATAATTGATGATGAAGATACTGATAGTATCTTATCTAGTTTTGATTAGGAGGTTACAATGCAAGATATAAAAGATATGTATAGTGTTAATGACAATGTACTTCAAAAGGTTAAAAAAGAAAGTGTTGCAAAAATCATGCAAGATGATCGAGTTAAGGCTTTCTTAAAAGATAATAATTTAAGTCAAAAAGATGTGGAAGATAATTGGAATACATTCTTATTATTTGTTGAAGATAATAATATTTGTAATGGTTGTCGTTCAATTGATAATTGTCATAAAAACGCTATTGGAAGAATTAAGGCCTTAGTCTATGAATATGGAAATATTCACTTAGATATGAGTTATTGTAAAAACGCTAGTGATCTAGAAAAAGATAACGCTATCTTAAGAAATATGGTCTTTAAAAATGTTCCCGATAGTTTAGTACTAAAGAAAGTTAAAGATATTACAATCTTAAAAGATGAAAATACCAATGTAAAAAGTATCTTAAAGAACTTTTCTGATTATTGTAATAATCCTAGTAGTAAAGGATTCTATCTACAAGGTAAACCGGGAACTGGTAAATCTACTTTAATGGGTTTACTTACTAGACAGTTAGCTAAAAAAGGAACTTGTGGTTATATTAGTTTTCCTAGTTTTCTCCTTGAATTAAAATCATCTTTTGATAATGATTCATTTAGTGAAACTATGAGATTAATTAATAAGATAGATTATTTAATTATTGATGATTTAGGGGATGAAAACATTACTCCTTGGTCAAGAGATGAAATTCTTTCAACTATTGTTAGTAATCGTTTGAGTTTAAAGAAACCAATTTTCTTTGTCTCTAATTATAAACTCGAAGATTTAAGTAAATTATATTTAATAAAGAAAGATAATTTACCAAAGGTAGAAAACTTAATATCTAATATTAGTGCTAGTGTTAAGTATTTAGAACTTAAAGGAAAAGACTTAAGATAATGGCAATTTCAGTTAAAGGTCAGGCATATAAATCAAGAAAAGATAAAAGAGTTACTATTCTAACTTATATTGGAGTAGCTATTGGAGGATTATTAATTATTTATTTTCTCCAATCTGATTTTTCAATCTCTTTTGTATTATTGTTAGTATGCGTGGTAGCGGTTTTATATAAAAGAAGAAGTACCATAGAAGATAATGATAATTATCTTCTATCTAAGAAATTAGAAAGAAAATTATCTAAATTAGATGATAGTTATCATATAATTTATAATCCTAAGTTTAAAGATAAGAGTTATTATATTGGCTGTAGTGGATTAGTTATTGGAAGTGGAGGAATATTTATCATTGATATAAATGATAAATTAATTCAACTTTCTGGTAAGGAAGATGATAAGAAACTTCAATTAATTGAAGGAGATGCTAAGGATAAGATTCCTAATCCTTTAAAAGAAGATAACTTAACTTTAAAGATAGCTAAGGTCTTAGAGGATAATAAGATTGAAGGAAGTATTTGTAAGGTTTTATTGTATTGTAATAAAGATGCTAAAATTGATGTAAAAAGCAAACGAATATTTAGAACTTATAATCAATTATTTAATTATTTACAAACCTATAATGAAGGGGAATATCTAACTAATGATGAAATAGAAACCATCTATTCTAATTTAGTGGAAGATATGAGTAATTATGAGTAGATAAGTGTTGTGTTATCAATGTATTTTTGCTAGAATAACCCAAGATAGGGAAGCGATATAGAACGTGGCAACGTTTTATAGCGCTTTTTTTAGTTAAAAAGAGATTTATCAAAAGATAAAGATGAAGTTAGGAGTATAAATATGGCAGATGAAACATATATTACCAAAAAGATAAAAACAAATACTAAAGAATTAGTAGATAAGACAAAAAAGCATAATGAAGGAAAAAAGGAGTACGATCTTGGTAGTACTTCTATACCGAGTATTGAAGATATAAATAATATTGGTACAAACTTTTTAAGTAATACTAATAATTTAAACAAAAGAATTAAACATGTTGGAGATAACTTATTAACTTTTATTAAAGAATTTGAAAAACAAGATCAAGAAAACGCTAATAAAATGAATAAGGGATAGGGAGTAGTTTTATGAATGATAGTTATATGGAATTAAAAAGGAGTATGGATGAACAAGAGAATAAACTCCTTTCAGTAAAAAGAAATCAAAATAAGAATAATGAATTATTAGAAGAACTTTATAATATTTTCTTTGAATTAAAAAAAGATTTAAATTATTCAAGTGGGGTTGATGGAAAAGGAGAAGAATCCTTTTTAAATCAAATGGATGAAGAATTATATAGTGGTATGAGAACTATACAAAATCAACAAACATTATTCAATGATGATACAAATAGTTACTTAAAGACAGAAAATATAAAGCTTGATGAAATGCAAGAAGAATTAAATGCTTTAAGAAAGGAACAATAAGATGGGTTATACCTATAATAAAAAAGATATAAAATTAGTTAAACAAGCTGCTTATAAAGATATGGAAACTCAACAAACTTACTTTAAAAATATAGTTAGCCAAATTAACACTATTACATCTTCTAGTTCAAAAGGAGATACTGTTGATAATACGAAGGCTTTATTAAATAGTGTAAATGTTATTATAAACTCAATGGATACATATTCTAATTACTATAAGAGTGGTTTTAAAAATATGCAAAGTTCATTTAGTAGTAATCTAGGAGAATTTAATATCGATTCTGTAGATGAAGATGGAATAAATACTAAGATAAGAAAACTAGAAAACCAAAAAAGACAGATAATTAGTTCAATAGATGAAATAAATGCAATTAATGAATCTAATAAATCAACAGATTCCAAAGCTGCCCTAACAAATATTGTTTCATTAAACTCACAAGCCCAATTAATAGATCCGATGATTGAAAGATACAAAAAAATCCTTGTAGCTTTTCAAAACTTCTATAGCGGAGGTAGTTCATTTTTTTCAAACGCTAGAGAAATGAGTGTAAATATTACTAATACTATTAATTCCTTATCAGATGTAGTTGTAGGATATAATGGAACATATAACATCGATGCATTAAATAATAATGCTTCATATCAGTATTTACAATTAATAGAAAAAGGGATGAATCCTCAAGGTATTAAGAATTTAAATAATTTAGGTTATAACAATAAAGATATTAATCAAATAATGGATAATCTAAAACCTGGTGATGAAAAAAATATGTTTTTAGCTTTATCTGATGAAAACTACCCCAAAGCTGCATTATATGACTTATCAAAAATGAGCGCTACAGCAAAACTAGTTGTTTCAGATTATTTTATCATAGTTAATGATAAAGCATATGCAAAAAAAGAGAATGCAAGAGGTCAAGTCAGTTATGAAGTTAATGCGGAAGGGATGGCTCGCTTAGAGAAATTAATAAATGCTTATTTAAATTCCCAAACTGAGCCAAAAAATAGGAAACTTAGTGATAAAGAATTGGAATATGTTAGTTTAGAAACACATATGTATAAAAATTCGGTTCATTGTAAGAATCTAGAAACAATTCTAGCAACATGTAAATTACAAGCTCAGATGAAATTTGCCGAAATAACAAATGGTGAGAGTAAGGACTATAATGGGTTAGATAAAATTAATAATCTAAATTCTTTATTAACAGCCAATTTATTATATGGATCACTATGTGCTAAATCTAGTTTACAAATGGGAACAAAAATGTATGGACTAAGTTTAAATAGTGAAGGACATTATACATTTGGTCTAGCAAGAAGAACCCAAGCTTATACTGAAACAAATGGTAAATATAAATGGGAAAAGCTACCCGAATTAAGTAATATGTCATCATATGTTGAGGAGAACATTACTCAAGCTGATATAAAGAAATATGAGGAAGAAATGAAAAAGTTAGATAATACATATGAAGAAGTAATTAGTGATTTGTTTGTTTCAGTATTTAAAGACTGTGCTGACATTGGAATATCGCAAGTCCCTTATATCGGAGCAGTTTATAGTTTTGCAAAAACAGTACTCTCAATTGACTATGACTCAATCACTACATCTGGGGATAAAGAGAAAATAAGAAAAAAAATCCAAAAAGAAATGAAAGACAAAGAAGAAAAATTGGAAGATGATTTAATTACTAGTTTATTTGGAAAGTACGAGCACTCTTATATTACAGGTTATGGAAGCAATGAACATGTTGCTACTCAAACCTTGTATAATTCAGAATTAGCTAAATATATATGTGATATCAAAGAAAATGGGATAAGGACATCGTATTTCATTAATAATCAACAGAGAAGTTATACTGATAATTATATAAACTCAATGACTGATGATGATTGGGCTAAAACAGAATTAACAACAAGTGAAATAGAAAAAGTAAAAAAAGTATGGTTTGGTGGTTATGAGGAATATAACTCTGTCTTAGGTGGAAATGTTGATGAATATGAAAATATAATTACATGGATAACTAGTATAAACATTGATAATAAAAATGATGATAAAAAGAATATCGAATTTAAATAAATAATAACTAATCTTGGAGAATAAAAAAGATGACCAATATAAAGAAGAATAGAATTAAAATAATCGTTTGTATAGTTGTAGTATTGTGTGTAGGAATTAGTGGCTTTCTATACTATCTATATGTTCAAGATAATAAGCCATTACCTGATGAAGCTTTTACAGTTTACAATGGTTGGATCACAGATGTAAATGTAGATAAGTATGGTGGTAATGTAATAGTCCCAAAAAGGATAAATAATAAAAAAATTGTTGGTATTAGTTGGGGTGGTAGAAACGATAATGTAACAAACTTCGATATATCTCGTTTAAAAGATTTAAAAGATATCAATATGAGTTTTCCTTGTTCTCTTTCAACAATAGATTTATCTAACAATAAAAAATTGGAATCGATTAATGTTTCTTGGTGGACTGGTGATGAGGGAAAAACACTAGATTTAACTCATAATACAAAACTAAAAAAGGTTCGTATATCTCATTCTGAGTTAGAAAGTATAAACTTATCAAATTGTAAAGAACTAGAAGAATTGGATTTAACAATAAATAAGCTAACAAAAATAGATATAAGCGATTGTAAGAATGTAGAGGTGGTTTATCTTAGAAAGAACAATTTGAAAAATGTAGATGTAAGTAAAAATAAGAAACTAAAATATTTAGCAATTGGGTATAATGAGCGTATAAAAACAGTAGATGTTTCTAAAAATAATCTATTGGAATCCTTTGATTTATCAAACACTCAAGTTAAAGGTTTAAATCTTTCTAAGAATCTAAAATTATATAACATTAATGTTTCAGGTACTAAAATCAAAGAATTAGACATTTCACATAATCCATTACTAAAAGATGAAAAGATAGAAAAGGATGATACTACAATAATCAAAAGATAAGTAATTCAGGAAAGGTAATAGAATGACTAAGATTAAGAAGAATAGAATTAAAATAATCATATGTATAGTGTTAGCGTGCTTTTTAGGTGCTAGTGGCTTTCTATACTATCAATATATTCAAGATAATAAGCCATTACCTGATGAAGCCTTCACTGTCAAAGATGGTTGTATAACAAATGTAAACGTAGATAAATATGGTGGTAATGTAATAGTGCCAGAAAAGATTAATAATCAAAAAATTGTTCGTATTACTTGGGATGCATATGAAGAAGTAGTGACAAACTTTGATATATCTCGTTTAAAAGATTTAAGAGATATTGATATGTATTTCCCCTATACTCTTTCAACTATAGATTTATCTAAGAACACGAATTTGAAATCAATTGATGTTGCTTTTTGGCATGGTGACAAAAATAAAACATTAGACTTAAGCCATAATACTAAACTAAAAAAAATCCAAATAAATTATACAGATTTAGGAAGTATTAACTTATCAAATTGTAAAGAACTAGAAGAATTGGATTTAAGAATAAATAAACTCACAAAAATAAATTTAAGTGATTGTCAGAATGTAAAGGTGGTGTCTCTTAGAAAGAACAATTTGAAAAGTGTAGATGTAAGTAAAAACAAGAAACTAAAATCTTTAGGTGTTGATTATAATAAAAGAATAAAAATAGTAGATGTTTCTAAAAATCCTTATTTAGAGTACTTAGGAACATCCAATACTCAAGTTAAAGAATTAGATCTTTCAAAAAATCCAAGGTTAGATAGTATTCTTATTTCAAATACTAAAATCAAAGAATTAGACATTTCACATAATCCATTACTAAAAGATGAAAATATAGAAAAGGATGATACTACAATAATCAAAAGATAATATAAGCAATGCATGAAAGGTAATAGAATGACTAAGATTAAGAAGAATCGAATCAAAATAATCATATGTATAGTGTTAGCATGCTTTTTAGGTGCTAGTGGCTTTCTATACTATCAATATGTTCAAGATAATAAACCATTACCAGATGAAGCCTTTACTGTCAAAGATGGTTGTATAACAAAGATAAATACTAATAAATATGGTGGCAATGTAATAGTGCCTGAAAAAATTAATAATAAAAAAATCACTGGTATTAATTGGAATGGAAAATCTGGCTATGAAAAAGTGACCAACTTCGATATATCTCGTTTAAAAGATTTAAAAGATATTCATATGATATTACCTTCTTCTCTTTCAACTGTAGATTTATCTAATAATACAAAATTGGAATCGATTGATGTTGCTTTTTGGTATGGTGACAAAAATAAAGCATTGGACTTAAGTCATAACACTAAACTAAAAAAAGTTCGAATATATTATTCAGATTTAGGAAGTATTAATTTATCAAATTGTAAAGAACTAGAAGAATTGGATTTAAGAATAAATAAACTCACAAAAATAAATTTAAGTGATTGTCAGAATGTAAAGGTGGTGTCTCTTAGAAAGAACAATTTGAAAAGTGTAGATGTAAGTAAAAACAAGAAACTAAAATCTTTAGGTGTTGATTATAATAAAAGAATAAAAATAGTAGATGTTTCTAAAAATCCTTATTTAGAGTACTTAGGAACATCCAATACTCAAGTTAAAGAATTAGATCTTTCAAAAAATCCAAGGTTAGATAGTATTCTTATTTCAAACACTAAAATCAAAGAATTAGACATTTCACATAATCTTTTACTAAAAGATGAGTACATAGAAAAGGATGATACTACAACAATCAAGAGATAAGTAATTCAGGAAAGGTAATAGAATGACTAATATTAAGAAAAATAGAATTAAAATAATCATTTGTATAGTTGTAGTATTGTGCTTAGGAATTAGTGGCTTTCTATACTATCGATATGTTCAAGATAATAAACCATTACCAGATGAAGCCTTTACTGTCAAAGATGGTTGTATAACAGATGTAAATGTAGATAAATATGGTGGTAATGTAATAGTGCCAGAAAAGATTAATAATCAAAAAATTGTTCGCATTACCTGGTATGCTTATGATCAGGAAGTGACAAACTTTGATATATCTCGTTTAAAAGATTTAAAAGAGATTAATATGCATTTACCTTATACTCTTTCAACTATAGATTTATCTAAGAACAAAAATTTGGAATCAATTAATGTCCCTACTTGGTTTGGTGATACTAAAAAAACACTAGATTTAAGCCATAATACTAAACTAAAGAAAGTTCGAATATATGATTCAGACTTAGGAAGTATTAACTTATCAAATTGTAAAGAACTAGAAAAACTAAGTTTAACAATTAATAAGCTAACTAAAATAGATATTAATGATTGTAAGAATTTAAAATATGTCTCTTTTATTAGCAATAATTTAAAAAATATAAATGTAAGAAAAAATAAGAATTTAAAAGTCTTAGAGCTTGACGATAATAAAAGAATAAAAACGGTTGATGTTTCCAAAAACTATAAATTAGAACATTTGGGGTTAACTGATACACAAGTTAAAGAATTAAATATTTCTAAGAATTCAAAGTTAGATAGTCTTAATCTTTCAGGTACTAAAATCAAAGAATTAGATGTTTCACATAATCCATTACTAAAAGATGAAAATATAGAAAAGGATGATACTACAATAATTAAAAGATAAGGAAATATATTAAGATTTAGTAGATTAATTTAAATGTTATTTTAAATATTTATAAAAATATTCATTTTTAATACTATTACCGAAAATCTTTTATTTATTATTAAGTTAAAATGCATTTAATGATATGTGATATCTATGTGATTCATTTCCTTATGTTGGTGTTCTAAACATAAATATAAAGAAATGAATCACTTTTTTTATGCTTTTTTGTTTAACATCAATTGTAATCATTGAATACTCCCTTTTTATCTAAATAATTATGTTGGAATAGCAGCGGTTTTGTGGTATTATAGCAACGTAAAAACACAAGAAATATGAGGTGGCAATAATGGTTAAATGTATCGGTGTATTAACTTCAGGTGGAGATGCCCCTGGAATGAACGCTGCAGTAAGAGCTGTAGCAAGAACATGTCTTAATAAAGGTATTGAATGTTATGGTGTAAGACTTGGTTATAAAGGATTACATGATGGAGATTTCATTAAATTTGATAGACATAGTACTAGAAATATTATTACTTTAGGTGGAACTATGCTTAAGTCTGCTCGTTTCCCTGAATTTAAAGATGAACAAGTAAGAAAAGAAGCTATCGAACAAATGAAAAAAGTTGGAATGGAAGCTTTAGTAGTTATTGGTGGAGATGGTAGTTACCATGGTGCTGAAAAACTAACTAACATGGGAGTTAACTGTATTGGTATTCCTGGAACAATTGATAATGATATTCCTGATACTGATTTTACTGTTGGTTTTGATACAGCTTTAAATACTATCGTTGATGCATTAGATAAACTTAGAGATACTTCATCTTCTCATCAAAGATGTACTATTCTAGAAGTTATGGGTAGAACATGTGGAGATCTTGCAGTTCATGCAGGTATCGCTGATGGTGCTGAAATGATTATTACTAGTGAAATTGGATATGATGAAAAGAAAGTCATTGAAAGACTTAAAGCTAGTAAGGCTAGTGATAAACATCATGCAATTGTTGTTATTACTGAACATATTACAGATGTTCATGAATTAGCTAAAAAAGTAGAAGCAGAAACTGGTTTTGAAACTAGAGCAAATGTTTTAGGACATATGCAAAGAGGTGGATCACCAACTGCTAGAGATAGAGTTATCGCTTCAAGAATGGGAGTTTATGCTGTTGAACTTCTAGAAGCTGGTAAAGGTGGTTTATGTGTAAGCTTAGTTAATGGAAAAATTAAAGGTTTAGACATAGTAGAAACGTTATCTCATAAGAGAGTAACTGACTTTAGTATTTACGAAGATGCAATGAAGCTTCGTTAATATAGATAAAATGTAAGGCGAGGATAAAAGATGGTATTAGAAAGAGAAAGAAAAAAGAAGACTAGAGTAGTTTGTACAATCGGACCTGCTTCTGAAAACGAAAAAATGTTAAAGAAATTAATTTTAGCAGGGATGAACGTAATGCGTTTAAACTTCTCTCATGGTGATTTTGAAGAACATGGTGGAAGAATTAAAACAGTTCGTAAATTAAACAAGGAACTTAACAAAAATGTAGCTATTTTATTAGATACTAAAGGACCTGAAATTAGAACTGGTGATTTTGTTGGGGGATCAACAGAATTCAAAAAAGGACAAGTTTCTACAATTTGTGTAGAAGATATTGAAGGAACTAGTGAAAAATTCACTATTACTTATAAAGACTTATACAAAGATGTTAAACCTGGTGGTTTCATCTTAGTAAATGATGGTCAAGTTGAATTATTAGTTGACCACGTTGAAGGAACTGACATCGTTTGTGTTGCCGCTAATGATGGTGTTGTTAAAAACAAAAGAGGAATCAATGTTCCAGGAATTAAACTTGGATTTGATTACTTATCTGACAAAGATATCGGAGATCTTACTTTCGGTTGTGAACAAGGTGTTGATTTTATCGCTGCATCATTCTGCCGTCGTGCTCAAGATATCTTAGATATCAAAAAATTATTAATTGAAAATGGTCGTCCAAATATTCAAATTATCGCTAAGATAGAAAACCAAGAAGGTGTTGAAAACATGGATGAAATCTTAAAAGTAGCTGATGGTATCATGGTTGCTCGTGGAGATTTAGGTGTTGAAGTACCTGCTGAAGATGTACCATTAATTCAAAAAGAATTAATCAACAAATGTAAAGCAGTTGGTAAAGTTGTAATCACTGCTACTCAAATGTTAGATTCAATGCAAGAAAACCCAAGACCAACAAGAGCTGAAGTATCAGACGTAGCTAACGCTATTTATGATGGAACTGATGCTATTATGTTATCTGGTGAATCTGCTCAAGGTAAATATCCTGAAGAAGCAGTTATGACTATGACTAAGATTGCTTTAAAGACTGAAGGAACTTTAGATTATGCTGGACTTCAACGTCAAGCTATTGAAACTGCACCTTTAGATGCTAGTGAAGCTATTTGTATGTCAGTTGCTGAAATTGCTTATAAATTTGATGTAGCTGCAATTATTGCATTCACAAATTCTGGATTTACTGCTAGAAAGATGAGTCGTTATAGACCAAAATCTTTAATTATTGCTGCAACTCCAATTGAAGAAACTACTAAAGCATTAGCTTTAAACTGGGGAGTTAAATCAGTTATTTGTAAACAAATGGATACAAGAGCTGCAATGCTTGACTATGCTAAAGTTATCGCTAAAGAAAACTTTGTAAAAGTTGGAGAAAAGATTCTTGTAACAGGTGGAACACCAGGTGTTGCTGGTACTACTTCTTACTTAGAACTTATCACTGTAGAATAATAAAAATCAGCTTCGGCTGATTTTTTTATTTATTATTGGAGTGAGAATGAAAGCGCTAAAATTTTTTGATAAATAGGTGGCATCTCACTCTATTAAATGCTATAATTAATTTACGAAATGAATTTAAGGAGGAGTCTGTAATGGCAGAACAATTAACTTTCGTAGTATCTGATCCTGTAGGATTACATGCTAGACCAGCTACTATCTTAGTAAACCAAGCTAGTAAATTTACTAGCAACATTAAATTAGTTTATAATGATAAAGAAGTAAACTTAAAATCAATCATGGGGGTAATGTCTTTAGGTGTTCCTACTAAAGCTGAAGTAACTATTGTTGCTGAAGGTGATGATGAAAAAGACGTTATTGCTTCAATTGCAAAAGTAATTAAAGAACAAAAAGTTGCAGAATAAGATTTAAGTGTGGGAAACCACACTTTTTCTTTTCTTTGGAGAAATATATGAAAAAGAAATTTAAAACTAATGCTCTAAGAATCTTAGATAAAAACAATATTGCATATGAAATAAAAGACTATGAATATGATGAAGAGCATCTTTCAGGAGAACATATAATAAACCAAGTAGGATTACCTAGTGAAATGATTTTTAAAACGCTTGTGTTAGTTGATAATAATAAAAATCATTTAGTATGTTGTATCCCAGTACTTAAAGAAATCGATTTAAAAGCTCTAGCTAAATTTGTGGGAGTTAAATCAGTTTCAATGATTCATGTTAAAGAGTTACTTAATTTAACTGGTTACATAAGAGGTGGTTGTTCACCTGTTGGGATGAAAAAAGATTTTTTAACTATTATGGATGAATCAATTATGTCGCAAGATAAAATTGCCTTTAGTGCTGGTAAAAGGGGCCATCAAATGATTGTTGGTCGCGATGATATTTTAAAGATTACTAATGCTAAAGTTGGGAAGGTAACCTACTAATGTTACATATCTATTATGGAAACGGAAAAGGTAAAACTAGTGCTGCGATGGGACTAGCTTTAAGACAACTTGCAACTGGACACAAAGTTCAAATTCTATCTTTTTTAAAAGATGGTAATAGTAGTGAAATAAAAATCTTAAAAGATTTAGGCTGTAAAGTAAACTTTAAAAAGATGCCTACTAGATTTATTGATATGAATGACCCAACGGCAATTAAAGAAGTCTCTAAATTAGAAAATGAATTATTTGATGAAATAGATGAAGACTGTGATTGTCTTATTTTGGATGAACTATTAGATGTTATTACATTAAGCATGATCAATGAAGATAAAGTATATCAACTTGTTTCTAGACTTAAAAATAATAAAGAAATAGTAATGACAGGGCGGATGCCAAGTCATAATATTAAGGTATTATCTGACTATTCTACGGAGATGAAAAAACATAAGCATCCTTATGATAGAGGAATTATGGCTCGAGAAGGGGTAGAATATTAATTTATATAGAGTTTAATAATTATATTTGATATAATTTTTGTAAGAGGTGAAGATTATGAGTTATAAAGAAGAATACGAAAGATGGTTAAACAATAATAATATCGAACCATCAACGAAACAAGAATTATTAACTATGGATGAAAAGCAAAAAGAAGATGCTTTTTACATGAATCTAGAATTTGGTACTGCTGGGATGAGAGGTATCTTAGGAGCAGGTACTAACCGAATGAATATTTATACTATTAGAAAGGCTAATGTAGGATTTGCTAAGTATGTTCTAACATTACCTGATAGTAAAGAAAAAGGAATTGCGATTGGTTACGATAATCGTCATATGTCATATCGCTTTGCAATTGAATCTGCTAGAGTACTAGCAACTTATGGTATTAAGTCATTTATATTTGAATCACTTAGACCTACACCTGAATTATCATTTGCTGTAAGACATTTAAAATGTGCTGGTGGTATTATGATTACTGCTAGTCATAACCCAAAAGAATATAATGGTTATAAAGTATATGATGATACCGGATGTCAATTAATCCCTGAATGGGGAGATCAAGTAGTATCATATGTTAATGAAGTAAAAGATGAACTTGGAATCAAAGTATTTGATGCAGACGAATCTTATCCATACATTACATGGATTGGTGAAGAAGTAGATGAAGCATATTATAAAGAAGTTATGGGAATTGAAATCAATCCAGGAATGGATAAGAAAGATTTTAAACTTGTATTTTCTCCTCAACATGGGACATCTAATATTCCAGTTCGAACTGTTCTAACAAGACTTGGATATGACATTGTGCCTGTACTAGCTCAATGTGCTCCAGATCCTGACTATACTAATACTAAATCACCAAATCCAGAAGTAGAGAGTTCATATGAATTGGCTATTAAAAAGGCTAAAGAAGTAGATGCTGATGTTGTAGTAATTACTGACCCAGATGGTGACAGACTTGGTGTTGTTGCTAAACAAAATGGTGAATATGTCTTAATGTCTGGTAACCAAAGTGCAGCTGTATATCTAGAATATATTCTTTCTCAACATAAAGATAAAGGAACTCTTCCTAGTAATGCTGTAATGTATAATACAATCGTAACTAGTGATTTAGGTGAATTAGTTGCTAGAAGTTATGGTGTTGATGTTGAAAAGACTTTAACTGGATTTAAATTTATCGGTGATAAAATCCGTAAATATGAAAAAACACATGAAAAAGAATTTATCTTTGGATATGAAGAATCATATGGATGTGTTGTTAAAGACTTTGTAAGAGATAAAGATGCAGTTCAAGCAGTCTTAACTGCTGCTGAAGCTGGTAACTACTATAAGAAACAAGGTAAAACATTAATTGATGTTTTAAATGATTTATATGCTAAGTTTGGAACATTTAAAGAATCGCAAGTTGCTTTAGCTAAAGCAGGAGCTAGCGGAGCTAAACGAATTGCCGAAATAATGGATAATCTAAGAAAAGATGCACCTACTACTATTGGTGGCGTTAAAGTAATCAAATCTGAAGATTACCAAACTAGTAAAAGAAGTGATGGAACAACAATCAATTTACCAAAATCTAATGTTCTAAAATACTATTTAGAAGATGGATCTTGGATTGCAGCTAGACCTAGTGGAACAGAACCTAAATGTAAGTTCTATTTCTCAATAAAAGGAACAGATAAAGATGATGCTGCTAAAAAGACAGATGTTTTCCAAAAAGATATGATGAAAATCATTGGTGAATAACTATTAGACTAGATAGAGATATCTAGTCTTTTTATTTGTTTAAAAAGAATGAAAACGCTTTCAATTCTAATGAAATATAGTCTATATTATGGTATAATTTCTTTATAAACAAACAAAGGAGTGGAGAATATGTTTGATGATTTCTTAATTCATACCTTTCATGATGGAAACTGTTTACAAGCTTACAAAATATTTGGAGCTCATTTAGTAACAGAAAACAAAAAGAAAGGTTGCAGATTTACAGTTTTTGCACCAAATGCTAAAAGTGTTGAAGTAGTGGGGGATTTTAATAATTGGGAAGGACAAAACCATGTTATGGAAAAATATAATGATGGTGGAATCTGGACATTATTTATTCCTGGAATTAAACAATATGATGTTTATAAATACAAAATAGAAACTCAAAAGGGCGATTATTTATACAAAGCTGACCCATATGCTTTCTTTAGTGAACTAAGACCAGCAACAGCTAGTAAAGTATTCGATATAGAAGGATATAAGTGGAAAGATAATAAATGGTTAGATTCTAGAACTAAGAATTTTGATCGTCCACTTAATATTTATGAAGTCAATATTGGCTCTTGGAAAATGAAAAAGGATTTTACTGATGAAGAAGATGGTGAATTCTATTCATATGAAGAATTAATTGATAAAATAATTCCTTATACTAAAGAAATGGGTTATACCCATTTAGAAGTAATGCCATTAAATGAATTCCCATTTGATGGATCTTGGGGATATCAACCAACTGGTTTCTATAGTGCAACCAGTAGATATGGTAATCCTAAACAATTAATGCATTTTATTGATGCCTGTCATAAAGAAGGAGTTGGAATAATATTAGACTTTGTGCCAGCTCACTTTGTTAAAGATGAACATGGTTTACACATGTTTGATGGTGGATTTGTTTATGACTATGATGACTTTAATCGTCGTTACTCTCCATGGGATAGTGTTTATTTTGATTTAGGAAAGAATGAAGTTCGTTCATTCTTACTAAGTTGTGTTGATTTCTTTGCTACATATTTCCACGTTGATGGATTTAGATTTGATGCTGTAAGTAATCTTATTTACTATGAAGGAAATAAAAATCTAGGAGTTAATATTGGAGCCCAAGAGTTCTTAAAGAGACTTAATGGTCATATGCTTGGATATCATCCTAATGTAATGATGATTGCTGAAGATAGCACTGATGCTCCAAAGGTAACTAAACCAGTAGGTGAAAATGGTTTAGGCTTTGATTATAAATGGGACCTTGGTTGGATGAATGATACCCTTAAGTATTTTGCTATGGATCCTTATATGCGTAAGTTTAATCATAAGTTAATTACTTTCTCAATGGCTTATTTCCATTCTGAAAATTTCTTAATGGAATTTTCTCATGATGAAGTAGTACATGGTAAAGCAACTATCATTAATAAGATGTGGGGTCTTGCTGGTGATAAGATGGCACAAGCTAAAGCATTATATGTATATATGTTTACTCATCCTGGTAAAAAGCTTAATTTTATGGGTAATGAACTTGGCGAATATAAAGAATGGGATGAAAAGAAATCACTTGGTTGGAATATCTTAGACTATCCAGATCATGATGCTTTCCATCATTTCTGTAAGGACTTAAATCATATTTATAATAGTGTTCCTGCTTTATATGAATGTGATTATAAAGACATGGGATTTGAATGGTTAGTTGTTGATGATGAAGAACAATCTGTATTTGCCTTTGTTAGAAGAGATAAAAATGGTGGTAGTGTTGTGGTAGTCTTAAACTTCATTGGTAATGAACACGAAGTTTATAATGTACCAGTCTATTCTAAGGGATCATTCAAAGAAATTCTTAATACTGATAAAGATATTTATGCTGGACATAATATTACTAATCCACGTAAAATCAATACTAAAAAAGATAAGACAACTGGTAAATACTATGTACCAATTAAAATTGCACCTTTCTCTGCAATGATTTTTGAGTATAATATAGACAAAACTGAAAAGAAAACTACTAAAAAAAAGGTTGTAAAAAAGAAAGCTGTCAAGAAAAATACAAAAAGTAAGGGTTAAATAGGGGGATTTTATGTTTAAAAACAAAAGAGAATTCAAAGATGAATTTGCACATCGAATCATCGAATTATATGGAAGAAATGTTGAAGAAGCACATATAACTGAAAAGTTTATGGTTTTAGAAACGATGGTGCGAGACTATGCATCTGTAAACTGGGCTACTAGTAAATCTTTAGTAAGAGCTTCAGACCAAAGACAAATGCATTATTTCTCAATGGAATTCTTAATGGGACGATTATTAGTTAATAACTTAATGAATTTAGGAATCTATGATGTGGCTAAAGATGGTTTAGCTGATTTAGGTATTAATATTCATGAATTAGAAGAATTAGAGTCTGATGCCGGACTTGGTAATGGTGGACTTGGAAGATTAGCTGCTTGTTTTATGGATTCGCTTGCTTCTCTTTCTTATCCTGGTAACGGAAATACTATTCGTTATGAATATGGTTTCTTTAAACAAAAAATAGAAGATGGTAATCAAGTTGAATTACCAGACTTATGGTTGCGACTTGGAAATACTTGGGAAGTTCGTAAGCCTAAACACACAGTACCAGTTAAGTTCTTTGGAAGAGTTGTTTATAATGAGAAAACTGGTAAATATGAACATGTTGATTATGAAGTAGTTAACGCTGTTCCTTATGATGTACCAATGGTAGGTCATGAAACAATTGCTACTAATACTCTTCGTTTATGGTCTGCAGAAGCCAGTGAAAATATTCCAACAGGAACTGACTTTGAACATTATGTTCAAGATGTTCGATCTATATGTCAAATGCTTTATCCAGATGATTCAACTCCAGCTGGAAAGATGTTAAGACTTAAACAAGAATACTTCTTTACATCAGCTGGTTTACAAGCCATTGTAAAAGATCATTTAAGAAGAAACAAAAATATGAATAATTTTCATAAGAAACATGTTATTCAATTAAATGATACTCATCCAGTATTGGCTATTCCTGAATTAATGCGAATTTTAATTGATGAACAAGGAATGGAATGGGAAGATGCATGGAATATCACTTCAAAAACATTTGCCTATACTAATCATACAATCTTAGCTGAAGCTTTAGAAAAATGGCCAATTGAAATGATGATGTCATTACTTCCTAGAGTATATCAAATCATTGATGAAATTCATCGCCGTTTTATTGGTTTTGTCAAAGAACAAACTTCCAATAATCAAGATATTTTAGATAAAGTAATGATTTTAAGAGATGGTGAAGTTCATATGGCCCATCTAGCAATAGTAGGAAGTTTTTCAGTTAATGGTGTTGCTAGATTACATACTGAAATTTTGATGAATACTGAACTTAAAGAATTTAATGACTTATATCCACATAAATTTAATAATAAAACTAATGGTGTTACTCATCGTCGTTGGCTAGCTTACGCTAATCCAAAATTAGCTGACTTATTAAATAAAACTATTGGAAAAGGATGGATAAATCATCCGGAAGAACTTGAAAAATTAATGACTAAAGTTGATGATAAAAAAGTTCAAAGTAAATTCTTAGAAGTTAAACAAGAAAATAAAAAGGTTTTAGCTGATTATATTAAAGAACATAATGGAGTAGAAGTTGATCCAAATAGTATCTTTGATATCCAAGTTAAAAGACTTCATGCTTATAAAAGACAATTACTTAACATTTTAAATGTCATTGATTTATATTTAGAAATGAAATCAAATCCTGACTTTAGAATATATCCAAGAACTTATATCTTTGGAGCAAAAGCAGCTAGTAGTTACTATTTTGCTAAGAAAGTAATTAAACTTATAAACTGTGTTGGGGATGTTGTAAATAAAGATCCAGATACTAATAAGTATCTAAAAGTGGTTTTCTTAGAAAACTATGGTGTTACTCTTGCTGAAAAGATTATGCCAGCAGCTGATGTTTCTGAACAAATCTCAACAGCAGGAAAAGAAGCTAGTGGTACTGGTAATATGAAGTTTATGATGAATGGAGCAATTACTTTAGGTACTCTTGATGGAGCTAACGTAGAAATAGCTGAAAGAGTTGGTGAAGATAATTGTAAAATCTTTGGAATGAAAGATTTTGAAGTTGCAGCTTTAAAAGCTAGTAGTAAATATAAAGCTTATGATTATTATAATAATAATATTCGAATTAGAAGAGCAGTTGATTCTTTATTAAATGGAACATTCTGTGAAAATAAAGAAGAATTTAAAATTATCCATGATGAACTATTAGTTAAGAATGATGAATATTTTGTTTTAGCTGACTATGAATCTTATGCTAAAGCTCAACATGAAGTTGAAGAGTTATATCAAGATAAAGAAAGATGGGCCCATATTTGTTTAGTTAATATTGCTAAAAGCGGATATTTCTCATCAGATCGTACAATTCAAAACTATGTTGATGATATTTGGAAACTAACAAAAATTAAATTTTAACCTAAATAATTCAGGGTAACCTGAATTATTTATGCTAGAAAGAAGATGAATTTATGTATTCTAAAAGAATGTATGCCCATTACAAGGGTGATAAGAGAATAGAGATAGAACTCTCAAAAGATTACTATAATGGTAATTCTGAAATATTCTTTTTAAGAGATACTGATACGAAGACAATTAAACAATTAAGAATAGATGCTTTAAATAAAACTGATTATGACTTTACTACTTATTTTATTGATGATGCGATAATTGATTTATCTCACATTTATGAAGTAGTGGATCAATATGGATTAGCTACTACTCTTACATATACACATTTAGTTGAACTTAAAAACTTTGATGAATACTTTTACTACGATGGTAATGATTTAGGATCTAATTTTGATGGAGTATATACAACTTTTAATGTTTGGGCTCCAACTGCTTTAGAAGTTATGGTTTCAATTAGTGATCCTAAAACTCATAAAGAAGTAGCTTCTAAAATGCAGCGGGATGATAAAGGTGTTTTTAGAACTAAACTTAAACAAAATTTTGAAAAATTTTCTTATGTTTATTTAATTAGACATGAAGATGAATTTGTTAGGACTTTAGATCCTTATGCTTTAAGTTCGTCAGCTAATTCTCTTTCTAATATCATTGTAAATTCTAGCAAGATTAAAGGAAGTCTTTATCCTAAAGAATTAAAACCATTACAATCAAAAACTGATGCCATAATCTATGAAGCATCAGTTAGAGATTTTTCAATGGATGAAAGTTTACCAACTTCTTATCCAGGTAAATTTTTAGGAATGGCCCAAAGTAAACTTAAATCAAAAGAAGGTAATCTTGTTGGCTTAGATTATTTAGTTGATTTAGGAATCACGCATGTTCAATTACTTCCAATATTTGACTATGAGACTGTTGATGAAAATGATGAAGGCTTCTTCTATAATTGGGGCTATAATCCAGTTCAATATGGAATACCAGAAGGAAGCTATGTAACTGATCCAAATGATGGATATAAAAGAATTGAAGAGTTAAGAAAACTCATCAAAACTTTACATGGTCATGGTATTCGAGTTGTTATGGATGTTGTCTATAACCATGTTTATGATATATATTCATATGCTTATGAAAAAATAGTACCTGGTTATTTCCTTCGAAAGAAAGATGATGGTACTTTATGTAATGGCTCATGGTGTGGTAATGATGTTAATACCTCGGCTTTAATGGTTAGAAGATATATTGTTGATATGTGTGAAAGATTCCAAGACTTATATGGGATAGATGGTTTAAGATTTGATTTAATGGGTATTATTGATATTGATACTATTAAACAAATTTATAAGGTATGTCATCAAAAAGATAAATCATTTATTATGTATGGTGAAGGTTGGAATATGGATACTAACTTACCAATGGAAAAAAGAAGTATTCAAGAAAACAATGCTTTAATTCCTGAAATTGGCTTCTTTAATGATCAATTCCGGGATATTTTAAAAGGTGGTAGTAGCGAAGATAATTTAAATACAACTGGTTACTTCACTGATAATTTTTCTAATATTACTTTAGCTGGCGAATGTATGTTGAATACTAGCCGTTATAGTAATGTCTCTCAAAGTATTAACTATTTTGAATGCCATGATAATGCAACTCTAGCAGATAAAATCTCTAAAAGTAATTTTAGTGAAGACTTTGAAACAAGGTGTAAAAGACAATTAATGCTTAATATTTGCCTTCTTCTTTCCCAAGGAGTACCTTTTATTCATGCTGGTCAAGAGTTCTATATTTCTAAGCAAGGCCTTAGTAATACTTATAACTCTCCAGATACAATCAATTCTATTGATTGGACCAGAGTGGATGATTATCAAAAAGATATTCAAGTAATCAAAGATATAATTAAACTTCGAAAAGAAAATGAAGCATTTAGATATAAAACAACAAAAGATGTTTTAGAACATGTTAAATTTGATATTCTCAATAGTACTGTTATTAGATATGAAACTAATCAAGATAATGGAGAATATAGTAGTTTTGTAGTATACTATAATCCTTCTAATGGTTCTTATCCAATTGAGGATATGAATGAATATGAAGTAATCTATCAAATAGGCGATAATCGTCATAACTTAGATAGTATTTCATTAAAAATATTTGGTAAAAAGAGGTAAAGTAATGAAGTTAATTGTTGGATTAGGAAATCCAGGAAAAGAATATGAACATACTAGACATAATACCGGGTTTGAAGTAACTAATAAACTAGCTGATAAACTAGGTGTTAGCCTTTCAACTAGTAAACATAAAGGTCTATATGCTAAAACAAAATATAATGGAGAAGATGTAATCATTTTACAACCTCAGACATTTATGAATCTTTCAGGTGAAAGTGTTCAAGCTGTAATGGGCTACTTTAAAGTGGATATTGATGACTTAATTGTCATCTATGATGATTTAGATATGCCCGTAGGTAAACTCCGTTTAAGAGTTAATGGTAGCGCTGGTGGTCATAATGGAATAAAGAGTATTATTTCTTGCGTCGGTTCGCAAGACTTTAAACGTATTAGAGTAGGAATAGGTAGACTTCCATATATTAAGGTCGTTGATTATGTTCTAGGCCGTTTCACTAAAGAACAACAACCTTCATTTGATGAAGGTGTAAACAAGGCGGTAGAAGCATTAATCGATACTTTAGATAATGATTTTACGCATGCCATGAATAAGTATAACTAGAGGAAATATGAAGAAAATATTAAATGTATTAAAAAATGATCAGGCTTATAAAAGCCTGATTAATTCAAAAAATAATATCGTTACTAATTCAACAATTGCGCAGGCACTTTTAATTTCAAGTGCCTTCTTTGAGTTAGATAAAGATTTAGTAATTGTAAAACCAACTTTAAAAGAAGCTAACGATTTATACAATATTCTAAAGAGTGTTAGTGATGATGTGCATTTATTTAGTTGTGATGAATCTTTTAGAGTTGAAGCTTTAACTAGCTCACCAGAATTATTAATTCAAAGAATAAAAACTCTATATCATATAACTTCTAAAAGAAAGAAAATCTTAATTGTTCATACTCATTCACTAATAAGATATCTTCCTTCTCCAACTTTATTTAATAAAAGTATTATTGAATTAAAAACAGGAGATGTAGTAGATATTAATGAACTAACTAATCAGTTAGTTAACATTGGTTATAATAATATTTCAATCGTTAATCAACCTTTTTACTTTTGTAAAAGAGGAGGAGTAATTGATATCTATTCGGTTCAATACGAATATCCCATTAGAATTGAATTCTTTGATGATGAAATAGATTACATCAAATTCTATAATCCTAAATCTCAAAGAACTATTGAAAAAATAGAAGAAGTTCAAATAATTCCGGCTAGTGATATCTTATATGAATCAATAGGTTTAGAAGATGCCTTTGATAAAATGGATAAGCTTTTACTTCAAGCTTCTACTAAACTAGAAAAAAGCATTTATGAAGAGTTAGAAAATAAAGTATCTTTAGATAAAGAATTGTTAAATGAAGGTAGTAAAGAAAGTAGTATGTACACATACTACAGTTTATTTAATAACACTTCTAATATTCTAAATTATTTAAATGATCCTCTAATTATAGTTTCTGATAAAAAGATGTGTGATGAAGCTTATAAAAGATTTATTAGTGAAAACTTCTTTTATAATACGGAAATGTATAATTTAGGAAAGTTTTTAAAAGGTTTAGATTTGTTTTATGAATTAGATGATGTCTTAAAAGATGATTATAAAGAATTCGTTGAATTTGGAAATGAAAAAGATATTCTATTTAATACTCACGATTTAGTATTTAATCATGATAAAGAAGATATCGTTATCAAACAAATTAATGATTATTTAAAACAAAATGATATTCTTATTTGTTTAAAAGATAAACATCAAATAACTCTTATTTGTGATTTACTAGATAAGTACGAATATACTTATCATAGTATTTCCCTTAGCGATAAAATAGAAAAAGGTATTAATATTTATTTAGGTTCAATTCCTCGAGGAATTGAACTAATTGATGAAAAAATAATTGTTTTAACAGATTATGAATTGTTTGGAAAGGTTAGTATTAAAAAGCCTAAACATATTCGTTATAAAGGTGCTAAAACAATTCATGATACAGATGAATTAAATGTTGGTGACTATGTTGTTCATGATCAATATGGAATTGGACAATATTTAGGAATTAAAACTTTAGAAGTTAAAGGATTTCATAAAGATTATTTATATATTGCTTATAAGGGTGATGATACTTTATATATTCCGGTTGAACAGTTTAAATTGATTAGAAAGTATTCCTCTAAAGAAGGTATTACTCCTAAAATTTATGCTCTAGATGGTAAGAAATGGAAAAAAGATCGAGCTAAAGCCGTAGCTAAGATTGATGATATTGCTGATGAATTAATTGAAATCTATTCAAAAAGAATGGCTAGTGTTGGTTTTGAATTTTCACCAGACACATCTTTACAAATCGAATTTGAAAATAAATTTGAATATGATTTAACTGATGATCAACTGCAATCAATTAATGAAATTAAAGCTGATATGGAAAAACCTCAACCAATGGATAGACTACTATGTGGTGATGTTGGTTTTGGTAAAACAGAAGTAGCTTTAAGAGCTGCTTTTAAAGCAATTTGTGATAATAAACAAGTCGCTTTTCTATGTCCTACAACAATATTATCAATGCAACATTATCGAGTTGTAAAAGAAAGATTTAAGGATTTCCCAGTAGAGATAGCTTTATTAAATCGATTTACAACAACTAAACAAAAAAATAAAATCTTAAAAGGTTTAGAAGATGGTTCAATAGATTTTATTATTGGAACTCATCGAATATTATCGAAAGATATTATATTTAAAGATATTGGTTTATTAATTATTGATGAAGAACAACGTTTCGGTGTTGCTCAAAAAGAAAAAATAAAAGAATATCGAGAAAACATCGATGTTATCTCTTTATCAGCAACCCCAATTCCTCGAACTCTTCAAATGTCTTTAATGGGGATAAGAGGACTATCTCAAATAGAAACTCCTCCTAAAGATCGATTACCTGTTCAAACATATGTGATTGAAAAGAATAATGTTTTATTAAAACAAGTAATTGAAAGAGAACTAGCTCGAGGAGGTCAGGTGTTTTACTTACATAATAAAACTGATCAACTAGTAAATATTGGTTACAATATTCAAAGAATGGTTCCTGATGCTAAGATAGCTATTGCTCATGGACAGATGGATAAAGATGATATTGAAGATGTTATGCAAGACTTTGTCGAAGGAAAGTATAATGTCTTAGTTTGTACTACGATTATTGAAACTGGAATTGATATTCCTAACGCTAATACAATGATTGTTGATCAGGCTGATCACTTTGGACTTTCTCAACTATATCAAATAAGAGGAAGAGTAGGTCGGAGTGATAAAATAGCTTATGCCTACTTTATGTATAATCCTAAAAAATCAATGACCGAAGAAGCCACTAAACGTTTAAAAGCTTTAAAAGAGTTTACTGAACTAGGTAGTGGTTATAAAATAGCTCTAAGAGATTTATCAATTAGGGGTGGTGGTGATATCCTAGGTGGTAAACAAGCTGGCTTTATTGAAACAGTTGGATTTGATTCTTATATGGCTATTTTAGAAGAAGCGATTACTAAAAGAACTGGTAAACATTTAGTTGAAAAGAAAAAAGAAATTCCAACAACTAATATCAATGTTGATGGTTATATTCCTAAAGATTATATTGATAGTGACTATGATAAATTAGTCCTTTATCAAAGACTAGAAAGTGTTAATAACTTGGATGAATTAGCTGATTTAGAGAGTGAGTTTAAAGATTTTTATGGTCGACTTCCAGAAGAAGTTGAAAACTTACTTGGGAAAAGGGAACTAGATATCTTAGCAGACAATAAACTATTTGAAAACATTATTGATCAAGGAGAATATCTTGTAATCATCTTTACTAAAGAAGCTAGTGCTTATGTTGAAGGAGATATTTTATTTGAACAAACAAATAAATATTTCTCTAAACCTAAATTTGCGTATTTAGAAAATCAAATATCATTAACTCTAAATAAAGAAGAAAACTGGTTGAAAAAACTTAATAAACTATTAATGGAGTTAGAATAAAGGGAACAACCTAAGTTGTTCCCTTTATATTATTTATATGAATCTTTTAATGAATTTAGAATATCTTCTAAATCTAAGTTAAGTTTTAAACCTAAAGCTAAATAATCATCAATACAGTTTTGATAATCATTAAAACGATAAGTACTATTTAACAGAATAACTTCTTGATATATTTTCATAAATTGATGATTAATACTTTCTTCATTACCTATTTCAATATTATCTTTAATTTCATCAACTTTAATTTCATAACCAATCGCCATTAACATCTTTAAACCATTGATATAAGTTTCTAGTAAAGCATCTTTATCAACAGCTGATTTATCATAGAAAGTATATGCTTTACTTTCTTCTCCTACATTACCTAATTCAGTTAAGAAACTTAATGCTTTTTCTTCGACCATTACGGGATTTAAAACTTCATCTTTCGAGGTAGTAGTAAGTTCATGATAAACCTTCATTCGATAAATATTTGCAATTTCTAACATATTTTTCACCGCCTATAGTTATATTATAATCTTAATTTATTGATTGTTAAGAGTCGGAATATAATCTTCGCCAATAACTTTATGTTGATAATTATTAGAAGTAATTTCTTGAATTTGATCAAAGATATTTTCATCTCTAATAAACATTTCATAAGTTACTTTATCGTTATAATTAGTATTTAGAATATCAATATTATTTATTTTAAATAAATATTCTATTTTTTTGGTAAAAGAATAATCAATTGTAACTAAGTATTTCTTTACTAGTTCTTTTTCAACAATATTTGCTTTCTTTAATGCTTCAACAACACTATTAGTATAGGCTCTAGTAAGACCACCAGCCCCTAATTTAATTCCTCCAAAGTATCTTGTCACAATGACTATAATATTGGTTAATTTTTGCATCTTTAATACATTTAACATTGGCATCCCAGCAGTACCACTAGGTTCACCATTATCTTCAGCTTTTTCATTACTTCCAATAATATATGCTACACAGTTATGAGTAGCGTCATGATATTTATTTTTAACGTTATTAATTAATACTTTTGCTTCATTAATATCACTACAAGGTATTAAAGTAGTAATAAATTGAGATTTTTTAATTACGATAGTATTAGTAGTTGTTTTTTCTATTGATAGCATTTTAACCTCTTTACTAGATATATTATACATTATTTGGTATTATTTGTAAGAGGTGCTTAGATGAATAAAATAGCTGTACTTGTAGATAGTGGTTGCCAAATAGAAATTGGTTCAATGGAAGACAAAGGAATCTTTGTAGTACCACTAACTGTTACAATAAATGATAAGACATATTTAGATGAAGAAGAGATTACTAGTTTAGAAGTCTTTAAGAAAATGGAAAAGGATAATACGCTAGGTGTAAAGACATCTCAACCTTCAACAGGAATAATTGAAGAATATGTCAATAAAATAAAAGATCTTGGTTATAAACATATTATCGCTTTACCAATCGCCACTGGTTTATCATCAACTCTTCAAGGAATGAAGTTAGCGTGTGATATGGCTAAGATGCCGGTTACTTTAGTTGATACTAAAGGAACTGCTGGCAACCAAAGATACTTAGCTTTACTAACTAGTAAATTAGTTGAAGTAGGTAAAGAAATAAATGAAATAGTAGAAATACTTGAAAATTGTATTAATCATTCTGGCACAGTCATTATGGTTCCTAATTTGGATCATTTAGCTAGAGGAGGAAGAATTACTCCTGGTGTAGCTAGACTAGCTGGACTACTTAAAATAGTACCTATTATGGAGTTAAACTATAAGCTTGGTGGAAAGATTGATACATACGATAAAGTAAGAACTGTTAGAAAAGCTAACATCAAAATTATTGATCACTTAATTAATGATTGTGGAGTTAATGCTAAAGACTATATTTTTACTATTGAACACGTATTATCGAAAGACTTAGCTTTAGCGATGAAAGAAGAATTAAAAAAACGTTTAGGCAATGAGGCTAAAATAAGAGTAGATAATCTTCCTTCAGTTGTAGGAGCCCATATGGGTATTGGTGGTATTGGTTATCAATATATCAAAAAATATGTTAAAGAATAAAAAAAGGACATTGTCCTTTAAAAAGTAATTTTATTAAATAGAACTCGACCAATTATCCTAACCGGTAATTCTTCTAGTTCTTTTTTATTATAATAACGAGTTTCATATTCTTTATTGGTAGCTTCTAATATTAAGAGATCATCTTTTTTGATGATTTTTTTAATAGTAACTTCACTTCCAATCATAATAACGGCAATCTCGCCAGATAAAACATCATTTTGCCTTTTAACATATACTAAATCACCATCAAAGATATGACTGCCAGTCATCGAATTACCAGTAACCTTTAAAAAGTAATCACCTTGAATACTTTCTTTTTCACTAACATCTTCATATCCTAGTAGATTTTCATCGGCCAATAAATCATAACCAGCTTTAACAATTCCTAAAATTGGCTTTTTAAATCGATGAAGTTTTATCTCATCATCAAGATATTTATTAACATCAATATCTAAAAGATTACAAATCTTAATTTTATTATCATTAGGAATATTTCTAATAGCTCCACTTTCATAACGCATCACAGTAGTTTTAGAAAGATTAAGTTTACTAGCAACATCTTCTAAAGTTAATTTAGCTTCTTTTCTTTTGATTTTCATTTCTTCATTTAGTTTCATAAGCCAATTATAATAAATAAATTGCATTTAAGCAACAAATAAACGGATTTAAATCGTTAAAGTTGCATATGGTATTGATAAACGCAACTTTATGATTTAGAATTGTTGCATAGGAGGTAATTCATGCAACAAAGATACATATTACATATCGATATTAACCATTGCTACGCTCAAATAGAAGAAATGATGAACCCTCAGTATAAAGAAGTACCAATGGCCGTAGGAGGACATGAGGAAAGTCGTCATGGAATTATTTTAACTAAGAACCTTATAGCTAAAAAGTACGGCGTTAAAACTGCTGAAACCTTAAGAGAAGCTAAAAGAAAATGCCCCAACCTAGTTATTATTCATCCTGATTATCCTAAGTATCAATACTACACAACTAAAGTAAAAGATATCTATCGTCGTTATAGTGATAAGGTGGAATCTTTTGGGTTAGATGAAGCTTGGGTTGATATTACTCATTCTACTCAACTATTTGGTTCCCCAATTGAACTTGCTAAAAGAATTCAAAGGGAAGTTAGAATTGAACTAGGTTTAACGGTTTCTATTGGTTTAAGTGGAAATAAGATTTTTGCTAAAATGGGCAGTGATATGTTTAAACCATATGGATTAGTTTATATTAATGATGATAACTATAAAGATATTATTTGGCCTTTACCAATAAGTGATCTATTTTATGTTGGAAGACAAACTACTAAAAAGATGTTAGCAATGCATATTGAAACTATTGGCCAACTAGCTTTGTTAGATAAATCTTTTTTGAAACTTCATTTTGGCAAGATGGGAGAATTGCTTTGGATCTTTGCTAATGGCGAAGACGTTAGCGAAGTTATGCTTTCTAGCTATCAAGATGAAGTTAAGTCCGTTGGTAATAGTATTACAACAACTAGAGACTTAAATAATAGCCGAGAAGTAAGAAGTGTCTTTTATGTTTTAAGTGAATCTATTGCTTCTAGACTTAAAGATGATAATTTAGTTGGTAATACTATTGGGATCTGTCTTCGGACAAATGAACTAACTGGCTTTGTTAGACAAAAGAAAATAGAGAATTATACTAATATTTCTGGTGAAATATTAGATATCAGTATGAAATTATTAAATGATAATTATGATTTTTCTTTAGGACTTAGAAGTGTTGGTATTCGAGTAACAGGTTTAAAAGAAGATGATAATATTATGCAAATAAACTTATTCGAAGATCCAATTAAACGAATAGAAGCTAAAAAATTAGACAAAGCAATTGATTATTTAAGAAGTAAGTATGGATTTTATAGTGTGAAAAGATGTTGTATGCTTTTGGATAATAATATAACTAACTTTAATCCTAAAGGAGAACATACTATCTTTCCTCGAGGTTACTTTTAATGAAGAAAATATATAAACATTATATTGGTGTAATTAATTACACCAATATGGAAGGCAAAGAAAGACCATTATATATTGTTTGGAATGAAGGAATAAAATATAAAATAGAAAAGATTTATCGAGTCCAAGAAGAAAGTTCAATAGCTGGAGGCTGTGGCTTAATGTATGATTGTAAGATCCAAGGGAAAAGAGTTAATCTTTATAAGCAACAATCTCGATGGTTTATTGAATGTTCACTGCCGCCAGTAGAGTTTTGGATGGGATGCTAATAGTGAGATAAATTTGAGACAAACTTGGAGCGAATACTTCAAACCATTATTATAAAATATGATTGGTGATAGAAATGAAATGTCCTAGATGTAAAAATGAAGATCCTAGTTATATGGATGTTAAAAATGGAGTTGTGTATTGTCGAAAGTGTATTTCATATGGAAAAACACCAACTAAAGTACCATCTCCTATTTTAACCTTTAAACCTTGTGATTATCATTTAGACTACCAACTTACCTCAGCTCAACAAGCTATGTCTGATTATCTAGTTAAAAGATACATTGATGGCCTAAACACCACAATCAAAGCTGTCTGTGGAGCTGGTAAAACAGAGATTGTTTATGAGGTGATTAAAAGAGCTATTAATTTAAAACAACGAGTATGTTTTAGCTTACCTCGAAGAGAACTGGTGGTTGAATTATCTAATCGGATCAAAGCTCAATTTATAAATCTTTCTATTTGCGAGGTATATGGAGGAAATACCGATAACCTTGAAGGCCAGTTTGTGATATGCACAACACATCAACTTTATCGTTATCCCAATACCTTTGATTTACTAATACTAGACGAAATGGATGCATTTCCTTATTGCAATAATGATATTTTAAACAATATCTTATATCAAAGTATCAAAGGAAATTATATCTTTATGTCAGCTACAACCTCAACGTATGATAACTCTTTATCAAAAAGATATCATCAAGGATTAGTTCCAGTACCAAAGTGTATTAGACTACCTAAAGGTTTAATGTATTTATCCTGTATTTTAAAACTAAAGAGTTTTAAAAAGAAAGGGAAACCAGTATTAGTGTTTGTCGCTAGAATTAAGGATACTACTTTTATTAGTAAACTTTTACAAATGGTAGGTATTACTAATAAAGTAGTTACTTCTAAGATAAAGGATAATGATAAATCATTATCTTTACTTAAAAATAGAAAAATAGATTGTATTGTTTGTACAACAGTATATGAAAGAGGTATTACTGTTGATGATGTTCAAGTTATTGTTTTAAATGGTTCTCATCCCGTCTTTGACAAAGATACTTTAATCCAAATATCTGGAAGAGTAGGACGAAAGGTTCCTCATACTACCGGTAAGATTATAATCTATACAGAATCTAAGACTAAAGAAATAATAGAATGCATAAATACCATTACTCAAGACAATGCTTAATATGTCATAAAGATAAAGAAACTGGTAGTAGTCTTTATCATTTCATTTATAAATCACCAATATGTATAGATTGTTTAAATAAGTTTGAAATTGCAAACTATCATGGGCATTTAAATGGTTATAAACTAACAATCCTTTATCAATATAATGATTACTTTAAAAAACTATTATTTAATTATAAAGGATTATATGATTTAGCTTTAAAAGATGCCTTTGTTTCTCAATTTGATTTTAGTAAGTATAAAAAGCATTTAGTAGTAATTGCTCCAAGTAATGAGGAAGATAATATTAAAAGAGGGTTTAATCCTAATTTAATGATTGTCAGAACTTTTTCTAAAAAAATCTTTACTGGTATTTATAAAACAAGTTTTTATAAACAAACTAGTAGTAAAAATAGAAAAGATGTTAAAGATTATTTGGCAATCAAAAAAGGAGAAGACCTAAGAGGTAAAAGACTTCTTATCTTTGATGATGTTACAACTTCTTTATCTACATTAAGAGCTATTATTAGTCTATGTGAAAAGTTCTCACCTAAATCAATTGAGATTCTAGTTTTAGCAAGTCATCAACTTGATCAAATTAGTAAAATATAGATACTACATATATTAACCACTAACCTATATTTGAGACTTTGATTTAACCGCAATTTATAATATTTATAGGCAAAGTTTTTAAGCTTTGCCTATATTTATTTATTAGTTGGAAATGGCCTTGTTAAGTGCTATAATATCATAGACTTAGACTATAAAGGAGTAAAATATGGCTAGTAAAAAAGAAAAAATAAGACAAGATTTAAAGAAAAAACAAGCCAAAGAAGGATTGAATCCAGAAGCTGCAATTAATATTGTGGATTTACAAGATCAATCTGGTGAAGATATAGTTGTAGAAGACTTTGATGGGGAATATAAGGGAAAAGTTATTCCATTTAATACAAAACCTCAAAAAGAGAAAAAAGGTCTTACTGCAAGAGTAAGAGGTATCTTCGATGATGAAAGAAGAGAATTAAGACAATTATCTAAGATGGCGGACGAAATCTTAGAATTGGAACCTACTTATGAAAAAATGAGCGATGAAGAATTAAAAGCTCAAACAGAAAAATTTAGAAAAGAACTTGAAGATGGTAAAACTTTAGATGACATTTTGGTTGATGCATTTGCAGTTGTTAGAGAAGCAAGTTGGCGTTGCTTAGGACTTAAAGCCTTCAAGGTTCAAGTAATGGGTGGTATTACACTTCATAAAGGTGATATCGCTGAAATGAAAACTGGTGAAGGTAAAACATTAACTTCTATTTTCCCAGTATATTTAAATGCTTTAGATGGTAAAGGAGTACATGTTGTAACAGTCAATGATTATCTTGCTGGCCGTGATGCTGAAGATAATGGTAAAGTGTTTGACTTTTTAGGATTAACTGTTGGACTTAATAAACGTGAACTTTCACCTGAACAAAAAAGAGCTGCTCATGGTTGTGACATTACATATACTACTAACTCTGAATTAGGATTCGATTATCTAAGAGATAACATGGTAACTAGTTTAGAAGACAAAGTATTATGTAAAGGACTTAACTATGCTTTAGTCGATGAGGTTGACTCAATCTTAATCGATGAATCAAGAACACCATTAATTATTTCTGGTGGTAAAAAGAATACAGCTGCGTTATATATTCAAGCAGATAAATTTGTAAAAACATTAAAAGAAGAAAAGGACTACGAAGTAGACCTTGAAAGTAAAACAGTTGCCTTAACATCTGCTGGTATTGCTAAAGCTGAAAAAGGATTTAAGATTAGTAACTTATATGATATAAAACATACATCATTAGTTCACCATATCAATCAAGCCTTAAAAGCAAATTATGCAATGACTAGAGATGTTGAATATATGATTGCCACTGAAGATGGAAGCCGTGATATCAATAATGCACAAATTATGATCATTGATTCATTTACTGGACGTGTTATGCCTGGAAGAGCATATTCAGATGGTTTACATCAAGCAATTGAAGCTAAAGAAGGAGTTCCTATTAAAGAAGAAACTGTTACTAGAGCAACAATTACTTACCAAAACTTCTTCCGTTTATTTAATAAACTTGCCGGGATGACTGGTACAGCTAAAACCGAAGAAGAAGAATTCTTACTTATCTATAACATGCGTGTTATTGAAATTCCTACTAATGAACCAGTAATTCGTGATGATAGACCAGATAAGATTTATGCTAAAAAAACTGATAAATTTAAAGCCCTTTGTGATGAAGTAGAAAAAAGAAATTCATATGGTCAACCAATTCTAATTGGTACTGTTGCTGTAGAAACTTCTGAATTATTATCAAGAATGCTTACTCGTCGTCATATTAAACATAACGTTTTAAATGCCAAGAACCATGCCAAAGAAGCTGAAATCATTGCTCGTGCTGGACAAAAAGGTGCGGTAACTATCGCAACCAATATGGCAGGGCGTGGAACTGACATTAAACTTGGCGAAGGTGTTCCCAAAATTGGTGGACTTGCTGTCATTGGTTCTGAAAGACATGAATCTAGACGTATTGATAACCAATTGCGTGGACGTTCTGGACGTCAAGGTGACCCAGGATATTCTGTATTCTATGTATCATTTGAAGATGACTTGATGCAAAGATTTGGTGGCGACAAGATGGATAGCTTCACTAAATACTTAGATGAAGACACTGCTATTGAATCAAAAGTAGTTTCTCGTGCTATTGAAAGTGCTCAAAAACGTGTCGAAGGACAAAACTTTGATTCTCGTAAAAACATTCTTCAATATGATGATGTAATGCGTCAACAACGTGAAATCATGTATAAAGAACGTGATGATATCATGGCTCAAGATAATCTTGATGATATTGTTAAAGGAATGTTTGAACAAGCAATCGAACTATCAATTAAAAGAGCTACTGATCAAGAATCAAGACATCAAGATATTGATGTAGCAGCTGTATGTGATTACATTGCTAAAAACTATATGCTTCTATGTACTATTGAACCTAAACATACTGAAGTAATGGAACATAATCCTGAAAAACTTCGTGATACATTAACTGAAGTAGTAATGAATCAATATGAAGCTCGTTTTAATAAAGATTTAGAACCAGCTGCAAAATTAAGCTATGAAAGAAGTATTCTTCTTGGAGTAATAGATTATACTTGGATCAATCATATTGATGCAATGACTAAACTTCGTAATGGTATCTATTTAAGAGCATATGCTCAAAAAGATCCATTGAATGAATATACAGAAGAAGCTTTCTATATGTTTGAACAAATGACTAATTCAATTGCTGAAACAATTTCTCAAAACATTGTCCATTTAGGTATTAGACCAGGCAGTGAAGAAGAAAATAAAATTCCCCATTTAAACATGGAATTAACTTTTAAAGATGATGATTCTAAAAAGAAACATAAAGTAAAAGAATCAAAAAAAGAAGAAGTTAAAGCTGAGGATTAATGGAGTTATATGAAATAAAAAATGGGCTTGATAAAGCCCATTTATTAATGGAAGAATTTTATAAATTTGCTTCTATTAGTGAAAAAGAAAGAGAAATTGAAGGACTTACTATTCAAACATTAGAAGAAGGATTTTGGGATGACAATAACAAAGCTCAAAAGATTTATGATAATCTAAATGGAATGAAAAAAGTTACTGATGAATATCGATCTTTACAAAAGAAGTTAAGTGATTTACTAGATACTTATACAATGGTAAAAGAAACTGATGATACTGATTTTAAAGATATTCTAGAAAGTGACTATGAATCATTTTCCAATGAACTAGATGAATATGAAAAGATTTTACTTTTATCTGATAAATATGATTCTCGTAACGCTATTATGGAAATCCATCCGGGAGCAGGTGGAACTGAATCTCAGGATTGGGCAGAAATGTTATTTAGAATGTACTTAAGATATTCCGAAAAAAAGAACTTTAAATTTGAAGTTCAAGAATACCTTGATGGTGATGTAGCTGGTATTAAATCAGTTACTATACTAATTAAAGGATATAATGCTTATGGAATGTTGAAGAGTGAAAAAGGTGTTCATCGTTTAGTAAGACTTTCACCTTTTGATTCATCTAATCGAAGACATACATCATTTGCCTCTGTCGATGTTATACCTGAATTTGATAATGATATTGAGGTGGAAATAAATGATGAAGATATTCGAGTAGATACTTACCGAGCTAGTGGGGCTGGGGGTCAACACATCAATAAAACCGATTCAGCTGTTAGAATTACTCATTTAGCTACTAATACAGTTGTGACTTGTAAGTCTCAACGTTCGCAACTTCAAAATAGAGAACAAGCGATGTTGATGTTAAAGAGTAAACTTTATCAGTTAATGGTTGAAAAACAAGCTAAAGATATTAAAGAAATCCAAGGTGAACAAAAAGAAATCGCTTGGGGATCTCAAATTAGATCTTATGTTTTACATCCTTATTCATTAGTTAAAGATAATCGATCTAAGTATGAATCTAATAATCCTAAAGGAGTATTAGATGGTGATTTAGATGATTTTATATATGCATTTTTAAAGACAAAATTAAAGGAGGAATAATATGGAAAAATTTACATCACACTTAAAAAACACAATAATTATTATTGTTGGTAATGCGATTTTGGCGTTTGGAATTTGTGCATTTATTACTCCCAGAGGAATAATCGTTGGCGGAACTTCTGGTATTGGATTATTTGTTAAATACTATACTAATATTCCAATGTACATAACTGTTTATACTGTTAATATCATTACTTTTATTTGGGGTTATGTTGCAATGGGAAAGAAGTTTATTGCTGGTACTCTTTTAAGTACCTTCCTATTTCCAACATTCCTTACTTTGTTTCAATATATTCCTGGAATAGAATCAATAACTAAAGATATGCTTTTATCTTGCTTATATGCTGGTCTTTTTACAGGAGCAGGTATTGGACTTGTTTTAAGAGTTGGAGCTAGCACCGGAGGAGTAGATATTCCTCCAGTTATTATTCATCAAAAAACTGGATTCTCTGTGCCGGTAATGGTTAATGGATTTGATGCAGTAATTCTATTACTTCAATTTCCATTTTCAACATCTGAACAAATTCTTTATGGAATTGTTGTGTTATTAATTACAGGACTTGTCATGGACAAGATGATGAACTTAGGACAAGTTAAAGCTCAAATAACAGTTATTACTCCTAAATGGGAAGAAATTAAAACTCTTATTGGATCAGATGTTGATCGAGGAACAACTCTATTAAATATCACTACTGGTTATATGATGCATGATTCAAATGCTGTAATGGCCGTAGTTGATAAGAGGGAAGTTAAACCAGTCTTAGATATTGTTAGGAATGTTGATCCAACCGCCTTTGTGATTACTAATGACATTCATAGTGTTCACGGACGTGGATTCACACTTCCAGATATAGACCTATAAAATCAGGAATACAAATGTATTCCTTTTTTATTTGTATAATCGTTTGAGGTTAAACAATTAAAATAGTAGAATAAATTAAAGGGGAATCAAAATGAGAAAAATAGGGATATCAATATTAATAGCATTCTTAATGATTATCAGTTTGGGAAACGTAAATAGTGTATTTGCCAAAGAAGCGGTTGATGTAACTCTTCATTATGTTAATTCAGACAATAATGAACAAATTGCTTTAGACTACAATATTCGGGTTTTCCCTGGAACTTCATTTACTCATGAATCACCAGAAATTGATGGTTATGAATTAGATGATGCAAATAATAAAACAATTACTGATATAGCTACTAAAAATGAAACAATCAATGTTTCATATCATCCAAAAGTAGTTAACTATAAGGTTGTTTGTCAACTTCAATCAGATAAGAAAATCTTTACTGATTTTCAAACAGATACTTATACTGCCAAAGCTAATACCACTCAAAAAGTTTTCACACCAACATTTGATGGATACACATTAGACACAGTCGATACAAACTTATATATATCAAGTAATGGTGATAGTGTTAAATATTTAAAATATCTTAAAACTAAGCAAGTTACATCTTTATACTTTTCAACTGGGGGAGGAACTACAATTAATCCCTTAGTCGGTAAAGAAGGGGCCACTCTTACTCCTCCTTCTAATCCAACTAAAGAAGGATATACATTTGATGGTTGGTTAGTAGATGGAGTAGATACTACAATTCCAACAACATTTCCTGACTTAGATATGATATTTAAAGCTAAATGGATTGCCAATGATGTAAATTATAAAGTGAATTATTATCAAGAAAAAGTTGGTAGTAATGGAGAATATACATTAAAAAGCACTACTACTTGTACTGGTAAAAGTGGAAGTAAAACTGCAGTTGCTAGTAAAATAACTTGTGGCCTTGAAGATGATTATAAGTACTATACATATAGTCATGAGGATGAACCTAAAGAAATTAATGGTGATGGTTCAACTGTTATAAATGTTTACTACGATTGTGCAAACGTTAGTGTAACTGAGTCATATGTTGATGATAATGGTAATAATCAAAAAGTAAAAACTTTTACTGGTAAATATGGAAATATTTATGATTTTGTTAGTTTTAAAGATGTCTTAGATGATTATCATAGTAAAGGTGGAACTAAACAATATATCGCTAGTCCAGGGTGGCTTGTTGACTCTACTAATAAGCAAACATTAGAATTAAATAGTGATGTTGTAAGTGTAGTAGATGGTAAACTAGTAGTTAACTATACTACTCAATTAAGTGATAAAAAAACAATTAATTACTATGAAAGATATTATGAAGAACAGTTAGATGGTTCTTATAAACAAGCGTATACCTTAGCTTGTACATTTTTAACAACTGGAGTTACTGAAAATATCACTACTACTCCAACTGGTTATATTTATAAGGACTATCGCTTAGCTGATCAAATTTATGATGGTAATGATGATTCAACTCTAACTTATAGTGCTTGGGATACCAGTCCAGCCTTTGGCTTTGGTGATGCTAATCTTGCTGATATTCGCCTAAATAGAACTTCAAATAATATTACTTATATTAATGGTTCAACAACTATTGCTACTAAATCTTATAAGTATGGTCAAAATTTTGATCTTAATAGTGATGTTGATGTAAGTAGTCTTACACCCTTATCTACTGGATATGAATTTGATGGTTGGTACTTAGATAATGGAACAAAGTTAACTAGTACTGATACCATGGGAACTAGCGATATTACAGTTCACGCTAAATGGAAAAAACCAGACATCAAAATAGTGTTTGATGGTGATAATGGTAATCCTAAAACAGAAACAACTGGTGAAAGTGGATCGAAGGTAAAAGAACCAACTGCTCCTATTAAAGAAGGATGTACATTCCTTGGATGGTACTACCTAGATCCTGTCAGTAAACTATATACTAGGTATAACTTTGATGCTCCAGTTGAAACTAATGTAACATTAGTAGCTAAATATGACCCACCTCAAACAGTTATTGAATACACAGTATATTATACTTACAATGGTGGTGAAAAAGTCCCTATTGGAACTGATCAGGCTGGTGAAGGTACGTATATTACTGTAGTTGCTCCAGACTATAAGATGTTAGGTATTGAAAATTTAGCTTTTCCTGATAAATTAAGTCATTCTTTAGCTTTAGATTCAACTAATAATGAAATAGTATTTAATTATTATTCTCAACCTCAATATACTTATACTATTAATTATCTTGATACCAATGGTAATAAACTAAAAGACTCATATACATTTACTTCAATGTATGCCTACCTTTCTTATGAAGAAAGTATTCCAGGTTACTATTTAAAAGAAAATGATACATTAAGTGAATATAATCAAACAATTAATTTAGTTTATAGTAAAGATACTAGCATTGTAATTAATAATAAAGCTAATCCAACTACTAATACTGTTAATGGCTTAAATATTCATACTGGTGATAATACAAGTATCCTAGTAAGTCTCATTGGTTTAATTATTACTGCAAAGATATTAATCTCTTATAAGATAAAAGAAAATAAATAAAAAACAAGATGGATGGTTATTTATCATTCATCTTGTTTTTATGTTTAACAGCTAGTAAATGATTAGTCTTTGCTTTCTTTTTAATAGCTATTAATTGGTTTTGAAGTTTGGTGGCTTCCTCTTGTTTTTTTCTTTTCTCATTATAATAATTAGCTAAAGTATTAACAGATTCACTAAGTTCTTGTTCAGATTGAAAAGAAGGATGAGGGAGTTTTTGATATTGATCAAAATCAATCCAAAATTCAACATGTCCACATTTAGGACAATAACTACAACGTAGTTCGTAGTTATTTTTCTTAAGATTTTGATCCTTAACAATGATTTCTAAATAACTTAAGCCATTATTACCACGATCATCTATATAAGCATTTTCTTTTAAAACTGTTCCACAATTAGGACAGATTCTAGACCCTATATTTTGCATATAGACATTATATCATAAAATTAATGTTATTAAGCAATATATCTTAAACTAAAAACTATTTGTGTTATAATAATTTCAGGAGTGAAATTATGATTAAACTAACTAATGTAACTAAGATTTATAAAACTGGTGTTAGAGCGTTAAATGATGTTAATTTAACAATCGAACCCGGTGAATTCGTATACGTTATCGGTACTACTGGTGCTGGTAAATCAACATTTATTAAATTATTATACCGTGAAGAAAAACCAACTTCTGGTACTGTGGAAGTTAATGGAGTAGATGTTGCTAAAATTAAGAATAGGAAAGTTCCTTATTTTAGAAGAGGAGTTGGAGTTGTATTCCAAAACTATCGTTTATTACCTAAAAAGACAGTATTTGAAAATGTTTCTTATGCTTTAGAAGTTATTGATATTCCAAGAGTTGAAATTAGACGTCGTGTTAGAGCTACTTTAGAGTTAGTAGGTCTTGAAGACAAAGTTAACGCTTTTCCTGGAGAACTTTCAGGTGGTCAACAACAAAGGGTAGCTATTGCTAGAGCAATAGTAAATAGACCTAAGGTTTTAATTGCTGACGAACCAACAGGAAACTTAGACCCAGAAACTTCTCAAGGAATTATTGAATTACTTGAAAGAATTAATGAAAAAAATGGGACTACTGTCCTTGTAGTTACTCATGATCAGATTGTTGTTCAACAACATAAAAAAAGAACTATCTTAATTGAAGATGGTTGTGTTAAAGAAGATACTACTGCAGGAGGTTATGAAATATAATGAAAGAATTCTCAAGTTGTATAAAAAACCTTCCTAAGCACTTTAAAACTGCTTTTGTAAATATTTATCGTAATGGGGTAATGTCTTTTTCATCTATCTTTGCTGTAGCTATTACATTACTTCTAATTGGGGTAATTAGTGTAATGGCCTTGGATGTTAGAGAAGTATCAGCTAATATCGAAAAAGGTGTTACTATCTATGTAAAACTAGATCGTACTATTTCAGAGGATGAAGAAAAAGCTGTTGGTGTCGAAATTAATAAAATTAATGGTGTTAAGAAATCAACATATTCATCTAAAGATGATGAATTAAATAAACTAATTGAAAAACAAGGTGATGATGGTAAAGATTTATTTGAATCATATCGTCAAGATAACCCTTTAGGGGCTGCTTACAATGTAGAAGTTAAAGACTCATCTACTATTACAAAAGTCTCTAAAAAGATTGAAAAGATTAAGAATGTTAATACTGTAAGTTATGGTGGAGATGCTACTCAAAATATGGTTAGTACTCTAAACATCGTTCAAAAAGCAGGAACAGTATTAGTTGTAGCTTTAGTTATTGTGGCTATCTTTATGATCAGCAATACTATCAAAATTACAATTAATGCTCGTAGAACTGAAATTGAAATCATGCGAATGGTCGGAGCTAGTAACTGGTATATTCGTTTACCATTCATGATTGAAGGAATGATAATAGGTTTAATTGGAGCCATTGTCCCAATTATCGTTATTATCTATGGATATGGAGCTGTATATGATTACTTCACGGCAACTAGTGTATCATCAATGTTAGCTCTTATTAAACCATTCCCATTTATTATGTATTGTTCATTTGGACTAGCTGCTATTGGTGCTTTAGTAGGTATCTTTGGATCAGCAATGTCAATGAGAAAGTTCTTAAAACTATAATCTTAAGCCAACTATTAGTTGGCTTTTTATTATCTTTTAAAACTAATTATAGAATGATAATGATAAGTAATATATAATGAAAATATTGAAGGTGGTTATAATGAAAAATAAAATAAAAGAATACTTAAGTATTCCTAATATTCTATGTTATATTCGAATTGTTTTGGTGCCAGTATTTTTATATGTCTACTTCTTAGCTAATAGTTCTAGAGATTATATTCTAGCAGCAATAATTATTATTGTATCTAGTCTTACTGATTTTCTAGATGGCTACATTGCTAGACACTGTGATATGATTACTGACTTTGGTAAAGTCATTGATCCAATTGCTGATAAGTTAACACAATTTTCAGTCGCAATTGCCTTAGTGTTTAATTATCCTTTGTTTTGGCTTTTAGTAATCATTATCTTTTTAAAGGATGGAATGATTTTAATGGTTAGTTTATATCTTTATGGATATGGTCTAAAAGTAAAAGGAGCATCTTGGTGGGGAAAAGTATCCACAGCTTTCTTTGATGTTTCAGTTATAATCTTAATTGGTTATTATTGTCCTAATACCATCTTATCTAATTCCCTTATCATAATCAGTTTTATATTAATGCTTTTCTCATTTATAAAGTATGCTAAAGAATTATCTTATTATTATACTCATAGGAAAGAAATTAAAGATGAACAAGAGAGAAATTAAAGAATCATGTTACAAAGATATCTTGGCAGATATCACAGTTAATGTAACTAATATAATTAATCAAATAAATAATATTGAATCTAAGGAAGGAACCTTTTCTAATGATATCTTACAAAAAGATATTCAAAGAACATTCTTTGATTTAGAAATAACTTTAGCTGAACTATGCATTATGCTTAGAAAAATGGATGAAAATGATTTTATAAATCTTCCATTAAATCTTAGAAGAGATATTAACAGTGTTATTCATTCAAATAAATTTGAATATCATTCTTTAGATTTAATCTATTGTTACTCCAAAAAAGGAAAAGAAGATATATCTATTAAACAACTATTAAAATATACTAAAAATATAATTTAGCAGGTAATTACCTGCTTTTATTTTTGCCTGTAAAAAAAGCACTTTAAAAGAGTATATTTGAAGATATTATTTTTTAATATTTGTATAATAAGTTTGTTCTAATTTGGTTGGTTATTTAAATCTTTATTATTTTTTTTTACTGCAAAATTTCAAAATAACGTAGTATCAAGGGTTTTTAAAGAACTAAAAAAATAACTCATAAGTAATAGTTCTTTTCATTTAACCTTTTAATTTAGAATTAATATACTAATCATGTAGAAGTTCTCATATAACAAATTTTTACAGGTAATAATAGGAGGGTAAAAAACAATGAATGTAATAAAAAGAGATGGTACTAAAGTACCATTTGATGCAAGCAAAATCGAAAGTGCGATTCTAAAAGCTATGAAATATGGTAGTGGAGTAATCGATGAAAAAATAGCTAAAGAAATTTCTGATGAAATTGCTAATTGGCATAAGAATAATACTAATAATGATATCAGTATCTATCGTATTGAAGGACAAGTATTCGAAAAACTAATTGAAAAAGGTAATATTTTAACTGCCAAAGCTTATGAAGGATATCGTAAGGTTCGTGAATTCCAAAGACAAACTAATACAATTGACAATCAAATCTATGGAATTGTTAATCAAACTAATAAAGAAGCAATGGAAGAAAATTCAAATAAGGATGCAACTGTTTTAGCAACACAAAGAGACTTAATTGCTGGAGAATTCTCACGTGATTATTGTCGTCGTTTACTTCTACCACCTAAAATAGTTCAAGCTCATGATGATGGAATTATTCACTTCCATGATATGGACTACTTTATTCAAAAGATGCATAACTGTGATCTTGTAAACTTAAAAGATATGTTTGCTAATGGAACAGTTATTAATGATAAGTTAATTGAAACACCACATAGTCTTCAAACTGCATGTACTGTTGCAACTCAAATAGTTCAACAAGTGGCTAATGGACAATACGGGGGACAAACTATTTCTATAGCTCACTTAGCACCTTATGTAAGAATATCTTATGAAAAACATTTAAAGAATATTGAAGAAGAAGGTAAACTTACTGGTATCAATTATACAAAAGAACAAATTAAAACAATTGCTGACTCTAGAATTAAAGATGAAATTAGAGCTGGAGTTCAAACAATTCAATATCAAATAAATACTTTTTCAACAACTAATGGTCAAGCGCCTTTCCTTTCTGTATTTATGTATTTAAAAGAAGAACCTGAATACATTAAAGAAACTGCAATGTTAGTTGAAGAAATCTTAAAACAACGTTATGTTGGTATGAAAAACCCTGTTGGGGCTTATGTAACACCAGCATTCCCTAAACTACTTTATGTTTTAGATGATAATAACGTTCCTGAAGATAGTGAATATCGTTATCTTACAGATTTAGCAGTTAAATGTGTTTCTAAACGAATGATGCCTGATTTTATCTCAGCTAAGAAAATGAAAGAAAATTATGAAGGACAAGTATTCCCTTGTATGGGATGTCGTTCATTCCTTGCACCATGGAAAGATGAAAACGGTAATTATAAATGGTATGGTCGTTTCAACCAAGGAGTTGTAACTTTAAACCTTACTGATGCTGGATTATCAGCTAATAAAGACTTAGATCGTTTCTGGAAGATTCTAGATGAAAGACTTGAATTATGTAAAGAAGCTTTACTTCTTCGTCATGAAAGTTTAAAAGGAACTCTAGCTGATGTTAGCCCAATTCATTGGCGTTATGGAGCAATCGCTAGATTAAAACCTGGAGAAACTATTGATAAATTATTATATGGTGGATATTCTTCTATTTCACTTGGTTATATTGGTTTATATGAATGTGTAGTTGCCTTAACTGGTGAAAGCCATACTACTAAAGAAGGTAATGAATTAGCTACTCAAATCATGACTAAACTTCGTGATGCTTGTGAAAAATGGAAAGAAGAAACTAATATTGGATTTGGTTTATATGGAACTCCTGCTGAAAGTACAACATATACTTTTGCTAAAGCTCTAAAGAAGAGATTTGGAATTATTAAAGGAGTTACTGATAAAGATTATATTACTAATTCATATCACGTTAATGTTACTGAACATATTGATGCTTTCTCTAAACTTGGTATTGAAGGTAAGTTCCAAAACTTATCACTTGGAGGAGCTATTAGTTATGTTGAAGTTACAAACATGACAGGTAACTTTGAAGCAATGAAAGAATTAATTAATTATATGTATGATACTATTCAATATGCTGAAATTAATACTAAATCTGATTACTGTCAAAAATGTGGTTTTGATGGAGAAATCTTATTAGATGAAAATGGTGAATGGTATTGTCCAAACTGTGGTAATAGAGACCACAAAACTATGAATGTATGTCGTCGTACTTGTGGTTATCTTGGAGATAACTTCTGGAATAAAGGACGTACTCAAGAAATTGGTGAACGTTTCGTTCACTTAGATAACCATATCCTTGGAGAATAGAATGAGATACGCACAAATAAGACAAACAGATATAGCTAATGGTCCAGGTATTAGAGTTTCATTATATGTTCAAGGATGTAATCGTCATTGTCCTAATTGTTTTAATGAAGAAACTTGGGACTTTAATGGTGGAAATCCTTTTACTGATGAATTAGTTAATAAACTTATTGAGATTACAAATCGAGATCATATCGATGGTATTACTATTCTTGGTGGAGAACCATTAGAACCTGAAAATAGAAAAGATGTATTAGAATTATTAAAGAAGTTAAAAAGTTCACTTAATGAAGGTAAAAGTATTTGGTTATATTCTTCATTCTTATATGAAGAGATACTAAAGTTTGATGAAAATATATTAGATTATATCGATGTATTAGTTGATGGACCTTTCGTTGAAGACTTAAAAGATCTTCATCTAAAATTTAAAGGATCATCTAATCAAAGAACAATTGATGTACCAGCAAGTCTACAATCAAATACAATTGTTTTACACCAATTCAAAAAAGTGTAATTTGACAAAGAGGAATAAAAGATGTTAATAATATTAACATCTTTTATTATTAGAGGAGGAAATATGAATAATCAAGAAATTGATTCAGTTAGTCAACTATTCGAATTAGCGATGGGAGTACAAGAAGACTTTTTAAAAAAAGGACCTTATCCTAATTTAACGTTATCAGAAACTCATGTTTTAGAAGCTGTTAGTAAAGAACAATTTCCAACAATGACAACTATTGCTTCAAGACTAGATGTCACTTTAGGGACCCTTACAACATCAACTAAAAAGATAATTGAAAAAGGATATTTAACTCGTGAACATTCTAAAGAAGATGGGCGAATAGTAATTTTACAACTTACAGAAAAAGGTAAAAAAGCTTTGGCTACCCATGATCAATTCCATAAACAACTAGCTGCAATTTATGATTCAAGAATACCTAAAGAAAGAAAAGAATGGGTATATCAAACACTTCTTCTAATTTATAAAGATATAAAAATATGGAAGGATAAAATAGAAAGTGAATAAAAAAGTATTAAGAATGTGTAGATGTGCTGTGTTTACTGGAATACTTTGTATTCTTGCTCAAATCACAGTATATCTACCATCTATTGTTCCAATAACGATGCAAACATTTGCAGTTTATCTAATTGCATTATGTCTATCACCATTAGATGCAACTATTAGTACAATGTTGTATATTGTCTTAGGAGCGATTGGATTACCAGTGTTTTCAGGGTTTAATGGAGGGCTCTCAAGTCTTATTGGACCAGCTGGAGGATTCATCTTTAGTTTCCCAATAATGGCTTTAGTAATTAGCTTAATGGTTAAATACAAAGATGATATTAAAACTAATGTAATATCATTAATTGTTGGAACTGGAGTGACTTATTTTATTGGGAGTATTTGGTTTATGTTTATTACTAAAAGTAGTATCGTCGTTACGCTTACTGCTTGTGTATTACCATTTATTATTGGAGATTCGCTAAAAATATTTATATCAATTATTATCGCGAAAAGGTTGAAAACACGTATTAATTTTGATCTTTAATTTTTTTGTTTAAAAAATTTGAACTTCAAACCTTTACAAACATAAATGCCTGATATATAATCCAAAAGAAACTAATAGGAGGAAGTAATATGACTTTTGATAAAGTAAAAGAATTAATCGTAGATAACTTAAACACTGAAGAAGATAAGGTTACTATTGATGCTAATCTTAAAGAAGATCTAGATGCTGATAGCTTAGATGCTGTTGAACTTATCATGGCTATTGAAGATGAATTTGAAATAGAAATTCCTGATGATAAGGCTGCAGAAATTAAAACAGTAAAAGATATTGTTGATTATATCGACAATAATAACTAATATGCACCCAGTATTATTACTGGGTTGCTTTTTTGAAGTGAAAATTTGAACTTCAAAGTAAAGGAGATTACTATGAAATTAGATTTAGTAAAAGAATTAATGAATGAATTTGAAAATGCTAATGTTTCAAAAATGAAAATTGAAATTGAAGGCATTAAACTTGAACTTGAAAAAAATGGTGTTGAAAACACTACGCCAACACTTATAAATACATCTAAAGAAGTAGAGACAACTACTTCTAAAACAGAAGAAAAGAAACCAACTACTAATCCAAATGCTGTTTATGTAAAAGCTCCATTAGTAGGAGTTTATTATTCTTCTAGCTCACCTGATAAACCAGCTTTTGTCGAAGTAGGATCAAAAGTTAGAAAAGGACAAACATTATGTATTATTGAAGCAATGAAAGTAATGAACGAGATTAAAGCTCCTCAAGATGGTGTCATTACTAGCATTCTTGCTTCAAATGAAGATTTGATTGAATTTGATCAAATCATTATGACAATTGATTAATGTTTAAAAAGATCTTAATTGCGAATAGAGGAGAAATCGCAGTTAGAATAATTAGAACTTGTAAAGAAATGGGAATTGAAAGTGTCGCTGTTTATTCAAGTGCTGACAACGATTCACTACACGTTCAATTAGCCGATGAGGCAGTATGTATTGGTGGACCTAAAGCTAGTGACAGTTATTTAAATATGTCGGCTATTTTACAAGTAGGAACTAGCCTAGGTTGTGACGCTATTCATCCCGGATTTGGATTTCTATCTGAAAACTCGACTTTTGCTAGATTAGTAGAAGAATGTGGAATGAAATTTATCGGCCCTAGTGGCGATATTATCGATATGATGGGTGATAAAGCTCAGGCTCGCTCTCAAATGCGTAAAGCCAAAGTACCTGTTGTACCAGGTAGTGAAGGACTTATTAGCACTAGTAAAGAAGCAAAAGAATTTGCTGATGAAATTGGTTATCCAGTTTTAATTAAAGCCTCAGCTGGTGGTGGTGGAAGAGGTATGAGAAAAGCTTTTAACGCTGATGAAGTTGAAGAACTTTTCAATACTGCTAAAGCTGAAGCCAAAGCTTGTTTTGGTAATGATGATATGTATATTGAAAAACTTATCTTAAATCCAAGACATATTGAGTTCCAAATTCTTGGGGATAATTTTGGTAATGTCATTCATTTAGGTGAAAGAGATTGTTCTATTCAAAGAAGAAATCAAAAGATGATTGAAGAATCTCCTTCAAAAGCATTAAATGATGATTTGAGAAAAAGAATGGGCGCAGATGCGATTAAAGCAGCTAGTAGTGTTGGTTATACCAATGCTGGGACAATTGAATTTGTTTTAGATCATGAAGGTAATTATTACTTCATTGAAATGAATACAAGAATTCAAGTTGAACATCCAATTACTGAAATGGTTACGGGAGTTGATTTAATTAAAGAACAAATCCGAATTGCTGCCAATTTACCTCTAACATATAAACAAGAAGATATTGTTATGAATGGTCATGCTATTGAATGTCGAATTAATGCTGAAGATCCTAACCAAGATTTCCGTCCTTGTCCAGGTAAAGTTAATTCTGTTCATATTCCAGGAGGATTTGGTGTAAGAGTTGATTCTATTTTATATCAAGGATATGTTATATCTTCCCATTATGATTCAATGATAGCTAAAGTTATTGTTCATGGTAAAACCAGATTAGAAGCTATTAAAAAAATGAGAAGAGTACTTGGTGAAATGGTTATTGATGGTATCAATACTAACCAAGAACTTCAATATTATATTATGTATCATCCAGAATATATTAAAGGAAACTTTGATACATCATTTATTGAAAACAACTTAGATAAGATGGTGAATAACTAATGAAAGAACTATTTAGAGAAAGAAAAAAGAAACTTAAATCTTTTAAGAGTTTTTTAAATCGTAATCATACTCAAAAGAAAAAAGAAGTACCTAATGGAATATATGTTAAATGTAAATCTTGTAATAAATTAGTCCTATCTAATAAGATGCAAGAAAACTTATATGTTTGTCCAAGTTGTGGTTTTCATAATGCTATGCCTTCTAGAGATCGATTAGAGGAAATATTTGATGATGAGTATCATGAATTAAATACTCATTCTAAAATTCATAATCCTTTAAACTTTCCGGGTTATGACAAAAAGATTGAAGGTTTAAAAGACACAACTGATTTAGATGAAGCGGTGATATGTGCTACCGGTTTAATAAATGATATTAAAACAGTTGTTTGTGTTATGGACAATAGTTTTTTAATGGGGAGTATGGGATCAGTTGTCGGGGAAAAGATCACAAGAGCAATCGAATACGCGATAAAAAGAAAAAGACCACTAATAATCTTTACTACTTCGGGAGGGGCCAGAATGCAAGAAGGAATCTATTCCTTAATGCAAATGGCCAAAACTTCAGCTGCTTTAAAGAAACATCATAATGCCGGACTTTTATATATATCTTATTTAACTAATCCAACTACTGGTGGGGTTACGGCTTCATTTGCATCATTAGGCGATATTGTTATCGCTGAGCCAAAAGCCCTAATAGCTTTTGCTGGTCCCCGAGTAATTGAGTCAACAATTAAACAAACCTTACCAGAAGGTTTTCAAAGATCAGAATTTTTACTTGAACATGGTTTTGTAGATTTAATTGTTAGTAGAAAAGATATGAAACAAACTCTATCAAACATACTTAGTTTACATAAGGGAGGATAAAGATGAAGTTAAAAGAAAAAGAATTAAAACTTACAGAATTAACTAATCAATTAGAATCTTTATGTAATGAAGATAATCCTAACCAAGAAGTAATTAATAAACTAAGAGATGAAATAAAAGATTATAAAGAAAAATGTTATAGCGATTTATCAAGTTATGATCATGTTTATTTAGCTCGTAAACAAACTAGACCAAACGTCGGAGCGTATATTGATAATTTGATTGATGAGTTCATTGAATTACACGGTGATCGCTACTACAAAGATGATGGAGCAATTGTTGGGGGAATTGGTTATTTTGAAGAACGACCAGTAACTGTTATTGGTCATTGTAAAGGTAAAAATGTCGAAGAAAACTTAAAGTGCAACTTTGGTATGGCTTCTCCTGAAGGCTTTAGAAAAGCTTATCGTTTGATGAAACAGGCAGAAAAGTTTAATCGTCCAATTATTACTTTCATTGATACACCAGGTGCTTATCCTGGCTTAGAATCAGAAGAGAATGGAATTGGAGAAGCTATTGCTTCTAATCTTATGATGATGTCTGATTTAAAAGTTCCTATTATAGTTTTTGTAATAGGAGAAGGTGGTTCAGGTGGAGCCTTAGCTATCTCAATTGGCGATAGGATTGTCATGTTAGAAAATAGTGTTTATTCAGTCCTTTCACCTGAAGGATTTTCATCTATTTTATGGAAAGATAAAGAAGGTAAAAGAGTTGAAGAAGCAGCATCATTAATGAAAATGACAAGTAAAGATTTACTTGAAGATAGTATCATCGATGCAATTATTAAAGAGCCTTTAGGTGGAATTGAATATGATGAAGAATATGTTTATAAACAAATAAGAAAATATCTTCGAAGTGAATTAAATTCACTTACGAAGTTATCTAAAGAAACTTTGATTGAAAAAAGATACAACAAATATCGTTGTATCTCAAATCAAATATAAGGAGCATTATACTAAATGAAGATAATTGGAACAGGACACTATTTACCTTCCAAAATCATTAATAATCATTACTTTGAACAAACATTAGATACAAGTGATGAATGGATAGTAACAAGAACTGGAATAAAAGAAAGAAGATTTGCAACTGATGAAACAACTACAACTTTAGGTTACAACGCTTCTTTACAAGCCATTAATAATGCCAATATTAATAAAGAAGATATTGGAGTGATTGTAGTAGCTACTATGACACCTGATTATTTAACTCCTAGTTGTGCTTGTATGATTGCCAGCAAACTAGGATTAAATAATTCCAATGTCATGGCTTTAGATATTAACGCTGCTTGTAGTGGATTTGTCTATGGAATGAGTGTTGCTAATAGTTTACTTACAACAAACTCTAAAAAGTATGCTTTATTAATTGGTACAGAAAAACTATCAAGTATTTTAGATTTTGAAGATCGTACTACTTGTGTTCTTTTTGGTGATGGAGCTGGAGCAGTCATTATTCAAAACGATGATAAAAAATTATGTAGTTATCAAAACTGTATTGGTAATGATGAAGCTTTATATGCTTTAAGTAATGAAAGAAAACTTAGGATGAATGGAAAAGATGTCTTTAAGTTTGCGGTTAAGGCTATTCCAGAAGCGATAAATAGTGTCTTAGAAAAGTCTAATCTAACATTAGATGATATTGATTATGTAGTTTGTCATCAAGCAAATTTAAGAATAATTACTCATGTATATAAGAAGTTAAAATGTCCTAGTAATAAGTTCTACGTTAACTTAGATAAACTCGGTAATACTTCTGGAGCATCTATTCCACTTGCTCTATCGATGATGAATGAAGAAAAATTATTAAAAGATGGAATGAAAATAATCTGTGTTGGTTTTGGTGGTGGTTTAACTTATGGTGCCACATTATTTGAATGGTAAGGAGAAAGAAATGAAATTAAATGAAATAATAAATACAAAATATCCTTTGATTCAAGGAGGAATGGCAAATATTGCAACTGGAAAATTTGCCGCTAGTGTATCTAATGCTGGGGCATTAGGTTTAATAGGTGCTGGAGGAATGAACTGCAATCAACTTGCAAAAGAGATTGATGAATGTCGTCAACTAACTGATAAACCTTTTGGTGTCAATATTATGTTAATGAATCCCGAAGCTAATAAAATGGCTGAATTAGTTATTGAAAAAAAGGTTCCAGTAGTAACTACTGGGGCTGGTAATCCGGGAACATATATTAAGATGTGGAAAGATGCTGGATTAAAAGTATTACCAGTTGTTCCAAGTGTTGCTTTAGCTAAAAGAATGGAAAGAGCTGGAGCTGATGCCTTAATTGTTGAAGGAACAGAAGCTGGAGGTCATATAGGTGAATTAACTACTATGGCTCTAGTACCTCAAGTAGTAAAGGCAGTTAGTATTCCTGTAGTAGCAGCTGGAGGAATTGCTAGTGGATCTCAACTTTTAGCAGCATATGCTTTAGGCGCATGTGGAGTACAAGTAGGAACTTGTCTTCTTGCTAGTAAAGAATGTCCAATTCATGATAACTATAAGCAAGCTATTATCAAAGCTAAAGATACTGGAACTACAGTAACAGGTAGAAATAGTGGGGCACCAGTTCGAGTATTAAAAAATAAGATGGCTAAAAAATATATTTCATTAGAAAAAGAAGGCGCTAGTCTAGAAGAGTTAGAAGTATATACTCTAGGTTCATTAAAAAGAGCAGTCTTTGAAGGTGATGTTGATACTGGTTCATTAATGGCTGGACAAGTTGCTGGAATGGTTAATGAATTAAAACCAGTAAAACAAATTATTGAAGAGATGTTTGATGAATGTAAAACAACTTACGAAAACTTGGAGATTTAAAAATGGAAAAAGTAAAAATTGATAATCTAACAATGGATATTCCGATTATTCAAGGCGGAATGGGAGTTGGTATATCATTATCTAACCTAGCTGGAAATGTGGCAAAGTGTGGAGGAATGGGGGTTATTTCCGCTGCCCATCCTGGTTATAAAGAAACTGACTTTAATACCAATCCTTTAGATGCCAATATTAGAGCAATCAAAAAAGAAATAAGTAAAGCTAAAGAAATAGCTAATGGTAGTGGAATAGTGGCAGTTAATATTATGTGTGCTATGCAAGACTATGATGAATTAGTAAAAGCTAGTATTGAAGGAAAAACAGATGCTATCATTTCTGGAGCTGGCCTTCCTCTTCATTTACCAAAACTTACAACTGGTACAAATGTCAAAATAGCTCCAATAGTTTCTAGTGGTAAAGCAGCTCAACTAATAATTAGAAGTTGGCAAAGAAAATACCAAAGAACTCCTGACTTTATTGTTATCGAAGGTTATAAAGCTGGAGGTCATCTTGGCTTTCATAAAGATGACTTAATTAATAATACATGTCAAAGTTTAGAAGATATTCTAAAAGATGTTCTAGAAGTCTTAAAGAAATATGAAATCAATATTCCAGTCTTTGTAGCTGGAGGAATATATACTCATGATGATATTGAGCATTTTATAAAACTAGGAGCAAGTGGTGTTCAAATAGGTACTCGTTTTATTGGTACTAATGAATGTGATGCTTCACCTAAATTTAAACAAGCTTTCATCAATGCTACAAGTAGTAACATTGAACTTGTTACTTCACCAGTAGGAATGCCTGGAAGAGCTATTCATACAAAGTTTTTAGACCTTGTAAGTAATCATCAAACTAAGATTACTAAATGCTATAAATGTATTTCTTCATGTGATCCTAAAACTGCTCCTTATTGTATAACTAAAGCATTAATAGAAGCAGTTAAAGGAAACATCGATGAAGGATTAGTATTTAGTGGAACTAATGGATACAAAATTAAAAGTATCGTAAGTGTTCAAGATTTAATAAATGAACTTATGGAGGGAAAGTAATGAAACTTGGAATTGTTTATGCTGGTCAGGGAAGCCAAGTAGTTGGAATGGGTAAATCTTTTTATGATAACTATGAAATAGCTAAAAAGATTTATGATGATATTGATTTAGATATTGATGTTAAAGAACTTTCTTTTAATGGACCAATTGAAGAATTATCAAAAACAAGTCAAACTCAACCATGTATGGTTGCTTTTGGGGTAGTAGTTACTAATTTATTAAAACAAAATAGAATTATTCCTTCTTATGTTTGTGGACTTTCACTAGGTGAATATACTGCCTTACATGCTTCAGGAGTCTTTGATGATCAACAAGCTATTGAACTTGTTAGATTCCGTGGCCTTGCTATGGAAAAGGCAGCTGAAGGTGTTAAATCTAAGATGTTAGCCATTATTGGTTTAGATCGAACAAAGCTAGATGAAGCAGTAAGTAAAGCTAAATCTTTAGGAGTAGTTCAAATCTGTAATTATAACTGTCCTGGACAACTTGTAATTGGCGGCGAAGACAAGGCTGTAACTAAGGCAGGAGAATATGCTTTAGAGTTAGGGGCTAGAAGAGCTATTCCTTTAAATACTAGTGGACCTTTTCATACTTCTTTACTTGAAGAAGCATCAAAAAATCTTCACGACAAATTTAAGGATACTAAGTTTAATGAAATGACAATACCAGTTATCTTTAATGCAACAGCTAAAGAATTAGCTGATGATAAAAGTATTGCTGATATGTTAGAACTACAAGTTAAATCTTCTGTTTATTTTGAAGATAGTATTAGATATATGATTGATAAAGGTGTTGATACAATCATTGAGGTAGGACCAGGTAAAGTATTAAGTGGTTTTATAAGAAAGATTGATAAGTCGATTAAGACTTATCAAATTGAAGATAATGAAACATTTACTAAAGTATTGGAGGAATTAAATAATGGATCTAAGTAATAAAGTAGCTTTAATTACTGGAGGAGCTCAAGGAATTGGAAAAGAAGTAGCTTTAACATTAGCTAAAGCTAATGCTACAGTTGTAGTTAATTATATTGATTTTAATAATAATAAAGAAATAGCACTTCAAACTAAAAAAGAAATAGAAGATTTAGGTGTTAAATGTATGATTATTGCAGCTGATGTATCAAACTATGATGAAGTTAAAGAAATGATGGATACAGTTGTTAAAGAATTAGGATCAATTGATATTCTTATTAATAATGCTGGTATCACCAAAGATAATCTAATCATGAGAATGAAAGAAGCTGATTTTGATGCAGTTGTAAATGTTAATCTTAAAGGGACATTTAACTGTATGAAACATGTTACTAAAATCATGATGAAACAAAGATCAGGAAGAATAATTTCAATGTCTTCAGTAGTTGGAGTTATGGGAAATGCTGGGCAAGTAAACTACGCAGCTACTAAATCAGGAGTTATTGGAATGACAATGTCTCTAGCAAGAGAAGTAGGTAGTAGAGGTATTACAGTTAATGCTGTAGCTCCCGGATTTATTAAAACAGCAATGACTGATGTCTTACCAGATGAGGCTAAAGAAAAACTAAAATCTCAAATTCCATTAGGATATTTAGGAGAAGTTAAAGATATCGCTAATACAGTTTTATTTTTAGCAAGTGATGAAGCAAGATATATTACAGGTCAAACCATCCATGTTGATGGTGGAATGGCAATGTAGGAGGCAAATATGAAACGAAGAGTTGTAGTAACTGGACTAGGGGCCATAACACCCCTAGGACATAATGTAAATGAAACATGGTCTGGAATTGAAAATGAAGTATGTGGAATAGATAATATTACTCTTTATGATACTTCTAATCAAAAGGTTAAAGTTGCCGGAGAAGTAAAGGATTTTGATGTAACTAAGTATATTGATAAAAAAGATGCTCGTAAGATGGATCGTTTTATTCAATTTGGAGTAATAGCTGCTCGTGAAGCGTACAAAGATGCTGGTTTAGATCAAGCCTCAATTGACCATGATCGTTTTGGAGTTGTAGTTTCAAGTGGAATCGGTGGTCTTAAAACAATCCAAGATAATGCTAAAAAAGGTGAAGAAAAAGGATATGATCGGGTATCACCTTTCTTTGTACCAATGTCAATTACTAATTTAGCGGCTGGTACAATCGCAATTGAACTAAAAGCTAAAGGACTTTGTACATGTCCTGTAACAGCTTGTGCTGGTGGCACAAACGCCATTGGTGATGCTTTTAGAAACATTAGAGATGGTTATCAAGATGTTATGGTAGCTGGTGGAAGTGAAGCTTCAATTACTCCTCTTGGAATTGGAGGATTCACTTCAATGAAAGCTTTATCTACAAATATAGATCCTAAAAGAGCTTCTATCCCTTTTGATAAAGAAAGAAATGGATTTGTTATGGGAGAAGGAGCAGGAATTTTAATTCTAGAAGAATTAGAACATGCTAAAAAAAGAGGAGCTAAAATCTATTGTGAAATGATTGGTTATGGAGTATCTTGTGATGCTCACCATATCACTGCTCCGATTGAAGGAGGAGTAGGTGGAGCTAAAGCGATGACTAATGCTATGGAAGATGCTAATATCAATCCTCAGGATGTGGATTATATTAATGCTCATGGAACATCTACTGGTCTTAATGATAAATTTGAAACAGCAGCCATTAAAACAGCTTTAAAAGATTACGCATACAAAGTTGCGGTATCATCAACTAAAGGTAATACTGGTCATTGTCTTGGAGCTACTGGTGGAATTGAAGGAGTATTCTGTGTTAAAGCCATTGAAGAAAGCCTTATTCCGGCCACAATATCTTATAAAGAAAAAGATGAACTCTGCGACCTTGATATCGTTCCTAATAAATGTCGTAAACAAGATATCAATATCGCAATGAGTAATTCACTTGGTTTTGGTGGCCATAATGCCACAATTGTCTTTAAGAAATATAAGGGAGAATAAAAATGGAATTAAATAGTAATGAAATCGCACAGATAAATCCTCATCGTTATCCTTTTGCTTTAGTTGATAGAATAACTGATTACAAAGAAGGCGAATACGCTAAAGGTATTAAATGTGTATCAGTAAATGAAATGCAGTTTATGGGGCATTTTCCAACTCATCATGTAATGCCAGGAGTTTTAATTGTTGAAGCTTTAGCTCAAGTTGGATGTATTGCGATTCTTTCAAAAGAAGAAAACAAAGGAAAACTAGTTTTTTTTGCTGGAATTAATAATTGTAAATTTAAAGGACAAGTAATTCCTGGTGATGTCTTAGAATTAGAATGTCATCTAACTAGACAAAAAGGTAGTATTGGAATTGGAGAAGCTGTTGCTAAAGTGAATGATAAAATAGTCGTTAAAGCTCAACTTACTTTTGCTATCGGTTAATGAAGATCATTCACCTGCAAACAGTTGATTCAACCAATGATTATTTAAAAAGAAATATTAACAGTTTTGATAATCTAACCTTTGTTGATGCTATGTTTCAAACTAAGGGCAGAGGGAGAAATGGACATACTTGGATAACTGCTAATAATACTAGTTTATTACTTAGTGTCTTAGTAAAAGAAGAACTTAATCCTATTCAATTATCGATTGGCATGGCTTATTCGATAATTCAAACCTTAAATTATTATCATATAAAAGCTTTAATTAAATGGCCTAATGATATCTTTGTAAATGATAAAAAGATTTCTGGAATATTAGTGGAAACAATCTATAATTCTTCCTTTCAAGGAACTATTATAGGTATTGGTTTAAATGTCTATAATGATAACTATATTTCAATTGAAGAGGCTACTAATATAAAGTATTCTATTAAAGAAGTAGAAAACAAATTAATAGAATACTTTACATTAAATTATAAGTTAATTAAAGATAATAAATATCATGATATTTTAGATAAGATAAATGATTTATCTTATCTAAAAGATAAAGAAATAGATTATAAAAATTATGGAATAGTTAAGTTTATAAAACTTAACTATGATGGTACTATTACTTTAGAAAACAATAATCAAGAAAGATTCAATGTAGTAATAAATGAAATATCGCTTTCTAATAATAAAAAACCTTAATTGGTTTTTTATTTTACCCACTTAAATAAAGTGTAATATGTTGATACTAACAAAAGAAAATGCTATTATATGGTGGAAAAATCGGAGGAAATAAAACATGAAAAAAAGACCAATAGTATTATGTATTATGGATGGTTATGGATTAAGTAAAAGTATTGATGGTAATGCTGTAAGACTTGCTAACACACCAAATTTAGATGATTTAATGGCAATATATCCAACAACTAGAATTAAAGCTAGTGGACTTCCAGTAGGCTTACCTGATGGACAAATGGGTAACTCAGAAGTAGGACATTTAAATATCGGAGCTGGTAGAACAGTATACCAAAGTTTAACTTTAATAAATAAAGCTGTAGCTGATAAAGAATTTGATAAGAATAAAGAATTCTTAAAAGCTATTAAAAATTGTAAAGATAATGATTCTAAACTTCATATTTGGGGATTATTATCTAATGGTGGTGTTCATTCATCTAATGAACATATCTATGAATTACTTAAAATGGCTAAAGCTAATGGACTTAAAAAAGTTTATGTACATGCTTTCTTAGATGGACGTGACGTTGCCCCTGATAGTGGAGCTGATTTTGTTAAAGAATTAGAAGATCAAATTAAAAAGATTGGTGTTGGAGAAATTGCTGTTGTATCTGGAAGATACTATGCAATGGATCGTGATAAGAGATTTGATCGTGTAAATCTTGCTTATGAAGCAATTACTGAACATAAAGGAGAAAGTTTTACTGATCCTGTTAAATATGTTAAAGATTCTTATAAGAAAAAAGTATTTGATGAATTCGTAATTCCTGGATATAACTCAAAAGTTGATGGAACAGTTGAAGAAAACGATAGTATTATCTTTGCTAACTTCCGTCCTGATAGAGCTATTCAACTTTCTACTGTAATTACTAATCCTTCTTTCTATAAAGATAAAGGATATGAACCTAAAAAAGTTATTAAGAAATTATACTTTGTATGTATGATGAAATATGCTGATAGTGTTAAAGGACATATTGCCTTCACTTCTCCAGAACTTAAAAATACATTAGGTGATTATTTATCTGAACAAGGTTTAAAACAATTAAGAATTGCTGAAACAGAAAAATATGCTCATGTTACTTTCTTCTTTGATGGTGGAGTAGATAAAGAAATTAAAGGAGCTACAAGAGTACTTGTAAACTCTCCTAAAGTTGCTACATATGACTTACAACCAGAAATGTCAGCTTATGAAGTTAAAGATAAATTAATTGCTGAACTTGATAAAGACAAACATGATGTTGTAATCGTTAACTTTGCTAACTGTGATATGGTTGGACATACTGGAATTATTCCTGCGGCGATTAAAGCTGTTTCAGTTGTAGATGAATGTGTAGGAGCTGTTTATAATAAAGTTCTTGAACTTGGTGGAACTATGTTAATCACTGCTGATCATGGTAATGCTGAAGAAGAATTAGACAAAGATGGAAATCCATTTACTGCTCATACAACTAATGAAGTACCACTTATTGTTACTAATACTCATTTAGAATTAGAAAAGACTGGAAAACTTGGAGATTTAGCTCCAACTATTCTTAAGTTATTAGGACTTCCAATTCCTAAAGAAATGGATGGAAAACCATTAATAAAATAAAAAAGTTCATATTAATTTCATTATTAATATGTATATTAAGTGGGTGCTCTAATGCATCCACTTATCATATAAAGACTAATGATACACTAAGTGGTATTAATGAAATAACCTATAATGAATTAAATAGTAAGTTAAAAAAGAACACAACATTTATTATCTTTATAGGAAGATCTGATTGCATTGACTGTAAACACTTTACACCAATCCTTCAAAGTTATTTAGATAAACATAAAGGTACTTATGTTTATTATTTAAACATTAAAGAGTATCGCGATAAAGCAAACTCTAAAACTGCTACTAAAAAAGAAAAGAAGTTTTATAAAGATTTATATAAGAAGTTTGATATTGATTGGGTACCTTCTTTAAGACTGATTCATAATGGAAATATCGAAGATAAATATCAATATTTAGATGAGAGTTACTATGAAATGAGTAGTTCAAATCAAAAAAAAGAAGTAAAGAAATATACTAATAAGTTAAAAGAATGGATGAATAATATATTTGAGGTGAAGTAAATGAAAACATGTCCTAGATGTCATCGTCAAATTCCTGATGATGCAAAAGTATGCCCTTATTGTGGACTTAGATTAGTCCAACAAGCTCCCCAAAATAGAAGAAAACCTAGTAACTTTGGTTTAATACTGATTATTTTATGTGTGATTTCACCACTTATATCATTATTATTTTATTGGCCTTTATTAATGTCTGGTGATTCTAATAGTTCTAATTCTTCAATTACTGAAGAAAGTAATAAGAACTATACTCTAGGAACTTTAGGAGATGTTAAAAATGATCCTGAGAATATTGAAGCAACTTTCTATTCAATTAATCGATTAGATAATCAAGTTGATGGCTCTCAAGATTATTGTAAAGCTTTAAAAGCCTCAGAGAAAAAACTAAACAGTGCTTTAAAAAATGCCAATGCTAAAATTACATCTAGTGATTATACTTTCCAAATTACTAACTTATCCAATATTTATGCTGATATTAGATATGATATTAGTGTAAATAAAGAAGATAGTGTTACTGTGGAACTATCATATGATTTATCGGGAACTACTAATAGTTTTACCGTTACTCAAATAGATAATAATCTTAAAAACTTTGAAGCTATCAAAGCTAGTGATTCTTCACTTGTAACAACTATTTCTAAACTTTATGATAATAAAGATCATACAAGTATTATTGCCCTTAATGATGCTAAAGTAGATAAAGCTGAAGATGGCTTTAATGAAAGAAAAAATCATATTACTAACTATGGTTATGGTTTTACTAAAACTAAAGATGATTCTTCTACTAGAGAATATATTCTAGGTCAAAAGAATAATTATCGAACAAAAATTATATATGAATCTAAATTAAACATTAAGAAAATAACTGGTTAAGTTATTTTCTTTTATTATTATGCTATAATATGACAAAAGTTGAGGAATGATTAATGAAGAAGATCTTATTTAGTGACATCGACGGAACTCTGTATCATGATGGTAAAGTAGCCCATGAAAATGATTCCAAGTATATCTCTAAACTCCATCAAAATGGATATTATTTTGCTCTTTGTACTGGCCGAAATTTAAGTGAACTTGGTCCTATTAAAGAGAACTTTGATTATGACTTTCTAGTTCTTAATAATGGAGCAACCATTATGGATAAAAATGATAATATTCTTTTTGAAAAAAAGATTCCCGGAGATATTGGTCGAGAAATAATGGATTATTTATTAAATACTTTTCCTAGTAATGTGAACTGCTTTCAAGATGGAAAAGATAACTATATTTTAATAAATAATAAAACATATTCTTTTACTGGTCATTCTTTAGAAGAAAAAGAATATGATTTTTATCATCATTTAAAAAACAGTCCCGATTTTGAAATCCTAAATTCCTATAACCTTGATGAAAGCATGGAAAATGTTTTAACAGCCCAAAGTTATATTGAACAAAACTATGGAGACTATGCTCATGGTATCCTTAATAAGCACTACCTTTGTTACAGCCTCTGGCTGCAACAAAGGTAGTGGGTTAAAACATTTATGTGAGATATTAGGAAATGTGCAGTCTTATGCGATTGGCGATTCTACCAACGATATAACGATGTTTGAGGCTGCTAGTAATGCTTATACCTTTAATAGGGTAGAAGAAGATATAAAAGCTTATACTGATAAACAAGTAGATTATGTATATGAAGTAATAGAAGATATGATTGGAGAATAAGATGAGTTATAAAGATAAATTTAGACAAGTAGAGCCTTATGTAGCTGGTGAACAACCTAAGATAGTTAATATGATAAAACTAAATACTAATGAAAATCCTTATGGACCTTCATTAAGGATTCAAGAGGCTTTAAAAGATGCTGATATAAATAAACTAAGATTATATCCAAGTAGTAATGCTGATGACTTACAACTTGCTCTTAGTGAGTATTATCACTTAGATAAAGATCAAGTATTCCTTGGTAATGGATCAGATGAAGTATTAGCTTTATCTTTCCTAACATTTTTTAATGGCAAGGAACCAATTCTATTTCCTAATATTTCTTATTCTTTTTATCCAGTTTATTGTGATTTATATCAAATGGCATTTAAAGAACTTCCTTTAACTAAAGACTTAAAGATTGTTAAAGAAGACTACTATCAACCAAATAGTGGAATTATCTTTCCTAATCCTAATGCCCCAACAGGACTATTAGTAGATTTAGATTTTATTGAAGATATTTTAAAACATAATCAAGATAGTATTGTCATAATTGATGAAGCTTATATTGATTTTGGTGGGACTAGTGCTTTACCATTATTAGATAAATATGAAAATCTAGTTATTATTCAAACATTCTCTAAATCTAGATCACTTGCTGGTAGTAGAATTGGTATAGCTTTAGGAAGTAAAGAAGTAATAGCTCACTTATATGATGTTAAAAACTCTTTTAATTCTTATCCTATTGACTACTTAACTCAATTAGTAGGAGTTGCTAGTGTTAAAGATTCAAATGATATGAAAGAAAAATGTCAAAAGGTTATTAATACTAGAGAAAGAGTAAAGAAAGAATTAAAAGAATTAGGATTTATTGTTCCTGATTCATACGCTAACTTTGTATTTGTATCTCATCCAACAATCGATATTCCTAAATTATTTAAAGATTTAAGAAAAGAAGGAATAATTGTTCGTCACTGGGATAAACCACTAATTAAAGATTATCTTCGAATCTCAATTGGTACCGATGAGCAGATGAATGCTTTAATTAATTTCTTAAATAATTATAAGTAAAAGAATGGCAAAAGCCATTCTTTTATAGTTTATAGTATTTTTTTACGGGTTTTCTTAAAAAGACAAGATTATTGGAAGTAGATAATTCCTCGACATACTTATAACCATCAAACTTAATATCTTTAATCTGATCAATAGTAGTAATATCCTGTTTAATCATCATCTCTAACATCTTACCTCGAGCTTGCTTTAAATAGACAGCTTGTCTTTTTATTTTCCCATTTACTTCATCCCCAAAATCAATATTGATTACTTTAGGATGTTTAATTAGTTTTAAGTATTCTTTAGTAGTTAAAGAAATAATTAAATCTTCATCTTTAAGATAATCATTAACTTCTTTTTCCCAATAATTATACATATTAATATCTATTTTATTATTCATCCCAATATGATGAGGTTCAATTAAATCGTTATATCTAACTAATCCATATAAAGGAGAAAGAATAAGTAGATACTTATCCAGATATTGAAATTCTTTCTCTTTATAAGTATTAATCTTTAGTTGTTTATAAACAACTCCATCATAAAGATTTAAAGCACTAACACTTTTTTGAGGTGTATGATAGTAATCATATATCTTATCAGCCTGTTTAAATGACACAGCTAGTTTGTCATGGATATCCTTACTAGACATACCTTCTAAACACTTTTTAAGCTTATTAGTTTTATTTATAAATAAAGGAGGTACTCCTTTAATATTATAATTATGATATTTTAACATTCGACAATCCGCAATTAGTATTTTCATTTTATCACCATCAATATTATAACTTATTTTCTTATTTTTACTTATGATAATGCTTAAATATGTTATACTTAATCTCGGTGATAAAATGAATACAATAATAAAAGATAAAATATTAATACATATGTTAGATATGGAACATTCAAGAGTAATTCTTTCCGATACTTTTGTTGATTTAGAAACATCAGACCTAGAATACTATGATAAAAAAATAGAGAAAACACTTCAATCAAGTTCAATCAAAGAGTTAGTTGTTGGTAGTGAACATCATTTACTACTAGCTGCTAAAAAGATGCTTGAAAGTGATGAAGAATTCATCAATCAAGCAGCTAAAATAGCGAATGAGTTATTTATGGTTGTAAAAAACGTTGAAGAAATGCCTAATAGTAATCTAATGTTTGTAGAGTGCAAAGTTGATGGAGTAAAACATATTTTAATTCTTAAATTAAACTATAAACTAACTCCTGTAAGTGTCATGGAAGAAGATGAAGATGGTAAAAGAAGTATTAGATTTACAATCAAACAATTACTTCCTTCTAAAGGTTTAAATGTTGATGAAGCTATTATTATCAACACTGATGATAATAAAATCTCATATATTGAAAAAAGAGTAATGATTGATGGTAAACCAGGATATTATCTTAATGAACAATATATTAAAGGTGAAAATAAAAAATCTGATAAAGAAAAGATGAACGCTATTAATAAAGTTGTTAAAAGATTAGATAGTGCTTATAACGCTGTTGATGGTGAACCAGTACCAGCTATTAAAAAAGAAATAGTTGATTGTATTGTTGAGCATAAACCAATTAAACCAGTAGATGTGGTAAAGAAAATAGTTTCTAAAGATATCCAAGCAGTCGAAGAAGTAGAAGAAAACATGGCTGATATTGGAATTACTAGTGAAGATGAAATAATCAATTTACCAGTATCTCTAGATCGGATGAGTCGTTGTAAACTTGTTTTAGATGATGATAAAGTAATTGAATTAAATACAGAAGATTACTTAAATAATGATGATGTTATAAAAGAAACAGGAATAGATGGTACTACTACTATCACTCTTAAAAACATTCATGAAATAAAAATAAAGTAGGTATTTAAAATACCTACTTTTATTTAACTTATTTTTACATAACGATTAATGTTTAAATAGTAAAGAGTTGCGTCAATGCTTTTACTTGGAAAGATTTTACTAAGAACTTTGATATAGTAATTCATTTGCGATTTATGAGCATTAATTAATTCATCATCTGATACATCATTATTAAATCGATCAGTTTTATAATCAATAATATGAATACTATCTTCTTTAAAACATAATACGTCAAATATCCCATGAATTATTTGATTATCATCATCCTTAAAAGAAAATACTTTTTCTTTATATACTTTACTATCAACCATCAGTTTATAAATATCACTACTTATAAAATTATTAAGTTTATCTTTATAGCCATTAATGGATTCTATTTCCTCAGGAGTGTATAAATCTAAGGTAAATAGATGATCTAATTCTTTTTGAAGATCAATAGTTGATGAGACTGGTAATTGTTCTAGAACACTATGAATGACACTCCCACGATGAGATCCACTTATACTAGAATCTTCATCTTCTTGGTAATGTTCAAATGAATGTTCATCATTATCATTTATCTTTTTAGTAACTGCTATCGAAGTATTAACTGATAAAGGAATATATTTATAATCACTATATGATTGATAATTACTTACTTCTTTTTTCTTTTCATTTGTAACGATAGTGTAATTGATAATTTGATCAGGAGTAGAAATTTCCATTCTAAAGTGACTATCTTTAACTGTATCTTCTTTTATATAATCTTTGTTATAGATTTTAATATTAGCAGCGTTTGCTTTAATTGTCGTATTAATATCATCTAGATTTTCATCATTGATACTAAGATACTTTAATTGATTTTTTAAATAGTCATTAATTTCCGGATGAGAAATTAAACTAGGACCTATTAAACCAAGATAATTATCACTATTTCTTATATTTAAAGGTAATATCGGACCTTGTTCATTTTTCTTTGATAAATAACTATTTTGCCATTTAACAATTGTCTCTAACTCTTTATCATAACCAACCAGTATTAATTTATTTTTAGCTCTAGTTAAAGCTACATATAAGACTCTTAACTGTTCATCCCTAGATTCTTTTTTTATCTTATTACTTAAAAGATTTTTAAATAGATTAGAATCTTTAACTATAATATTTTTAAATTCATCGATATTATCTAAATGATAATAATCTAAAGCTAATCCATATTCTTTATCATTAATAATCTTATTTTTAGAATCTTGAGTATTATACTTATGATCTAAATCAGCTACAAATACTACTTTAAATTCTAATCCTTTAGATTTATGAACAGTCATAAATTTTACTTTATTACTACTAGCTGATTGAATAGAAGCAGGAGAGTAATCAATATCATACTTAATAGCCTTGTCAAAGTTATTACAAATACTACTAAGAGTTAAACTAGCATCATCTTTTAACATTTCAATCATTAATAAAAGGTTATTATAACGTTGTTCACCATTATATAGAGAACTTACAAAAGAATAATAATCAGCTTTATTTAAGAAATCATCTAAGACTTTATATATAGGTTCATTTTCAAATCTATTATAGTATTCTTCAAAGATTTCATTAAAATTAGTTACTTCTTCATTATTTAAATAATCTTTAAAAGATAAATACATACTTGTATTATCTTGTTTAATTTCTTTAATAAGATTGGTATCAAACTTACTAAAGATAAAATTATTAAATACTAAACTACTAAAAGCAATATCATCATAAGGATTATTAAAAGCTTTTAAAATATTTAAACATGTAATTATTTCAGGTTCTTGTAAAAAACCTTTTGATAAAATAATTGAGTTAGGAATGTTGTATTTATCAAAGACCTTTTTAAATGTAATAAATGGGATAGCAGTACTAGTAAGAATAGCGATATCTTCATAGTTGTAGTTATCCTTGTTTACTAAATCACTGATTCTTTTGGCACATAAAATAGCTTCTAGTTCCATTTTAGGTGTCATAATTCCTTCTTTATCATCGAGAATTAGAAGGAATTCAGAAATATCTTTTTCCTCATATTCATTAGATTTATTACTTAAATCAAAGTGAAGTTTGGCATATTCATCATTATAGTATTCAAGTCCACCGGTTTCTTTTGTCATTAATTGATTAAAGATAAAATTAATACTATCTAAAACACATTTACTACTACGATAATTATATTCTAAGTCAATTTTAATATTGCTGTCATCATCGCTAGCATAACTAATAAACTTATCTTTAAAGATATTTAAATCAGCTTTTCTAAAGGCATAAATTGATTGTTTCATATCTCCAACCATGAACTTATAAACATGATGATTATCATAGTTAGATATTAAATTAACAATAGTCTCCTGAACATCATTAGTATCTTGATATTCATCAACCATTATTTCCTTTAACTTATGATTAAGTTTTTGCGAAACTCCGAGAGATGGTTCTAATAGTTTGATAGCGTTTCTTTCTAAGTCATTAAAATCCATAATATTATATTTATCTTTATATTCTTGATAACTATTTTGAAAATCAGCTAATAACTTATAGTAGTATTCTAGTTGGTTATAAGTATTCTTTAAAATATCTTTAAAATTATCATTATTTAATCTTTCGGTTAAATCAACAACAGTTTTTTTGAAATCTTTACCCGCACTATCAAAATAATTATTTAGCATATTCTTAGTTGAATCATCAATTCCTAGTTTTTTCCAACCAATCCTTTTACTAGTTTCTAGTTCGATTGTTTGATAATTCAATGAATGTTCTTTTAAGCCTTTTTTTATTTCTTCTTGATAATTAAATAAACTATCAAGTTTACTTTTAAAGCCTTCATCTTCACCATAATGATCTTGAATATAGCTTTCAGCTTGTTTTCTAGCATCAATAGCCTTATCTAAGTTTTCTTTAATGGTATTTTCAAATAGTTTAAAGATTAGACTACCTTTAATATCATTATCTGCAATGATGGGATCATAGATATTTATTTTTAAATACTCTTTATATTCTTCAAAGTCTTTTAAAGAACAAGATAAAGAGTGTAACTCATTAATGATTCCTTTAAGATTACTAAAAGAATAGTTTGTTTCATTAGCTTCTAAAAAAGATACAAACCTTTCATCTAATAACCATCTTTCAATACAATTATCTAATACTTCATTAATAATACTTAAAGTCTTTTCTTCAATCTTAAAACTACCAATATTAATACTTGATCCATATTGACTAATTAAATCACTACAAAAAGTATCAAAACTAGTAATATAAGCATCATTTAATAATTCTTTTTGTTTTAAAAGATGTTCTTTATCAATTCCATCTTTTGATAAGTATTCATCAATTTTACTAGTTAAACGTTGTTTCATTTCTAAAGCGGCAGCGTTAGTAAATGTTAAGACTAATAGTTCATCAACATTATAATTATCCTTAGTAATTAAGTTCATTATTCTCGTAACTAGAATCTGGGTTTTACCAGAGCCAGCAGGAGCTGAAACTAATATATCTTTATTTCTAGCATCAACTGCTTCTTGTTGTTTTTTATTAAGAGCCATATTAGTTTATCTCCTGTTTAAACTGTTTATTACTATCTATTTCATGATTTTTGTTATAGAAAACATCATAATTACATAATCCTTTATAAGGACAATACTGACATCCATTTACTTTAGTATTAATACTTTTATCATCACTATGAGTAGGGTAAACACTTATATCCCCACTTTTTTCTTTTTCAAATAATTCATCAATATATTTATTAATATTAGATAATAATTCTATAAAATTATCTTCATCTAATACTTTAGATTTAGATGTGAAGTCTCCATCCTTATTAGTAGTGACGTTGATGGTCTTAGATGATGTTTTAGGATTTAATAAGTTTCTATCAATTTTACTAGCCATTCTAGGATTAGTATAACCATTCATTTTAAAACTCTTTAAATAATCATCTAATAATTTATCTTTATCTTCATTATTATCAATAATTGATTTTTTGAAACTAAAGTAGAGCACTGCTCCATATCTAGCATACTTATCTTCACTAAGCAAAATATCTAAGTACTTAAGCATTTGAATATTAAAACCTATTTTAGCTAAATCTAAATCAATATCTTTACTAGAAGACTTATAATCAAGGACATTAATATAATCATGATAGGTATCTTCTCGATCAATAAGTCCTTTAATAAATTGTTTAGAGTCTTGATAGTTTATCTCTTTTTCAAGCGCTAAGACCTCAAAATCACTATTTTGGTATTGTTTATCAAGAACAATGATAACGTTTCTTAGATGCTTTCTAATCTCTTCTAGCGTGTATTTGTTGACTATTAACTCACAGTTAATATCCTTAAATTCATTAGTGGTTTGAATATATTCATTTAAAGTCTTAGTAATGATATTATCTAAATTATCATAGTTAATACTTCCTAAATCTTTACCAACTTTACTTAAGACATAATGCACTAATGAACCCGTAGTACTTGGTTGTATTATTGAATCAGTTGGTTGAGGAATCTTTAAAACATTAGATACAAAGTATCTAAAAGGACATCGATTATAAACATCTAATCGACTAATAGAACCAATAGTTGGTTGATGATCTTTAAGATTATTTACTTGGTTATTAGTTCCTTTATAATGCCTAATTAGATTATTTAAAGTTGGACTATTTTTATCTTGATAATTTTCTAGATACATTAATGGTTTGAATTTATCCACAACAATAAAGTCACTTATAACTGGTATTGGTTTAATAAACATCTCTTGTTTAATTAGTTTCTTTAAGAAACCACTAATAATAATCTCTTCTCCTTTTAAGTTATTACCGCTATAACTTAAAACAATCTTACTATGTTTATTACTAAAGACATGTTTTAAGTTATCATTATATTTACTAGCTTCTTTAAAAGTAGTAGGAAGATGTAAAGATACTCTTTCTTCATTTAAAATAAGATCTTTATTTTTAAATTCAGGCGGATTAATACTTTCATTATTACCTACTAAATATATCTTTTTAACATTTAATAAAGAAGAATATGGTTGCGTATATTTTAGTAAATAGACACTGTCAAGATCTTTATTTAAAGTATCGTTAATAGTTAAAACATTATCTTTATAGATATCTAAGTATAAATTACTAGTAACGATGTATTCGTTACTTAGTAATTTTATAAAACTTACTAATCTATTAGTATCTTCATTACTTACTAAATAAGTATTTATATATTCTAATAATTGATTACTAAATTCACTGATACTATGACTATCTTTAAAATAAACTTTAAGACTTTCTATTTCATCAATAGCAGGTATTAACTGTTTTTGTTTAAAGTTTAAGTTATATTCAAATAGTTTATCAAGGTAGCCAAGTTTACTATTTAAAAAGTTCATTAAAGAATCTTTACTATCATTAACTAAATAATCAATTAAATTACTTATAGCTTCGTATGATTTACAAGGATAACTTCTATTATAGTAATGAGGAAGTCCTAGTTTATTTAAACCATCTACTATTAAATCTAAGTGTTTATCATCTGGATAATATAATGCAAAATCATTAGGACTTAGTTTATTATCGATTAAATCTTTATATAAATCTAATAAGACTTTATTAACTTCATCATACATATTATCGCCAATAATTAGATTATAGGGATGATTATCTTGATATGAAGGATTATGATTGGAAAATAAATATTTTACGACAAAAGAAGAGTAATCTTCTTCTTCGTTTATATCTTTATCTTCTAAAACTACTACTTCACTATATTTATCTAATGATTCTATTAATCTATTACAAGCACTATTATCTTCTTTATCGATAAAAATATAATGATCATTCCTTAATGAATCATCAAGTTTACTGATAATAATATCTTCACTCGTAAGATATTCATTATCAGTTAATGACTTTTTATATTCTTGATAAATACTTAGTATTGTATCTAGTTTATTAGCTGATAAAACACCTAAATCATTATATGAAGAAGTATCAATATTATATTTAGCTAGTTTAAGAAATAAATCATATAGTTTATGAGCGTAATTATAGTTACTAGTCATATAATTATGTTTTAAACATAAATCATATATTTTAATAATTGAATTCAGCTTATCTACTTTATGATAATTAAATAGTTGATACTTATTCATTAAATTATTCTTTAATGAATTATAAGTACATAATTCAATATTAAAAATAGCGTCAGTCTTTCTTAGAATTCCTTCTTCAAGATAACTTGGATCACTAGTAATAAGATAATAATTATCATTGATGTTTTGATTACCTTCTTTAATAATCTTATCTAGAAGTTTATCAAGAGTAGGATAGTAATTTGTTTTAGAATATTTTTTCATTATTTTACCTCCATAATATTTTATCATATCTAGCAAATGATATTAGAAATAACTTAACTTAAAAACCCAAAAAGTGGATTCTAAGTTAGAATCCACTATATTTCATTAACTTTATCAAGCCACATTTTACTAGAAGCATCAGATGGCATTCGCCAATCACCACGAGGTGATAAAGCGACAGAACCAGCTTTAGGTCCATCAGGGATACAACTTCTTTTAAATTGTTGGCTAAAGAAACGTTTATAAAATAGATACATCCATTTCTTAATAGTTTCTTTATCATATTTATCTTTAAAAGCTAATTTTGTTTTACGATATAGTTTTTTAGGTTCATCCCCATATCTAATAAAGTGATATAAGAAGAAATCATGAAGTTCATAAGGACCAACAATATCTTCAGTCTTTTGAACAATCTTATCATCTTTTTGAGGAAGCAGTTCAGGAGAAACCGGAGTATCTAAAACATCAAGTAAAGTCTCTTCAATAACCATTCCTTTATATAATGAAGAAATATAACTTACTAGATATCTAACTAAGGTTTTAGGAACTGAAACATTAACAGCATACATACTCATATGATCTCCATTATAAGTACTCCAACCAAGAGCTACTTCGGAAAGATCACCAGTTCCAATAACTAAACCACCAATTTGATTAGATTTATTCATTAATACTTCAGTTCTTTGACGAGCTTGAACATTTTCAAATGTGACATCATGATTATTAACATCTTGTTTTAAGTCTCTAAATTGAATATTAACTGATTCACTTATATCAATAGTTTCATAAGTAACCCCTAATTCTTCCATTAGTTTTAAGGCGTTGTTTTTGGTTCTAGAAGTAGTTCCAAAACAAGGCATTGTGATTGCGTATATATCTTTAGAATCATATCCTAGTTGTTTATAAGCCATGACACATACAAGTAGAGCAAGGGTTGAGTCTAAACCACCTGATATTCCAATAACACTCTTTTTAATTCCTGTAGCTTTAAGTCTTTGCATTAAACCACGGGTTTGAATATCAAATACTTCTTTACAACGAATAGTTCGATCATCATCCTTACTTGGTACAAATGGATGAGGATCGTAGTATCGATTTAAATCTAAATCAACTAATCCTTGATTAAAATAAACAGTATCAAAGTCTTGTTTAGAAGAGAAAGAAGACATTCTTCTTCTTTCAGTAGCTAGTCTTTCTAAATCAATATCTCCATAAATCATTTGAGGATCAAATCCTTTTGATTCATTTAAAAGGGTTCCATTTTCATAAATTAAATGATGACCAGAGAAGACAACATCAGTAGTACTTTCACCACTTCCTTCATTAGCGTAGATATAAGCACTAACCCCTTTGGCGCTTTGCATCATAGCTAGTGTTTTACGATAATCTTTTTTACTAGTAAGTTCATTACTAGCACTGCAGTTACAAATTACTCTAGCTCCATTTAAAACTAAATCATTACTTGGGGCATCAGGTAACCATAAGTCTTCACATAACTCAACACCAAAAGTAAAATTACTATTATCTAAACATGAAAAGACGACATTTTTACCAAATAGAACTACTTCATCAAATAATTCTATTTCTTCATTAATATTTGAGGCTTTTGCAAAACGACGACCTTCATAAAATTCGCCATAAGTTGGAATATGAGTTTTAGGAACGATACCTAAAATACAACCATTACTTACTACTGCCGCAGCGTTATATAAACTATTTTTAAAGTCAAAAGGTAATCCAAATACTACTACCATATCATTACCACTAGTATATTCTTTAATTTCTTTTAAAGCCTTTCTAGTTTCATGAAGTAATAGATTTTGATTAAATAAATCTTCAATACTATAACCACTAAGACATAATTCAGGTAATACTAATAGTTTAGTATTGTTTTTAGATGCCTCATCTATCGCTTCTTTAATTTTATTACAATTATGTTTTACATCCGCTAGTTTTGTTTCAAAACTACCGGCGCAAACTCTAAGATATCCGTCTTTCATATACATCCTCCAGTTTTCATTATACCAAATCTGCGTTATATGTTAAACTTATAAAAAAGGAGAAATCTAAATGGAAATAAGGGATGTTAGACTAAGTGATACTAAAGATATTTTAGATATATATAAACCATATGTTTTAAATACGGCGGTATCTTTTGAATATGAAGTACCAACTTTAAAAGAGTTTCAAACAAGAATAGAAAACATTTCTAGTAAGTATCCTTATTTAGTAGCTTTGGAAGATAACACTATCATTGGCTACGCCTATGCTAGTAGTTATTCTTCAAGAGCAGCATATAAAAATAGTGTTGAACTTTCCATCTATTTAAAAGAGGGAACTACTCATCATGGAGTAGGTACTACTCTATATAATAAACTTCTAGAAAAATTGAAAAAACAAGGAATTAAAATGGTATATGCCTGTATTGTTTATCCTTATGATACAAGTGTTAACTTCCACTATAAACAAGGTTTTAAGATGATTGGAGTTTTTCATCAAGCTGGTTATAAATTTGATAAATACTATGATGTTTGTTGGATGGAGAAAGAGTTATGAAATATAAAGCAATAATCTATGATATAGATTCTACATTATTAAATACTTTAGATATGAATATGTATCCTTTAATTCAAATAATCAAAGAAGAATTAAATAAAGATATCTCTTTAGATGATGTTTTAAAATACGCTACCTATCCCGGAATGCAAGTAATGGAAGAGTTAGGAATTAAAAACAAAGAAGAAGTCTATGCTCGATGGGTTAAATATGTTAATGAATATCCGGATGGAGCAAAAGCTTATCCGGGTATTCAAGAAGTTCTTGAATCACTACATGGTAGAGTAAAACAAGCAATCGTAACATCCAAGAAACAAAAACAATATGATATCGACTTTGTAAGTAAAGGACTAGATAAATATATTGATGAAGTAGTCTTAGAAGAAGACACTTCAAAACATAAACCAGATCCTGAACCTTTAAACTTATGTTTAAAGAAGTTAGGACTAGATAAATCAGAAGTTATATATATTGGTGATGCTAGAAGTGATAAAGAAGCTTCTTCAAATGCCAATATAGATTTTGGATTAGCACTCTGGGGTACTCTAGATAATAGTCTTAAAGATGAATGCAACATTGTACTAATAAATCCAAAAGATATATTAAAGCTATAAGGTGAATTTTATAATTAAAAAAATAGGCATGGAAATTGTCTATTTTTTATTACCCTTAGATCTTGCAACGAAGATCTAAAAATGATCTAATAAAAATAGATGTTTGTGAGGGGGAAGAGAAATGCATAATTCATGGTCAATGGAAGACTTTAGTGCTGAAAAAATACAAGAAAATATGAAAAACAAAATTTTTACGGTACCTACATATCAAAGAGGGATTGTTTGGAAAGAGTCTCAAAAGAAAGATTTAGTAGATACCATAAAAAGGGGATTACCTTTTGGCACATTATTAATTTTTAAGGAAAGTAATGAGGACTATTTGATTATCGATGGCCTACAAAGAAGTAATGCTTTGGTAGAGTTTGTAAGTAACCCAACACAATTTTTTGATAGTGATGATATTGACGATACAGCATTAGAAAATATTGTAAGTATGGTTGGTGATATGAATGGAAATGTATCATCTCAAATAGCAAAAGTTCGGTCATTACTTGAAATGTGGGTCAAAAAAAATCATAAAACGATGAAAGAAGTTGAAGCGATGCAATACGCATCTTTTTGCAAGGTGTTATATGATGAATTTCCTAAAAGCAAAGGGAAAGAATTAGAAATAGCAGAATTAATTGAGCCAATGATGAAAAATTTTAAAGAAATATGTAAAAATATTAATGATACTAAAGTCCCTGCAATTGTCATGCAAGGAGATCCAGCTGAGCTTCCAATAATTTTTGAAAGAATAAATTCAAAAGGACTAGTATTATCAAAATATGATATATATGCAGCATCTTGGAAACAAGCAAAGTACAAATTAAATAGTGATTTAAATGATCTTGTCCTGTATAACCGAAATAGATATGAACATATGCTTGATGGTAATAGTAAACTTGAGAATTATGATTCATTAGATTTTGTGAACGATAAGGAGTTGACTGCATTTGAAATAGCTTTTGGGTTTGGAAAAAAGTTATGTAAAGATTATCCTCATCTTTTTGGCGTTTCTAAAGAGGATAAAACTGTTGAAAGTATTGGATTCACTATTATAAATACTTGTTTAGGGATGAAAAATAAAGATACTGCAAAAATGGGTGATATTCTTTTGCAGAGAATTGGACGAACACATATTAATCAATTTTTGTTGAAAATTCTTGATTGTGTACATTTGACAGATATAAAGGTTGGTAAATATAGTAAATTCAAATCTAACTCTAGGACTAATGCAGGAGCCAAACCACTCCATACTGAGTTTCAAATTGCATCTATTGTTTGTTCAATATTTATTATGAAATACACTACCATAATTAGGGGAAATAATGATGAGGTTGAACAAATAGAATATGATTTTTCTAAAGTAAATAAAGAATGGTATACAATATACGAAACTCCTTTTAAAGAAAATGTTGCTAAAATATATATTAAGGAAGTGCTTCAACATAGATGGAGCGGAACCGGAGATAAAAAACTTGATATGGTTCTTGTAACACCTGATTATTATACTAAACCAGTTTCTCAAGAGGATTTTGCATCCACTTTAGATATTTGGAATCAATCATTGAACAATGAACGTTCTGAATACAAGCAAGTTGCATCTCCAAAAGAACCCGAATTACTAATTATTGCAGTTTTATACCTTGATATGTTTGATGCTCAACAACAAATAGATGATACTAATTATGATATTGAACATCTTGCAACAAAAAAATTAATGAAAAAGCATTTAGCAAAATATAATAATAATAATCAGAAAGAATTAAGGCTTCCAATTAGTTCGATGGGGAATCTTTGTTTACTTCCTGAATATACAAATAGAAGTAAGGGCGATAAAACTATATATCAAGATACTAAGTATTTAGACAAATCTCATTTAACGATATCCGAGATTGAAAAAAAATATACTTTAACTGAAAGAAAAGATTTGGAATGGTTGGATGATTATAATTGGAATCGGGATGAATTCAAAGAAAAATATGAAAACTTTATAAAATATAGATATGAAATTATGAAACAGAAGATACTAGCAAATTATAAAAATATTTAAAAATTTAATGTCATATTATAGTTGATATATAATGTGCACAAAAAATAACAAATATTAATCAAAGAAAAAAAGACAGTGTAATGAAGTTGTAAACTCAAAGTAGACACAAAGAAAGTCAAAATTGACTATTATGTGTGTCTACTTTTTTATTATGATTAAGTAAAGGAGGATTTTATATGAAATTAGGAAGGCCAAAAGGTGGAAAAAA
>JAQVWN010000004.1 GCA_028749475.1 Thomasclavelia sp.
GATCCAACAGCATACCTATGTCTGTTTTAGATCTTCTTACTCCCAATGAAAAAAGAACTCAACTGTTGGCTTATTATAAATAAATTGAATGAATTATTTATGTTTCACATCATTTACAAATGTACAATATGTTATAATTGAATCAAATTGTCATTATTGACTAATGACAAATTAATGTATACAATCTAATAAATTCATGGAGGAATAAAAATGAATAAGACATATGTATCAACAAGAAACAAACAAAAAGAAATCAACTTCTATCAAGCAATCGTTCAAGGTATTGGTGATGATGGTGGACTACTTGTCCCTAACTTTGATTTCACAAAACTAGATTTAGATAAATTAATCAAATTAAACTATGTAGATTTAGCAACTGAAATATTATCAACTTTCTTAGATGAAGATGGAAAAGAACTGATTCATAATGCTTGTAATAATGCTTATGGAAAAGGGCTATTTCCTAAAGAAGTAGTACCAGTCGTAAAAGTTGGCGATAACTTTGTAGCTGAATTATTTCACGGAAAGACAGCTGCTTTTAAAGATATGGCCTTATCTTTACTTCCTCATTTAATGACTTTATCACTTAAGAAATTAAATGAAGATCGTGAAGTAATGATTTTAGCTGCTACATCAGGAGATACTGGTAAAGCGGCTTTAGAAGGATTTAAAGATGTTGATGGAACATGTATTAAAGTATTTTATCCTTTAGACGGAGTAAGTGCTATTCAACAGCAACAAATGTTAAGCCAAGAAGGTAGCAATGTAAAAGTAGTTGGTATTCATGGTAACTTTGATGATGCTCAAAGTGCCGTAAAAAAAGCTTTTACTGATGAAAGACTTAAAGAAGTTGCTAGTAAACATCATGTGTTCTTATCTTCCGCTAACTCAATTAATGTTGGTCGTTTAATTCCTCAAATCGTTTATTATTTCCATTCTTATTTTGAACTTGTTCGAAATAATGAAATTAAAATGGGTGAAGAAATCAACTTTACAATTCCTTCAGGTAACTTTGGAAACTGCCTTGCTGGTTGGTTTGCAAAAAATATGGGACTTCCAGTTAAAAAGTATATTGTAGCTAGTAATAAAAATAATATCTTAACAGATTTCTTTAATACTGGAGTTTATGATTCAAATCGGGAATTCTATAAGACTAACGCTCCAGCAATGGATATTCTAGTATCATCTAACCTTGAAAGATTAGTATGGTTTATGAGTGGTAAAGATGGTAATAAAGTTAATGAATTCTATGAAGAATTAGCTAAAGATGGAGTTTATAAAGTAGATAAAGAGACTTTAGATACAATTAAATCTCAATTTATTGGGGACTATTTAAATGAAGATGAAGTTCTTGAAACAATTAAGGATTGTTATAAAGAAAATAAATATTTATTAGATACTCATACAGCTTGTGGATATGGGGCTTTAAAAAGATATCAAGAAAATACTGGTGATAAAACAAAAACGGTTCTTTTATCAACTGCATCTCCATATAAATTCCCAGAATCAGTTTATAAAGCAATTTATAATGAAGATTTAGATGTTTATACTGCTATTAAAGAATTAGAAAGTAAGACTGGTGTTCCAACACCTGCTCCTTTAGTAGATATTGATAAACGTCCAATTTTACATAAGGAAACTATTGATAAAACTGAAATCTTAGATTTTATCGCTAAAGAAATGGAAAATATGTAATATGAAAGTAAAAGTAAGAGTACCCGCTACTTCAGCCAACTTAGGGCCTGGATTTGACGTTGCTGGATTAGCTTTAACTTTATATAATACCTTCACCTTTGAACTCAAAGATGATGGACTAACAGTAACTGGCTGTCCACCTCAATTTAGTAATGAAGAAAATATGACTTACCAGGCTTTTAAAGAAGCAGCTAAGTATTGTGGCTTAGAGTATAAGGGGTTGTTAATAGAATGCAGTGGTGATGTTCCTTATACTAGAGGACTTGGATCTTCATCAACATGTATCGTGGCTGGAATTGTTGGAGCTTTTGCACTTTCTGGCAAACAAAAAGATCGCCAAGAAATCTTAGAATTAGCTACTTCAATTGAAGGACATCCTGATAACGTTGCCCCAGCTATCTTTGGAGGACTTACTGTTTCAGTAATGGAAGATAAAAAGGTCTTAACCTTAAATATTCCCGTAAAACATGAATATCGTTTTGTGGCTTTAATTCCACCATTTACTCTTTCAACAAGCGAATCTAGATCAGTATTACCTAGTCAAGTCGAAAGAGCTGATGCAATTACTAATGTTTCTCATTTAGCTTTAATGGTTGCATCACTTATTAATGGTTATGATGAAGGATTAAAACAAGGATTTAAAGATCGTCTTCATCAACCATATCGGGGACCTTTAATTAAAGGTTATGATAAGATAATGGAAAAACTTGAAAAGGATGACAAAATACTTGGAGCCTATCTTTCAGGAGCAGGACCAACAATTATGGCTGTCATCAAAGAAGAAGATAAAATGGGAGTAGTAAGAATTAAAGAAGAACTAGGAGACTTACTTAAGGACTGGGATGTTGTTAAGTTAGAACTAGATGAAAAAGGATTTACTGCTGACTATGAATAAACTCTATCATTGATAGAGTTTTTAGATTATTGTATAAAAAGATTTATTATGTTAGAGTTGGTAGTATCTTATTTATAAAAGGAGTATGTATGCCAATATTTGAAATAATTGTTTTATCTTTTGGCCTCGCAATGGATGCCACTGCGGTATCAATATGTAAAGGTTTAAAGATGAAGAAAATAGATTATAAGTATTCATTAATTATTGCCTTTATGTTTGGGTTGTTTCAAATGGTAATGCCAATAATTGGTTATTTTTTAGGATCAATGTTTAGCGGCTATATTGAAGCGATAGATCATTGGGTTGCTTTTATACTACTAGGAATCATCGGAGCAAACATGATTAAAGAAGCTTATCAAAGTGAAGATGAGTGTCAAGATATCGTATATGACTTTAAAGAAATAATTTTACTTGCGATTGCTACAAGTATAGATGCTTTAGCTGTTGGAGTTACTTTTGCCTTTTTAAATGTTAACATTTGGATAGCTTCATCAATAATTGGAGTAATAACATTTATCTGTAGTATGGTAGGTGTTCAAATCGGTAATCGATTTGGTATTAAATATAAATCTAGGGCTGAAGTATTTGGTGGAGTTATCTTAATTGTCTTAGGCTTAAAGATTTTATTAGAAGGTTTAAGTATTATCTAAACATTACAACATTGCGTTGTAATGTTTTTTTTAGTTAAATCTTAAAAACTATTGAATAAAGAATGTAAGCGCTTTAAAATATAAGGGTGAGAAAAGATTGGTAGGGAGAATTATGAAGATTAAACGAATAAACAAATTGCTGCGTTTAACGCTTGCGTTAAGCATGGTACTTTCTTTGTGCTTTTTTGGCGTAAAGAATAACAGTGTGTCAGCTGAAGATGATACTTTAGTTACGACACCAGTACCCCTTGTACCAGGGGAAGCATCATTAGATGCTTTAGAAATCTCAAGTGTGATAGATGGTACAGATTATACAACTACTGATGGACCGGGATTAGATAGTGCGAAGGATAATAATATATGTCGTACTTTTGATACAGTTCAATATACACTTAGTTATTCAACTATAATAAATAACACTAATCAAACAGCGGCAGGATTTACTGAAGGGGATGTGTATTTTAAAGCAGTAATACCTAATGCCAAAATTAGTGAAGTCCAATTCGATACGAGTGCAATGAACTGGGCTAAGGATGTCAAACAAGTTCAAGACGGTAGTGATATTGTCTTAACAGGTGCAAGACATCTTACAAATGGATCACTACCAACTTGTATTCCTGGAGCAGGAACATTGACTTTTTCTGTACTTGTAAAAGCAGCTAAGAATGGGGCCACATATCAACCAAAATTTGATGTTTGGATGGATGGGGATGAAGCCCATACTTTTTCAGTTACTGCAAAAAATGCTTTTACAGTAAGCGCTACTCAGGCTATGAATGTCAAACTTACTCAAGGTACTAGTGGTAAAGGTTATGCTGAACAAAAAGATTCAGAAGGTAATGTATTAGGAAATGGTGTTATCCAAGAATTTGATGCCAAAATCCAAAATGGTACAACAACTACTCCTAAAGGGGCTGAAGCACCAAAAGGAAAAATTACTTTTGTTGTAAGACCAGATGGAATAGTTACAAATAAAGACAATGGAACAACTTCATCAGGTACAACTAAAGTAGCCTATGTCAAAGTTGATGACGGAGACGTTACTTATAAGGATAACGGTGATGGTAGCTACACAATAACTGTTGATAATTATGATGTTCCAGAAATGAGCTATTCAACAGCTTCACCTTTAGATTTTCTTAAAGTTACTATTGGAGTTTTTCAAGAACAACCTAAAAATATACCTGGTAATATTAAATATGATATTTCAATTACAGATAGTGATTTAACAGCCACTTCTGTTTCAGGGCAACAATTAACTCCAGCTACAGCTGGAACAAATGATAACCAAACAGTATTGGATGACGATCAAACTTTAAAAACATTTGAATCTACTAAAGGTACTTATATAGTTGGTTGTTATATGCAACAACAATTGGGAACAGGAGCACTTGAAATTCCTTTTGATGGAACAGTTAATAATGTTAGTTTAAGTGCTAGAAGAAAAGATGAAGTATCTCCAGGAGAAGATGTTTATCTAGTTGATATGTTAATAGATCCAACTAGAACAAGTTATAACGCATCTGTAAATGCAGCAGATATGCTAGTGAAATTTGATGACAAAACTATTGAATTAACAGACAACACTAATGTCCAAATAATTTCTCCAGTTGAAAATGATTCACAAGTGTCAAATGGAAAAACTAAAGTAAGATTTGCAGCGAAACCTGATGGAAGTGGATGGACTGATTCTGTTGAATGTGCTAAATACGGGCAAGCAGAATTAGTGTTCTACGATTCTTTAAAAGAACTAGAAGATGATGGAAAAGTTTGTGTTGGTGTCGCTGTGGAAATTAGAAATGTTGATATATTTAATGGTAATGAAGCTAGAGGGTATACTGGAGGTACGTTGGAAGTTACATTTAATGCTAAAGTTAAAAATGACCCAAATCTAATCAAAAATAAAGCTGTAGCTTTTAGTACTTCTGATAATCGTTATTATAGTGCCTCTTCTACTACTGGATATGTTCCTACAGTTGATGATCATATTGAAACTGCATGTAAAGAAAAAGCCTTATTAGAAGCAGCAACTAGTTCACTAAATAGTCATAATTCTGACAATTGGATTCGTAATAATTGGAGTGTTAGCTCATATGATGATAATGGAAATAGAGTAAGTGGAACAGACAACTGGGCATTTGGATGGAGTTCATTTGTAGTTGGAACATCTGCAAAAATGACTGCCCAAATTGAAACGCAAGGTAAAGATGGATTAACAAAAACAGTTTATGATATAACCGCAGGTGAAGATACTGTAGATATGGTTATGAAACCAATAATCACAAGTTCTGAGGATTGTAAGATTAATGCTAGATATGCAATTGCAATACCTGAAGGTTGTACGATAGATCCTGATAGTTTATATATTGGTGGAACATATGATCCAGCAACTAAAACTATTATTGGTGGTAAAAAGGTTGAAATATCTGATACCAGTGTTTCTGGTGACCTTACAGTAAGTAACGTCCGCTATAAAGCAACCAATATTAGCGCTTTAGGTGATTTGCATTATAAGGTAAAAATAAGTGATGATGCCAAGAATGGTGACTCATATACTGTACAAAATCAGTATGGTTATTCAACAGAAAATAACGCAGTAGCTACAGTAGGAATTAAGAAACTATCTTTCTCAATTGTTAAGGTAGGAGATATTAAGTTCTCAAAGACAGTAAAAACAGCAGAAGCAACAGGAGCAACAGATACTCAAGCCGGAGCTAAACAAGGTCTTATATATAGTATTGGAGCTGAGAATACTTCCGCTTTAGATATAAGTGACATGAAAGTATTAGATGTTTTACCTTACAATGGTGATAAAAATGGATCTGAATATACAGGAAGTTATAGTGTTAATGGCGTAGCCCTTAATTTAGGTGGATCTAAAGTAAGTGAGAATGGTATTAAGATGTATTATACTACATCAAGTAAGGTCCAAAACAAAAACTATAATTCAACAGACGTTGATGTAACAGATAGTATTTGGCAAGAAGCTACAAATACCGGAACAGATACTGAACCAGTATATACCGTTGATACAAAAACAACTGCTGTAGTAATTACAGGGAACTTACCAACAGGAACAAAATATTTGATTGATGTGGCATTAGACACATCAAAAGTATTAGGAAGTTTTGGTAACACTGCTTATGTATCATCTCCAGACTTACCAAAGAACAGTGATGGGGATAGAGAAGTACCAACAAATGGAACAGAAACAGAAGTAGTTTCAAAAGTAAATGTAACAAATACATTAACTAATATTGTTACAAATAATACTGCTAAAACAAACCTAGTTAATACTAAATATGGAGAGACTTTAACAGCAAAAGATGGATATCGTTTACCAGAAACCATTAAGGTTATTATTGGAGGAAAAGAATTAACTCCAGCAGTTGACCCAAGCAATCCAAAAACTGGAGAATATTCATATGATAAAACAACTGGAAAAGTAGTTATTCCAGATGGAAGTGTAACAGATGATATTGAAGTAATTGCAGAAGCTGTAAAAGTAGTAAATATCACGAATACGCTAACAAATGTAACAACTAATAAACCAGTAAAATCAACGTCTGATGAGAAACAACCATATGAAGAAACATTAACTTCAACTCCTGGATATGATTTACCAGATACAATTGTAGTTAATATTGGTGGAACACCAACAACTGTAACAAGTGGAACACCAATTAATGGAATCACATATGACAAAACAACTGGAAAAGTAACAGTTGAAGGAAGTAGTGTAACAGATGATGTAGAAATAGTAGTAACAGCAACTCCAAAACAATTTACAGTTAAGTTTGCCACAGACCCTGAAGGATCAATTACTGGAGGAGATAATCAAACAGTAAATTATAAAGAAAATGCAACTGATGGAGCAAAAGCTACACCAAGTGCAAACCATACATTCCTAGGATGGGAATATAACTATACTGGATTAGATGGTAAGACATATAAAGGAACAACTACTGATTATACAAAAGTTCCAATTATGAATGATGTAACATTTACTGCTAAGTATGCAAGTGATAATGCAGTAAGTGCTACAGGAAATCATGGATATGTCTCAACAGGAAATACAACTACTCCACCAACTGTTGGAACTAATACAAATAGTACAACAGACTTAAATGAAGTAGATAGTAAATTTCCAGGAAGCGTAAGCTTTAAACCAGAAGAAAACTATACATTAGATAAAATAGTAATTAGAGATAAAGATGGAAATGTAATACAAACTATTGATAAATCAACAACAGGAGAAGTAACATTACCAGATGGAACAATAGTTAATATTGTAGTAAATGATGATGGAAGTGGAACAATAGTAAGTGAAAACTTATTAAAACCATATACATTTGATATTAATTTTGCACCAAAAGATTATAAAGTAACAAGTGAGTTAACATATTTAACAACAAGTAATCCAAGCACTACTGTAACTTATTTAACAGATTATAAGACAACACTTACTCCAGTTTATAAACAAGGAGAAAAGTATACATTACCAAAAGAAATAAGTGTAACAGTTGGTGGAAAAGAATTAAAACCAGCAAAGGATCCAAAGAATCCACAACCAGGAGAATATGGATATGATAATGAAACTGGAGAAGTAATAGTCCCTGGAGGAAATATCACAGGCGATATAGTCGTTAAAGGAGTAGCCGATGTAGGTGTAACAAATAAACTAACCAACATTATTACTAATAATGATCAAACATCAATCTCTGTAGGTGAAAGATATGAAGAAACAATTTCACCAGAAGAAGGATATAGATTACCAGATACAATTAAGGTAACTGTGTCTGGTGTTGAATTAACACCAGCAAGTGATCCAAGTAATCCTCAACCAGGAGAATATGGATATGATAAAACAACTGGAAAAGTAATAGTACCAGAAGGTTCAGTAACTGGATCAATAGTTGTTGAAGCAATAGCTGTCAAGACAGTTAACCTAACAAGTAATATTACAAATGGATCTAATACTCATGGTAATCAAGAATTAATAGATTTAAATGGACAATATACAACAACATTAGTTCCAGATAATGGATATGAATTCCCAGATAGTTTTACAATAACTATTGGAGATAAGACATATACAATCAAAGATGGAATAAATGAAGGTGGAATAGTCTTTAATAAAACAACTGGAGAACTTACAATTCCAGGAGATATCGTAATAGATGATGTAACAATTACAATGGAATGTAGTAAATCAGATCATAGCGTAGTGGTAGCACCAAACACAAATGGAAGCAACAATAAAACAGGAGTAAATACTGGTGATACAGTAAGTGCTTTTGGATTTGTCTTCATGATGCTTGCATCAGGCTATGTAATAGTTAGAAAAAGAAAAGAAGACTAAAATAAAAAGACGTCAGTGATAAATCACTGATGTCTTTTCATTTAGTCTATTTGTTTGAATTTATCTGCACCTTGTTTACATAAAGGACAAACAAAATCATCTGGTAAACTATCACCTTCATATACATAGCCACAGACACTACATACATAATGATGTTTTCCTGCTTTGGTTTCTTCTTTTGTTTCACATTCTTTACAAGAAAGTAATTCTTTAGCTAATGCTTCTATTTTTTCTTCATCACTATCTTTTAAAGCAGAAACAATTGAAACATTATTATCTAAGTAAGTAATATTCTTAGATTTTTCTAGCATTGTCTTCATTGTTTTAATAGCCATTGGAGCCCAACTACTATTTTCAATAAAAGCAACAGTTTTATTTTGGAAGTTTCTTTCAACTAAATGGTCTATAAATTCTTTCATGAAAGGAAAGATCCCACTATTGTAAGTAGTAGTCGCAAATACAACTTTACCATATCTAAAAGCATCTTCTACTGATTCAGCCATATCATATCTAGCTAAATCGTTAACCACTACTTTTTTACAACCATTTTGTTCTAGTTTTTCTTTTAATAATTCAACAGCCTTTTTAGTATGCCCATAGACTGATGTGTAAGCAATTAGTACACCATCACTTTCAGTATTATAACTAGACCAAGTATTATATTGATTTAAATAATGATCTAAATCTTTATTTAGGACAGGTCCATGTAATGGACAAATAATACTAATATCTAAATCTTTGGCTTTCTTTAATAAGGTTTGGACTTGAACACCATACTTACCAACTATTCCAAAATAATATCTTCTAGCTTCACAATCCCAATCTTCATTTACATCATTAGCCCCAAACTTCCCAAAAGCATCTGCTGAAAATAATACTTTACTATAACTATCATATGTAACCATTACTTCTGGCCAATGAACCATTGGTGCAAACACGAATGTTAGTTTATGTTTACCAAGATCTAAAACATCATTGTTATTAACTTCTTTAATGTTTTTAATATTATTACCAGGGAAATAATTATTAAGCATTTTAAATGTTTTATTATTTCCAACAATAGTTACATCGTTATACTTATCAATAAGATTCATAATGTTGGCTGAATGATCTGGTTCCATATGTTGGATAATTAAATAATCAGGTTTTCTATCACCTAAGGCTTTTTCAATATTGTTTAACCATTCATCTTTATAGTTAGCTTCAACACTATCCATAATAGCTATCTTATCGTCCATAATTAGATATGAATTATAAGCCATACCATTAGGTACATCATATTGTCCCTCAAATAAATCTATTTTGTGATCATCGACTCCTACATAAATAATATCATTAGTAATTTCCATAAATACAACCTCCTCATTCAATTATAGTATTGTTAGTACATCCAAGCAATAAATGGGTGCAATTAAATCTATATTTATAGATATAAAAAGAAGCGTATTTTTACATGTATAGACAATAAAATTAAGAATGATATAATTAAGGTAGTAATTAATCATAATAATTAAATACTAAAGGGGAGCCAATATGAGAAAAATAATAAGGATAAGTGTATCTTTTATTATAGTTTTTACTATGCTTTTAACATGCAATGGTGTTTTAGTAAATGCTGATAATGAAGATACAGTTAGTTATCAACTAGTTGATAACAGTCAAAGTGCAGAAATTACTATTAATCCTGAAACAATCGATAATTTAGAAGTGGAAAACGTTAACGTTTCTAATTCCAAGGGAATAGTAAAAGAATTTACAAAGAGTGATTCTTATCAATTAACGGTATCTGAAAATGATACCTATGATATTGTAGTTACATATAATGATACTGATAAGACTACAAAATCATATGAATTAAAGATAACAGATATTAAAACAAATGAAGAAAGTAAAACCACAGAAAATGTAAAAGAAGAAAAGACAATTGAAAGTGCTAAAGAAACTACTTTTACAGTAAAATATCATTTGAATAATGCAACTAATAATAATTCATTAGCGACTGGAGCTTATTTTAGTAGCAATAATAGTCAAGATTTAGAAGTTAGTAATATAGCTTCAGGAACAGAGTTAAAAAATGCTGGTTACACTTATGGTACACCATCTAATGCTAGTGGTTATTCCAATAGTGGAACTATTGTAAATAGTAATGCATTGTTATTATGTTGGAGAGATGCTAGTGATACGATTTATAGTACACTAGATACTGTAACAACTGATTTAGATTTATATGCTTATTGGGCTAGTGATGCTAACAAGGATGGAGTTATGGATCAAGCTGTTCAAGACTATGTAATTAATACTACTATTGGCGGAACTCTTGATGGGGAGATAACAACTAAAACCGGAGCAACTCAGCATAAAACTACTGATGTAAACGGAAAAACTGTTTACAATATTTCTTATAATTTATTTGTAGCTACAGGTAGTACACTAATGAGTCAAATGGTGCCTCTTATGGTTGGGACTTCCGATTACCGTAATAGTGATACATACGCAAATCTCTTAAAAAATAAAACAGGATTAATAATAAATTCATGTAATCAGCCAAGAACTTTATCAAATGCTATTTCATCATCTATGCCAACAATAATACCTGATAGAGGGAAAAAAGTGGTTGGTTTTAGTACAGATAGTAAGGTGCTAACTGCGACAGATTGTTTGACTTATGAACCAACATCAGCTTTGCAAACATATACTGCAACATATGGTGATATAGCGAAAGTAAAAATCACTTATGATTTAAATGATGCTGATGCTAAGTTTGCTTCAAATCAAAAAAACATCTTAGAAGTTGATGCTTATGTAGGCGAAAAACTTTCTCAAGCTGGCATTGTATATGGGACTCCAGATGGTACAAAGGGGGCTTATAAAACAACTGGTGATATTGTTAATAATGATAAAATGTTAATACTATGGGAAGATGAAGAAGGAAATCCAGTTAATATTGAGACTGTTATTACCCAATCAATGACGCTTCACGCCGAATGGGTAACAGATCAAGATAATGATGGATACCCTGATGGATCCATTCAAAAATATGAATTAAAAACTAATGAATATGGGCGCTTTACTAAAGACCCAGAGATGAAGAAAGGTGGGTCGTTTACTACTAGATATGATCCTAGTGATACATCTCATGTTTATCCAATATATGAAATTGAATATAATGAAATGATTAATATAGGATATGATACTACATCATTTGCTCAATTAATAGTTATGATGAAGGCACTTAGACCGAATATAAATTATACCAGCAAGATTGATACAATACTGAAAAAAGTCGAATCTGCTAGAGATTCAGATAAACCATTAGAAAAAGCTTTTACAACTCCACCAGTTCATTCAGGACTATCAATAAATCCATTAATTGATTGGGAGTCTGATGGAAATAATTTGGATGATTCAACTTATTTAACATATGTCCCAACTAGTGATGATCAAAAATTTACATCGCTAATTATGCAGAACTTGAAAAATGCAAGGTGACATATCATTTAGGTGATAAAGGAACATTGGCTACAAATGGTGTACATGATTATACATCAAATACTTATGTTGGAATAGAATATCGATATACTGATTATTTAGTAGGGTTTGCTAATGTTACACCAAGGTTTAGCACTACTGGCGATATTGTAAATGATTCTCAAATATTAATAGCGTGGGTTGATTCTAGTGGTAAACTTGTGGCCCCATCTGATGTAACTGATGGTAATATCGATTTATATGCACGTTGGGTCAGTGATGACAATTTAGACCAATCTGCTGATGAATTGAACCATAATTTTCAACTAGATACCTCAACACATGGATCATTTACAGATAGTATTACATCAAAACAACAAGTAATTAATAAAGAACTTACAGCTACTCCAAGTATGAAATTACAAGACATTTCTACTATTTCTACCCAAGATAAAGTTACAAATATTTTAGTTGATAACTTTGCTTATACGGGAGCTAGAAAAGATCTTCCAGCTTCAATATTACAGCTTATTAACTTAAGAACGACTCCTCTTTATGAGACTATCATTATAAAAGCGGAACAATTAGTTCTTGATGGAATGAATGGCAATTGTCCATTAGGGGATGCAATTAATGGTTTGCCAGAACTAAATGTTGATAATGGATATGTATTTAAATACTGGCAAGATGAAGATGGAAATAAATATACTAATGAACAATTACTTGCTATCAAACAAGTCAAAACTACGCAAAAATATACAGCTATTTATGAACCTATTAGTTACGATATAACTTATGAGTTAAATGGCGGAACTAATTCAAGTGCTAATCCAAAAGGATATAATATTGAATCTGATGATATTGACTATGCTAATCCAACTAAAAAAGGATATGATTTTGCTGGTTGGTACTTAGATAGTGATTTCCAAACAAAAGTTGAAAAGACTACTACCGGAAGCAGTGGAGATATTACTTTATATGCTAAATGGACTGTTAGAAACGATACTCCTTATAGTGTTAAGTATTATGTCGATAATGGCCAAGGTGGATATAATCTTCATAAAGAAGAGAATCTAATTGGTACCACTGAATCGACTGTTACTGCAACTCCAATTAATATTGCTAAATATACTTATGATAGCGGTAATGATAAGGAAGTATTATCAAGTGAGGTAAATGGTAATGGTAGTACTGAATTAAAATTGTATTATACACTTAATAAAACTTATAATAATATTGACTTTGATTTGAATGGTCATGGTAATGATAAGATATCTTCTCAAGTAATTGAGAACAATAAAACTTTAACTAAACCAAAAGATCCGATAGATAATGGTTATGGTTTCTATGGTTGGTTTACTGATAAGGATTGTTTACATCCTTATAACTTTGATGAACCAGTAACTAAAAGCATGACTCTTTATGCTGGTTGGATTGATAGTGCATCAATAAATATGGGATCATATAAGATAAACTATTATAAAATCAAAAAAAATGGAAAGTACAAATTGTATAAGACAACTACTAATAAAAATATACCTTATGGTACCCATGTAAATGCTGCTATTATTAGCATAGATGGCTATCATCTAAATAGTAGTGTTAATAATACAAGTTTATCTGGATATGTATTACCTAATGCTGATTTAGTGTTGAATTTATATTACGATAAAAATGAAATTGCTGTTAGTAAAGCAGCAAGTACTGGCGATAATGTTAATATAACAACTTATGTTACTTTATTACTAGGATCTATATTAGTTATATTAAAGAAAAAATATGCTAAATAATTATTGGGAATGGCAATTGCCATTCCCAATTAATTTATAGATGTGTATAATAAAGACAAATAAAAGGGGATAAGTATGTTAAAAGATGATGCGATTAAATATTATAAAGAAGGATATAACTGTGCTGAAAGTATTATTAGAGGAGCTAATGACTATTATGATTTAAAACTTCATGATCATGATATGAAAATGGTTGCTGCTTTTGGTATTGGACTTCAAGTTGGTGATACTTGTGGAGCATTAAATAGTGCAGCCTGTGTTATTAGTAGTAAATATATCGAAACTAAAGCTCATGATAATCCAAGGGAACTTCAAAAGATAACTAGTACTTTAGTAAAGTCTTTTGAAGATAAAATGGGTTCTCGTCTTTGTCCTAAAGTAAGAGCCAAATACTTTACACCAGAACTTAGATGTCAAAACACTGTTAGTCATACATGTGATATCTTAGAAACTGTAATTAATGATTGTGAAGCAAGCAAATAAACAACTAATAATTAGTTGTTTATTTTTTTATTTCACAATAAGTTCATCTTTATTATTTATGATATTTAATTATAATAGGGTTTATGAGTACTCAATTTGATCGAACAATTAAAATAATTGGTGAAACTGCCCAGAATAATCTCCACAATAAAAAAGTAGCTGTCTTTGGACTAGGTGGAGTAGGAAGCTACACTGTTGAGGCTTTAGTAAGAGCTGGGATTGGTTCATTAGTTTTAATTGATTTTGATACCATTGATCTAACTAATATCAATCGTCAGTTATACGCTTTACATTCAACTATCGGTAAAAAAAAGATTGATGTTGCTAAAGAAAGATGTTTGGATATTAATCCCAATCTAAAGATTGAAACATATGATGAGTTATATCTTCCAGATAAAACTCATGACTATCTGTTTAAAGATGTAGACTATGTGATAGACTGTATTGATAATGTTAGTGGAAAAATTGGACTTATAGAAGAGTGCCATCAAGATAATATTAGAATTATATCTTGTATGGGAACTGGTAATAAATTGGATCCCTCATTACTAGAAATCACAACTATTGATAAAACTAGTATTTGTCCACTAGCTAGAGTAATGAGAAAGAAGTTAAAGGAAAAAGGACTTAATAAAACGATGGTGTTATATTCCAAGGAACAACCTATATCTATTAATGATAGAACACCAGGAAGTATAAGTTATGTACCAAGTAGTGCTGGTTTACTAATAGCCAGTAAAGTAATAAATGAACTAATGGAGGAAAAGTAAAATGGAAGGTATTGTAGAAATAGATAAAGAAAAATATTTTGATAATTGTCGAAAGATAGTTGTTGAAATGTTAACGGATGAAGAATTAAGTGAAGCTCAATTTGATCAATTAACTAATGAGATAATGGATTTATGTTTATATTATGGTGGCGATTTTGCTGATGATAATATTAAATATATTGTTGAAGATTATAAAAAAAGAGATGGAATTAAAAGATTTAAAAAAATGTATCGAGGTATGGAATAATGCAACACTATATCGAACTTCCAACTCCTAAAGGAATACTAAGAGGACATTTCCATAAACCTGATGTTGATAAACATCCCGTTTTAATTATCTTTCATGGCTTTACTGGTGATAAAACAGGAACAAAGTTTTCATATGTTCAACTTGCTAGAATGTTAGAAGCTAAAGGAATAGCTACGATGAGAATGGACTTTTTAGGAAGTGGAGAAAGTGATTTAAACTTTGTTGATATGACATTTAAAGACGAACTTTCTTGTGCCAGAATCATGATTGAAGAAGTAATGAAGATGGAAAATTGCACAGAAATTTATGTCTTAGGACATTCAATGGGTGGGGCTATTGCTTCTGAACTTTCAAAGCTATACCCAAATGAAATCAAGAAACTTTGTCTATGGGCACCAGCTTTAAACTTACCTGATGCGATAGAATACTTAACAGGTAAAGTGCCTAGAGCTAAGACATATGATCATGAAGGATATGAAATATCAGATGCTTTTGTGGAAGATATTATTAGTCGTGATTTATACAAGGATTTAGATGCTTATAAGAATGATTTATTAATAATTCATGGAGATGCTGATACAACAGTACCTTATAAAATAAATGAAAAATATAATAAGTTATATAATAAACATCAGTTTATTACTATTAAAGGTGGTTCTCATTCTTTTGATAAACTTTCTGATATTAAAGAAGTATTAAAATTAACTTTTGAATTTTTTGGAGGAGAGTAATGAATTATTGTAGTAAATGTGGAACAAAATTAATCCAAAAACAAGATGGTATTGATGGTTTAGTACCATATTGTCCATCTTGTAATGAATATCGTTATGAACAATTTAATAGTGCTATCTCTTCTATAGTCTTTAATAAAAATAAAGATAAAGTACTTTTAATTCAACAATATAATCGAAATGATAATATCTTAATTGCGGGATATATCACTAAAGGTGAAAATGCCAAAGAAACATTAGTGAGAGAGATTCAAGAAGAAGTAGGACTAAAAGTATTAAGTTATAAATATAATGATAATGAATACTTTGAAAAAACTAATACTCTAATTCATAATTATATGGTTGTAGTTGATAGTGAAAACTATCAACTAACTGATGAAGTAGATAAAGCAACTTGGTTTACTAAAGAAGAAGCATTAGAAAATATAAAACCTAATTCTTTAGCCAAACACTTTTTAGAAGAATGCTTTAATAAAATAGCGTAAGACTATGTCTTACGCTTATATTTTTATATTGCTTCTAATTGCCCAACGCATTTTTGTCGATTTAGCTCGTGAGTTACGATGGCATTCATTTGCAGAAGGTCTTATAACATTACGAGATACATCATCATAAATACCTAACCTTTTCATTTCTTTAAAAGATTTTTTTACTACTCTATCTTCGCCTGAATGGAAAGTAAGGATAGCAACTCTTCCTCCAGGATTTAGAATTGAAGGAAGTTTTTCAACAAACTCATGTAATACTTCAAACTCTTGATTAACTTCTATTCTTAAGGCTTGAAATACTCTAGCAGCAGTTTTATTAATTTGATCTTTATTTGTAGAAGGATCAATTGATAATAATGTTTTACTTATTACTTTATATAATGAAGTGGTTGTCTCTAATGAGTTACCACTTTTTATATTAGAAATAATATTTCGAGCTAATTCTTTTGAATAAGGTTCATCAGAATTTTCATATAAAATATTTTCTAAGTCTTCTTTAGTAAAGTCTTGAAGTAACTCAAATGCTGGTTTACCAGCATTAGGGTTAAGTCTTAAATCTAAAGGGCCATCATGTTTATATGAAAATCCTCTAGTAGGATTATCAATTTGCATTGATGAAACACCTAAATCAGCTAGAACAAAATCAAACTTTCCTACTTCCTTAGATAAGATATCAATATCTTTAAAGTTTAACTGTTTGATAGTTAGAATATCTTCTCCATATCCTTTATCTTTAAGTCTTTCTTTAGTTTTTACCATTTCGATAGTGTCAATATCAAGGGCATAGAGATGCCCTTGTCCTTGAAGTTTCTCTAACATCTTAGATGTGTGACCACCATATCCTAAAGTACAATCAAGACCTATTTGGCCAGGCTGAATATCTAAAAATTCTAATATTTCATCAACCATTATTGATAAATGCATTCCTGCTGGAGTGCTTCCTTTAGAAATTACATGTTCAATAGTATCAGGGTATAAATCAGGATTTAATTCTTTATACTTTTCGTTATACTTCTTGGGATGGGTTCCACTATATCTTTTTCTTCTTTTATGTTTATTTTCCATATCTAGAGTATAACATGAAAAATAGAATTGTTATTGAAAATTAAAGACTAATTATCATAAATTACTACAATAACACTTATCTTGATATTGGTCTAAAAAGCATTGACATTATCAAGGCTTTTCTTTAAAATGGTAGTGTTCTTATGAACTCTAAGTCCCCGGTAAGGATAAAGGAGAAAAGTTATGAGACAAACTACGATGGCTAATGAAGCCACAATAGAAAGAAAATGGTATGTTATTGATGCAGCTGGACTAACTTTAGGTCGTTTAGCTTCAGAAGTAGCTACAGTGTTAAGAGGTAAAAATAAACCTACTTACACACCACATGTTGATTGTGGAGATTATGTAATTATCGTTAACGCTGAAAAAGCAGTAATGACTGGTAAGAAACTTGAAAAAGAAATGTATTATCACCATACTGGATGGCTTGGAGGTTTAAAATCTAAATCTGCAAGAGATTTCAGAGACCAAAATCCTACTGGATGGGTTGAAGCAGCTGTTAAAGGTATGTTACCTCACAACACATTAGGAAGAAAACAAGGGATGAAATTATTCGTATATGCAGGTCCGGATCATCCTCATGCAGCACAAAATCCAACAGAAATGAAATTGAAAGGGTAGGTAGTAGATATGGCAAATGTACAATATAGAGGAACTGGAAGAAGAAAATCTTCAGTAGCTCGTGTTATTTTAACACCAGGTACAGGAAACATGGTTATCAATGGTAAACCTGCAAAAGATTATTTACCATCAGAAATCCTTTTAATGATTGTAAACCAACCATTAGAATTAACTTCAACTCAAGACAAATTTGATGTTCAAGTTAATGTAATTGGTGGAGGATACTCAGGACAAGCTGGAGCTATCCGTCACGGTGTTGCTAGAGCTTTACTTGAAGCTGGATCTGATTACAGACCACAACTTAAAGCTGCTGGATTCCTAACTAGAGATGCAAGAATGAAAGAACGTAAAAAATACGGTCTTAAGAAAGCACGTCGTGCTCCTCAATTCTCTAAGAGATAATTTTTGGATAATTCAAAAAGTATCAAAAGACTTAAAGCCCTTATTCAAGGGCTTTTTGTTTTTTAGTTAAAATGGATGAGATACAAGTACTTAGCTTTTATGAAATTATGATATAATTTTTTAAAGAAGGTGCTAATTATGTTATTTAAAGATAAGGAATTGTGTTCATTATATGATATTGAATTTGATTATGAAGGACCATCTTTATATTCACTTTCTAAAGAAATATATAGGATGACAGATTTAATAAATGAAAAATTACAATCCAAAGAAGAAATTAAGTTAGGACATAAAGATAACAACAATTATGAGATTGGTTTGTCATATAAAACTATAAGTGATTTTACTTTTAATAGAAGTTTAAACGAAATTAAAGAGATACTATATAGGAATAATAATGAACAATTTAGTATATCAAAAGGATTGAGACAAATTGGCTTAAATGAATCCTTTGAAAAATTAGATGATTGTAATTATTTAAAACTGCTATATCTTTTTTATATGATTAATTATTTTGTGTTTCCATCAATGAATATTTTTAAATATATCTCCAATGATAAAAAAACATTTGATAAAAGTTTTAACGAAGGAACTGATGGAGGTAAAATTATATCATTTATATTGAACAATCTATTAGACAATAGAGACATTTTTAATTACTTCATTTCAGAGCAAAATGACTTATCAATTTTATCAGAACAGACTTGTGAGATAATCAATAATTTAATGAATCAAGATTGTGAAAACGAAATCAATAATGTAATATCTCAACCTTATATATCTAAAGAGTGTAATAATGATAATCCCTTAATTATTATTCTAGACAACTTATATGGCTATTCTATGAGACTATATTGTGGAGATATGATTTATAACTTAATTCAACAAGATATATTTAAATTTGATGAGTTATTAATTAGACCTTCAACTTCTTGGAAAAAACTATTTATAGATATAAATAATATTGAAGAATTTCTAAACAATGATGATTTATACTCTTTTTGTAAACAAAAAGAATTTAAAAAAATAGAATCTAGGGATAGAACTAAATTTAAGTGCAGCAATGCAGTTTCGTTTTTGAAGACTATAATTGCTTATGATAAAAATTGGATTAAAGAATTTAACTCAAATGAAGGACTATTTATTAGAAACGAAGATGGCAAGTTAACTATCTATGCCTTAAAGATAGCAATAATTATTAAAACGTATAATGATTTAGTAAATAAAAATAAAATGAGGATAATAAATGAAGATTGCAAACTTAATAAACCATTAGGAAGCACTTTATCAACTAATTGTGATAATAGTTTTCCTGCTATTTTACCGATTAGATTATTTCACTTGGCTTGTCATTCACAATATTTGAATGCTATAAAACAAGATTCATATTATGAAGAATTTAAAAAAGAATTTATTCAACCAGAAATAATATCTATGGAAATTTTTAATAAAATGTTTTTCCTGAATTCTTTCAATTCAAGAAAATTGTACTTAGAATCAATAAACGAAAAGTTAATATCCTTATTAGAAGATTAGAACAATTATCTAATCTTTTTTTTGACCAAACATTTTAATGTTTTTGCCTTTATTGTGATATTTAATTTAATGTTATTTTTATTGTGGATAACATGAAGGGTTTATTAATCTTTACCTTCTAGTTACCTCTAATGATAGAGTTAAAGAAGAGGTGATAGGATAATTGTTGAAAATAAGGGAGTTTTCAAAACTTTGTAACTGCAGTGTGTACACTCTTAGATATTATGATCAAATCGGCTTATTAAAGCCATCAATAATAAATAATAATTCTGGTTATAGATTCTATGATGAAACTCAATTAGATGAGTATATTCAAATAAAAGATTTTCAGTCAATAGGGTTTAGTATCTTAGAAATTCAAAGTTTAAACAAAAAAACAAACAAACAGATATTAATAATGATCGATAGAAAGGTGGAACATTTAGAAGAAAAAAAAGAATTGGCAATTTACCTAAAAGAAAAATATTTTGGAGGGAAGTAAAATGAGAAAAATTTTAAGTATGATTTTGTGTTTCAGTATTGTATGTGGATTAACAGGATGTGGATCAAAAGATAATAGTAGTTCTACATCTAGCTCTAGTACAAGTGATGAACCTGCAATTAGTATTAAGGATATTGATTGGAAAGTTAAAGAAGGAATTATTGATGGTGATAGATATGCATTATTTGATTATACAAATAATACTCCATACACTATTAGTAATATTGAAATAAAATTTAAAGAGAAATCAAAAATAAAGAAAGAAGATAAAGAAAAATACTATTCTGATATGCAAGAGGAACTTGATGCTTCGGAAGAAGAAATGGAGGAAATAAAAGAAAAAGAAATATCTTTTACAGCTAGTTCTGATGAAATCGTAGATAAGAATAAATCAATAAAGAATCAAAGATTATATTATTACAGTGGAAACCATTATTTAAGTAATTACGAGCATTACAAATTATCAGAGCCAGATACTGCAACTATCAGTTTTATTGATAATAATAAAATTTACAAAGTATATTATGATTTTCATTCAAAAAATTATACATATGATGATAAAACTGAAAAAGCGATTTACTGGACAAAAACAGTAATTAAAGATAAAGTTCCAAAGCCAGATGCTAAGGTTATTAAAAAAGGCGGAAGTGATGATGATTCATTATTTATGTTCTATGCATATGGAATGAATATGAAAAAATTTAATAAATATATTGATGATTGTAAAAAAATGGGATATACAGTTGATCCAAGCAGTTTCGATGGCTTCTATTCTGCAGATAATAAAGAGGGATATAATGTATATCTATCTTATGATGAAGATAACCATAGCATGAATGGTATGATTTCAGCACCAGATAACGAGTAAAATATAGCAGGAACATATGTTCCTGCTTTTTGATGTTTATTAAGTATGAATATTTGAAATAGCAAGACAATAAAGTTAAGGGTAGTGTATAATTATAGTTAAGTCATTAACATCATTTTAAAAAAGGGGAAAGTCAGAATGAAAGAAATTAGAATAGTAAGCAATCCTTATGAAAAGAACATTAGTTATAAAATTAAAGAAAATGATAGTTGGAAAGATTTGAATATAGAAAATTATCCTGATAGCAAGTTAATAGGAGATAAGTTTAGAATAAAATTTTTTCCATTTATTGTTAAAGATATATTGGATGAAATAATCAGGGAATTTGATAACAGTACTGAGCAAATAGCAATTGAATTCGAAGGAACAACGGATGAATTTAAAGAATTAGAAAGCTTGTGTACTGATAATCAATACAAAGGAAGAATTATCATTTCTAAATCTAAATTTAGATTGGAAAATGCAAGAGATATTTTGCCTAATATTATTGAATGTTTTAAGCAAATGAATCCTTTAATAATATCTGCAGTTGGCGATAATAAAGGCATTCAAACTGAAATAAGGAAATTTACAGAAGCATCTAATGATATTATTCCAATTTGTATTCTTGGTAATTACAGCGCTGGTAAATCCACCTTTATAAATGCCCTTATAGGAAATGAAGTATTGCCAAGTGGGGGAGAACCAATTACTGCAAAAGTCTTTAAAATTAATAAATCAAAGTATAAAGATAGAGCATTTATTAAGTTTACATTTGATAACGAACCTTTTCAAATAGATTTTACTGATGAAGGGTATACTTTTAATGTATCAAAAAATAAAAATGAATTATTATCATTACTTGAAGAAAAAATGGGTGAACTAGATTCCAAAAAGACAACGTTAATTATAAATAAAGCATTAGAAATGATTAATGGCTTTGATAAAAAGGATGAACAAAGAGTAGCTGATTTAATTGAAATATCTATACCTTTTGTTGGTGGAATATGGAATCAAATAAATAATGATTTTGTAATATTTGATACACCAGGATCAAATAGTTCTTCAAATAAAAGACATTTGGAAGTTTTAAAGAACGCTATGAAAGGATTGACTAATGGCCTACCTATATTTGTATCAGAATATAATACTTTAGATAGTAATGATAATGAAGAACTAAATAAGGAAATACAAAACATAGAAGAATTAGACAATAGATTTACCATGATTGTGGTTAATAAAGCTGATAATTCAGAAATCACAAAAACATCATTAGTTGGTGAGGATAAGGATAAAATACTTGATCAAGCTATTCCTAAGAGTTTATATAATGAAGGTATTTTCTTTGTATCATCAATTGTTGGCTTAGGCTCAAAAATAAATGGAGAATTTATTGATGATTTTAGTGCAGAAATATATGATGATCAAAAACATAAATATAATGATAAAGAAAGTAGATATTACAAAACACTTTATAAATATAATATTATGCCTGAGCAACTAATGAAAAGAGCCGAGGAAGAATGTATAAATAATACGAATCTTATTTACACAAATAGTGGATTGTTTAGTATTGAAAAAGAAATAGAAGTGTTTGCTGAAAAGTATTCAGCCTATAATAAATCAATGCAATCAGTTACTTTTTTAGATAAAGTTATAGACTTAACTAATGACGAAATAGTCTTAAAAAAAGAAGAACGTGAAAAATCAAGAGAAGCAAGAAAACTATCACTTGAAAAGGATAAACAATTACTTGTCGAAAAACTAAACGACAAATTTCATGAAATAAATGTGAAATATGATGAAGAATACCCTGCTTATATGAATAATTATCACGATGATGTTTCTTTGTATATCACAGATGATGAATTAGAAGATGAAGATATTAAAATTACAAACACACATATGGAAAAAGATAAATATGACCAATCAAAAGATGATGTGGAAAATAGAATAGATGATCGGATTCAGAATACAAAAAATAATTTTTATGAAACCATCAAAGGAAAAAAGAAAGAATCAATTTATAAATTAAAGGATACTTTTGTAGATGCGATTAAAGATTCATACAATGATATTTCTACACTAATTGAATCTAAGAAAGATATTCAAAAAGATGCTTCTGAGGAGTTACTTGAAACTAATAAAGCAAAATACTCCAATGCGGTAAGTTTTATAAAAAATGAATTAGAAGAGGAATCAAAAAAGTATTGGGATTCTAAATCACAAGATTTAAGAGTTTCCCTTAGAACTGTCATTAATGGAGCAACGGCTTTAACTGAAAACAAAAGAGAAGAATTATCTAAAATCATTACTACCTATAAAGATATTCAGTTTAATGATCATGCTGATATATTATTTGATAAAGATCGTTTTGCCTACAAGTTTATTTTAGGAGAATTGAAAATAATCAATACTACTAAATTAAGCCGAAGGAAACTTTTAAGGACTTATAACAAAGGTATTAAAGAAACGATAGACTATTTATATAGTATTATTAGTGAAAACCATAATACATCATTTGATGAATGGGCTCAAAATTTATTGGATGAAGTACTTAATAATATTGTTGAATTAAGCCCAGAACTTATGGCCCAAGCTAATATCATTAGTGAGGATACTAAAAATATTGCAGACCTAGCATTAAAGCAAAATTCATTAAATGGATATGCTGTTCAAATTAAAGAAATGATGGAGTGGAAAGAAAATTAAATAAAGGGGAAGAAAACTATGGGAATTAAAAGTATAGTCACAAAGGCTGCGGGAAAAGCTGGTGATGCAGTAGCAAAAGTATCAGTTCTTAGTCCTGAACAAGTTGAAAAAATAGATAAATTAAGAGAAAATTTTTTCCTAGAAGAACCAGATCCTAGTGATCATAGAGCAGAAGAGTTGACCAACAAATTATTAGCAGCTAATAGTGTTGAAATCTTTAATGCATATTTAGAACAAATATCAAGTTTGTATTCTCCTATTAGTAGCACTGCAGAATACGAGGAACCATTTGATGTAAATTATAATATTAGATATATCAATATTACTAAATGGGTAACTGATAGAAATGAAAATAATTTAGATAAATTGGTTAATGTTTATGCGGTTTTGTCTAATGAAAACTGTAACATTGCATTAGTCTTTAATAGAACAAGAACAACAAACAATGTCTATTTAGCAGTGACAAACAATGATAATGCAACTGATAATAATAAATCAAATAGTAATAAGAAAAGATTGGTTGATGCTATTAAGGGGAACTTTCCGGGTGCTGAATTAAATGCTGAAGGTATTGGAAATATTCCTTGTTTAAATAAAGAAGGTAATTATTCTATAGCAAGTGCATCAAACATCCCAACTGAAAAATCAGAAAAGTTTGTTAGCCAAACAATAGAAAAATTACTTGATGGGATTGTTCCTGAAAATGAAGAGGAAGAATATACCATAATTTTGTTAGCAACACCGATTCGCGACATTGAAGAAAGAAAGTTAAGACTAGGGGAAATATACTCTAGTTTAACCCCTTATGCTTCATGGCAAACAAATTTCACAGTAAGCGATAATAAATCATTTGGTTCAAGTGCAACTGTTGGGGTAAATGTTGGTGCAAGTGTTGGTTCTCAAAATGGAACTAACCAAGCTATAACTGCTAATTCAGCACAATCATCTTCTGATGCGGTTGCAAATTCAGAGGGTAAAAACCACAACGAAGGGACTAGCGAAAACGAAACAAATAGTAGTGGTTCATCTAATAATATAGGTATGTATGCAGGGACAGGGTTTAATGAATTATTTGCTGCTGGAGTAAATGCCAGTCATGGATGGAATAAATCTAAAAGTATCAGCAAAGGGAAGACGGTTTCCGATGCTACAAGCAAAGCAATTACTAATACCGTCGGTAGATCGCTTACTAAAGGAATAGCTAAAACAGCTGGCAGGACTTTGAGTAAAAGTTTAGGAGCAAATCTTGGTGCTAACTTTGCAAGGACGTCTTCTGTCACTGCTACATTAGGAAAAAATGAAGGAATTGTTCAAAACTTCAACAACTATAATATTGAGCATTGCTTGGAAATGCTAAAAGAACAAATGAAACGATATGAGCAAAGTACGGCTTTAGGAATGTGGGATTTTGCAGCCTATGTAATAAGTGAGGATATAGATATTGCCAATAATGTAGCACATTCGTATTTAGCTTTAACTCAAGGTGAGGAATCATATATGTCAAAATCGGCGGTTAATTTTTGGCGTGGAGATGTAAGTGATAATAATGAAGAAGCTAAGGAAATATTTAAATATCTAAAAGAATTAAGACATCCAATGTTTGCATTAAACCCAAATATTGTGTCTTCCAATGGAATCTCTGAATTCTCTGATTATTCTGATTATTTAGTATACCCTTCTGTTGTAACAGCAACAGCAAGCTTATCTGGAAAAGAATTAGCTTTATCGCTAAACTTTCCTCAAAAATCTATAGCTGGATTACCAGTAATAGAGTGTGCAAAGTTTGGTCGTAATGTATCTACATATTCCAAACTAGGAGAAAAGAAAGATTTAATCCATTTAGGTAATGTATTTCATATGAATCATGAAGAAAACATCGCTATTGATTTGAATAAGGCTTCACTTTCATCACATACATTTATAACTGGTAGTACTGGATCTGGTAAAAGTAATACTGTTTACCAAATATTAAATGAGGCAACAAAGAATGATATTAATTTCTTAGTTGTTGAACCTGCTAAGGGAGAATATAAGCACGCTTGTTCAGATTGTGATGATGTTAGTGTTTATGGTACTAATCAATCTTTAGCACCATTGCTAAAACTTAACCCCTTTAGTTTTCCTAAAGGAATCCATGTGTTAGAACATATTGATAGATTAGTTGAGATATTTAATGTTTGTTGGCCAATGTATGCTGCAATGCCTGCTGTATTGAAAAATGCCGTGGAATTATCATATAAAAATTGTGGTTGGGATTTAACCACATCTATAAATGATTATGGAGATAATTTGTATCCTACATTTAAAGATGTTTGTAGGAATATTAAAACTATTATAGATTCAAGTGAATATGACAATGAAAATAAAGGGGCATATAAAGGATCATTACTTACTAGATTAAGATCATTAACTAATGGTATTTATGGAATGATTTTTAATACTGATGAAATAACTAACGAAGAATTATTTGATAAAAAGGTAATTGTTGACTTAAGCAGAGTTGGATCAACTGAAACAAAATCATTATTAATGGGAATCTTAGTTCTAAAACTTCAAGAATATAGAATGACAAATATAAAAGGTTTAAACGAAAGTATCAAACATATAACAGTTTTAGAAGAAGCACATAACTTATTAAAAAGAACTTCCAATAATCAAAGTAGTGAAAGTGGAAACTTATTAGGTAAGAGCGTTGAAATGTTAGCTAATGCTATAGCAGAGATGAGAACTTATGGCGAAGGATTTATAATTGTTGATCAGGCACCTGGACTATTGGATATGTCTACAATTAGAAATACAAATACTAAAATTATTATGAGATTACCTGATTTAAGTGACAGAGAATTAGTTGGTAAAGCTGCCAATCTAACAGAAGATCAAATCACTGAATTAGCAAAATTACCTTTGGGCGTAGGAGCAGTCTATCAAAATGAATGGATTGAACCAGTGCTATGTAAAATTGATAGAGCAAAAATTTCAAATAAAATGTATGAATATACTTATCACAATAATGTCATTGAAAAAGATAATTATGATGATGAATTAGCTATTGCAACATTACTCAGTAAGTGTGATGAAGTAAGTGATAATGTAATAAAGGATATTAATGAAAAAATGGATCATATGACACTAGATGCTTCAACTAAAGTTGCAATCAATAAATGGCTATCTAAACCTCCTATGGAACCAAGAATGACTAAACTTGCACCAATTATGAGTGCATTATTCCCTGATATAAAGGAAGAAGTAGCTAAATGCTATAGTGAATCTAATGATCCTACAGAATGGACTAATACTGCGGAAGTAATACTTACAAGTAAGGTTACAAAAGATATAGAAAATCAAGTAAGAAGGGATATTATCCAAAGTATTATTACTGATTATTTATATTTAGATTTGAATAATGCTAGTGATTTAGAAAACTGGAGTAAAGTTGGTGGATTACGATGATTTTTAAACCAGATGAAATAAATACAAATGATACAACTAACAAATCTTTAGACTCTAATAACTTTGATAAAAGATTGGAACATAATGATTTAACAGAAAACGCAAAGGATAATACAAAGCAAAACTTTGATGAAAGAATTTCTGGTGAAGACAAAGAACAAATAGAGACAAAAGAATTATTTGATTTATTTTATAATGGATGGGATAAACTCAGCATCGATAATAAAAAAGATGCATGCGATGCATTGTTTAAAGAGGTTGCATCTGAATTAAATCTTAATGAACGACCAGAATTAGTGTATAAAGACCTCGTAGATAAAGATTATGGAGAGTATGATTTCGATAATAATTTACTACTTATTAATAATCAATATTTAAACAATGGAGTAGAAACTCTTAAAACAATAATTCACGAACTTAGACATGCTTGGCAGTACCAAAGAGCAGAGTTGCCTACAAGTGACCAAACTGTTTTTGATAAATTGTTATCTACAAATATTGATTGTTATATTAACCCTGAAGACAACTATCTAGCTTATTTTATACAACCAATGGAAATGGATGCATATAAATATACTGAGGCATTCATTGGGAAAATGGGAGGTGAATTCAGTGAATAATAAAGAAATTATTATAAAATATTGCAAAGAGCAATTAAATTTAAATGATAATAGATGCAAGCAAGAGTATTCAAGTATTCATACTTGTAAAGATGTGGAAGAAGAATTTGTAAAATATATTCAAGAGGGATGGAGTGATAATCCTATACATGAACAAGGTTATAATGCTAAGACACTTAATGAGAAATTTCCTTTATCTGTTTTAGGAGCATTTAATTATTTGATTTATTTACGTGACAATCCAAAAGAAGCATTAGATAACTTGAATAAAGGATTACCGCGGAGGTAGGAGAATATATGGATATAAAATCAAAGACTGAAAATTTCAACCAACCTAAAAACACGTTTAGTGAGGGATTTAGTCCTGATGTGAGGAATAAGAAGGAAGATCAAACAGAAAATTTAAATTCAAAAGAAAAATATAATGTGGATAATAAGTTGGATGGGTTTAATAGTACCAGAAAAGAGAGAATAGAAAGCACCCCTAATGAAACTAATCCTAATGGGCATTGGGAAGGGGCAAGAGGAGAAGGCAAGTTTGTTGTAACAAATGAAGAAGCAAAAGAGGCTCTAAGTAAATTTGGATTAGATGGTATTCCATATAAATATGGAATACCTAACTTTACGCCTGTTTCAAAAGGTACAGTTAAAATTGATAATATGAGCGGTATCAGAGCAGACAATTTTAAAAAGGGCTATGAGGCTATGGCGGAGAAATGGAATGAAGAGAAGCATGAAGGTCAAACCAATTGGGATGCTCAAAAAGTTAAACAATACAAAATAGACAATAAACTCGATTTTCATGAATGTGCCGATGGAAAAACTATGCAATTTGTTGACCATTCAATTCATATTGTATGTGGACATCGAGGTGGAAGATCAGAAGCAGCAATAAAGCAAGGAGATAATAAGTATGATAAATAAATGTAAACTTGTAATTGACAAAAGAGAGTTTGAATTATCAGTCTATTATGAAACGTATGAAGATAATAAAGTTCTTGATGAACAAGTTCAATTAGTAAATAAATTTGTTGATATTAAACTTGGAAAAGAAATAGTTGATAAGTTATCGGAATACATTATTAGTGATGATTATAATGATCTTACTAGTGTAGACAATGTTTATAAATATATAATGCCTCAATACTTATATGTTCCAAGAGATACAAAAAAAGATGTTATAGCTATTATGTGTGACTATAAATTTGAAGTAGAACATGGATTAGCAATAGTGTTCGAAAAAGGTAAACTAAAAGAAATTGGAACACAAGATATTATTTTATAAAATAAAAGGTTTAAATTTAATACGTACAATCATTAGTTAATTATTTTAGGAGTAAAATTATTATGGGGTGAATTGATTGGGTAGTTAACAATCTATAAATGGTAAGGATATGAATTTAAAAGACAAAGCGACTCAGTTGGCAAAGGATAAAGTTAAGAGTACTACAACAGCAACCAAAGAAAAGTTGAAAAATATAGACATGGAAGGCATCATAGATAATGCTAATCAAAAAATAAATGATTATATGGAATATAAAGAAGAAAAAGAAAAGGAACAATTCATTGCACCTAATGAAGGATCTGTCTTAGTATTAAGTTGTAATGAATATAAAGATTCAACTATATTAATAAACCAAAAAAATATATTTTCTAAGCAAGTGTATTCCAATGTTAATGAAGTTAAGTATGATGTATTTGTAAAATACACTCATTTAAAAAAGAAAGTAACAATAAAACAAAATGGCAAAAAAATTGGCTCAATAAAAAAGAGAGCAAAACGGAAATGGTTATTTTTTCTTGACTATTATTTATACACAGTTGTTTCATCAGAATTGCCAGTAATTAAAATAAAAGAAAAAATTAAAGCAACAAAGAAAACAGTTTATTATTCCAATTATAAAGGATTTTATGCAAAAAGTAATTTTCCAAAGTTGGGATATACTTTATACAATGATGATAATGAGTGCATAGCAAAAATTAATACTAATAACTTTTTGAAAGAAGACATAATATGCTTTAATAAAAAATATGAACTAGTATCATTAATTTTTGCTTTAACTATTCTATTTTCGAGAGAAGAAGTGTTTGAAAATAATGATGGTCAGTAATAACTAAATAATTTTAATAATTATTTTCATTTAAATTTATTATTGTTTTTTATTGCTTGTTATTCTTTTTTATTAAATGATATAATAACTACCAGAGAGGTTGATACGATGCTACAACAAGAAAGACATAATCAAATACTTGCTAAACTTAATGTGGATGGACAAGTTGAAGTAAAAGAACTTAGTCAAGATTTTCAGGTCACGGAAGATTGTATTCGTAAGGATCTAACAACTTTAGAAAAAGCGGGGCTATTAAAACGAATTCATGGTGGTGCTACTCAACTTCGTAAAAACCTTCATATAATAAATGTAAATGAAAGAATTGGTGTTCATTCACCAGAGAAAAAAGCGATAGCTTTGAAGGCTGTAGAATTAATCGAACCAGGTACAATGGTATTTCTTGGAATTTCGACTGTAACTTTAGAAATCGCAAAACTTATTTATCAAAAGAATTTAAAGATTACAATTGTTACTAATATGATAGATATTATGAAATTATTTAGTAATGAATCTAATACTCGATTAATTTTTATTGGTGGGGATTTTAATCAAGCTAAAGATGGATTCTTAGGAGCTATTACTATTGATCAACTAAAACAATATCGATTTGATATATCTTTTATGGGAGTAGTAGGAATCAATGCAACTGATGGAAATGTTACTACCTATGATGTTAATGATGGCCTTACTAAAAAAGAAGTTATAGTATCTAGTAAGAAATGTTATATCGTGGCTGAAAGTGCCAAACTAGATTTAGATGGAAATTATGCTTTTGGACATCTTAGTGACTTTAGCGGATATATCTGTGAAGATAAACTAGAAGATAGTATTCAATTAAAATTAAAAGAATATGGATTAGAAATCATTTAGGTGATTTCTTTTTTTAATACAAAACAATAATAAACAATAATTTAAGTATTGTATATTATTGTTTTATAAGTATAATTAAGATGTAAACAAGGGAGAATAAATATGGACGAATTGGTTAAAACAAAAAGAATAGATATTTTAAAAGATAAAATGTTAAGTTCACCTAGATATGCATCTATTGAACAAGCAAGAATCATCACTCGTATTTATAAAGAAAATGAAGGTTTATCAATTCCTAAAAAAAGAGCCTTATCTTTAAAAGCTGCCCTTCAAGAACTAGAAATCAGTGTTGAAAAAGAAGAACTAATTGTCGGTAACCGAACTAAAGGTGTTAGAGCCGGTGTTATCTTCCCAGAGAGTGGTTGTTCATGGGTAAATAAAGAATTTGAAACACTTCCGACTAGACCCCAAGATAAATTCTTGGTTCATAAAGAAGATATTAAAGAATTTAGAGAAGAGATTTATCCTTTTTGGCAAGGCCATACTTTGGAAGATGTTATTAAAGAGAGATGTGGAACACAAATTGAAGAGATATCTAAAGTAGTAAAGATTAATCAAAAAGATCATGCTCAAGGACATATTTGTCCCGACTCAGCTTTATGGCTAAAACTTGGACCTAAAGGTTTAAAAGAAAAAGCTCAAAATAAACTTAAAACATGTAGTGAAGATAAAAAAGAATTTTATGAATGTACAATTATTGCCTTAGATGGTGTTTGTGATTTTATGATGAGATATCATGACTATATTATTAATATGCCAAAAACAGATGATAATGAATCTTTAATGGAAGTAGCGAGTATTTGTGAGAACCTTGCAAGTAGACCACCAGAAACATTCCATGAAGCAGTTCAATCATTATGGTTTCTATTTACTGTTCTACATATGGAATCTAATGCATCATCTTTTTCTCCAGGAAGAATGGATAGATATTTATATCCATTCTATCAACATGATAAAGAAAAAGGCATAATCGATGATCAAAAAGCTTTAGAAATATTGGAATGCTTATGGTTAAAATTTAATCAAATTGTCTATCTAAGAAATCAAAATAGTGCTAAGTATTTTGCGGGTTTCCCAATTGGATTTAATATTGCTATTGGTGGTGAGGATGAAGATGGTAATGATACTTATAATGAATTATCATTATTATGTTTAAAGGCTCAATATCATTTAGGTTTACCTCAACCAAACTTATCTGTAAGACTAAATAAAAATAGTTCTCATGAACTTATGCAAGAAGCTATTAAAGTTGTAGCAAAAGGAAGTGGGATGCCTCAATTCTTTAATGATGAAGCAATAATAAATACTCTTCATGATGATCTAGATATTGAAATGCAAGATGCTAGAGACTATGCCATAGTGGGATGTGTTGAACTAACAACTCATGGAAATAATCTAGGTTGGTCAGATGCTGCTATGTTCAATCTTAATAAAGCCCTAGAACTTACATTAAACAATGGCTATTGTTTAATTACTAATAAACAAATCGGTTTAGATTTAGGTAACATTGAAACCTATCAAACTTTTGAAGATTTAGAAAAAGCTTTTAAAAAACAAATAGATTATTTTATTCAACAAATGATGGATACAGAGATCTATGTTGAAAAAGCTCATCAAGAATGTTTGCCAACCGCTTTTCTTTCAACAGTTATTGATGATTGTTTAGATAAAGGATTAGATGTTACAGCCGGTGGGGCTAAATATAATCTCTCCGGAATTCAAATGATTCAAATAGCTAATCTTGCTGATTCACTAGCTGCTATTAAAAAACTAGTCTTTGATGATAAAGAAATTACATCTCATGAATTATTAGAATCATTAAAGAGTGATTTCAAAGGTCATGAAATCACTCAAACAATGTTACTAAATAAAGTTCCTAAATATGGAAATGATGTTAAATGGGTTGATGAATTAGGTGCTAACTGGGCACGATACTTTAGAAATAAAATGGACAAATATACTAACTATCGAGGTGGTAAATATCATACTGGTATGTATACTGTTTCTGCTCATGTTCCAATGGGTGAAAATGTTGGTGCTTCCCCCGATGGGAGAAATGCTTTAACTCCTCTAGCTGATGGTGGTATGTCACCAGTATATGGTCGAGACTTAAAAGGACCAACGGCTGTCTTAAAATCCGTATCTAGATTAGACGATTATTTAACTACTAATGGTGGTTTGCTTAATATGAAATTTTTACCATCATTCTTTAACACTCAAACTGGAATGGATAAATTTGAAACATTCTTAAGAGCGTTTGTCGATTTAGAGATACCACATATTCAATTCAATGTTGTAAGAAAAGAAGACTTACTTGATGCTAAGATTCATCCTGAACTTCATAAATCATTAACTATTCGGGTGGCTGGATATACCGCTTATTTTGTAGAACTAGCTGGTAAACTCCAAGATGAAATAATTGAAAGAACGACATATGAAGACATCTAAAGTTTTAGTCTTTGATATTAAAAGATTTGCAGTTCATGATGGTCATGGTCTTAGAACAACAGTATTCTTTAAAGGATGTCCACTTAGATGTAAATGGTGTCAAAATCCCGAAGGACTATCAACTAGTAGACAAGTAATCTATTTTAAAAATTCTTGTATTCATTGTAAAAGATGTGAAGAGGCTTCTTCAAGTAACCAAATGATTTATCAAAACAATCGACCAATCTTTAATAGGAATTATGAGGGAGACTTTGATAATTTAGTAAAAGCCTGTCCTTCAACAGCGATAAGATATGATAGTGAATTTTATGAAATTGATACTTTAATTGAAAAGATTAAAGAAGACAAAGTGTTTTATCGAGAAGAGGGAGGCGTAACTTTCTCTGGCGGAGAACCATTTCTACAGGGAGATAAACTGATCGAAATATTAAAAAGATGTAAAAAAGAAAATATTAAAACAGCGATTGAAACTTCTTTTTATACATCTTATGACTTAATAGAAAAAGCTTTACCTTACTTAGATCTTATTTATATTGATTTAAAGATTTATGATGAAAAGAAACATCAACAATATACAGGTGTATCATCAAACTTAATTAAGGAAAATATCTCTAAAATATTAAAGAGTAATAGTAAAGATAAAGTAATTATTAGAACCCCTCTAATTCCAAATATCACAGCTACTAAAGACAATATTGAAAAGATATCTAAGTTTATAGTTAGTCAGTATCATAGTGTTCACTATGAACTACTAAACTATAATCCTCTAGCTTCATCCAAATATGAATTAGTGGAATTAGAATTTGAATTAGATAAAGATTATAAGATGTTTACAAGTAATCAAATGCAAGAGTTTTATGATATTGCTACTACTTGTGGAATCAAAAATTTAATAAAAGAAAATTAGGAGAAAATAAAATGGAATTTATAATTGATACAGTTAATTTAGAAGATATTAAAGAAGCAGTAGAATATATGCCAATCAGTGGTGTAACATCAAATCCCTCAATTGTTAAAAAAACAGCCCCAAAAGATTTCTTTAATCATATGAGAGAAGTAAGAAAGATTATTGGGAAAGAAAGATCATTACATGTTCAAGTTATTTCTTTAACAGCTGATGAAATTGTTGAAGAAGCTCATCGAATTGTTAAAGAAATTGATAAGGAAGTATATATCAAAGTTCCTGTATCTTATGAAGGTGTTAAAGCCATTAAAATCTTAAAAGCGGAAGGAATAAATGTGACAGCTACAGCAGTATATGATTTAATGCAAGCGTACATGGCTTTAGCAGCTGGAGCTGACTTTATTGCCCCTTATGTTAATCGAATTGGTAACTTAGGTAGTGATCCATTTGAATTAATATCTAGTCTACAAACTAGAATAGAAAACGATGGTTATGATTGTAAAATCTTGGCTGCTTCATTTAAAGGTGTTCAACAAGTTAAAGATGCATTTAACTATGGCGCAGAAACTATCACAGCCCCAGTAGAAATCTTAAAACAAATTTTTGCAAATCCAAATATTGATAAAGCAGTTACAGACTTTAATAAAGATTGGTACTCTGTTTATGGAGAAGGAAAAGGTATTTGCGATTTATAAATATTAAAGATTATAGGTCTTATACATAAATGTATAAGACCTTTTTAATTAATTGCATAAAATTGAAAATAATTTGTTTTTGAGAACATTGTAAATACTATTTATTTCCATATAATTAAAGTATAAAGTAAAGTTTATATATTTTACTAATCACATAATACAAGTCAACAAGAATTATTAGATAAGAATTAGAAAGAATACGAAGTATTCCTTCTTTCTTTTACCTAAATATTCATATCTATTAAAGGAGTTAATAATAACTAATCTTTTAATATAACTAAAGTGTTTTACTAAAAAGGAGGGAAGATATGATAAATGAAGTAAAAGCCTGTGTTGATGCCAAGATAAATTACATTGATCAATACTATGAAGTACCTAATGATTTAAAAGAAGAATTAGATATCTTTACAAATGATGTTAACATCCTCGGGGAAAAATGTACTAGTGCCACGCAATTTGAGGAACTATTTGTATCTGAAGGTCTATCAAATCAATTCGCTGCTTTTTTTACAAAACTTAAACCAAAACAAGTTAAAATGACCAAAGAACAAAAAAAGGATTCAGTAAGAATTGCTAAAGATATCCTTAAAGAAAGTAAAGATGAATTAATTCAAGATGAATTAGAAAGAGGTACTTATCAGGCTAAGAGGGCTGCTGAAAGAACTGTAATGGAAAAAACTAAAGAAGAAATGATTGAAAATGATACTTTTGATGATTTTACTAGAGCATCTAATAATGTTGAGATTCTAGAATCAATTGGAAATTTCTTTAAAAAGAAGATTAAAAAATAAGGTAGGAACTTGCTTTTTATTATTTTGTCTAGTTATTTAAAATATTATGAAGGAGAATGTAAAAATGAAAAAACTAGTAAGCGTTATGTTGATATGTCTACTAGCAGTATCTCTTGTTGGATGTGGAGGAGGATCATCTACTAAATCAGTTAAAGGTGGAGTTGTTAAAGCAAAAATACCTGAAGACTGGAGCCTCGTTGATGGGAAAACAATGAATGGTGCTAGTGGTGCTGATTATATTTGTAATTCAAAAAAATTTGAAGTTGGTGATCCTTACTTAAATATTGCTGAGTCATCTAAAGATATTGCTGATTTAAAAAGTACATTAAAAGGTGAAGCAACATACGGTAAATATTATGGTGAGTCTAAACTTGATAATGGTACATGGTATTTGGCTGAAAATGCTGGAACAGCTAAAATAGGGAAAAAAGTTATTTTTGTAGCTGGATATAAATGTGATTTTGATAGTGATGAAGTAAAAGATATTTTAGGTAGTCTTGAATGGGTTAAATAAATATCTAAGACAAATAATAAAAAAGGTGAGTATTATAAACTGATAAAAGTAGCTATAAATAGCTACTTTTATTTTTATTAAAGCAATTAAATTATATCTTGCTAAATAGGAATATGTGCAATGAAATAATTATTAGGTTATAATTTAAGAAAGGGAAAGTTAATATGGAGAAAATTTCAAAAGAAAAACGGGCTATTATTGTTTACTCGCTGATCTTTGCTTATATCATTTCTTTTGTTTTTGATGGGCAAGTTACTCAAGCGATAAGTAATAGTATAGGATTTGAATTATCATATTTTTATTTATTAATGATGTTTTTTCATCTACTTGGTCTAATAGTTAGTCAAACAGGAATTATCAAGAATAAAGATGCTAACAAGGTTATGAAGGTGTGTATTATACCTTGTATAATCTTATCAATAATGTTTTGGATACCTTATCCAACCATTCAAATAATATCAATGGTCTTAGTGGCTTTTATTAGTGGTATTATGTTTTCTTCCTGGGGATATATGTATAAGTATTATATTGATAAAGATCGACGTTTTAGAGCAATAGGATATGCTTTAATAAATTCTAATATATTAATGGCCATTGCCTCTTTTGTTGCTTATTATGTTTCTCCTATATTTGGTTTTATTCTAGTTATTTTTTATTTAATGGTTGGTTACTTTTTTATTGATGATAACCAGAATGTTGAAGAAAGTAATACTGAATTAATGCCTCAAAATATGTTGATTCAATATATGGGTTTATTATTTATATTTATCTTTGTTATAACCATCGATTCTGGATTTATGTATAGTATTGTTAATCCTTCGTTTAAAGGAATTACTTATCTAACTAGTTGGTTTTGGGCAATACCTTATATTTGTGCTTTATTTGTTCTTATTAAAATTGGTAAAAGAAATAGCCCTATTGGTTATTTACATATTGCAATCGGACTTACAGCTATTGGTTTTATATTATTTATGTTATTAGATTTTTCTTCAATTAGTTATTTTATTGTTGATTCATTCTTATTGTTTGCTGCTGGAATATTAGATTTATTTTGGGTATGTGTAATTGGAGAATACTTAGATTATTATGAAAATCCAATTAGGATGTTTGCTTTAGGATTAGTGGCTAATGCTTTTGGGGTTGTAACAGGAAGTTATTTAAGTCGTTTTATAATTCAAATGAATCTAACTAAAGAACATATTGTAATTATTGCATTGGTAGTAATATGTATATCACTAATTATATTACCTTATGTTATCAAACAATTAGAATTAATAATTGAAAATACTAAGTATATGAATACTTATAAACAAGAAACTAATCATCAACAACAATTTACTTTATCAAATACCAAACCAGTAGAAAAATTAACTTCTCGAGAAGAAGAAATACTAGTATTAGTCTTAAGTGGTAAAACAAATGAAAATATCTCCGATGCACTTCATATATCGAAGAACACTGTTAGAACCCATATGCGAAATATCTTATCTAAATATGAAGTATCTAATAGAATAGAATTAATTAGTAAAGTATTAAGATAAAATCATCCCTAGGGATGATTTCTTTTATTTGCTCTTTTTTTATAATTAAGATACCAATAGAGAAAAGAGGGATAATATGAAAAGAAAAGTCGTTTCATTTCTACTTGCGTTTATTATGATATTTCAAGTAAGTTTATATCATGTAAATGCAATGTCAGAAACAACGGGAGATATCCAATTAAATGGATTCGAAAATCAAGCTAGCGATTTAGAAACATTTGAATATGTAGCTCCTGGAGACAACACAAAAACAGTTGCAGGGACTGTTAAAGCTTCTATGAATTCAAGTCAATATGTTGGTCAATTAATTGGTGCTGATGAAGAAGGCTCAGGTGGACAAAACATCTATTTCTATAAAGAAATAACACCTGGGACTTATGATTTTGAAGTAACAGTTAATGAAGGTTATAAACTAGATGAATTTAGGGTTGATGGTGTGGCTGCAACATTAACTTTAAAAGATCCAAGTATTAATAATGTTTATAAAATATCTATTAATGTTAGTGCTGATAGTACTACATCAATCCAACCTACATTTGCACCTAGTGATGGGAATGATAATCCACCAATTAGCAGTGATTATACAATTACTACAACTTGTGGACCTAATGGAGCTATTGAAAATAGTGCTCCTATCCTAAGTGTACAAGCTCATAATAATGTCTTTATTACCATTAGACCTGATTATGGATATGAAATAGAGAGTATCATTATTGATAAAGGTCTACAAACTGCTCATACTTTAGATGAAACAGAATTAGAAAAAGTTAAATATAATAATGGAATTGAATTCACTAATGTGACAAGTGATCATAGTGTTGAAATTACATTTAAAGCTCAAAGTGTAGCTCCTAAACCATTTGATAATTATCAAGGATTAACAGATAAAATAAATAATAAATTATTTGCTTACTCTAATATAAGTGATAATGAAATCGCTAAGGGTAAATTAATAAATGATTTATGGGATATATTAACTCATGAGTTTGAAGGAGCCTTTGCTAGTAAGGCAGCTTTAATTAGTGCTGTTAGTGTAAATGGAAGTGAAACACTTCCTAAAGATTCAAACGTATTAGATTTACCTTATTATTCATATGAAGTAACGTTAACTAATTCAACAGTTATTAGTGGTAAAATATATTCTTTAGAAAATGATGAAATAATAATAAAATATGTTAAAGATCAAACAACTAAGTATCAAAAGGAAACGTTACATTATAATCAAAATGCTTTCCCAGCACCTAATTATGATGATTATAGTACAGTTGTTGATTATGATGATTATAAATCAATAGACCTTGGTGGAGCTTTTATTGAAGGAAGAACTGGTTTAACTGATTATTCTGTTTCATTCCACATTACTGCCGGTGATGGAGGATGTCAGTTAAGTATCTATAAACCAACTTTCCAAGGAGTAATCGCTAATCATACTGGTGAAGACAAAGTAGCTGCAGCTTGGGATTTTGGGAATATGCCATTTGTTGTATTTAATAATACAACTAAAGATAATCCTTTTGTCTTAAAGACATATTTTGGATATACGCAAATTACTTTTAATCCTCAAATTGAGGGAACAGTAATTAATAGTATCTCAACTTCATTACCTAGTAACGCTGTTTCAACAAGTGGAAAAACTATTACTTTCCATTCAAATTATTATGATTCAGTATTAGTAAAAGTAAACTATACATTTAATGGTGTCGATAAAGTTGGTTATGTCTTAATTCAAAGACTGGGAATTGATATTCAAGAATATACAAAACAAGGGAACCAGACCATTGGACGAACAAACCATGGAACTCAACCAGGTGTTGAATTTAATTGGGATAATAATGATTGTGTTATTTATGGTACTTATTACTATCCAACTTCTCAAACTTCACAGGTGGATTTATATTGTACATATACATGGAGTGATGGAACAGTTACAACATCATTACTAAATGAAAGTACTTATATTAAAACCGGTGAAATGGATAACCTTACAAGTACTGATGACTTTGTATTATATAAGGGATCTCAAGCAAATAAACCAGTTAAGATTTCAGTAATTGCAGTTCAAAAAGATGCATTTGGAGATAATACATTTAAAGGTGCTAAATTTGGATCTGGAGCTGGAGTTACTTGGACTAAAGGAGAACAATAATATGAAAAAACTATTGAGTATTATCTTCACACTAATTTTATTATTTAGTTCAAACACTCCAATTAAAGCTTTAAGTGTACCGACAAATGCTGATAATATTGATATCAGTGCTACTAGTAGTAAAGTAAATATTAGTGGTAAGATTATTACTGATGATTGTGTAGCCGTATTTATATCTTTATATACTAGTGATGGAAAGACAATGATAAGATCAGAAAGTGCTGATGTTACTACTGATAAATTGTTTTCAACGACTATTAATGATTTAAACTTAACTGAATCATCATATATGATTAAAATCGCAAACTATGATGGAAGTGACTGGGCAACTAAATCATTTAGTGTAAATAAAGAAACTGATAAACAAAAAGATGTTAATACAGTTGATAATAAAACAAATAAAAATACGGTTGAACAAACAACTAAAGTTAATACTGGAGATTCAACTAACCTAGTCTCATTAGTATCATTAATGATTCTAGCCGTTGGAGGAATAATTCTTACATTAAAAAGAACTAAAAAAGATTAATAAAACAAAATATAAACAATCGCTAATCCTAAATATAGATTAGCGGTTGTTTTATTTTGGATATTAATTCTATTAAAACTATTATGATATAATAAATATACATTTTTAGATTATTAGTTAAATAGTTATGGGAGGTATAAAATGAAAAAGTTATTAAGTGCTGTTCTAGTTTGTTTAGTTGCAGTTAGTTTGATGGGGTGTGGAGCATCTACTAAAACAGTAAAAGGAACAGTTGTAAAAGCTACAATCCCAGATGATTGGAGCCTTGTAGATGGAAAGAAAATGAATGGAGCAGGAGGAGCAGATTATATTTGTGATTCTAAAGAGTACAAAGCTGGTGATCCTTATTTAAATATCTCTGAGTCTTCTAAATCCATTTCTGATTTAAAAGCTCTATTAAAAGATGGAACATTATATGGTAAGTATTATGGCGATGTAAAACTTGATAATGGAACATGGTATTTAGCTAAGAATGCGGCAGTAGCTAAAGTAAATAAAAAGACCTTTATTGTGACAGGGTATAAATGTGATTTTAATAGTGATGAAGTTCAAGATATTTTAGGTAGCTTAAAATGGGTTAAGGCATCGAAGGTAGTAGTTAAATAATAATCAATATAGATTATAATATACAAATATAGCCAAATAGAGTTATAAATATGGAATATCTAACATACTTAGAGGTGATAAGATGGATAATATAGATTTATATCAAATGATCTTTAAAAGAAAATCATTTCATTTATTTAGAAATATCGGTAATGATAAAATTTCGAATGATGAATTAGAAACTATCAAAGAATATTTTAAACAGACAATTCCTTTAGATAGTAGTATTAAAGTAGACATGAAGATTGTTCCTGGAGAAAAATCTACCTGTAAACGTGGGGAAGAATACTGTATTTATTTATATAGTGAAAATAAAGATAACTATCTAGCTAATATTGGATATATTGGAGAACAATTGGACTTGAAGTTAGTATCCATGAATATTGGGACTCTTTGGTATGGAATAGGTAAAGATGATAAAACAAGAAAAGACAATTTAGATTTTATAATTATGATAGCCATCTCAAAAGTTAATGATCTTACTAAGTATCGAAAAGATATGTTTAAAGCTAAAAGAAAACCATTAACAGAAACCTGGATTGGTAATGAAATAGAAGGAGTGTCTAATATTGTCGGGTATAGTCCTAGCAGTTGTAATACTCAACCATGGATTACCAAACACATCGATGATGAACTTCAAATATATCGTTATAAAAAGCCCGGTAAAAGAGGAATAATGCCTGCAGATAGAGTAACGTTTTATAATAGAATTGATATTGGAATATATCTATGTATCTTAGAATTAACGCTAAGTTATAATCATATATTATTTAATAGAACATTATTTATTGATAATAAAGATCAAGAAGAAGTACTTGTAGCTAAATATAAAATTAAAGAATAGAAATATTTTGTTGGGAGATAACTATGAAAATAAAATACTTTGGTCATTCATGTTTTAGTATTAATTATAATGACTATACAATTGTTCTAGATCCTTATGCAAATGAAAGTGTTCCGGGTCTAAAACCTTTAGAAGTCAGTGCAAATCTAGTACTTTGTTCACACAATCATAGTGATCATAGTGCTAAAGAAAGAGTAAAGATAATTAAGACATCTATAAAGAATCCTTTTAAGATTGAAAAAATATCATCATTTCATGATGATAAACAAGGTTCACTTCGAGGAGATAATATTATTCATTTAATTACTACTGATAATTTAAGAATTGCCCACTTAGGTGATTTAGGTTGTGACTTAAATCAATCTCAAATAGATAATTTAAGGAATTTAGATGTTTTAATGATACCTATTGGAGGACACTATACAATTGATGCTTCTAAAGCTAGTGAAATAATAGATATCTTAAAACCTAAAACTGTAATTCCCATGCATTATCGTACTCATACTTGGGGATTACATCCTATATCAACATTAGAACCATTTATAAAGATTTATCCAAACACGATAATTAGTGAAAGTAATGAACTATCAGTTCCTAGTGATAATAAAGTAATTGCTTTAACCTATAGGTAGAATCATTATGATTGAAATTAAAGAAATAAAACAAAATAAAAAGGATTATTTATCATTGTTATTAGAAGCTGACGAACAAGAATCAATGATAGATAAGTATTTAGAAAAGGGTAATATGTTTGTCTTAGATGATAATGGTATTAAAGGTGAATGCGTAGTTCTTGATTTACAAAATGGAACTACTGAATTAAAGAATATCGCTATTGATCCAAAGTATCATCATCATGGATATGGTACAAAACTTTTAGAGTATATTATAAATAAGTACCAAGATACTCATTCATCTATCTTAGTAGGAACAGGAGATAGTAAACTTACTATTCCATTTTATGAAAAGAGTGGCTTTAAGTATCATCATACTTTAAAGAATTTCTTTATAGATAACTATGATCATAAGATGTTTGAAGATGGTAAACAATTAATAGATATGATTTATTTAAGCAAAGAATTAAATGATTAATAGATAATTATAAAATTTGATTTTAGTATTCAATTATATATATTTTAAAATAAATGCCCTAACGGGCATCTTTTTTATTATGAGTTATTATAAATTGTTATATTTACACTTATTTACGTAAATTTTATGTAAATAAGCCATTATATGCTTAGTTAATTTGTGTTTGATATATATAAGGTTTAAAATTAAATAGTCGAGAAAGTTCAACGAAAGAGGGAAAATAATGATGAAGAAAAAGATCCAATCTGTTATTAAAGGGATATTATCAATATCATTAGTTTTTTGTATGATGATTGTTTATAGTGTTCCTTCTTTAGCAACTGAATTACCAACAGATGTAACTACACCATCTACTGGTAATATTTTAGTAACAAAAAAGGTTACATTTACTACTGCTGAAAAAGATACAATCTTAGCAGAATTAAATAGAATAAGAAAAGAGGCTTGTGATGAACATGTATGGGTTCCAGATCCGTATCAAAACGAGCCAAATACTAATGGAACAAAATTAACTTCTGCTGATTACGTGCCATTAAAATGGTCAAAAGAGTTAGAAGCAATTGCTCAAACAAGAGCTGCTGAAACGTCAGTAATATGGGGCCATGTGAGGCCTAATGGTGATTACTGGAATCAGTTAGTTTCAAATGGGAAAAATAGTACTTTAGAAAATATAGCTATGAATATGGATGCTAATCCAACAATGGCCGCAATTAGCCAATGGTATGCTGAAAAAGCCGATTATATAGCTAATACAGGTGATCCTAATACGACTGTTGGACACTATGCAACTATTATTCAACCAACTTATACATATGTAGGACTAGCTACTGCTAATAGTTCTGGTAAAAAGTATACACCATTAGAAATATCTGCCACTGCTGGTTCAAGTGAAGCTCAAACTAAAACTGATGGTGAATATGACCAAGTGATAGAAATAAAGGCTAGTTCACTTGAATATACACTTACTGGCAAAACAGCCCTAAAGACAGGTGACAATGAGGCTTATAGCCTTGGAGCTACTGCTTTTTATACGGATTCTAAAAACAACATCCATAATACTGGTGAAGTAAACATTAAATCACCTATAACTTGGACTTCAAGTGATACAAGTGTTGCAACAGTAAATGCCACAACTGGTGAAGTAACAGCTAAAAAAGCTGGTACTGCAATAATTACTGCTACTGCTAATAACGTTGCATTAAAAGATACGACAATTACTGTTACTGATAAAGCAGTAACTAGTGTTGCTAACCCAAGTAAAATTACTACTGAATCAGGTACAAAACCTACACTACCAACAACACTTACTGCCACTTATGATGATGGCTCTACAGATAGTGTTAGTGTAGTTTGGGATGCAATTCCTGAAGCTCAATATAAAGGTAGAGATGCTAATACATTTACTGTAAATGGGACTGCTGCTGGTAAGACAGTAACTGCTACAATTGATGTAAAAGTCGCTACTATTTCTAGTGTTAAAAATGCTACTGATCAAACTGTATATGTTAAACATGCTCCAACTTTACCAACCCAATTAGAAGCAACTTGGTCTAATGGTGATAAAACAAGCGAAACTGTGAAATGGGACGATGTCTCAGCTACAAGTTATGCAACTCCTGGAACATTTACTGTCAATGGTACAGTTAGTGGCTATACACCTAAAGTTACTGCTAAAGTAACAGTAAAAGATATAACTGCTGTCAGTATTGCTTTAAAGACAGCCCCAACTAAAAATAAATATGTTGTAGGAGAAACTACTGTTGATGCAACTGGTGGGGTTATTACAGTAACTTATGATGATGGTAGTACAAAAGATATGCCGGTTACAGATGCAATGGTTAGTGGTTTAAATACTTCAGCTGTAACTACAAATCAATCACTTACAATAACTTTCAATGGCAAAACTTGTACTTATAATGTTGATGTTGTTGCTAAAATTGCCGACTCTATTGCAATGAAAAACAATCCAACAAAAACAACTTATATTGAAGGCCAAGAATTAGACCTTACAGGTGGAAGTATTGAAGTAACATATAATGATGCTTCTAAAGGGACAATTAACTTATCTGATGCAGGTGTTACTGTAACAGGATATGATAAAACAAAAACAGGTCAACAAACTTTAACAGTTACTTATGAAGGTAAAACAACTACCTTTAAAGTTAATGTAATTGCTAAAACAGTTGATAGCATTGCTGTTACAACTCAACCTACTAAAACAACTTACTTTGTAGGAGAAGAATTTGATTCTACAGCAGGGAAAATCACAGCATCTTATAATGATGGAACTACTGAAGTAGTTGATTTAGCTAATGCTACAATTACAGGATATGATAAGACAAAAGCTGGAACACAAACTTTAACAGTTACATATAAAGGAAAAACAACTACTTTGAATGTAACAGTAAAAGCTGTTACTCTTGATAGTATTGCTGTTTCTACTAGTCCAACTAAAACTTCTTATATTGAAGGACAAGATTTAGATCTTACAGGTGGTAAGATTACTGCAACATATAATAATAGTACAACAAAAGAAATTAATTTAGCTGATGCTACAGTTACAGGATATGATAAAACAAAAACTGGAGCACAAACTTTAACAGTTACTTATGAAGGTAAAACAACTACATTTAATGTAAATGTTGCTAGTAAACAAGTAACAAGTATTGCAATGAATTCTAATCCAAATAAAGTAGAATATGTTGTTGATAGCACATTTGATGTTACAGGTGCTAAAATCGATGTTAATTATGATAATGGAACTAAAGAAGTTGTAAATGTTACTAATGATATGATTTCAAGTGTTGATACTTCAACTCTTGGAAGTAAAACAGTTACGGTAACTTATCAAGGTAAAACAACAACATTTAATGTAAACGTTGTTGATAAAACATTAACATCAATTAGTGTTAGTACTAAACCTACTAAAACTACATATAAAGAAGGAACTACTGCTTTAGATGTAACTGGAGGAGAACTTAAACTAACTTATGATAATGGAACTACTCAAACAATTAGTATGACTGCTGCAATGTGTAATGCTGATTTAAATAAAGTAGGTAGTCAAAATGTTACAGTTACTTATAATGGAAAAACTACTTCTTATCCAATTACAGTCGAAGCTAAAGCTTTAACTTCTATTGCCTGGTCACAAAATCCAACAACTACAACTTGTAAAGAAGGAACTGACTATAAGTTCTCTGGTAAAGTTGAATTAACTTATGACAATGGAACTAAAGAAATAGTTGATGTTACTAGTACAAACTTTGAAACAGTTGGTTTTGATAAAAACACTGTTGGTAGTCAAAATATTCAATTAAAATATAAAGGAACAGATCTTACTTTAGATACTACTGTTGAAGTAATTGCTAAAGTTGCAACTGGAATCTCTATTCAAAATAATCCAAAAACAGAATATGTTCTTGGTGATAAATTTGATTCAAGTAATTTAGTAGCAGTTATTAATTATGATAATGGGACTAGTGAAGTAATTCCTTTAGTTGATTTAGAAATATCTCAACCAGATATGGATTCTCTAGGTAATAAAACTATTACTATTAAATATGGTAACTATGAAACTAGTTACACTATTAATGTCAGTAAAACATTACCTCCTGTTATTAACAACAATAACAACAATATTAACCAAACTAATAATACTGTAACTACTAGTCCAAAAACTGGTGATGATGTAATTATATATACTAATGTATTAATTCTTATCTTTAGTGGAGCATTAATGGGTCTTTGCTTTAGAAAAAAAGAAAGTATTAAGGATTAATAACAAGATAAAATGAATATAAAAGAATTATGGAAAAACAATCCGTAATTCTTTTTTTGTTTCTTAAAACATAAAAATGAACGAAATTGGCATTAAAACGTCATTATTATATAGAATATTAGAAATTGTGAGGAAGACTAATATGGATACAAGTATAGAAGAAATGAATTTTTTATGTCAGATATTGGAAAAACAATATCTACCAGGATTTGAAACATTTTCAACTTTAGGCACTACTCAAGTTAAAAAAGTTAAAGAATCATTATTTAAAAAGGGATTTTTAAATGAAAATTATACGCTAACTGATAAAGGAATAAGGTATTTAAAAGAATTAGATTTATATGTTAATGCTGATGAATATTTAAAGTTTGGTGATAAAGCGATATTCGCTAAATATCAAAGAGATGAATATGTTTTAGTAATAAGAATTGATAAATCGTATAGGATTGAATTAGTCCATAAAGATGAAATCAAATCAATTATTTTAAGCAAATTTAATAACTGGAATGATATTACTAAAACTGCTCACCAACAAGTAAGATTAGAGACCAATAAGTTTATTAGTTTTATTGAAAATAACTCGGATTTAAAAGCTATATTCTTACTAAAAACTAATACTTTAACTAAAAGAAATACTGACTTAGTTTTATATATCTATGATGGTTATCTAAATTGTTTTAATGTCGATTCTAAAAAGCTTGATATGTATTGTAAAGATGAGGTACCTCAAGCAATAGATACTATTATCTCTGTTAGTTAAAGAATAATCGTAGTTATAATAAATAAAAAGATATTGTTATTGCATGGAAGATAGTTTATTTTAATAGTATATGAAAACATTAATTACAACACTTAACTCTAAATATATTCATAAATCTTTATCACTTAGATTACTATATGTTGCCTGTAAAGATGATCATGATATTGATTTTAAAGAATATACAATTAAAGATGATATTAATAATATAGTTGATGATTTATTAAATCAAAACTTAGATATTATTTGTTTTAGTATTTATATTTGGAATGTTGATTTAATAAAAGAAATAATAGCTAAAATCAAAAGTATAAAACCAGATACAATAATTATTGTTGGAGGACCAGAAGTAAGCTATGAAATAGATTACTTCTTAGATAACTATGATATCGATTATATTATGGCTGGCGAAGGAGAAATTGCTTTAAATCAATTACTTACTTCCTTAGAAAACAATCAAGAAGTAAATATCAAAGGTGTTAGTAGTAAAGAAAAAAGAAATTATGATTTAATAGATAATGTTGATTTATCATATATTGAGTCTTTAGATTCTCCATACTTACTTGAACGAGATCTAAAAGATATGGGTAATCGAGTATTATATTTTGAAACTAGTCGAGGATGTCCATATCAATGTCAATACTGTTTATCTTCACTTGAAAAAGGGCTTAGATTCTTTAGCCTTGATTATTTAACTAATCAACTAAAACTAATTCTTCAAACTAACGTTAAAACTATAAAATTATTAGATCGTAGTTTTAACGCTAATACTAATCATGCTTTAAGTATTTTAGAATTTATCTTTAATAACTATAAAGAAGGAGTTCAGTTTCAATTTGAAATAAATGGTGATGTATTAGATCAAAGAATAATTGATTATATCAATGATAACGCTCCAGAAGGATTACTTAGATTTGAAATAGGTATTCAATCAACTTATGAACCTACTAATAAAATAGTTAAAAGATATCAAGATTTTGATCGTTTATGCAATGTTATAAAACAACTTCAAGCTAATCACAAAATAGACTTTCATTTAGATTTAATTGCTGGTTTACCACTTGAAAATCTTCAAAGATTTTCTAAATCATTTGATGATGTTTTTACTTTATATCCTAAAGAACTTCAACTTGGATTTTTAAAGTTACTTCGAGGTACTAGCCTTAGAAATGATAGTAATAAATATGGTTATAACTTTGAACCTAAAGCTCCTTATGAATTAATTAATAGTGAATATTTATCTAAAGAAGATATTGAAGCTATCCACTTAGCTGAAGACATGCTTCAAAAATATTGGAACTCAGGTAAGATGCCTATTACAATGAATAAGGTTATTAGAACTAAAGAATCACCTTTTAATTTCTTTTTAGATTTAGGTAATTATTACGTAGCTAATAATTATAAATTCTTTAAATTTCAAAATGATGAGTTGTTTATGTATTTAGATAATTATTTAAAGCATGAATATACTAGTGATTTAATAGAAGATTATTTAAGATTATCTAAGGTAAGGCCTAAACGTTGGTGGCCAAAGACCTTAGATAATGATGAACTAAAAGAAGTAAAACATAATTTAGTAGATAAATATAATTTAAATAAAGAAGATATCTTTAGATATTCTTTTATAGAAAAATTAAATAACTACTATTTAGTAGCCACATATAAAAATTATCAGGTTCAAATTAATAAATATCCAATATAAAAGATTAGAAAGTATTTTCTAATCTTTTATTATTTTATTTAAATATTCAACAGTAGCCATTGCATCTTCTCCATAGAAATCAGCCTGAATTTCATCAGCATACTCTTGAGTTAATACAGCTCCACCAACACATATTGGACACATGTTAGCCTGTTTTTTAAGAAGGGTAATAGTATCCTTCATAGAGATAACGGTTGTTGTCATTAAAGCAGAGAGCCCTATAGCCTTAGGATGATACTTGTGGTAGGCTTCAAGAATTATTTCTTTACTAACATCTCGACCTAAATCAATTACTTCATAACCATAGCTTTCTAAAACTACTTTAACGATATTCTTACCAATATCATGAATATCACCTTCAACTGTAGCTAAGATAATTGGTCCTTTACTAGCTTTAGTATTTTTGAAGGTGTCTTTGACACATTCAAAAGCTATCTTACTAGTTTCAGCTGCTTGAATTAATTGAGGTAAGAAGATAATACCTTTTTCGTATTCTTTTCCAACTTCATTTAAGGCTGGAATTAAGGTCTTATTTACAAGAGTTAAACCATCAACTTTTTCTAATTCTTTAATTGTGGTTTTCTTTACTTCATCTTTTAATCCTTTTTTGATGATATAAACTAAATCAAATTCCTTTTGATCATCTTTTTTTTCGATTTGGTTATTACTTTGATGATCAATATATACTTTAGATTCTAAATCATTATTATTTAAAACATTAAAGGCATCAATCATATCCATTAATTCTTTATCTAAAGGATTAATAATTGGGAGATCTAAACCATAAGATAAAGCCATGGTTAGGAATGTTTTATTAAGTAATGGTCTATTAGGTAATCCAAATGAGACATTACTTACTCCCAGGGCCGTATGAACACCTAATTCCTTTACCATTTTTACTGCTTTAATAGTTTCCATAACTTCTTTTTGTTGGGCACTAGCTGTTAGTACTAAACAGTCAATAATGATATCACTCTTATCAATTCCATAACTTTTAGCATATTCAATGATTTTTTTAGCTACGTTATAACGATCAATTGCTTTAGTAGGGATTCCACTTTCATCTAGAGTAAGTCCAATAACTACTCCTCCATATTTTTTGACAATTGGGAAGATTGCATCCATAACTTCTTTTTTACCATTAACTGAATTAATTAATGGTTTACCATTATAATATCTAGAAGCTATTTCAATAGCTTCGGGATAAGAAGAATCTATTTGTAAAGGTAAATCAATTACTTCCTGAAGCTTTTTGATAACCTCTTTCATTACAACAGTTTCATTAGTACCTGGTACTCCAACATTGACATCTAACACATCAGCATTAGCGTCCATTTGTCTAATACCTTCACTTACAACATAATCATATTTACCAGATTTTAAAGCTTCTTTCATCTTCTTTTTACCAGTTGGATTAAGTCTTTCTCCACATACTAGAACTCGGTTAGAAAAGATGGCGCTTTTAACTCCACTAGAGACAATAGTCTTTTTAGGATTGTTTAAAGTTTTAACCTTACTAGGCAAACTATCTTTTAATAATCTAATAAACTCAGGGGTTGTTCCACAGCACCCACCCACAATACAAACTCCATTATTTACATGAACTAAACTTTCTTTGACAAAAGTTTCTTTGTCCATCTTGTAACATGTTTTACCATCAACCATAACTGGTAATCCGGCATTAGGTTGCATAATAACTGGGGTATGGCTATAAGCTAGAATATCATTAATAATTGGAGTTATTTCTTTAGGGCCTAAAGAACAGTTAATACCTAAAGCATCAACCTTTAGACCTTCTAGGATGTTTACCATACTAATGGGATCACATCCAGATAACGTCCTTTTATTACTTTCAAATGTCATTGAGACAAAGACTGGTTTGTCACAGTTTTCTTTAATGGCAAGCACAGCCGCTTTAACCTCATAGATATCACTCATTGTTTCGAGAATAAAAACATCAACTTTATCTTTAGCTATTTCAACTTGATACTTAACACTATCATAAACTTCATCAAAAGTTAAAGTTCCCATTGGTTCCATTAGTTTTCCTACAGGTCCCATATCATAGGCGATATAACATTCATGATCACTACTTTTTTTAGCTATTAAAGCATTATTTAGAGCAGCTTCAATTACTTCTTTAGAACTATATTTACTATCTAATTTTAAAGGGTTAGCTCCAAAAGTATTAGTAGAGATAAAATCAGATCCATTATCTAAATATGATTTATGAATATCTATTAATAATTCTGGTTTTTCAATATTTAAATTTTCTGGTGTTTCCCCCATCTTTAATCCTGCTTGTTGGAGCATGGTTCCCATGGCTCCATCAAATACCAGGATATCTTTATTTAATCGATCTAATAACATGTTTTACCTGCCTTCCTAAATCTACAATCATGATAGTTTTGACAATTGGTACAAGACTTCTTTACACTATTATCCCCCAAACCAATAAGACCAATCATTGATTTTTGAGGTAAAAAGATATTTGAATCTTGAATCGTTAATCCAATATGTTTACTTGTATCAAGTAATTTTACTAAATCTTGATTTAACTCAATTGGGACTTTTCCATAACCAGGACAAAAACGAAAAGTTCTTTTACCTAGATTTAAACTATCTTCATATTCATCAGCTTTTAATTCTAAATAACTACTAGCAATAGCGTCAAATACAATCATATAGGTCATATTACTAATTGATAGTTTCTTAAGATAACGATCAACATCTATTCCTAAAGTATAACCAACAACCATTATTTCATTACACTTTTTAAATAATTCTCTAAAATCAGGGTAATCTAAACTAATGTTATTTATTTTTAAATCATTTAAAGCATATTTATTATAAATAGATTTAAAACTAGCAATCTCTTCAATTTCACTAATCCCTTTATCTAAATACTTTAAAGTAAGATCATCAATTAACTGACCATTATAACCTAAATACTTTAAAGCATTATCTTTAAGCCTTTGTATATTCTTTTCTAACATGTTCAATCCTTTTTAAGATATCTTTAGCGATATCAGGTTTATTCATCGTATAAATATGAATTCCATCAACATCATTAGTCATTAAATCAATGATTTGATAAGCAGCATAATTCATTCCTATTTCTCTCATAGCTTCGGGATTATCACTAAATCTTTCAATCATACTAGTAAGGCGATAAGGAATACTACAACCACTAACCTTAGCGATATTCTTTAAACTTTTCGGATTAATGGCAGGCATAATACCAGCTAGAATAGGAACATCAATTCCCATCTTTCGAGCTTCTCTAACAAAGCGATAATAATAGTCATTGTCAAAGAATATTTGAGTAACTAAATACTTTGCTCCAGCATCAACTTTCTTTTTTAAGTTAATTAAATCTTCATGCATGTTTTTGGCATCGGTATGAACTTCTGGATAACAAGCTCCTGAAACACAAAAATCATCAGGATAGTTTTTAGAAATAAACGCTGTTAAATCACTAGCATAACTAAATTCACGAGGATCATTGCTAGGGTCATAGTCACTTGGAAAGTCGCCACGTAAAGCTAGAATATTATTTATATTATTACTTTTTAATTCATCTAAGATTTTAGTAATGTTTTCTTTTGTGCTCCCAATACAACTTAAATGAGCAACGGCTTCAATGTTATAATCATTTTTTATTTTACTGACAATATTTACAGTATTATTGATTGTTGATCCCATTGCTCCATAAGTAACAGAAATAAAATCAGGATTTAATGAGGCTAACTCATCAATAGTAGTATAGATTTTAGAAATATCTCCTTCATGATTTTTAGGAGGGAATATTTCAAATGAGATAGTTGGTCTTTTTTGGATTAGTTTATTTATTTTCATATTATCACCTTCATTTTTTAAATATTATACAAAATAATATGGATATAGAATAATACTATTATTTTACATCTAGTTATAGTTAGAATTTATAACGTTTTAAAGTCTCAATATACTTCTTACTAATCTCACTTAAATAGGTATTTTTTAAAGTAAGATAACCAACAGTAATATCATCTTTAATATCTAAAGGAATAGCTAATACTTCTGGATCTAATTCTTTAGCGATAATTCCAGTTGAAATAGTATAACCATTTAACCCAATTAATAGATTAAATAAAGTAGCCCGATCACTAACTTTAATACTTTTTTTATGATCATAAGTACTAAGTATTTCTTCACTAAAATATAAACTACTATTACTTCCTTGATTAAAAGATAAGAATGGATATTCTTTTAAGTCTTCAATATTTATTAACTTTGATTTAGCTAAAGGATGATATTTAGAGATAAAGACATGGGGTTTAGCCACAAACAACGGATGAAATTCTAAGTTATTATCAGTAAAGATTTTATTTAAAGCTTTATTATTTTCTTTACTAAGATAAAGAATCCCTAGATTAGAATGCATATTTTTTACATCATCTATTATTTGACTAGTTTGAACTTCATTAATACTAAAATCATATTTTTCATAACCATATTCTTTAACTAATTCTATAAAGGTATCTACCACAAAAGAATAATGTTGAGCACTTAAAGTAAATCGTTGTTTTTCTTTTTTGGTATTAGTAAAGGTATTAGTAATATTTTCCATTGTTTCTAAGGCTTGCCTTGCATAGCCAACTAATTCGTTTCCTTTATCAGTTAAAGTAACTCCTTTATTATTCCTTGTAAAGATTTTAATCTTTAATTCATTTTCTAATTCTTTGATCGCATTACTAAGAGTTGGTTGCGAGATAAATAAAGCTTTACTAGCTGCATTTAAAGAACCACACTCACTAATTGTAATTAAATATTTTAATTGTTGGTAAGTCATATTAACACCTCCGTTACTATTATAAATAATAGTTATATTATTATCTATATTATAATAATAATTTATATATAAAAATAAAAAAGAAATCCCATACAATGTATTAAATAATATAAAATGATATAATAATAATATGATAATTCATTACCAAACTAATATATAAGGAGGAATTTAAAATGTTAGATGATTTAAGTGAAGATTTAAAGAAAATACTTTTAGTTGGAATTGGAGCAGCAGCCGTTACTGTGGATAAAAGTAAGGATGTTATCGATGAATTAGTTAAAAAAGGTAACTTAACTGTGGAAGCTGGAAAACAACTTAATGAAGAATTAAAACATAATAAAGATGTTCAACATGTTGAAAACATTAAAAGTGATTTATCAAAATTATCTAAGGAAGATTTAAAAGCCATTAAAGATGCGATTGCATCATTAGAGGATGAATCTACAAGTGAATAGTTTGTCAGATCGAAAAAGATTTGCTCAAATAGTATCAATTCTAAGAAAGCATCAATTATCTAAAGGTGTAGATCCTATAAAACTTCGAGAAATACTAGAAGACTTAGGACCAACATTCATTAAAATAGGACAAATCATGTCTTCTAGAGAAGACATATTTAGTGAAAGATATTGTAAAGAATTAGTTAAACTGCGAGATGAAGTAGCCCCGATTAGTTATGAAACTATTTATCAAGTTTTAACTAATGAGTTCAAACAAGATCCAAAAGAAGTATTTAGTTCAATAAAAAAAGAACCTTTAGGTAGTGCTTCGATTGCTCAGGTTCATCAAGCGACTTTAAAAAATGGTGATGAAGTTGTAATTAAAATTCAACGTCCCAATATCTATGAAATGATGAAAAGAGATATTTCTCTAATTAGAAGAGCTAGTAAACTTTTAAAACTAAGTAAAATGCTAGGAGATGTTGTTGATATTAATGCCATCTTAGATGAATTTTGGAATGCTGCTAAAGAGGAAATGGATTTCAATATTGAAGCTCTTTCAACTATTCAATTTAGTAAAACATATCAAGATGTTAATTATTTAAAAATCCCTAAAATTTATCAAGAATATACCAGTTCTAAGGTATTAGTAATGGAATATATTGGTGGATTTGATGTTGATGATAAAGAAGGATTAAATAAAGCAGGATATGATTTAAAAGAAATAGCTGATAAGTTAGCGGAGAATTATATTACGCAAATATTGGATGATGGCTTTTTCCATGCTGATCCCCATTGTGGAAATATTAAAATCTTAGATGGGAAAATCTGTTGGATTGATTTTGGAATGATGGGAACTTTAGGTAAACATGATAAAGATATTTTAAGCAATGCAACGATAGCTCTTTTAAATAATAATGTCAGTGATCTATGCGATTGTATTCTTCAACTAGGAATTCATGATAATGATTTAATCTATCCGCAATTTCTAAATGATATGGAAGGATTTGTAAGTTCCTATTTAAAAGAAGATCTCTTAGATATTGATTTACCATTATTACTACAAGATATCTTTAATATTTGTCATAAGCATCGTATTCAAATGCCTAAGAGTGTTACGATGTTAGCTAGAGGACTGGTGAGTATTGAAAGTACGCTAAGGTTATTAAATCCTCAAACAAATGTCTTAAGTATTATTTATAGGCATATCATGTCTAAATCAAAGTTTGATTTAGAAAAAGAAGTTAAAAAAACTGGCAAACAAATATATGATGCCAGCAATAACTTATTATCAGTTCCTAATCATACAAATGATATTTTAAAGATGTTAAAAAGAGGACAGTTTAAAATTAATCTTGATTTAATGGATAGTAAAGAACCTTTACATCAATTAGATAAAATGATTAATCGTCTAATTGTAGTAATCTTTGCGGCTGCTTTACTAGTTGGTTCTAGTTTAATCTGTACAACTGATATGGAACCTAAAATCTTTTCAATTCCCGCAATTGGTTTTATTGGTTATATTGCAGCTATTATCATGGGAATATGGTTATTCTTAAAGATGTTAAGTATTCATAATCAAGATAAGTAAGAAATATATATTATTTCTTACTTTTTTAATTTAATATTATAATGTAGTAGTAAATAAGGAGAAATAATATGATAGTAGAAAGAGAATTTGATGGAAGTAAGGAAGATGTATTTAAAGTTATTACGAAAGCCATAATTGAAGATGTCAAAATATGTACTGATAAAGATCTTAAAGAAAAAGATATTAAAGTAGGTTTTAGTTATTCCAAATATCTTGGTGGTAAAAAAGGTAGTAAAGCTAAAGCAACAATTAAAAAATATACTAAACCAACTGATTACGAACTAAAAGTTAAAAGTGATAATGGTACTACAACAATATCTTATAAACTATTAAACCAAGATAATGCAACTAAACTAATCTATGAAGAAACATTTAAAACAAAAGATGGTAAAGAAGTTAATAGTTTCTTTCATAATAGATCAATTAAAAAAAGAATGAATAAATACTTTGATGATATTGAGGCATTTATTACTGATAAAGATTAATCAGCAACAACTTCGTTTGATTTAAATAATTTATTTTGAAGAAGAGTTTCATAAATATAAACAAAACGACCATTTAAAACAGCCGAAATAATAGTTCCAATTCCAATTCCATAGATCGGTTGTTTTAAGGCTAAACAAAAACAGACAGTAATAATAACCATTGTGATATCAAAGTAATTCTTAACAAAAGAGAAAGGCTTGTTTGTAACAGTGGCTAATGTTTTAACACTCCCATCAACTGGATTAACAATCATATTACTATTAACTGTTAAATAAGCTCCTAAGCTAACACAAGCTATGGCAATAATTAATACAATGACTGCCACAAATAAATTAGGGATACTTATTACTATTAAATTATTATAAATATCAGTTATAAATCCAAACACAAAAGAAAAAGGAATTTGAAGTATTATTTGAAGAGTGAATTTCTTCATTAGAATGGCTTCTAAGATTACTAGTATTAAGTAAAGAATAATGGAAGCAGTACCTAGTGAAATGTGTTCTATCTTACTTAGAGCATAGTAGAAACTAGTAAAAGCTGAAACTCCTAAATTACATTTAGTATTTAAAACAATTCCAAAAGCTAATATATTAATACCAAAGATATAAATTATTATTTTATTTTTCATTTGATTACCTTCTTTCACTTATAGTTTAAACATTATTGTAATAACTTTCTAATATTAAAAAATAATGATATGATAACTATAAGTTATGGAGGTAAATATGAATATTCAACAGTTAGAATACTTTATCGAAGTATGTAAGACAGGTAATGTAACTAAAGCAGCTAACATTCTACATGTTTCCCAAACAGCAGTCACTAAACAAATACATTTATTAGAAGAAGAACTAGGATCAACTTTGTTTGATCGAATTAATAAACGAATGTATTTAAATGATAAAGGTGAATTCTTTTTAAAAGAAGCTAAGGATAGTGTTAAACAGTTTTATTTAAGTAAAACTAATATGGAAGAATACTTAGATGGAACTAGAGGTAAGTTAAAAATAGGCTTTCTAAAAAACTTAGATCCTAGTTTGCTTATCAAAATTAATAATGATTTTAATGAATTATATCCGCATCTTATTTTAGACTTTAAGAGTTATTCTAGTTTTAATTTGTATGAAAACTTAGAACTAGGAAATATTGATGTTGGATTAGGAATTAAAAAAGATTCCAATGAATTAGAGACTATTTTAATTAAAGAATATCCTTTAGTGGCTTTAGTAAATAAGAAAAGTAAATTAGCAGTAAAAGATTATATTTATGACAAAGAACTAGAAGATGTAATCTATGATGTTCGTGAAACTAATCAATTAAATGCCACTAATGATATTGAAAGTAATATTCTAAAAGTAGCTTGTGGTAAAGGATGCGCAATCCTCCACCAATTCATGCAAAATAATTATTGTAAGGAATTTGTGAATACGATTCCTTTAAAACCAATTCGTAAAAAAGGAATATATTTAATATATAATCCTCAAAAACATAAATCACAGATTGATATCTTTAAACAATATATCCATAATAATTATTAATTAGTTTATTGTTTAAAGATTATAAAGGAGGAGAAAGAAATGAAAAAGTTTTTTGGTGACTATAAATTTTATAAAATGATTTTACTTCTAGCTCTTCCAATTATGTTTCAACAATTAATTACAGCTTTAGTATCTTTAATAGATAATATTATGATTGGTAGTGTTGGAGATATTGCGCTTACATCCGTCACGGTTGCTAATAAACCATTTATCATTTTCCAATCTTTAATGTTTGGAGTTAGTGGGGCGGCGGGGATTTTTATTGCTCAGTTTTACGGGGCAAAAAATCATGAAAAAGCTCAACGTTCTTTTGATATTAATATCATAATGGCTTTAAGTATTGCAGCTATCTTAACATTATTATTCTTTTTAGTTCCTCAAAATATAATTGAACTCTTTACTAAAACCCCAACAATAGTAAAGAATGCGATGACTTATATCAAAATAATGCGTTTTGCCTTTATTCCTTATGCAATTAGTTTAACTTGTATGATGTCTCTTAGAAATGTTGGAATAGTAAAAGTTCAACTAGGGGCTAGTACAACGGCAGTAATTATTAATACTTTTTTAAATTATTGTTTGATCTTTGGTAATTTTGGCTTCCCAAAACTTGGCATTCAAGGGGCAGCTATTGCTACTTTAGTAGCCAGAGTAATAGAAATGGTTTTATATATTATTATCTTAAATAGAAATAATTATTTTATAAAAATAAAAATCAAAGAAATATTTCAACCAGAAATGATGTTATTTAAAAGAATAATTCAAAGAGGATATCCAGTAATTGTTAATGAAGTTGCTTGGTCACTAGGAACATCATTAATCTTTTTATCTTATCTTAGATGTGATGAATACATGGTAGCAGCCATTAGTGTCGTAGATACAGTAGCTAATTTAATGTTTGTTTTCTTTGGCGGATTATCTAGTGCTGTTGCAATATGTATTGGAGCTAATCTAGGTGCTAATAAAATAGAGGAAGCCAAAGATAATTCTTATAAACTAATTGGCTTTTCAGTTATCTTAACTTCATTAGTAGCGATAATTGTGTTTGTGATAACACCTTATATTCCCTTACTTTATAATTTAAGCCCAGATATTAATAACGCTATTATTAAATGTATTCATATTAGATGCATCACAATTATACCAGCTGGTATTAGTTTAACAGTCTTTTTTACCTTAAGAGCTGGAGGCGACACCAAAAATACTTTACTTCTTGATTCTGGTTTTCTTTGGTGTGGAGGAGTCTTAGTTTCGACAATTCTTTCCATATATACTAATATCAGTTTAGTTAACTTATATGCTTGTGTTGAACTCTTAGAAATTCTTAAACTAGCAGTTTCACTAAGATTCTATAATAAAGGAAAGTGGTTAAAAAATATAACAGAGGGATAAAAATAGAGAATATATTTGAATTCCTACTAATGTTGTAGTATATTGATTGAGAGGTAATATATGAAAAGAGTACTATTAGGAATGAGTGGAGGAGTAGATTCAAGTGTTTCGGCTATTCTTCTTTTAAAACAAGGATATGAAGTTGTTGGAGTAACTTTTAAAATGTTTGATGAATCTAACGCTAGTATTGATGCTAAAAGAGTAGCTGACAAACTAGGAATTAAACATTTTGAATATGATTGTACTAATACTTTCCAAAAATATGTCAAAGACTATTTTGCGAATAGTTATAAGAATCTAGAAACACCAAACCCATGTATTGAATGTAATAAATATTTAAAGTTTGGATTAATGTATCAACTAGCTAAAGAAAATAACTGTGAGTATATTGCGACTGGCCATTATGCTAGTACAGTTGATAATAAAACTTATGGACATAAAGTTATTGCTAGAATCCCATCTAAAAAAGATCAAACATATGTTTTATATAAAATTAAAAAAGAAGTGTTGGATTACATTGTTTTTCCTCTTGCACCTTATGAATCTAAAGATGAAATAAGAGCTATTGCTAAAGAAAACAATTTAGATATTGCTAGTAAACCAGATAGTGAAGATATCTGTTTTATTCCTGATGGTGATTATAAGAAGTATCTTTTAAACAATACGGATATCAAAAATAAAGAAGGAGATATTGTTTTAAAAGATGGTAGTGTTCTTGGTAAACATCAAGGATTATTTAGATATACAATTGGACAAAGAAAAGGTCTTGGTATTTCTTATCCTCATCCATTATTTGTCTTAGATTTTAATCCTAAAAAGAATCAATTAATAGTTGGACCAAAAGAAGATTTATATAAAAAAGAAATAGTAGTTACTAATGTAAACTATCATTTTAATGAAGACTTCCAAGATGGGTTAAAAGTAAAAGTTAAGATTAGATATGCTGCACCTTTAGTTGACGCTTATCTATATCATAGTAATCAAGATGTCAAAGTAGTGTTTGATGAAGCTCAAGCTAGTCCGACTCCTGGACAAGGAGCAGTCTTTTATTTAGATAATTATTTAATGGGTGGCGGAAAGATTAGTCGAATTCAAAATTAACAGCCTTGTTAGGCTGTTTTTATTATTCTAAATTTCATGTATTAGTTATGACTAACTTGTGCTATAATACTCATGTAAAGAGGGATATAAGATGGACAAACAAAGTTGTAGTGGCGTTTGTAACAGTTGTAAAAACTTAAAGACAACTACTTTAGATAAAATGCCTATAGGTAAAAGATCAGTAATAGTAAAAACAGGAGGTTCAGGAGCTTTAAGGCATCGGCTTTTAGATATGGGACTAACTCCTAAAACAGTTATTCTAGTAAATAAAATAGCACCAATGGGTGATCCAATTGAATTAAAACTCCGAGGATATTTACTTTCAATTAGAAAAGAAGATGCTTCAAATATCGAGGTATGTTATGAGTAAATATCTACTTGCCTTAGCTGGAAACCAAAACTGTGGAAAAACAACATTATTTAATCGTTTAACTGGAAGTAATCAACATGTTGGTAACTTCCCAGGTGTAACTGTTGAAAAAAAAGAGGGGATTATTAAAGAATTTCCTGATGCAGGATTAGTAGATTTACCAGGAATATACTCTCTAAGTCCTTATACCTCTGAAGAAATTGTCACAAGAGATTTTATATTAAAAAATGATGTTAAATGTATCGTTAATATTATTGATGCCACTAATATTGAAAGAAACTTATATCTAACTCTTCAACTAATGGAACTAGATACGCCAATGGTTATTGCTTTAAATATGATGGATGAAGTAATCCAAAATGGAACATACATTGATGTTGAAAAAATGGAAAAGTTATTATCTGTTAAAATTATTCCTATTTCAGCCGCTAAGAATCAAGGTATTGATGATCTAGTAGAAGCTATTAAAGATGTAACTAAAAACCCTCCAGAACATCTTAAACATGATTTTTGTAAAGGAAGTTATCATAAATGTATTCACGCTGTTGCTCATCTAATTCAAGACCATTGTGATTTAAAACATTATCCACTTAGATTTGCAGCTACAAAACTTGTTGAAGGTGATCAGACAATGTTTGAAGAACTTCAACTCCATGATGAAGATAAACATATTATTGAAGAAATAGTAAGAGTCATGGAAGAAGAACTTGGAACTGACCGAGAAGCAGCTTTAGCTGATATGCGCTATGATTATATTGAAGATTTAGTAAAACAATGTGTAAAGAAAGAACGTGATGAAACTATTCAACAACAACGTTCGGAAAGAATAGATAAACTCTTAACATCTAAGTATTTAGGAATTCCTATTTTCTTATGTATTATGTTACTGATATTCTTTTTAACATTTAATGTCATTGGTCCATTTTTCCAAGATTACTTAGAATTATTTATCAACAGTTTTACTTCTGGCTTACACCGAGTATTAGTAGTGGCTAAGATATCACCATGGGTTGTATCAATGATTATTAATGGGGTATGTGCTGGGGTAGGTAGTGTCTTATCTTTCCTACCGATAATAGTCTTACTATTTTTCTTCTTATCTTTACTTGAAGATAGTGGATATATGGCTAGAGTGGCCTACATCATGGATAAGGCTTTAAGAAAGATAGGACTTTCTGGAAGAAGTTTTGTACCAATGTTAATTGGATTTGGTTGCTCAGTACCAGCTATTATGTCAACTAGAACCTTATCTAGTTCAAGGGATCGTAAAATGACAATTATTCTAACTCCTTTTATGAGTTGTAGCGCAAAACTTCCAATTTATGGAATGATTACCGCCGCCTTCTTTCCTCATAATGGGGGACTAGTAATGTTTAGTATTTATTGTATTGGTATTTTAGTAGCGATTCTTTCAGGCTTACTTCTTAAAAATACAATCTTTAAAGGTGATTCAATTCCTTTTGTCATGGAACTTCCGGCTTATCGTATTCCTGATGCTAAAAGTGTAGTACTACATATGTGGGAAAAAGCCAAAGACTTTTTACAAAGAGCATTTACCATAATCTTTATTGCTAGTTTAGTAATTTGGTTCTTACAATCATTTAACTGGTCATTAAACTTTGTATCTGATAGTTCAAATTCTATTTTGGCAAGTTTAGGTTCAGCGATATCTATAATATTTGCTCCTTTAGGGTTTAATGATTGGCGGGCATCTACAGCTTTAGTAACTGGTATTACAGCTAAAGAATCAGTAGTATCAACATTAGAAGTACTTACTGGTGGTAAAAACTTATCAGTAGCTCTTCAAACAATGTTTACTCCTTTAAGCTCATTTACCTATTTAGTCTTTACGGTATTATATATGCCTTGTGTTGCTGCTTTTGCAGCAATTAAAAGAGAAATGGGCTCATTTAAACAAGCCTTAATGACAGTTGGTTTCCAAACTGGAGTAGCTTATATTGTTGCTTTGGCCATCTATCAAGTTGGTTCATTGTTCTTTTAATAATTAGAATTTGTCTAAAAGTGGTTCCCTTAGGGAACCACTTTTTATTATTAATTAAAGAATAATTAAGTAATAGACTTACTTTGAATATATCTTTTTAAGTTTAGAATGTTATATAATTTATTTAAGGAGAATTCAAATGAAAAATAATAACTTTATTGATAGTTTTAAATATGCTTTTCAAGGGATATATACTGCTATCAAAAATGAAAGAAATATGAAAGTTCATGTTTTAGCTACAGTTATTGTAACTATCATGGGATTTATTTTTAATATTAGCGGTTATGAATGGATTATGTGTTTACTTTGTTTTGGATTAGTTATTTCCTTGGAAATGATTAATACCGCTATTGAAGCAATATCTAATGTTTGTGCTACTAGTTTTAATCCTCAAATTAAGGTTGCTAAGGATGTAGCAGCTGGGGCCGTTCTTGTTAGTGCAATAGTATCAGCCATTATTGGCTTTATTATTTTTCTTCCTAAGATTTTTTAGAAAATATATATGTTGACTTAGAGTAAGGTCTAAGATGTATAGTGAAAATGAAATAAGGGAGACACAATGAGTAAAACTTCAAATAAACAAATTGATATGTTGAATGGTCCATTAATTAAAAAGATTATTCTATTTGCTTTACCTGTTGCCGCTAGCAGTATTCTTCAACAATTGTTTAACTCAGCCGATGTAGCTGTAGTTGGTAGATATGCTGGAAGCCATGCTTTAGCAGCGGTAGGAGGTAATACTTCTGTAACTACTCTTTTAATAAATTTATTTGTAGGGTTATCTATTGGGGCAAATGTTGTTATCGCTAATTATATTGGTCAACAAAACGCTCATCGAACACATGATGTTGTTCAAACAGTTATGTTACTTTCGGTGATTAGTGGAGTTATATTATTAGTAGTTGGTATAGCGATTGCTAATCCTATTTTGGAATTGATGAATACACCAACTAATGTTATTGATTTAGCTGCTATATATTTAAGAATATATTTTTTAGGAATGCCGTTTTTAATGGTATATAACTTTGGAGCAGCAATCCTTAGAAGTATTGGAGATACTAAAAGACCACTATATTGTTTGATTGTATCTGGAGTAATAAATGTCTTACTTAATTTATTATTTGTAATAGTCTTTAAGATGAGTGTTGCTGGGGTTGCCATTGCGACAGTTATTGCCGACTTTGTAAGTGGAGTATTAATTGTGTATTTCTTAGTTAAGGAAAAGGGAATTATTCATTTAGATTTACATAATATGAGAATAAGAAAAGAGTATCTAATTAAAGTAATTAAAATTGGAGCACCAGCTGGTATTCAAGGAATGGTCTTTTCTTTAAGTAATGTTGTTATTCAAACTTCTATTAATGGTTTTGGAGCAGCAGCTGTGGCTGGTTCAGCCGCCGCTGTTAATTTTGAATTTTTTACTTACTTTGTGACGAATGCTTTTTCACAAGCTTGTGTAACATTTACTTCCCAAAACTTTGGAGCTAAAAAGTATGATCGTTGTAAAAAAATATTTAATATATGTATTGTTGGAGGAATAGTTGGGACACTTTGTATGATTGGATCTTTTATTACCTTTAAAGAATTCTTCTTAACTATTTATACTAATGATCCAAAAGTAATACCATATGGTTTAGATAGAATGATGCTTGTAGAAATGTTTGCATTTCTACCAGTATTATATGAAGTATCATCTTCCGCTCTAAGAGGAATTGGTTATTCAACAACGCCAGCTTTAATTACTATCTTTGGAACATGCTTAATGAGAATTGTTTATGTTTATACTATTTTCCAATTCAATCCTACTTGGTCAACGCTATTACTTGTATATCCTGTAAGTTGGGTTATTACTACAGTTCTAGTAGGTGGTACTTATCTTTATATTCGAAAAAAAGTTTTTTCAAATTTGCAAGTAGAGACAATATAGTTTAAATCAATATTATAGGGATCGTTTATACGATCCTTTTTTATGTTATAATCTTGGTATGAAAAATAGTGCAATATATAAAACAAAATATGGAAATTATAAAATAGTTGAAGAAGATAATTTATTAATTGAAGTAACTAATACTAATGATAAAGTTGATACTTCTAATAGTAGTGACTTTACTGATTGGGTTATAAATGAAATTAATGAATATTTTATGGGAAAGAGAAAGACTTTTGATATTCCTTATAAATTACAAGGAACATCGTTTCAAAGAAAGGTCTATGAGGATCTAGCTACTATCCCTTATGGTCAAACTAGAAGTTATAAAGATATTGCAAATTTGATTGGGTATCGTAAAGCTTATAGAGCTGTTGGTAATGCTAACAATCATAATCCAATTGCAATTATTATTCCTTGTCATCGGGTTATTGGTAGTAATGGTAAATTAGTTGGTTATGCAAGTGGTCTGGAACTTAAAGAGGCTCTACTTACTTTAGAAAGAGGTACTAAATGAAACATGGAACAGTAATTATATCTAATCAAGGAGCTACTTTTTTAAACAAAGGGCAAATGTGGATGTATTCAAATAACTTAGTAAAATTAGATGAAGGTATTCCTAATGGTAGTGTGGTGGATATTATAAGTGAAGATGGGAACTATTTAGGTAGTGGCTATCTATCTAAGCACTCTCATATAACTGTTAGAATTTTATCTAAAAATAAAGATGAAGTTTTTGATAAAGATTTCTATAAAAAAAGAATTAGATTTGCTTATGATTTTAGAAAGACTTTAGAACAAGATAATATATCTAATGCTAGACTTGTGTTTGGAGAAGCTGATCATTTACCAGGTCTAACTGTAGATCGATATAATGATATTTTAGTAACTCAAATTAGTTCTTATGGAATGGATAAAAATAAAGACATAATCTATGATGCTTTACTTGAAGTGTTGAAAGAAGATAATCAAGATATTAAAGGTATCTATGAAAGAAATGATATTAATGTTCGTACTAAAGAAGGATTGGATGTTTACAAAGGCTATTACCAAAATAAAGATTTTTCAACTTCCACAGTCATAAATGAAAATGGATTATTATTAAATGTTGATATTGAAAATGGTCAAAAAACAGGATACTTTTTAGATCAAAAATCTAATCGGGTATTACTTAGAAATATGGCTCATGGTAAAAGAGTTTTAGATTGTTTCTCTCATACTGGCGGTTTTGCCTTAAATGCTGCTTATGGTAATGCTAAACATGTAGTAGCTGTTGATGTTAGTCAAACAGCTCTAGATGAAGGAAAGAAAAACGCTATATTAAACCATTTAGAAGATAAAATGGAATTTGTTAAAGACGACGTGTTTGAGTATTTAGATAAAATTGATAAAGGATCTTTTGATATTATAGTCTTAGATCCACCAGCTTTTACTAAAAGCCGTAAAACTGTAAATCATGCTTACAATGGTTATAAAAGAATAAATAAAAGAGCTATGGAATTATTAGATAATGGAGGTTATCTAATTACCTGCTCATGTTCAAGATTTATGGAAGTTGATAATTTTGAAAAGATGTTAAGAGAATCAGCTTTAGAAGCAAATGTTGTTTTAAAACAAGTTTCGATAACTCAACAAAACTCTGATCATCCAATTCTTTGGACAATGGAAGAAACATCTTACTTAAAATTCTATATCTTTCAAATAGTTAAGGATATATGATTAAAATAAAAAATAATAAAGGAGATTAATAATATGTATTTTGTAGCTGATATTGGAGGTTCATCCACAAAAATTGCCATCATGAATCAAGAAGGTGAAATTAAACATCGGGATAGTTTAGACCGTCAAGATGACTTTGATGGTTTAGTAGATGTGATGGTTGAATGCTTTAAAAAGTATGATAAAGAATATGATTTAGAAGGTATAGCTATTTCAGCTCCTGGATCTGTTGATTGTAAAACCGGGGTAATTGGTGGCATGAGCGCTTTACCTTATATTCATGGTCCTAACTTTAAGGAAATATTTAAAGAAAAATGTGGAGTGAATGTTGCTATTGAAAATGACGCTAACTGTGCTGGACTAGCTGAAGGTACATATGGTAAATATAAGGATAAAGAAACTTTAGCTTTATTAGTTATAGGTACTGGAGTTGGAGGTTGTGTTGTTTTTAATCACCAAGTAGTTCATGGTGCTCATTTATTTGGTGGAGAATTTGGATTTAATGTTGTTGACTATGATGAAAATAGTAACAAATGTCTTCATTTATCTGATTCATCTGCTTTTGGCGGAATGTTAAGAAACGCTAAAGAACATGGAGTCCCAGCTAGTAATGGTAAAGAATTGTTTGAATGTGCCTCACATGATAAAAATGCTAAAAAGATAATTGATGATTTTTATCGTTATTTATGTATCAACATTTTTAATCTTCAAACTATTTTAGATCCTGATGTAATACTAATTTCGGGAGCTATTTCTCAAAGAAAAGGATTAATTGACGAACTTTCAAAAGCCTATCATGATTTATTTAAAGATGACAAATTTGCGATTCTTGAACCAACTATTGAAATATCTACTTTTGTGCAAGACGCTAACCTAGTAGGAGCACTTGCTAATTATTTAGAAGAATACAAATAAAAATGGTTGCCTTTATTAAAGGCAGCCATTTATTATTTTAAGAATTCACCAATACCATTACTCATTCCAGTAGCTAGTTTATCTTGATAACTATCGCTACTTAGAAGTCGATCTTCATTTGGGTTTGATAGAAAACCACATTCAATGATAGTTACTGGCACTTTAGACCAGTTCAAACCAGTCATTGTATCAGTTTTAGATACACCTCTATTTTTACTACCAGTTACTGCACAAGTATTGTTTAACACACATTGAGCAAGGACTTGAGACCTAGCTGCAATATTAGCACAATATGGATTACTTGTTGTTGGGGCCATTGTCATTGTTCCAGTTGGAGCGGATGAATTAGATGAATCGCAATGAATTCTAATAAAGGCATTAGCGTTATTGTTATTAGCGATAGTAGCTCTTTCAGCATTAGAAATATTTACGTTTTGGGATTCACGGCACATTACAACAGTATATCCTTGAGCTACAAGTTTATTTTTTAACTTGATGGCAATGTTTAAATTTATAGATGATTCTGTATTGCCAGTAGCGACCCCACTAGCTCCAGTAGTTACTTTGGCTTTTTGAACACTACTTCCAGGGCCATTAGGTTCAAGAGCGCTATTCCCGCGGGCTTGGTGACCGGCATCAATACATACTATTTTTCCACCACCTTGGTAAACCTTGCCTTGAACATTACTTGTTGTAGTAGAAGTTTTAGGTTCTTCTTTCTTTTTAATTGTTACTTTAAAACCTTTAGTTGTGACATTTTCATAAGGATCTTTAGCTGATGCACTAGCATCATAATCTCCTTCTTTATTAAAGTCTACTTTAGATAAATCAAAAGTAACTGTTAAACCTGAAAGATCACTAGCTTTTAAACCTTGAACAGTGTTAAAATCAAAATCTTTATTTCCTAATGTAACTGTAGTTGATGCATCTGATGTATCAAAGACAGGCGCAGTAGTATCTTTAACATAAACTAGTTTCGTAAATTTCTTATCTTCATTTGAGAAGGTTATTTTATATTTACCAACAGCGGGATATTCTTTGTCCTTTTCATTTTTGATATTAGAAGTAATTTTTACTTCTTTTTTTAATTCTTTTATTTCTTCTTTATTTAAAGATTTAGTTTTGACTAAATCTTTAAATACTGGTTTATATGTATTACCGTATTCGATAGTAATATCTTTATTATCTTTAGCATAGAAGATGTCTTTACTTTTAGTGAGACTGTTTACTACTAGAATTGAACCTATTATTAAACAAATTACTACAAGTAAAGAAACAATCTTTTGAACTTTGGTTAGATTTTTAAGTTTATTCATTTTTCCCTCCCATTAATCCATTTGATTATATCATATCAAGAAAAGTAAAAAAAATAGGAGTTGCCTCCTATTTATATTATTACTTAAATATTTCTTTTAAGTTTTCTTTAGCTGTTTGTTCTAATGTATCGCAAGAATCATCAAATTTCTTTTGATCTTCTTCAGAGAATTCAAGTTTAATAATTTCTTTAACACCAGAAGCGTTAACGATAGCAGGAACACCAATATAGATATCCTTATCAGTATAACTTCCTTCTTGGTGACAAGATACAGTTAAGATTACATTTTCATCATTAATGATTGCTTGGACTAATCTATTTAATGCACAACCAATACCATAATATGTTGCTTTCTTTCTTTCGATAATTTCATAAGCAGCATCTCTAACTTCTTGATATACTTCTGATAAGTCTTCTTTACGAATTCCTTTTTTATCACAGTAGTCAAATAAACTTACACTTCCAACATAAGCATTATCCCATGGGACAAATGAACTGTCTCCATGTTCACCTAAAACATAAGCATGCATGTTGCTTGAATTAATTGTAAGGAAATCTGATAATTTATGACGAAGTCTTGCAGTATCTAGAATAGTTCCTGATCCAATAACTCTACTAGCAGGTAATCCTGAAGTCTTATATGCAACATAAGACATTAAGTCAACTGGGTTACTAGCTACAACGATTATTCCGTTGAAACCAGAAGCCATTATTTCTTCAGTACAACTCTTTGTGATTTTAGCATTGATACCAGCTAATTCTAATCTTGATTGACCAGGCTTTTGAGCGGCTCCAGCAGTAATAACACAGATATCGGCATTACTACAATCTTCATAAGTACCAGCATATATTCTCATATGTGATCCACAATAAGGTAAACCATCACTAATATCTAAAGCTTCACCAATAGCTTTATCTTGGTTTACATCAACTAAAACAAGTTCTGATACCCCTCCTGTATTCATTAATGAGTAGGCCATAGACATACCAACAAATCCAGTTCCTACTAAAACAACTTTTCTTCCATCTATTTTCATATGAAATACCTCCTAGGTCAGTATATAACTTTTTTATTCTGAATGCATTGAAAATATTGAATTTTTTTCATATTTTGAAAATAACTAAAAAAGTGTTGGTATTTCAACACTTTTAGACTACATTTACATCTAAAAAAACATCTTTTTCTTTAAGAACAACATTAAAATCATCAGATAACCATAACTTAATATCATCACCTTCTAATATTAAAGGCATTCTAGAATGAATACTATTATATTTACTACAGTTAGTAGTTATTATACAAAACCGATTATCCTTATAAATACCTGCTAAATAAAAAGGTTTATCTTTACTGAAAGAATACTTCGTTTTATCTTTTGAAAACTCGTAATATCCAGATACTGGAACTAAACATCTAGTAAAATAAATACTAATAAAGAAGTCTTTATCTAATACAGTTTCACTTCGTGCATTATAGATTAGTTTATCCCGCATTTTATATCCCCAAGTCATTATTCGAGCCTGGTAACCATTATCAGTTTTAATAACTACTGGGGCTTTGTTTCCGGGGAAAATATCGCCATCAATATTATTTTTATTTAATTTGTGTAATTCAAGATGCTTTTTGACATCAAGATAGTAAGTTCCACACATATATACGTTCTCCCTAAAAGATAGTAAAGATATATCCAAGAACTAAAGCTACTAAATAAGATAAAGCTAGAATTCTTAAAGAATCTTTCTTATCTTTATTATATGTTATTAAAGCTAATGTTCCAACTCCTGCACTAGTTGTTAGTCCACATAGAAGTGCCCCAAGAGAAAGTCCACCATTTACATATAATTGAGTTAAGATGACAGATCCAGCACAGTTAGGAATAAATCCTACTAGGCCAGCGACTATTGGTTGAAGATATTTATTAGCGTCTAAGAAATTACTAAGATTAGTTTCTCCAATTGTATTAATAATAAAAGTTAGAATTAGATTAGTTAAAAGAATAAAGACAAATATTTTAATAGTATGTTTAAGACCTTCAACTAAGAAATTTCCTTCTTCCAAATCTTCATGAGACATTTGATAGAAGTTATAATCATCATCTTGATGATGATTATAACTATCGACTAGTAAGCCAGATACTAATCCCGCTACAATCTTGACCCCAATTAAAAGGAGTAATGTTTGATATAACTCAGGATGAATAGCTAAAATAGAAAAGGCTTCATCACTAGTAGCTACAAAGACTGAAAGTAAAGTTCCAGTAGTGATAACTCCTACAGAATATAGTCTAGCGGCAATAACTGAAAATCCACATTGAGGAATACAACCAACGACACTTCCAATTACTGGTCCTAATTTACCTTGTTTCATTACAGTATTAATTATGTTTTTATGAGATATGTATTCAATTAAGACGCAGGCAATAAATAGAAAAGGTAGAGTCTTAAGTGAATCCATAATCGGTTCGATATACGTTTCCATGTGGCATTATTTTAGCACAATAAAAAAAGAACTCAATTAATATGAGTTCTTAGTTCATAATCTTAACGAACATATATATTAGGGAAATAATTCCAAGGATGATTCCAGCAATAGCTAAACCATTTCCTTTTTCATTAGACAATTTTACAGCATTCATTCCAAGAATAGAAAGGATTAAACCAACTAATCCAAGGATTGGAAAAATAAAAATTGAAACTAGTGATAAAACAAATCCAGCAATGCAATAACCATTATATGGTCTTGGCCCTTGATTATAAGGATTAAATCCTGGTTGTTGATTCATATTGTTATATGGATCATAACTTTGATTTTGCTGAGGTTGGTTATAAGGACTATTCATATTATTACCATATTGATTATAACTAGAACTTGTTTGATTAGGGTATCCATTATCAAAACTATTTGGTTGGTTGTTACCTTGGTTAGGTTGCCCATAATCAAAATTATTTGGTTGACCATTATTTTGATTAGGTTGACCATAATCAAAACTATTTGATTGACCATTACCTTGACTAGGTTGATTATTATCAACATTGGTAGGTTGAGCGTTATTTTGATTCATTTGATTAATATTTACATCGTTATTTACTTCTCTGCTTACAGGTTGACCGCACTTAGGACAAAATTCAGCGTTATCTGAAATTTGAGCTCCACAATTTTTACAAAACATACATTTTCCTCCGTTAATTTATAAATTGAATAAAATAAAGATTAAAACTACAGCTAATACTACCATAATTATACCAATATTGGTATTTCTAGTAGAATGGTCGTTAGGACCTTCTTTAAACTGAGCGTGGGAACTATATCGATTCATATTATTGACATCATCATTAATATTTACGTTATAAGAACCATTATCTCGATCTAAATAAGCTTGTTTTTCACTTACTAAGCGATATCCGCATTTATCACAGTATTTAGCATCATCTTCTAAATGATTTCCACACTTTGGACAATTCATCACTTTTTCCTCCATTTATAGGTATATATTACCATATAATTGAATAAAAAAAGTATTGAAATAGTAAATTATTAATGATATTATACATTAGCACTTACTTTGTAGTGAAAAAACTATAAGGCGGAAGGAGAAAACATATGAAAAAAGATATACATCCAAATTATCATAAATGTAAAGTTATCTGTACATCATGTGGAGCAGAATTTGAAAGTGGTTCAGTATTAGACGAAATCCGTGTTGATACATGTTCAAATTGCCACCCATTCTACACTGGTAAACAAAGATTTGCGAGCGCAGATGGTCGTATAGAAAAATTCAATAAGAAATACGGAATTAAATAATTCATTGAAAGATATCACAGTTGTGATATCTTTTTTTTACTTGTGCTATAATATTTTTATCTAAGGAGAATACAATGGAGTATCATGTTTTAGCTAGTGGTTCAAAAGGAAATAGTGTCTTTATCTATGATAAAGATGAAGGTGTATTAATTGATTGTGGGATTTCTCGCAAACAACTTTTATATAAATTAAGTACATTAGGATTTAAAGAAAGTGATATCGATTATGTCTTTTTAACACATGATCATTATGATCATAATAAATCGATAAGTATCTTTGATGAAGACATTGTCTTTGGTGGCGAAAAGAATGCTAAAGGAAAGAACGTTTTACTTCCTTATAATAATTATAAATTTGGTCATTTAGACATTACCCCGTTATCTATTAGTCATGATGCTCATACCCCGTTAGCGTTTGTTATTGAAGGCTATGACGAAACATTATTATATATGACAGATACAGGTTATGTATCCCAAAAGAATCAAGCTTATATTCAAAACTTGGAATATTATATTATTGAAAGTAATCATGATATTCAAATGTTGATGGATACCAATCGACCAATATTTCTAAAAAATAGAATACTTGGTGATAGTGGCCATTTGGACAATAATTATTCAGCAGAATTAATGGCTAAAGTAATTGGTGATAAAACCAAAGAAATATGTTTAGCTCATTTGTCGCAACAAGCTAATACAAAAGAAAAAGCCTTAGAGGCATATAATAAAGTGTTTAATAAAGAAAATATAAAATTTAATAATATCAAAGTGGCTGATCAAGTTGATATTGTATCTGGAGGAAAACATGAAGATTAAAGTAGTTGGTGTTGGTAAGATTAAAGAAAGTTATTTAGTTGCTGGTATTGAAGAATATGCTAAAAGATTAAAGAAGTATACTAAATTAGAAATAGTAGAAGTACCTGATGAAAGTATTCCTGATAATTGTTCTTTAGCAACAGAAACGATTATTAAATCTAAAGAAGGTAGAAAAGTACTAGATAAAATTAAACAAGATGAATATGTTATTTTATTAGATCTTGAAGGAGAAGAAATTGGTTCTGTTCAATTAGCTGAAAAAATAGCTAAATGTATGATTGATGGTAAAAGTAATATTACATTTGTGATTGGTGGTTCACTTGGACATGGTTCGGAAGTTATTGATCGAGCTAATTATCGTTTATCTTTTTCTAAGATGACTTTTCCACATCAATTAATGAGACTTATTTTAATGGAACAAATTTACCGAGCATTTAAAATAATGAAAAATGAGAAATATCATAAGTAAGGGGGAATTATATTATGGAAGTAGCTTTAATAATTGCACTATTTATTTCAACAGGATTAGCATTAAATAGTTTAGTGTCTGGAAAGACTAAATGGGCAGGAGCTTTTAATATTATTGATTTATGTTTAATTGTGGCTGTTGCTTATCAATTTGATCAAATTAAAAATATTATGTGGGTTGTCCTTGCTTGTGCTTTAATAGTCGTTGCTATTTTCTTAATTAGATTTTATATCCAATCTAAAAAGAAAAAAGATCCTAAAGTAATAGATGGGAAATTAATAGAAAGAGGAAATGATGATGAAAAAAATTAATATTGAAATAGAAATGGAAAATGGAGATGTAATGAAAGGGGAACTATATCCTGAAGTTGCTCCTATAACTGTTGAAAATTTCTTAAAACTAATTGATGAAGATTTTTATCATGGTTTAGTTTTCCATAGAATTATCCCTGGATTTATGATTCAAGGTGGAGGACTTGATCGCAGTTATAAAGAACATCCAACAAGTCCTATTAAAGGAGAATTTGCTAGTAATGGAGTTGATAATGATTTAAAACATACTAAAGGTGTTTTATCAATGGCTAGAACAATGGTTAAAGATTCAGCTAGTAGTCAATTCTTTATAATGCACGATAACGCTCCTCATCTTGATGGAGAATATGCAGCATTTGGTAAAATAGTTGAAGGGCTAGATATTGTAGATAAGATTGCGTATTTAGATACTGATTATAATGATTGCCCTCTTCAACCAGTTGTTATTAAAACTATTAGGAGGGTATAACTATGTTAAAAATGTTTATTCTAGAAAATTGTCCACATTGTAAATTAGCTAGAAAATGTTTAAAAGAACTTCAAGAAGAAGATAAGTATAAAGATATAAAGATTGAGATGATTGATGAAGGATTAAATCCTGAAGTTGCTAATCAATATGATTACTACTATGTCCCTACATTCTTTAACGATGATAAGAAACTATTTGAAGGGCACATGGAAAAAGAAGATGTAAAGAAAGTGCTAGATGAATATCTAGCAGGTAAGTAAAATGAAGTTAATGTTTATATCTGATGTTCATGGTTCATATAAATGGGCTAAACTAGCTATTGATAAATATCATGAAGAAAAACCTGATAAATTAATTATACTAGGTGATATCTTATATCATGGCCCTCGTAATGATTTACCAGAAGACTATAATCCTAAAAAGGTTATAGCTCTTTTAAACCCTTTAAAGAAAGATATTATTGCAGTTAGAGGTAATTGTGATGCTGAAGTAGATCAAATGGTCTTAGAATTCATGATTACTAGTGATTATTGTACTATGGATGTTGATAACCATCATTTTTTTATAACCCATGGTCATTTATTTAATAAGGATAAAATGCCTTTTCTAAATAAAGGTGATATCTTTGTTCATGGACACTTTCATAAACCGATGATTGAAAACCAAGATGGAATTATAATTATAAACCCATCATCCATTTCTTTACCCAAAGAAGGAACTAATAGTTATGGTATTTATGAAAACGATACTTTTATCATAAAAGACTTTCAAAATAATACGATAAACAGCATTAATTTTTAAATAATGGTGCAAATATTTTAAAAGTATGGTATTTTTATAATAGGGGTGAGGTAAATGGTTAAGTATATCGATATAGCTGATGACATACGTTCAAAGATTTATAACAAAAAGTATACTTACGGTCAAAAACTACCTTATGAAACAGCCCTATGTTTACAATATAAATGTAATAAAGAAACAATGAAGAAGTCTTTAGAGATTTTGGTAAAAGAAGGTTTAATAATTAGAAGGAGAGGAGCCGGTACTTTTGTAAAGGACTATGATCCTTTAAATGAAGGTATCAAGAGCAATACAAATGCTGCTCTTGGACTTACTAAAAGATTTGAAGGCATTAGTAAAGTAGAAAGTGAAGTAATAACTTTTGAAGTTATTCCAACTGATGAATTAATAGGTAAAAAGTTGCAAGTGGAAATTGGAAGCTTTGTCTATCATATAATAAGGAGAAGACTGGTTGATAAGAAACCATATTCAATTGAGATTATATATATGCCTATTTCCTTAGTGACAAACCTTACTTTAGATGATATTCAAAACTCTTTATATGAATATATCGAAAAGAATCTTAATTTAAAGATTCAAAGTGCTCATCAGACAATTACTAGCGCTATTTCAACTCAACTAGAACAAGACTATTTAAATCTTAAAAAGACTGAGCCATATATTCAAGTTGAACAAGTAGCTTATCTTTCAAATGGGTCAATCTTTGAATATTCGATTAATCGTTTTGACTTTAAAACTTTTGAGTTTTCAACTGTAACAGTTAAGTAGATAAAATTATCTACTTTTTTTTATTTTTTATTTATGAAAGGGTTTTCTTTTAAACTCTATATATATCAAGACTTTTAAAGAAAAAACTAACCTTGGAATTTAAAAGTACCATACTTTTAGAACCATAAAGCATTGACTTTTAAACCAATCTTATCTATACTAATAGTGTCAAGAAATATTTTACTAGGGAGGAAAAAATATGGACAAAATGGCGGATGTCCTTGGCCGTGCTGGTGCATGGTGTGGACAAAACAAGTATTTATCTGCTGTTAAAAATGCGTTCCAAAACTTCATGCCTTTCACAATCGCAGGGGCTGTCGGAGTATTATGGTGTAACGTATTAGTAAACAGTAGCACTGGATTAGGTCTATTCTTCAAACCAATCATGGCTTTAGAAGTACTTAACCCAGCATTCTCAGCAGTAAACTTTGCCACAATTAGTTGTATTACAGTTGGGGTAACATTTGGTGTTGGTGAAGAAATTGGAATTTGGAATTTAGGTCAAGATCAAGCAGGATACATTCCTGGTGTTGTTGCATTAAGTTCTTTATTCGCTGTAACTCAAAGTTCTTTCTCTGATTATGCATTAATCACAGGAGCTGGAAAATCTGCAAAAATCGTACTTAGTGATGGAGCAACTACTGCTTTCACTGGATTTAGCGGACAATCATTAGGAGCTACAGGTTTATTCACTGGTATGATTATTGGTATCTTATCTGTTGAATTATTCTGTGCTTTTAGCAAAATGGATGCATTAAAAATTAAAATGCCTGAAACAGTACCACCTGGTGTTGCTCGTGCATTCGAAGTTTTAATTCCTGCAGTTTTCTCAATTACTATTTGTTCTTTAATTGGTTTAGCTTGTTATAATCTTACAGGTTTATATTTAAACGATGTAATTAAATCAAGTATTCAAGAACCATTACAAGGTGTTGGATCTTCAATTCCTGGTGTTATGATTATCTATATCGTAATCATGTTATTCTGGTTAGTTGGTATTCATGGTAACAACATGTTATCAGCTGTTAAAGAATCATTATTCACACCTTTAGCAATTGAAAACCAAGAAAACTATTTAGCTGGTAAAGAACCTACTAATGTTATTAACATGTGGTTCTTACAAATGACTGGTGAATTTGGTGGATCTGGGGTTACTATTGGTTTAGTAATCGCTATCTTAATCTTCGGTAAACGTGCTGACAACCGTGCTGTTGCTGGTATCTCTATCGTTCCAGGTATTTTCAACATCAACGAAACAGTTACATTTGGTATCCCAATGGTATTAAACCCAATCTTAGGTATTCCATTCGTATTCGTACCATGTATTACTATCATCGTTGGTTACATTTTAACTATCATTGGATTCTGTCCAATTGTTAGAATTATGGCTCCATGGACTTGTCCACCAATCCTATTCGGATTGATTGCGACTGCTAGCCCAATGGGTGCAATTACTCAAGCTATCTTAATCGTAATTTCTACAGTTTGTTACTTACCATTCTTAATTGCATATGAAAGATATCAAAATAAGAGTGCTGCTGAAGCTGCAGAATAATAATTAGCTTAAACTTAATAATAAAGGAGGCGGCATAGCCGTTTCCTTTTATTTTAATAGTATATGACTACTTTATAATTAATTAATGTTTGTCATATATTATTAAGATGTTATAATAATTAAGATTTTGGAGGATATATATGGAAGCAGAAGTAAAGGAATTTAAAAAACAATTAAGTGTACCAGGTGCTACATTTACTGTTGGATACATCATCTATTTTATTTGGCGTATTATGTTAAATAAATGGGATGAAGTAATTGCAATTGGTATTATGGGAGTATTATTTATTGGATATTTGTATTTAATTCGTCCATATAAATATAAAATTTCTCAAAAGACGTTCACTATTTGTCGTCGTCTTTTAAAAGACAAGGAATATAATTTAATGGATGTTGAAACTATATGTGATCCATTACCTAAAATGACTAAAATTATCACTAATGCTCATAGTTATGAAATGTATATTACTGGTGGTAAAAGACTTGTTGTTGCACCAAAAGATCAAATGGGATTTGTTGATGCAGTAATTCATGCTAATAAACGTGTTCATTGTCAAGTTAAGGCTTATAATGAAAAATATCGTAAAGTTGAAAAGAAAAGAAGAAGAGAAAATCGTCGAGAAGAAAAGCTTGATGAAGCTAAATAAGCAGGTTGTTTTTTAACCTGTTTTTTTGTAGTTAAATAGTTGTAAATAAAAAAGTATTAAAATGATAAAAAATTATCATTTTATAATTGACATGATAATAATCAATGATATAATAACGACATAGATAATAAATTAGGGGGATAACCAAATGGAATTAGATACAATACTATCTACATACGGATGTAAATCATTTACTGATGATGTAATGCGTGAACGCATTCCAAAGTCAATCTACAAGGCATTTCACGAATCTTTAGATAAAGGTGAAGAATTATCTAAAGAATGTGCAACAGCAATCGCTAATGCAATGAAAATTTGGGCAGTTGAAAACGGAGCTACACATTTTACTCACTGGTTTACACCAATGACTGGATTAACAGCTGAAAAACATGATGCTTTTCTTGAACCAGAAGGTCAAAAAGCAATTCTTGAATTCAGTGGTAAAACACTTAGAAAAGGTGAACCTGATGCATCATCATTCCCATCAGGTGGACTAAGAGCTACATTTGAAGCTCGTGGATATACTGCATGGGATACTACTTCTCCTGCATTTGTAAAAGATGGATCTTTATATATTCCAACATTATTCTGTTCTTATACTGGAGAAGCATTAGATAAGAAAACTCCATTACTTCGTTCAAGTGCTGCATTAAATAAATCTGCAACTGCACTTTTAAACAAGTTAGGGTATAAAGATGTAACTAAAGTATCAGCTTCAGTAGGAGCTGAACAAGAATATTTCTTAGTACTTGATGAATTCTACCAACAACGTATGGACTTAAAACTTACAGGACGTACTTTATATGGAGCAATGGCTCCTAAAGGACAAGAACTAGAAGATCATTATTTTGGTTCTATTAAAAGAAAAGTTGCTGCTTTTATGAAAGACTTAGATGAAGAACTATGGAAATATGGTATTCCTTCTAAAACTAAACATAACGAAGTAGCACCTGCTCAACATGAAGTTGCTTGCGTGTATTCTAAAGTAAATATCACAACTGATAATAATGCTTTAGCAATGCAAATAATGCAAGACATCGCTAAAAAACATGGTTTAAGATGTTTATTACATGAAAAACCATTTGATGGTGTTAATGGATCAGGAAAACATAATAACTGGTCAGTTATTACTAATACAGGTATCAATTTATTTGCCCCTGGAAGTAACCCAGAATCAAACAAAGCTTTCCTTGCTGGACTTGCTTGTACAATTAAAGCTGTTGATGAACATGCTGATTTACTAAGAATGAGTATTGCTTCTGCTGGTAATGATCATCGTTTAGGTGCTAATGAAGCACCACCAGCAATTATCTCTATGTTCTTAGGTGAAGATTTAGATATTTTAGTTAATGATATCCTTGATGGAAATCATAAATCAAAAGGTAAAAAAGATCGTTTTAATACTGGTATTTCAGTAGTACCTACATTCTCTAAAGATAATACTGATAGAAATAGAACATCTCCATTTGCTTTTACTGGAAACAAGTTTGAATTTAGAGCTGTTGGTTCAGCACAATCAATCGCTGGAGCTAATACAATCTTAAATGCCATCTTATCTGAAGCAATGGATGATATGTTAGTAGAACTTAATGCTGGTAAGAAATTTGATGATATTCTTAAAAAATACTTTAAAGATCATAAAAAAGTTATCTTTAATGGTGATGGATATTCTAAAGAATGGGAAAAAGAAGCTGCAAAGCGTAAACTTCCTAATGCTAAAAATACAGTTGATGCCTTAAAATGCTTAACTGTTAAAAAGAATATCGAAATGTTAGATAAAACTGGTGTCTATACACCAACTGAACTAGCATCTAGATATGAAATATTATTAGATAACTATTCTAAGACAATTATGGTTGAAGCTTTAACTGCTTTAAAAATGGCTAAAAACCAATTATATCCTGCTGGATGTGATTACTTTGGTCATTTAACTGAAGAAATTATGGCTGCTAAAGAAGCTGGAATTCCAGCTGCATTCCTAACAAAAGATGCTAAGAAATTATCAAAATTATTAGCTGATTGTTCTAAAGAGATTGAAACATTAGAAAAAGATATTGATAAAGCTAAAGCTTCTACAAAATCTATTACTGAAGTTGCTGAATTCTGGCATGATACAGTATTAAATGATATGGAAGTTCTAAGAGTTGCAATGGACTCAGTTGAAGAAGTAGTTGATGATTCATACTGGCCTGTACCAACTTATGTAGATTTATTATTTGGAATCTAATATAAAAGGAGATGATTACTCATCTCCTTTTTTTATTTTATTTAATAACTCTTTGTCCAGCTTTACATAATGGAATATTAATACAAACTGCCAGTAAGGCTTCTGCAATTCCATTGGTTGCAATAACTCCCATAATAAAACTAATTATTGTGTTATATGGAACACTTAAGGCATTAGCGTATGCATGACCAAAGAAGATAAATATAAGTCCCATTACTAGGATTGTATTAACAATTGATCCAACAAAAGCACTAATTCCAATATAGATTGCTTTATTTTCTTTGGCTGCTAGTTTTTCATAAATCAAACCGGCTAGAAAACCAATTAATACTCTTGGTACTATCGCAATAATTAAAGATTGATAGCTTCCACTTATTCCACCAATAGTAATAAATGGTGAAAAGATAAAAGATGTAATGGTTGGTTGAATAGTATTTTTAACTACACTTGTGATTCCAAATACTAAACCAACAATTCCTCCTTCTTTTTTACCAAGTAAGATTCCAGCTGCAATTACTGGGATATGCAAGGTGGTTGCATTAATAACTCCAATAGGTACATAACCTAAAAATGGTACTACGGCTAACAATATTTCAATTGCAATAAATAATGCTAGCATGGTAATTCTGTTTGTCTTTTTCATTGTTCCTCCCTGTCGCTTCTTTAAGAATGCGACGTTTAGACATAAATTTTTTGAGAACTAATATGTGAGGTATATTTCTTACGATAATATCCTGATTAGTTTCCAAACAATTATAACAAAAATAATAATAAAAAGAAGGTTATTATTTAATTTAAAGTAAAAATATCTTGGTGTTAAGTGTTATACTTTATATTGAGGTGATATTAATGCGCGGAATATATAAAACACTAACTAGTATTAGAAGAAAGGTCTTTGTCGAAGTAGCTAAACTAGCTTACGAAGACAATGATTACTCTAGGATAGAATCTTTACCCTATAAGATTATTCCTGGAGAAGTTGCGACTTATCGAGATAGTATCTTTCTAGAAAGAGCAATTGTAGGGGAAAGAATTAGACTTGCAATGGGACTTTCTCTTAGACCAATTGATAAACCAGAACCAATCTCTAAAGACATTGAAGATAGTATTAAAGCTGAAAAATACTACGAACCACCACTTATTAATATCATTAAGTTTGCCTGCAATGCTTGTAAAGAAAAAGGATATGAAGTAAGTAATGGTTGTCGAGGTTGTCTTGCTCATCCATGTCGAGAAATATGTCCTAAACAAGCAATATCCTTTGTGAATGGAAAAGCTTATATTGATCAAGACAAATGTATTAAATGTGGAATGTGTAAAAATGTTTGTCCTTATGATGCAATCTTAAAACATGAAAGACCATGTGCTGCTGCTTGTGGTATGGATGCAATTAAATCAGATGAACATGGTTTTGCTCAAATAGATCATGATAAATGCGTATCTTGTGGTATGTGTCTTGTGTCATGTCCATTTGGAGCAATAGCTGATAAGAGTCAAATTTTTCAATTAATTCAAGCAATTAAAGAAAAAGATGAAGTTATCGCTGTAGTTGCTCCAGCATTTATTGGACAATTTGGACCTAACGTTACACCATCTAAACTAAAAGCTGGTTTTAAAGAACTAGGAATTAGTGATTCAGTTGAAGTAGCTATTGGAGCTGACTTATGTACAATTCAAGAGGCTGAAGACTTTGTGGATAATGTTCCAAGTAAAATACCTTGGATGGCAACATCATGTTGTCCAGCATGGTCTATGATGGCTAAGAAATTATATCCAGATCATAAAGATAATATTTCAATGGCTTTAACTCCGATGGTTCTAACTGCTAGACTTGTTAAAAGAGCCCATCCAAATGCAAAGATAGTCTTTATTGGACCTTGTGCTGCTAAAAAACTAGAAGCATCACGTAAATCAATTAGAAGTGAAGTTGACTTTGTTTTAACATTTGAAGAAACATTAGCTATGTTTGAAGCAAAAGAAATCGACTTTGATAAATTAGAAGTTGAAGAAGAAGCTAGTCATGCTAGTGAAGATGGAAATGGATTTGCAGTAAGTGGGGGAGTAGCTAATGCAGTTGTAAACTGCATTCATGCAAGTAACCCTGAACAAGAAGTAAAAGTTCAATCAGCTCAAGGATTAAAAGAATGTCGAAAACTTTTAAATGATGCAACTAAAGGTAAGTATGATGGATATTTACTTGAAGGAATGGCCTGTCCTGGAGGGTGCGTTGCTGGAGCAGGAACACTTCAACCAATTCCTAAGGCTACAGCTAGTGTTAATAAATTTAAAAGGAATACGCCTTTAAAAAGATCTAACGAAAGTAACTATAAAGATAACTTAGATTTACTTACCAAAGATTATAATAAGTAATTATTCAAAAAGCACGTAATAACGTGCTTTTTTTGCTTTAATTGGGAACCATTAGTACATTTAAACGTCTCAATAATAAGTGAGGTAATAAAATGGAACAAGATAGTAACAATGCAGTAAACAACAAATTAGATACAGAAAATGATAATCAATATATTTATCATTATACTTCAGCAGAAGCTTTTAAACAGATGATGGAGGATAAAAAATGTACTTTTAGAATGACAAGATCTGAGTTTATGAATGATCCGGCAGACTCAACCGTTTTTTTAGATTTAATAGAAGAATACTTAGAGACAAATTATAAAATCATAAATAAAAAAATAGAAGAGAATACATGTAACTGTGATAGTGTGGAAGAACTAAAAGAAATGTACGAAAGATATCAATTTATTGATTATCTTAAATACTCATTAAAAAATCTCCATCTATATATTATTTCTTTTACTAAAAGTGAAGATAAAATAGAATTTTGGAAGGACTATGGTAAGGGGGGCTTTCAATATAAAATAAATAAGGAACAGTTTAGAAGACAGTTTGATAGTTATATTAATAATGCTGATAAGGGAAAAACTGATATAGTATACTGTTTTGATACAGTAATATATATTAATTCAAAAAACAAGAGTTTAGAAGATATTGATAAATTAATAAATAAGAAAAATACTAAGAATTCTATCTTTTCATTCTTTAAACATAAAAAAGGTTATAATCAAGAAGAAAAAGATAAAGAAGGTACAAATAATATTATAATTAATTACTTATTAGATTTGGTAGAAGACTATTTGTTTAGTTTAAACTTTATGAAAGTGAATAAAATAGCAGATATGAAGAATGGAGAATTGGAAGATGTGTTTCCTAAATTGTTGAAAAACCAAACAGAAAATGAAAGGTTAAGTTATAAATATAGTGTGTTTAAAAAATTTCTTGTTCTATCGGCTATGATAAAAGATGAATCATTTAAATATGAGAACGAGTTTAGACTGGTATATGTGAAAACAAAGCAAGATGCAAAAGATGAGAAATATGATTTTAAAACAATCATGAATCAATCTTGCCTAAGGCCTTATATTTCTATAAAGAAAAAAGATGAAAATGATTCTTTTGATTGGAAGAAGTCCTTAAAAGGAATAACGATTTCTCCAACCTCTTCAAATGTACCAATCGATAATGAACTATATAAAAAAGTAATTGAAAACTTCTTAAAAGCAAAAGGAGTAGAAGAAGTAAAAGTTGAATGCTCAAAGATTAGATATCGCTGGTAAACAATGAAATACCAACAAATATAAAATAAAGAAAAAACAATAAACGAAAAGAACCTCATCATTTGAAATCTAAATAAATGAGGTTCTGTTTATCGTTAAAAGACTAACTATAAGTTATAATACTGAAATATTCGTTATTTTGCATCTAAATCAATTAACAAAGTTTCTTTTCATCGTTTAATAAAAGATTTAAAAATTTAGTGTAGGAAGGATTAGTAATTAATTCTTTGTATTCATCTTCTTTGCTTACCATTTTATTCAGTAATTGAAGTAAAGTGTTATAGATATTATGGCTACTATCAACAGCAGAAAATAATATTAATATTTGAACATGGTAATTATCAAAAGTAATTGGATTTTTATATATTTGAATGATAAAAGTATTATTTGAATTAATTGTCTTATCTAGTTTTATTATTCCAATCTTATCATTAATTGGTTTTAAGGTGTATTGAGAAGATGATAGTTTATGAATTAGAGAATCCCGATTATCTTTATATACTCTAGCAAAACAATTATTAAAACTATTAAATATCTCATCTCGAGTTGTCTTAGTAATATTATCATCATAGAATTTAGGATGAAAATAACTTAAGAAATGTTTATAGTTAACAGAATAGTTTAGGTAATTACGGACTGTATTCAAATCATCATTTGATATCATTGGAGAGATACTAATGTTGGGAATAGGCAAATTTCGATGAATATGACTAGTAGAAATAATCAAATCATATTTACTTAAGTCTTCATCAGTAATTTTGTAATAAGGAGTACTTTTAACTATTTCTAATTGGGAATTAAAATTCTCTTTTAGTTTAAACAAACATAAATCAGAAGTTACATTTGCAAGTGAACATACTAATAAGACCTTTTTTCTAGTTTCATTGTTTGATTGAATCATTGTATTGTACATTAAGGTAAAAGCAGATAATTCACTTCGATTAAAATGCTTGTTCGTATATTTATAAATTACTTTATCAGTAATACGAGCGAGTTCATAAGCAATGGGATTATTAGTTGGTGCTTCTTCATATAAAGGAGTTCGTAGTTTTTCATTATAAAATAAACGTAATATAGCAATATAAATATACTTATTTAATATTAATGCAGTAGTATTGTTTATTCTAATTAGTGTTTTATCGTATATTTCATCTTTAACTTCATTAAAGATTTTAATTATCTGATGATCGTTAGATAAATCTAAGCCACTAGTTGAACGCTTAGTTACTAAAAGAATAGTGATATTTTGAAGTTCATACTCAGATAGAGAAACACCTTTTTCTTTTAAATAAGCTACTATTTGTAAGGCGGCTTGGTATTCACTTCTTGTTTTAAACTGTTCAAATTTAGGAAATGGTTCTTCTATTTCAAACCCTGATGAATAACGATATATAGATGTAGATAAAGATATTAAAAAATCACATAAGGAAATATCATTTATTTCAATATGATTATTTTTAATAATGGTAATGATACTATTTTCTAAAGTGTTTTCTTTAATTAAAAAGTTATCTAAGTAGTCATATAACATATTCGATTTATTAAGATTAGCGAAATTATTATCAATTAATGGTTCCCTTAAATCCTTTTCTTTTCCAATAATTCTTATTCCATAATTTGGACGTTGTTTTAGAACTAAATTATATTTCTTAATCATATATTTTCTAACACTTGTTAAATCATTTGAAATTGTTGATCTAGATACTAGTAATTCTTCAGCTAAATCATCTAGTTTTATATAATCATTAGTTTCAATTAATCTTTGAATAATGTAGTTTTGTCTTTCCTCTGGGAGAGTTGGGAAGAGGGTGTCTCTTTCTTTTTCGGAATCATTAAGAGCTTTAGTGAGACTACTCAATGCTTGAGCTGATTTATTTACTATTAAATAACCTTTAGAGGCTTTAGAAGCTAATTCACAATTATAAGTTTTTAAGATTTTTTTGATGTCATTAATCTTTTCGCGAACTAATCGACGATTAATTTTTGTGGCAACAGCAATATCATAAGAAGAAATATAATCAGCACTTCCTAATAGTAGTTTTATTATTTGAATTTCGTTTTTTTCAAATACCATTTTGACCACCTCGACTACTAACATTATAACAAAATCTTATATTTGCGTAAACGTTTACATTTCTTTTAATTTATTTTTTGATTGAAAATGTAAGTGTTTACACTTATTATCAAAGTAATGGCATTTGTTGTGACAACTTCTTCTATAGAGAAAATTGATAATAATTATATAATAAATCTAGAGGTGAGAAAACGTTTACCTAAACGTTAATAACCCAAAAAAATTATAGGGAGGAATTTGAAATGTCTACTGAAAAGAAGTCTTTCATGGACACAGTATTGGAAAAAGTTGATGTTATATCAGGTCCAATGACGAAGTTTGGTCAAATACCATTCGTTCGTGGTATCGTTAATGGTATGGTAAGTGCCTTACCAGTAACAATGGTCGGATCTATTTTCTTGGTAGTATACCTATTCTGTTCAGATGGTGGAATTACTACTACAGCTTTACTTCCATTCTTAAAACCATGGGCTGGTGACTTGGCATTAGTTAACAGCTTATCAATGGGTATCATGGCAGTTTATATCGTAATTGCTTTTGGTGCTGAATATGCCGATATCAAAGGGATTAACAAAACTACAGGTGCTGTTGGTTCGTTCTTTGCATTCATGTTATTAAACTACAATGCAGTAGGACAACTAGTAGTAACTGCAAAAGACGGTACTTTAAGTGCTGGAGCTAGTGCTTTTGAATCTACTTATTGGGGAGGATCTGGTTTAATTACAGCTATGATTGCTGGGGCTGTAGCTATTAATGTTATTAACCAATGTTATAAACATAATATTACAATTAAATTACCAGACACAGTTCCACCAGCTATCGCTGATAGTTTTTCTGCAATTATTCCATACTTCTTCATCACAATTATTTGTTGGGGTGTAAGAACTATCGCTGGTGTTAATATTCCAGATTTAATCGGGAAAATGTTATTACCAGTATTAGGAGCAGCTGATAATATCTTCGTTTATTCATTACAACAATTCTTATCAGCTTTATTATGGATTTGCGGTTTACATGGTGATAATATTACTGGTGCAGTAACAAATGTATTTGTTAACCAATGGTTAGCTGATAATAACACTGCATATATGGCAGGTACTGCTGTTAAAGATTTACCATATGTTTGGACTCCAAACTTATGCAGGTTATCGCAATGGGTATCTTCTTGTTGGCCAATCTTAGTTTATATGTTTATGTCTAGTAAGAAATTACCACATTTAAAACCTTTAGGTATTGTTTGTTTACCACCTGCAGTGTTCTGTATAATTGAACCAATTATGTTCGGTTTACCAGTAGTTATGAATGGTTTCTTATTGATTCCATTTATCTTAGCTCATACCTTGACCGGTGCCTTAACTTATTGGTTAACGAGCATTGGATTTGTTGGTAAGATGTATATGTCATTACCTTGGGCAACACCTTCACCAATACTTGGTTACCTTGGAGCTGGTGGATCTATTGGTGGAGCAATAATTGTATTTGTTAACTTTGCAATTGGTTTGGTTATCTTCTATCCATTCTGGAAAGCTTATGAAAAATCTGAAATTGCTAAGTTAAACGATGAAACACCAGAAGCAGAAGCTGCTTAATTAGTTATTTATAATTAATTAAATTGAACAACTGAAGAAGGCTTAGTCCCTAAGCCTTCTTTTAAAAAAAGGAGAATAATTATGAAAGAATGTCCATATTGCCATAAAGATATACCCAATGATTCTCAGTTTTGCTATCATTGTGGAAAGGAACTAAATGGTAAAAAAGAAGAAGAAAAATCAAAAGAAAAGAAATTGAAAAAGAATCCTCATCAAAATAGTTGGGGAAAGCTAGGGTTAATGTTATTCTTTATCGGTTTATTAGTTTTTGATTTTGTTATTTCAACTGTTGTTGGTGCCCTTGGTGGAAATACCAAGATTCCTTTCATAATTAGTCTATTTATTTATATTGGATCTATTGTTTGTGGAATATTATCATTACGTGTTGATAAACAAGATAGAAATAAAGGGTATGAACCTAATGGAAATAAGAATTATGCTTATATCTCAATATTCTTGAGTATCTTTATTGCTTTAGTTAATTTATCTCAAGTCATTTTAAAATAGGAGGGAAACAAGATGTATTGTCGCAAATGTGGTGCAAAAATTAGTGATTCAGCCGTTTTTTGTGAAAGTTGTGGAACAGAAGTAATCAAAGTTAAACAGAAAAATTACGATGAAAAATATAAAGAAAATAAGAAAAAGGCTAAAAAAGATGCAGAAGATACATTAGCTGCTCGTAGAGCTAAAGGTAAGGATGAAAAGAATCCTTATATTAATGCAGCTATTTTTGCTACTCTAATTGCTTTTGTTTTATCTGTTTTCCCTTGGAATTATATCGGTACTGGAATAGGAACTAGCTTACCAATGAGAATTATCGTTGTAGCTTTTGCCTTATTAGCAGATTACCATTGTACTAAAGCAAAACAAGTAAATAACTTAATCTATAGCAAATATGGATTTAGAATAAATGGAAATGTCCTAACAATAACAAATGCTCTTGCAATATTTGTTACTATGATTGGATTATTTGCATTACTTACAATGTAAGGTAGGCATAAAGTATTTTATGCCTTTTTTCATTCAAGGAGGAATTTAAATGAGTGTATTATTTTTTAAACCAATTCCCCGACCAGCTATATGGGGAAAAACATTAGTTAGAGATTATTTTGGTTATAATGATTTTCCTGTAGGGATTGGACAATCTTGGTCTTTTAGTGCTCAAAAGGATGCTTCAACAATTTGTGCTACTGCACCATATGAAGGACAAACTTTATATGATTTGTGGAACAATCATCAAGAATTATTTGGCCATCCGGGTGAAGACTTCCCAGTTATTATTTCTTTAGTAGGACCTGAAGATGATTTGAGTATTCAGGTTCATCCTGATGCTAAATATGCTAAACAATTAGGCTTACCTTCTGGGAAAAACGAAGCTTGGTATTTTATAGATTCTAAACCGGGCGCTAATATTGTTTATGGTCATAAGGCAATTAGTAAAGAAGATTTATATAATTATATCAACAATAATAAGTGGGATGATTTAATTAAACATCTTGAAGTTCATACTGGAGATTTTGTTTATTTACCTGCCGGTTTATTACACGCTTTAAGAAAAGGAAGCATTGTTTATGAAATACAACAAGCAGTAGATATTACTTATCGATTTTATGATTATCATCGCAAGGATAATAATGGAAATGAAAGAGAACTTCATCTTCAACAAGCAATAGATTGTTTATCATACAATCAAAAAGATATGGTTAATAACATTCATCCAGTAGTAACGAATCTAAATTGTGGCAAGCAAACTGTTTATATTTCTAATGAGTCGTTCACAGTAACAAAATTAGAAATAGATGGAGAAAATGAATATTTTACTGATAATTATCAGTTAGCGACAGTTGTTAAAGGTAAGGGAAAAGTTGATGGTGAAAATATAAAATTGGGTGATAGTTTTTTAATCCCCCAAAATACTAAAATTAAATTAAGTGGTCATATGACTATAATGATGACAACTAAATGAGGAGAAAAAATGAAAGAAGATTTTTTATGGGGCGGTGCTTTAAGTAACGTCCAGGCTGAAGGAGCTTATTTAGAAGATGGTAAAGGATTGAATGTTTATGATACTTTAGAAGTAACGCCAGAACCAGGAATTGCTCCAATGTTTTGTCAAACTGATGTTGCAACTGATCATTATCATCATTATCATGAGGATATTGATTTGATGGCAGAAATGGGATTTAAAGCATATCGTTTTTCTATTGTTTGGTCACGTATTCATCCTCATGGAGATGAAAAGGAAGCTAATGTTAAAGGCTTAGATTACTATGAAGAAATGATTGACTATATGAAGTCAAAAGGAATTGAACCAGTGGTTTCTTTGGTCCATTTTGATATGCCTGATTATTTAATGCGAAATTATAATGGCTTTTTAAATAAACAAGTAATTGATTTTTATGAAAATCATGTTCGTTGTATAGTTAATCGATTAAAGGGAAAAGTTAAATATTGGATTACTTATAATGAGATTAATCTTGCATATGGTATGGGGAATTTAGTTGCTGGAGCAATTAAACCCGAAGATATGAGTTTGGCTCAATTTTACGTTGATTTAAGTGTTAATGTTCAAATAGCACATGCGAAAGCGTTGAATGCTATAAAAGCTATTGACCCACAAGCTCAAGTTGGGGGAATGATTGGTCATTCTCCGTTTTATCCTTTAACTTGTAAAAGCGCAGATGTGTTAGCAGCGGACTTTAAAAATAAAATGCATAATTACTTTGCTTTTGATGTAATGACTAGTGGAGAGTTTCCAACATATTTTAAGCAGTATGCCAGCAATAGAGAAATTGATCTTAAAATCAATGCTAAAGAATTAGAGTCTATTAAAGAAGCATCTAAGAAAATTGATTTCTTATCTTTTTCATACTATCGTAGTGAGGTTCAAGAATCAGTTGATGATATTAAAGACCAAAATAAACTAGAAGATGCGATTCTTTTTGATCATCGAAATATTAAAAATCCTTATTTAGAAACTAATGAATGGGGATGGCAAATAGATGAAGATGGACTTCGTTATTCTTTAATTGATTTTTATTCTCGTTATCATAAACCATTATTTATTGTTGAAAATGGAATTGGAATTGATGAAAAAATAATTGATGGAAAAGTATATGATGATAATCGTATTCGTTATTATCAAAAGCATATTTCTGCTTTAAAAGAAGCGGTTGAACATGATGGAGTTAATCTAATGGGATATCTTGCATGGTCACCAATTGATTTTCTTTCATCACACAAAGAGATTAGGAAAAGATATGGATTTGTTTATGTTAATCGTGACTTTGATGATTTGTTAGATCTGAAAAGATATAAGAAAAAGTCTTTTTATTGGTACAAAAAAGTTATCGCTACTAATGGTGAAGATTTAGAAAATAATGTCGAATATTAAAAGCACTGAATTTAATCAGTGCTTTTTTTAGTTGATTCGCGAGGAATAAAGGTTACAGGTAAAATCGTATGTCGTTTGTCATCGCTAATTTCTATTCCATTCATTAAATCAAGCAAAAGACCACAAGCTTTTTGACTTAACCCAGGAATATCTTGCTTAATTGTTGAAATGGAAGGATTGGACATTTTGGAAATAAAGATGTCATCAAATCCGACAACTTTGACTTGCTCTGGTACTTTAATGTTTAATGAAAATAAACCTTGGATAACCCCATAAGCACGCCAGTCATTAGTTGCAAATACACCATCGAATTTTTTCCCTGATTTTACTAATTTTTTAATTGCATCTTTAGCCCCTTCAGTATTACTACCTTCATCTTCATTAATAAATATTTCTAACTCAGGATCAATTTTTAGATGATGATCAAGTAAGGCTTGACGATATCCTTCGCATCTTTGACGATTAACTGAAAGAGTCCTTTTTCTGGAGATAATTGCGATATCTTTGCATCCTTGTTTAATCAATTCTTCTGTGGCCATATAACCACCACTATAGTGGTTAGATTCAACATAGTAAGCATCAATATGATCTATAGGTTTTCTATCGATACAGACAATAGGAATGTCTCGAGTTACAACATTGGTAGGTATTTTTTCAATTCCTGAAATACAAATAATACCATCAACTAATTTAGAATCTAAGGAACGAAAGTATTCAATTTCTTTTTTATCGTCCCTAGATGTATTACAAATAAAAACAGAATATTTATGGTCAAAAAAATACTTTTCTATCTCTAGGGCTAATAAAGAAAACCATTCATTATCAATGTTGGGTAGAATTAAACCTACTGTTTTAGATTTAGAAGATCTTAATGAACGGGCAGCCATATTAGTTGTATAGTTATGTTCTTTGATAACTTTTTCTACTCGCTCTTTGGTTTCTTGAGAAAATCTTCCATTATCATTGATTACTCGAGAGACTGTCGCTACTGAGACATTTGAAAGTTTTGCGATTTCTTTTATTGAGATGCTCTTTTGTTTTTTCATAAGTTACCCCTTAGTTCAATTATACATTAATTGATTATTTTTTAAAGTTTACGTCCATCCTGATGTTGTCACATAGTGTGCCATTATTATGTGTGGAAACGTTTACCCAATGATACTATTATTGAGTTGTAAAGAAGGAGTTTTATATGGAAAAATTATTATGCCCATCAATGATGTGCGCTAATTATGGCAATTTAGAAAAGGAAGTTCAAGAATTAGAGGAAGCGGGAATCGACTTTTTTCATATTGATTTGATGGATGGAAGTTATGTTCCTAACTTTGGAATGGGATTGCAAGATATTGAGTACCTTACTACTCATTCTTCTAAACCTTGCGATATTCATCTAATGGTGGTTAATCCAAGTGCTTATGTTGAAAAATTTGCAAAAATGGGAATTAAAATTATATATATTCATCCGGAAACTGATGTCCATGCTTGCCGAACATTACAACTGATTAAAGATGCTGGAGTTCATCCGGGAATTGCAGTTAATCCAGGTACATCCTTTGAAACAGTTAAAGATTTATTATATTTATGTGATTATGTTATGTTGATGAGTGTTAATCCAGGATTTGCAGGACAAAAGTATTTGGATTTTGTTACTCCTAAGTTTGAAGAGTTTGTAAATGAAGCCAAGAACTATGGTGGATATGATGTTATGATTGATGGTGCTTGCTCACCAGAAAAGATTCAAATGTTATCAAAAGTAGGTGTTAAAGGATTTATCCTTGGTACAAGTGCTTTATTTGGAAAAGATAAAACATATAAAGAAATAATTCCAGAATTAAGAAAACTATAAACGAATAAGAAAGAAGGAAAGTATATGAAAATTGGAATTGGTAATGATCACGTAGCAGTCGAATATAAAAATGAAATTAAAAAGTATATTGAAGATAAGTATCAATATGAAGTAGTAAACTTCGGTACTGATAGTACCGAAAGATTTAATTATCCAGTATCAGGTGAAGCAGTAGCTAATGCTGTTGTTTCCGGTGAAGTTGATAAAGGAATAGTTATTTGTGGAACAGGTGTCGGAATTTCTTTAGCGGCAAATAAAGTCAATGGAATTAGATGTGTTACTTGTTCAGAGCCTTATTCAGCTTTACTATCACGTCAACACAATAATACTAACATGCTAGCGTTTGGAGCTAGGGTTGTTGGTATAGAATTAGCAAAAATGATTGTTGATGCGTGGTTAAGTGGTGAATATGAAGGTGGTCGTCACCAGGTTCGTATTGATATGTTGACGGATATTGAAAACCGTCAAAAATAGAAAAAGAGGTTATATTTTAATCAAGTTGCTATCCAAAATTGTTCTCCCATGTTTTATAAAGTCCGTAAACTTGATTAGAGTATAGTCTTTTTTATATGTTAAGGAATAATCTATACCAATGGTATAAAGAATCATTAAATAAATGATTAATTAAAGGAATTATTAATATCTAATAAATATGGTTAAATAAATTGGATAAGAAAGGATAAAAAATAATGAAATTTACAGAAGTAATGCATTTATCATTTTATACAGATAATATGGCAGCAATGCGCGATTTCTATGAAAATAAACTTGGATTAAAAGCAAAAATAATTATGAGATATGAAGCCTATAAAGGACAAACTAATCGTGGAGCATGGGCTGACAGGGCTGAAACTAACCCAAAGGATATTGCGTATATCTTTATCGAATTGGCTCCTGGGCAATATTTAGAATTATTTCCTAAAGCAGACCATCAAAATGAACATGATATTCCTGATAGTCATTTAGGATATTCTCATTTTGCATTAATGGTTGAAGATATTCAAGAAGCTCATAATGAATTAGTAAGAGCTGGAGTTTCAATTGATATTTAACCAAATAAAGGTCAATCGGAGACATGGCAAATGTGGACACATGATCCCGATGGTAACAAATTTGAGATAATGCAATATACTCCAAAATCTTTACAATTCAAAGGAAACATCAAAGAAGATAAAGCAAGATATGAAAAGAGATAAACTAATGTTTATCTCTTTTTAAACATATTGAGGTATATAAAATATCAATAATATAGTGAATAGATAATCCGTACAACATAATACCAAATGGTAAATGATGAGGTAAAGAATCTAAATATAAACTCTCATTGCAAACTAACTCTAATGAAGGATCCATCTTCCCAGTTAATGCAATTACTCTAATTTGTTTTTTTCTTAGGTAGTAAGCCGAATCAACCATTGTTTGATTATTACCTGAATGACTAACTACAAATGCTAATGTTTCGGAAGGATTACAATTTTCAAGATAGGCTGTGTTTAAAGTGTTAAAAGCTTGGGCTCTAATACCAATAGTATTAAATTTTAAACAAGCTGATTGAACTTCTGCATAATTATTATCATTTGCGTAAAAATCGATTTGTTTTGCTTGCAACATATAATTGATTGTTCTCACAAATGAGTCTGTTTTAGTGAGTTTTTTTGTTTCCATAAAAACATGATAATAAACATCAGGTAAGACATCAATGATGTCATTTAAAGAACTATCTTTATCAAGTTGGAGATCTCTTGTTTGATTGAACATTATATTTTCTTGGGTATAAGCTAATTGAAACTCTAAGTAACCTTTAAACCCTAATTTCTGTACAAATCTAATAATAGTAGGAGAAGAAACATATGTTAGTTGTGCGAGCTCTTTAGCGTTATTAGTTGTAATACACTCTGGGTGCTCTTGAATATAAGAAACAATTGCCTCTTCTTGAGCAGTAAGTTTTCGGTTTTGAATTAATTCGCTTATCATTTTTTATCTCCAATTACATACATTTTATCATAATTCTATAGTTTATGAAATTCAATTTCATGAATCTTAAATAATAATGAAATCTAAATAAATAATCGTTTTAACAAATGATTTATTTAGTGTACTTACCTATTATTAAGGTAGGAGGAATAAGAATGGAACTAAATCAAAATATTACTAGATTAATTACGGCAAAACCAAGTCAAATAGCGACATATAATGGCCGTCAATTAAAAGAAGCAATTTACAAATCTGAAGGAAGAGTATCTATGGGGCAAACTTATTTAAATAATCCTATTACGATGCCAACATGCACTAATACCGAGATACAATTTCATTTTGGAGCAGATATGGTGATGTTAAATGGTTTTGATTTTCTAAACCCAACTACACCCCAGGGAATGCAAGGGTTCACTTATCAAGAATTAAAAAAATTAGCTAATGGAAGACCAGTAGGAATATACATGGGGTGTCCAGGTGCTGATTTTAATATGGATGATCCCAATGTTAACCAAGCATTAAAAGGAATGATTTATAGTAAAGACAATGTTAAAAAAGCAGTAGAATGGGGAGTCTCTTTTGTCGTATTAGGTGGTAATCCAAATAGTGGAACATCCATTAAAGATGTTATTCGTGCCACTAAAGAATGTCGTGAAGTATGTGGAGAAGACATGTTGATTTTTGCCGGTAAATGGGAAGATGGAATCACTGAAAAAGTTTTAGGAGATCCGTTAGCAACCTATGATGCTAAAGAAGCAATCAAAGAGTTGATTGATGCTGGGGCTGATGTTATTGATTTTCCAGCACCAGGATCACGTCATGGAATTACTGTTGAAATGATTCGCGAACTGATTGAATTCACTCATCGTTATAAAGAAGGAACCCTAGCTATGTCATTTTTAAATAGTAATGTCGAAGCTGCAGATCGTGAAACCATTAGACAAATTGCTTTAATGATGAAACAAACTGGTGCAGATGTTCATGCAATTGGTGATGGCGGTATCGGCGGAGGAACATGGCCAGAAAACATTTATCAATTAGCAATTACTTTAAAAGGTAAATACTACACTTGGCAACAAATGTGTACATCTAATCGTTAATAATCAAAGAGAGAAGGAATAGTATGTTGGTTGTTGCTTATATAGGGTTTGGTAATAGTTGTTGTCGCTATCACTTACCATATGTTCAAAAAAGAAAAGATACTGTAAAAGTAAAATATATATATCGTTTACCTGAAGAAATAGATCCGGAAAAAGAGAGTTGGTATCCGGGAATAATTTTTACAAGTAATATTAACGATATTATGGATGATTCCGAAGTTAATCTCGTTAGTATTAACTGTCCAGATGAGTTCCATGAAAAATACTCAATTCAAGCAATTGAACGTAATAAAAATGTTCTATGTGAAAAACCTTTTGCATTAACATCAGAAGGTGCTAAGAAGATTTTTGATTATGCAAAAGAAAAAGGTGTAGTTATTATGCCTAATCAAAATCGTAGGTTTGATGCTGATATGCGGACTATACGGAAAGTTATTAAATCGGGTGTTTTAGGAGAAATTCTAGAGGTTGAATCTCACTATGATTACTATCGTCCTCAAATAGCTAATCATGTTGGCATGGGAATGTTATATGGATTAGGAGTACATCCAATTGACCAGATGATTGGGGAATTTGGACTTCCAAATAAAGTTGTTTATGATTGTCGTAGTTTTGATAATCCAGGGAAATCAGATGATTATTATGATATAGATTTATTTTATGGCAATATGAAAGCAATTGTAAAAACAAGTTTTTATGTAAAAATTGATTATCCAAGATTTATCATTCATGGTCGTAAAGGAAGTTTTATTATGCCGCAACTAGGACATCAAAGTTCTCAAGGAAAAACCTCAGGCCCAGTTCAAATAAGTTTTAATCCTTTACCCGAAGATAAGTGGGGAATATTAAGCTATTTTGATGACAATGGACAAGATATTACTAAGAAAGTTCCGACAGAGATTCAGGATTATGGAATTATTTATGACATTTTATATGATGTTATATTTAACCATGGAACTAAAGTAATTAAAGATGAGGAAGTAATCGAAGTGTTAAAGATTATTGAAGAAGCAACTAAAGTTGCTAGGGAGGCCAAGCAATGAAAGCACTAGCTTCGGATTTTGATAATACTTTTTATTTCAAAGATGTTCAAGAAAAATACCATCAAAGTGATATTGATGCCATAAAACAATTTCAAAAAAAAGGTAATTTATTTGGCTTATGTACAGGAAGGCCGCTAGCATTACTTACAAAACCACTAAAAGGATTATTAGAACCAGATTTTTATATTATTAGTACTGGTTCCTTAATTTTAGATAAAAACTATCAGGTGCTATACAAAGAGGAACTTGACAAACAAACAGCTTCCAAAATATATAACACTTATCGTAATGAGATAGAATGTATCGCTTGTACTTTATCAAAGGATAAATTCTATTTCAGCACTAACGAAAGAGAAGATAAAGATTTAATATGTTTTAATAAAATCGAAGATGTTCAAGAAAAAATATTTAGTATTTCCTTAGTTGAATCCACAAGAAAAAGAGCTCTAGAAATAGCAGAGGAAATATTACAGAAATATGACAATGTTGATGCTTATGTAAATATTGATTCTGTTGATATTGTACCTAAAGGATGTTCTAAAGGTGATGGAGTGAACAGATTAAGGTCGATATTAAATATTAGCAGTATTATGGGAATCGGAGATTCTTATAATGATTTACCAATGTTAGAAGAAGCCAACACAGCTTTTACTTTTGATTATTCACCGAAAGAAATTCAGAAAAAAGCTGATTATGTTGTTTCGAGTATAAATGAAGCAATTCAAAAAATAGAAAGTGAGGATTTAAAATGAGTTTTCCAAAAGGATTTTTATGGGGTGGTAGTATTTCTGCAGCCCAAATTGAAGGTGGATGGAATGAAGGAGGAAAATCTCCAGTATCAGTAGACTATTGTACTGCAGGATCCACTAAAGGCAGAAGAGAAATATGGTATCTTGATGCAAATGGGAATAAAGCCCATCAACAATGGGAACCTGTTGATGAATTACCAGAAGGAGCCAAATATCAATTATTTGATGATCTACATTATACAAATCATATAGCTTCAGATTTCTATCATCATTATGAAGAAGATTTAGGATTAATGCATGAAATGGGGTATACAACATTTAATACTTCTATTTCTTGGGCTAGAATTATGCCCCATGGAATTAAAGGTGGTATTAACCAAGAAGGTGTCGAATTTTATCGTAATGTCTTTAAACTAGCTCGTGAATATGGAATGGATCCTGTTATTACTTTATATAAGTATGATGAACCAGTATCGTTAAATGAACAGCATGGTAGTTGGACTAATAGGAAGATGATTGATGAATTTGTTGAATTTGCAAAAGTCTGTTTTAGTGAATATAAAGATTTAGTAAATAAATGGATGACTTTTAATGAAATTAATATCATTATGCCACTATCTGATTGTGATCAACAAAAAGCAAAAAGAAACATAGTTTATTTACATAATCAATTAGTAGCAGCTGCTAGAGCAACAATAGCAGCCCATGAAATTGATCCAAATTTAAAAGTTGGAGCAATGATTTGCGGTAATATGAATTACCCTTTAACACCAGATCCTTTAGATGCTTTAGCTACTTATACTAGATTCCAAGATTTCTTTGGATATAGTGCTGATACTCAAGTACGTGGATATTATCCACCATACGCTAAAAGAATTTGGAATAGTATTGGATATAAACCAGAAATAACAAAACAAGACGAAGAAGATTTGTTGAAGGGGAAATCTGATTTCTTAGGATTTTCATATTATGCTTCTGGAGTAATAACTACTCATGAAGTCAAAGAAGAAAATGTTACTGGAGGGAATGTATTAGGAACCATAAAAAATCCATACCTTCAAGCCAATGAATGGGGTTGGCAAATAGATGCAGTTGGATTCAAACATTTCTTACATATAATGAACGATCGCTATAACGTACCATTATTTGATGTTGAAAATGGAATTGGATTAGTTGAAAAAGAAGATTCAGACGGAATATGTCATGATCCTGCAAGAATTGCTTATCATAAAGCTCATATTCAATGTATGAAAGAAGCAGTTGAAGAAGGAGTTGATTTATTTGGCTATACAACTTGGGGATGTATTGATTTAGTTTCCGCAGGGACTGGTCAAATGGATAAAAAATATGGATTTGTTTATGTTGATATGGATGATCAAGGTAATGGAGATTTACATCGTTCTAAAAAAGATTCATTTTATTGGTATAAAAAAGTCATCGCTACAAATGGCGAAGACTTAGATTAGGAGGTTATTATGAGTTTTCCAGATAAATTTTTATGGGGTGGTAGTATTTCTGCTGCTCAATGTGAAGGAGCGTGGGATGAAGATGGCAAAAGTCCCGTTCAAGTAGATTTTGGAGATCCAGGGACTACTACAGATAATCGCTATATCCATTATTTGAATGCTGATGGTACTAGAGGTAAAATGAGACAATTTGATCATTTACCTAAAGGAGCTAAATATCATATTTTTGATGATGTTCGATACACTAACCATGTTGGAATTGATTTCTATCATCACTATAAAGAGGATATTGCTATGTTAGCACAAATGGGATTTACAACTTTTAATACAACTATTTCATGGGCTAGAATTTTTCCTCATGGAGTTGAAGGAGGAGTAAATCTAAAAGGTGTTGAATTCTATCGAGATATGTTTAAGGAATGCCGTAAGCATGGGATGGATCCAGTTATTACATTATATAAGTATGATGAACCAGTTTATTTAGAAGAAACATACGGAGATTGGACTAATCGTGAAATGATTAACCAATTTGTTGAATTCGCAAAAGTATGTTTTAGTGAATATAAAGACTTAGTAAATAAATGGTTAACATTTAATGAAATTAATATTCTTTTACACTTTGATGTTAAAGAAGGAAAACAAGTTGCTTTTGAAGAATTACATAATCAAATGGTTGCTTCAGCTAGAGCTACAATTGCTGCTCATGAAATAGACTCTGATATTAAAGTAGGATGTATGATTGCGGGGTTCTGTGTATATCCATATACTTGTGATCCTCAAGATGTTTTACTTGCATATAAAACTTTTCAAGAAAAATTTGGCTATTGTGCAGATACAATGGTTAGAGGTTATTATCCAAATTACGCTTCTAGAATTTGGAAGGATAATAATGTAAGGCTGAATATTAGTGAAGAGGATAAAAAAGATTTAATGGATGGAAAATCTGATTTTCTTGCTTATTCATATTATATGTCAAGTGTTACAACTACTCATAATGATGGTGAAATGCTTGATGGTGCTGGTATGCCATCTAGTTTGAAGAATCCATATATTGATGCTTCTGATTGGGGTTGGCAAATAGATCCTACAGGTTATGAGTATTTCTTACACTTCTTATATGATCGTTATCAAATTCCATTATTTGATGTTGAAAATGGATTAGGGGCTCATGATAAGGTTGAAGCTGATGGAGCGATTCATGATAGTTATCGAATTGATTATTTAAGAGGACATATTAAATCATTAATGAAAGCCCGTGAAGAAGGAGTTAATATCTTTGGATATACTACTTGGGCACCAATTGATTTAGTATCTTTTACTACTGGTCAAATGGATAAACGTTATGGTTTTATCTATGTTGATATGAATGATAAAGGACAAGGTGATCTTCACCGTAGTAAAAAGGATTCTTTCTATTGGTATAAAAAAGTGATTGAAAGTGATGGAAAGGATTTAGATTAATGAGTAATTTTGATGAAATTAGAAAACTAAATCCTCAATATGAAATAAAAAGTATTAACGATACTTCGTTTAAAGAATATGGAATATTAGTTGATAAAGATTGTAGCGAAGGAATTGACTTCGCTACAAATTATCAATTATCGTCAGGTTATGATTCTAGCATTATTGAACTTGAGCAACTCCCTTCAATTAGGAATATTTCTAATACTGTCTATGGTTATTTGGATGTTCAAGTTGGAATAGTAAGTGGTCATAATAATGTATTAAATGGCCTTGAATATCATCAATGTTCAGAAACTATTATTGCGGTTACTGATTATATTCTTGTTGTTGGACATCGTTGGGATATAAATAACAACGAATATGATTCAACTAAATGTGTAGCTTTTTATATTCCTCAAGGAAGCATCGTTGAATGGTATGCAACAACTTTACATTACACACCTATTGCGATAAATAAAAACGGGTTTAAAACAATTTGTTTCTTATTAAAAGAGACCGGTAATGATTGCCAAAGAATAGGAATATTAAAAAAGAAAAACAAATGGTTTATTGCTCATAAAGATAATATTGATAAAATAAAAATAGGTGATTTTCCTGGCCTAAAAGGTAAGATGATTGAAATAAATCAAATTATATAATAAAACTGAAAGAAGAAAATAGACACATTTAAGTTTAAGAACTAAAATTGTGTCTGTTTTTTGTTTTTATACTCTAAATTTAATTATTTTCTTTTTTATTTTCTGGGAAATAAAAGTAGTTTGACAAGTGTCTTTGGTTTAGTTATTATTATTGAGAAATAAATAAAAGCGATGATTAGAAGAGTAATTATTAAATTCTTTTTAGAGAATCTCTGGTTGGTGAAAAGAGATAAAGATATAGTAATGAATAAAGACTAGGAGCTTTGATTAGGATAGTAATTGATTAATCAACGTTAACTGCGTTAAAGTTGACTTAAATAGTCACTAAGATTAATAGCGGAATCTATTAATGAATTAGGGTGGTACCACGATACTCTCGTCCCTTGGGATAGAGAGTTTTTTATATTTTAGGAGGAAAAAACATGGAAGAAAGAAAGTTTAGTGAACAAGAATTAGTTAGAAGAGGAAAGTTAAAAGAATTAGAAGAAATGGGTATTGATCCATTTGGACAAAGATTTGATATTACTGATTATTCTTTAGATATCAAAAATAAATATGGTGATAAAACTCATGAAGAATTAGAAGAAATGGCTGTACCAGCTAAAGTAGCTGGTAGAATTATGACTAAAAGACGTAAAGGTAAAGTCTGCTTTATGCATATTCAAGATAAATTAGGTCAAATTCAATTATATGTTCGTAAAGATGTTGTTGGAGAAGATGTTTATGAACTTGTAAAACATGGTGATATTGGAGATATTATTGGAGTAGAAGGAACAGTATTTATGACTAATACTGGAGAATGTTCTATTAAGGTAAGTACTTATACTCATTTAACTAAGGCTTTAAGACCATTACCTGAAAAATTCCATGGTTTATCTGATGTTGAAGAAAGATATCGTCGTCGTTATGTTGATTTAATCATGAATGATGAAGCTAGAAAGATTGCTTATGCCCGTCCAAAGATTATTCGTTCTATCCAAAACTATTTGGATACTAAAGGATATACAGAAGTAGAAACTCCAATTCTTAATCCTATTTTAGGAGGAGCTGCAGCTAGACCATTTATTACTCATCATAATACTTTAGATCAAGATTATTATTTAAGAATTGCTACTGAATTATCTTTAAAAAGATTAATTGTTGGTGGAATGGATGCCGTATATGAAATCGGTCGTTTATTTAGAAATGAAGGAATGGATCGTACTCACAATCCTGAATTTACTACTATTGAAGTATATAAAGCATTCTCTGATTTAGAAGGAATGATGGATTTAACTGAAGGTATTGTTTCTAATGCCGCAATGAGTATCAATGGAACATATGATGTTGAATATAAAGGAAATAATATTTCTTTAGCACCAGGATTCAAAAGAATTTCAATGACTGATGCCATCAAGGAACAAACTAATATTGATTTTGCTCAAGATATGTCTTTAGATGAAGCTAAAGCTTTAGCTAAAGAACATAATATTGAAGTTCAACCTCACTTTGGTTATGGACATATTATCAATGAATTCTTTGAAAAGTATTGTGAAGAAACATTTGTTCAACCTACATTTGTATATGGACATCCAATTGAAATTTCTCCACTAGCTAAAAAGAATCTAGAAGATCCTAGATTCACTCAAAGATTTGAATTATTTATATGTGGTAATGAATACGCTAATGCCTTTACAGAATTAAATGACCCAATTGATCAATATGAAAGATTTGCTAATCAATTAAAAGAAAAAGAACTTGGTAATGATGAAGCAAATGAAATGGATTTAGATTATGTAGAAGCTTTAGAATATGGTATGCCTCCAACAGGTGGTATGGGTATGGGAATTGATAGACTTGTAATGTTACTAACAGGACAAGAATCAATTCAAGAAGTAATCTTATTCCCTCAAATGAAACTAAGATAAAATAAAACCTTTAGAATTATTTCTAAAGGTTTTTAATTTATTCTAAATTATTTAGCTTTTCTTTTTTTAGTTAAACTTCTTAAAATCATAAGGGCACTTCCACCAAATAAGAAGAATAGTTCCCAATGATTATTATCACCAGTAGAAACAGAATTGTTTTTAACAACTGGAGTAATTATCTTAGAAACTGGTTCACCAGTAATATCTTCTCCATTTATTGAAGTAACTTGAACAGAGGCGTTGTAACTTGAATTATTTTTAGCGTCTTGTGGAACTTCAAAAATAGGTTTAAATAATTGTGACTTTCCAGCATCTAAAGGATTGTATTTATAGATAATTGTTTTTCTATCTGGAGATAATTTACCGCCATCTAAATCAACTACCGTTAATCCCTTAGGAATGGTAAAGGTTACTTCACCATCATAGGAATTTCCATAACCATTATTTGTGACATTAATAGTATATGTGAGTTTATCACCTGGATTAACAGTTGTTTTATCCGCGGAAACACTTGTAATAATATTAGGCTCTTTATAATGAGCAACTAAAGTGATGTTATCTCTAACAGGTGTAGAAAAATCATATTTTGTATCACCTAAATACCATCCATCAAATGTTGCTGGACCATATTTAGCTTTTTTAGTTGGTATCGTTTCAGGTTTTGAAACTTGCATACCGCCTTTAACAGTTACATCTGGATAAGTACCAGTTCCACCATTAGGATCAAATTTAACATTATATTTTCCATTCATTTGAAGCGGTAATGAACAGGTAGTTGTAGCTTCATCTTCTGTATACATATTTGTTTTGTCATAAACCGAAGCCCCAGAAGAAAACAAATTCTTTTGATACAAATTAACTAAAACATCGTTAGTATTAAATTTAGTGGGCTCATTAGTAGTTGGCGCTTTAACTCGATAGGTGCATGTGATAGTTTCTCCGACCGGTAAATTACTAAAAGAAATTATTGGTGTCCCCGACGAGTCATCTGTTGTAACTGCTAAGCCATTAGAACTAGTTGCACTTAAACTGCCATCAACATATGTCATTCCATCTGGAATATTTCCTGTAACTTCGATATCGCTACTAGCAGTAATACCAGTTGGCCTAGTAAGTGTTAACTTAATCTCGGCTTCTTGCTCGTTATCAAGATATGTTGTAACGTTAGGATCACTATTATAAACAATTGCAGATCCGTCTGATGGAACTGCCCCAACTTCTTCTTTTATTTCAACATTCTTTTTATCAATAATATGATGCGAGCTTGTTTCAGATGAACCAAGTATTTGTTCTCCATCTTTCAGTACCTTAGTTTCATAATTGATGCAACCATAGTTGGCCTCAACATTGTCTGGCAGCTTATTAAAACTCCAAACTGGACTTAATGCCATAATAGGTGTTTTACTTTGTGCAGAATCCTTAGTCCAGTCTACTTCCTCATCCGAAAAAGTATATCGAAAAGAAAATTTAGTTTTGGTATATTCAATAATTTTAAGATTGTTGGCCAAATTTGTTGGCAAACTATTAAGATCATGTACCTGAAATGATCTTGAATTCCAAAAATTATTTGGTGTTGCTATATACTTAGTATTAAATACAATTTCCGAATTTGGAGCAACCTCATATTCACCTTCATACACATATGAATTTCCATCTAGGTAAGATTCCCCTCTAAATCCAGGAGTTCTATAGTAAGCTCCTCCCTCTTTAGAATAAACAGTTAGTGCATCTAGTGTGAATGGTGTTCCACTAATTACTCTTGTTGGTGCATAAGTTGCATCAACATTTTTAGTTAGTCCTAAAAATGGAATTATCATTGTTAGGACAACAAAAAAAGATAGTATTTTTTTTCTCATATTAATTTCCCCTTAATATAATTATATATTTGAATGAAATTAGTTTCAATTAAATGGAAATTATTCTAGTAGTGTTAATAAACACTTTTATTTCCCATTATTGGAAATGACTAGGTTGATGATAACTTCTTAAAATATAATACTTTAAGAAGGAGATAGAAAAATGGAAAATAAAACAATCAAACATTGGCTTGTAGTAATTATTCTTTCTGGAATGGCAGCTAGTTCAATCGGAATTTGTAATAATGCAGTGGGAGTATTTTACACACCAGTATCTTTAAGCCTACATGTTTTAAAAGGTACATTTGCATTTCATGCAACATTATCTTTACTAGCTACGGCAGTAACTTCTTTATTTATGGTAAAGATAATGCATACCTATAAATATAAAAGTGTTTTATTTATAGGCGTCTTAATGGCTACTTTATCTACTATAGGGATGGCTTATAGTAAAAGTATGATTCTCTTTTATATCTTTGGAATTATCAGAGGAATAGGAGCAGGTATGTATGCAATGGTTCCTATTACTTTTATTATTACTAACTGGTTTGATGAAAAACACGGATTAGCTACCAGTATTGCTTTATGTTTTAGTGGCTTATCTGGAGCCATATGCTCACCTATCTTAAGTAATTGTATTTCTTTGTATGGATGGCAAAATAGTTATTTAATTATGGCTGGTTTTATTCTTTTATTTGCACTGCCTGCCCTTATTTATCCATTTACTATCTATCCTAAACAAAGTAACTTGCTTCCTTATGGATATGTTCAAAAAGAAGAAAAAATAGAAGTAAAGAAAACTAAATTTAATTACTTAACTATCGCATTTATTTGTATGGCTGTATTTACAGTCTTACATACTTCTATTACAGGTATTACTCAACATCTATCTAGTTATGCTGTAAGTTTAAGTTTAACTACTCAAATTGGAGCCACTATGATGTCTTTTACAATGGTTGGTAATATTGTTAGTAAATTGATTATTGGGTTTATTAGTGACTATTTAAAGCCTCTAAAGGCTTGTATTATTATGATGTTAGTTAATGTGTTTTCATTAATCTTATTTATTAAAGGTGGTCAAACAAGTAATGTAAACATGTTACTTATTGCTTCTTTTCTATTTGGATCAGTTTATTCAGTAGGGGCAGTTGGAATCCCATTACTAACAAAATACTTTTTTGGAGTCGATAACTTTGCGGCAGTTTACTCTAAAATTGGATTTTTAACAAGTGTTGGTAGTTCTTTGTCACTTACAATTATTGGATATATCTATGATTTTACCGGTGGATACTTAATGGCCTTTGTTGGAGTGATAATATTTCATATCATAAATCTATGTTTATTATTTATTATTAATAAACATAGGGTAGTAAGTAATACTTGACGGCTAGTAAACACTAGCCTATAATATTTATAGTTAGTAATAAACATTATGGGAGGACCACCTATGAATGATTTTGACTTTGAAAAATACTTAGCTTCAGGTGTAGAAAATATTGTAAAAGATATTTATAAGGCAACGCTTCTTAATCCTAAGGCTACTCTATTTATGAAGAAATACTTAACAGTCTGTAAAAAATCTAATAAAAAGAGAATGGAACTTCAAAAACAAGGAAAACATATTCCTCCTTTTCTAATTGCTAGTGTTACTACTGATTGTAATCTTCATTGTAGAGGCTGCTACGCTAGAGCTAATCATAATTGTTTCGATAAAAATGAAGATAATACTAACCCGATGCTAAGTTCAAATAGATGGAATTCCATCTTTGATGAAGCCCAAGATTTAGGAATTAACTTTATTATTATGGTTGGGGGAGAACCAATGTTAAGACAAAGTGTTTTAAAATCAGCTGGTGCTCACCAAAAGATATTATTCCCAGTTTTCACAAATGGAACTTTATTACAGGATGAATCAATATTATTATTTAATACTTATCCTAATCTATTTCCAGTACTAAGTATTGAAGGTAACCAAGAAACTACTGATAAGCGGAGGGGAAAAGGTACCTATCAAACTTTACAAAATGGAATGAAGAAACTTTCTAAAAAAGCAATACCATTTGGTTGCTCCATAACTGTTACAAAAGATAATTTAGATGATGTTATGAGTGAGAGTTATATTGATGAATTAAAAGATAATGGATGTAAAGCAATTGTCTATGTTGAATATGTCCCTGTAAAAAAAGAAACTATTGATTTAGCGCCTGACGATCAAACAAGAGAAATAATGATGGAGCGTTTAAAGATATTACGCAATAAATATTCAAAACTTTTATTTATCTCCTTTCCAGGTGATGAAAAAGCATCTGAAGGTTGTCTTGCTGCAGGAAGAGGTTTTTTCCATATAAATGCTTTTGGGAATGTTGAACCTTGTCCTTTCTCTGCTCATAGTGATACTAATTTACAAGATCATAGTATATTAGAAGCTCTAGAGTCACCTTTATTTTTAAAAATTAAAGATAGTGGAGCAATGAGTAATGAACATATTGGTGGTTGTGTGTTGTTTGAACAAGACGAATTAGTATCTAAACTAAGTGAGGAGAATATAAATGACAACTAAGGAAAAAATAATCGATGTTTCTTTAACTTTATTTTCTAAAAAAGGTTTTAAAGGAACAAGTGTTAAAGATATTGCGGCAGGAGTAGGAATAAAAGATGCTTCTTTATACAAACACTTTAAAAGTAAAAAAGAAATCCTAGATACGATTGTTTTAAATATTTATCAACAAATAGATCATATGTCTATTAAAATGGGATTACCAGCCGGTGATGGTTATGAGGAAGCAATAAAGCTTTATAGTAATATCGATGAAGATGGTTTAGTAGAATTATCTAAAAGAGTATTTCTATTTTATTTAAATGATTCTTTATTATCTCGTTTTTGGAAAATGGGAACCATTGAACAATATCAAAATATTGAAGTATCTAAACTATTCAGTAAGTTATTTTATGAAGATAGTATTACTTATCAAACTGGATTATTTAATGAAATGATAAACAACAATATTCTTATTAAAGGTGATCCAAGAGTAATGGCTATGGCATTTTATACACCTATTTTCTTTTTACTTAGTAAGTATATGAATAACCAAACTCAACAAGAAGAAGCCTTAGATATTTTAGAGAATCAAGTTAGAGAATTCTATCGAATATATTCCAAGAATAACAGTTAAACTGTTATTCTTTTTGATTGTATTTCAAGAAAATAGCCTTGGAATGTAAGCGGTAACATTGTATAATAATTGTAGATTGGTATTATAAAGGGGAAGTATACTATGAGGAGAATGAAAAAGATTTTTTTAACATGCGTAACTATATTTTTATGTTGCGCTCTTTGTGTTTGTCTTTTTTCTTCATTTAAAGATACTCGTGCGCAAAATACCCACTTTACAACTTTAGAGATTAGAGAAGGAGGAGTAGACGGTAACGTTGTGGCGGATCTTTTAAATGGTGATGGTAATTATGCATTACAACCAGGAAAAGACTATTATTTATGTGTTCAATTGAACAATCCAGCTGCCAGTGGTGAAACTGGCTATGTATCAGTTGACTTTGGAACTGATGGAAAGAGTAATGGATTAACTTTCTTTAATCCACCAGGTGGAGGTAATTTAAAACCAGGAGCAATTACTCATGATAACTTAGCTAGTATTTATTCTTATAATGATATTCCAAATAAAACCTATGGAAAAGATCAAACAAATTACCCAATGACTGATGGTAAGATTGTTTATACAATAAAAGACGCAATAGCGTTAAATGGAACAGTCACTTTTGCGACTGGTTTAGTTGTGGATAATTACTACTACGCTTGCGAAAGTGAAATTAAAAATGCAATTGAAGTTGAATGCGGTATTATCGATAATGATATTTTAGTCCCAGCTAGTAATCTTAATTTAGATGTTAATGTCTCTGGAGATAAAGCTTTTAAACTAGCATCTAATCCTTATACCTACAATACAAGCCTAGGATCAAGTGCGACTTTTGTTACAATAATCTCAGCTGATAATAATAAACCTGGGGGAATACTCTTTAAGAAGGCTGAGATGGATATTAATGTTCCTGAAGGTGGAGAAATATTAGATTACGGAGTAATTAATGGCTCATTCGAAAAATCATCAGTATATCATGAAAGTTTTAGTATGAGTGATGGAGTTACTAAAGATGGTATGACTACCTACCATCTAACATTTAATAATGGTATTAAATTGGATAGTAATGAAATACAAGCTTATGTAAAAGTGAATTTCCCTAAAGATAAATTCAATGAGGGTACTTACACTGTTACATTAACTAATGGAACAATTACACCAATGAATGAAAACTCAGATACAATTACAGTTAATGGCAGCGTAAATCTTAAAACAAATTTATTAGATCCTGAATCTGATAAAACAACAATGGAAGATAAAAATCGGGCTTCAGTATATAACTGGACAATTGATGACCCAGAAGCAAAATATAACACTCAATTAGGATGTACAGTAATTACTAATCCTCAAACTGCTGATACTCCTTATGAAAAAACTTTTGAAGCAAAATATAATGTTACTAATACAGCAGCTAAAATTACTATTATTACTCTTCCTAAAGGAACTAATAGTAATCCTACAATTACTTACACTGGTAAAGATGCAAACGGAGTGGAACAAGCTGGAAGCATCCCAGTAAGTTTAAATAAAGGTGCGGCTTCTCAAAGCTGGTATGTCTTTAGAGCCATGGACTTAGGAATAGATGAATTTAAATCAATTAAATATGAAATGGGAAAACTTCCAGGAAGTACAAGGAGTCCATGGAGTGCGTGCTATGATTATACTAATAACCGAGCAGGTTCTTGGGGTTACTTCACTAATGATGAAATTGGTTTACAAGTGAAGAATGAATATAAACTATATAATACTGATGTTACTAAAAGAGATGAACAAAATGGTAATTTAAGTTCAAGCTCAGCTGTTACTTCTTCAACAACTCCAATTGCTGGATTAAATTGTTATCTTGATTACAACAATGTTTATGCTAGTGATAGAAAGACTAAAACAAATTCAGTAACAGCAGGGGATAGTATTTATATAAAAGATGCAAGCCTTACAACTACACAAATGACCGAAGCAGTAAGACTTCGTGATGTTGTAGGACAACCATACGCTAATACGTCTACTGTGTATAACCCGGTAATGTATTTAACTTTACCGAAAGGGATGACATATTCAGATTTAAGTTTCAAAATGAAGACTGTTAATATGGATTCATCCAATAAATCAACAACTTCCTTATCGTATAATATTGAGAATGTAAGTTACTTAAATACCACTGGAGATGGAACAAGTATTTATAAAGTTACATTCCCAGATAAAACTCAAATTGGTTTTTACGATGATGAAGGATATTACAAAGTAATTTACTATAGTATTCAATTAAATACAGCCAAATATCTTTCAACTCAACGATATGAATTTAATAATTTATTTCATTTAACAACAGATAGTAATCTATATGCTGGTAAATATGGAACGACAACTGCCGGTGATAAAAAGATTGCCGATGCAACTAAAGATATTTATGGACTTAATGATGGGAATGATATTGGGGGAGCAGCTCGTAAAGAAACTCCCGAATATGGATTTGGAGTTCAACAATTAAGTGAAATAGTTGTTACCAATTCTATTACAGTTAGTACTATCAATAATACTCCAATAAGTAATCCTAAATGGTATAACTATGATGCAACGGATCCTAATAGTGTTGCTTTGTTAGGATTAAAGAGTACTGGAACTTATCGAATAAACATTCATAATCCATCAAGTGCAACAAGTGTCGATATGAAAATGTTTATTCCTATTCCTAAAAAAGATGTTGATCTTGGTAAAGCCTTTATGGATGAACAAAGTAAGTTTGATATGAACTTATCTTTTGATGAAGAAGACTTAGCTAGTAAAGGATTTACAGCTAAGTATGTAAAGATAAGTGGCCAATATGATAGTGTCTTAAAAGATAATGTAGTATATGAAGATAGTAGTGCTAGTGAAGCTAATGCTATACTTCTAACTTATAACGGCTCTTTTGGTGATCAGTATAGTACTAACCTTGATTTTGATTTCATTACTGATGGTACTGTTGATGACTTGAATAAACAAAACATCTTTAGAGATGCTTTCTATTATGAAAGTGCTGGTGATAGTAATGGTAAGTCCTTATACGGAACTCATGTTGCTACAGAAACGGCTGGTGGACAAATTAAAGGTAAAGTCTTTGATGATACTAACGCTAATGGATTGATGGATACAAGTGAGAAGCCTTTATCTAATATTACCGTTACTTTAAAAGACTCTAGAAATAAAATATATTCTACTACAACTGATGATAATGGTGATTATAAATTCGATGCTGTTAGAGAAGATACAATCATCCTAACAATGAGTGTCAAAGGAGATAATAATAAACGATTTAATGTACCGAGTATTGATCCAATTGCAGGATACGTAACTAACGATGTAACACCTAATGCTGATGGCTTAAGTGCCTGTAAAACAGTCGAGGTATCGAGTGCTGGTAACACAATAAATGGAGCTTTAGGTAGTTATTATATTCTTTCCTATAATGGTAATAATGCAACTAGTGGAAATGTTCCTGTTGATAAAGATTATGCCTATGATGCCAATGTTGTTGTCAAAGTAAAACCAGACAATTTAGTAAGAACTGGATATGTCTTCAAATCATGGAACTCTAAAGCTGATGGAACTGGCGATAGTTATCAACCAGGCTCAACTTTAATTATGAAAGAAGATAAAACTCTATACGCTACTTGGACGCTTGGTACATTCACAATTATTTTTAACTACAATAAAGCAGATGGAAATATTGGTATCGGTAGTAAAGAAGTCACTCATCTTCAAACATATGGTGAACTTCCTAGTGCTCCAACTAGAAAGGGTTATACATTTAAAGGATGGAGTACAAAACTTACTTCTTATGCAGGAGTTAATAGTCAAACCGTATTTAAAACTGGGGTAGACACGACTTTATATGCATACTGGACACCTAAAACTGGTTATGAAGTATCTTATGATACTAAAGGCGGTAGCAGTGTTGATAGTCTTACAGGATTGAATTGGGAAAGTAATATTTATACTACTTCTAAGCCAACAAAAGATGGCTACACTTTTGATTATTGGAAATGCCAAGGAGAAAAAGTAACTAGTAGTAGTAAATACAATGAATTTGCTAGTGATGATAGTACTGATAATCCACTAGTAGTAGAAGCTGTTTATAAAGAACTAGATGATTTTAGTGTTAAATATGATAGCGATGGTGGAACATCCATTGATGATTTAAATGATGTTTCATGGACTCAAAGTAACTTATTACCATCAACTAATCCAACAAAAGAAGGATATGTTTTTGGTGGTTGGACACTTGGTGAAGAAGAACTAACAAATAGTACTAAGTATAAAGATTTAGTAAGTGATGACAGCGTAAAATCAGTAACTATTAAAGCAACATGGATTGAATCTAAAAATAATACTGTTGTGTATGATAGTGATGGAGGTACTGCTATAAATCCATTAACTGATGTAAAGAATAGTGATACTAATCTATTACCTAATTCAACACCTAAAAAAGCGGGTTATACTTTTGATGGTTGGTATCTAGATAATACTAAGATTACAGATACAGATGTTTACTCTAATTTAACTTCTGAAACCACATTAACTTTGAAAGCTAAATGGATTAGTAAAGAATATAAAGTAAATTATAATTTAAATAATGATTCTACTATGGATTCTTTAGAAGGACTAAATTATCAATCAAATAATTTAGTGCCAACTACAACTATTACCAAATCAGGTTATAGTTTAGATGGTTTCTATTATGATAATAAAAAAGTAACTAATTCAAATACCTATGCTAGTTTAGTAAATGATGATAGTGTAAGTGAAATAACTTTAGTAGCTAAATGGAGTGTAAATTCCAATTATGTTGTTCAATATAACTCTAACGGGGGAACAAGCGTAGATCCTATTTCTGGAGTTAAATGGACTGATGATGGATTTACTAAAGAAAGTACTACCACTAAATTGGGTTATAATTTTGATCATTGGTCTTATAACTCTAAACAAGTTACTGATAGTAATAAGTATAGTGACTTAGTTAATAATGATGACACTATTTCTTCTATTACTTTAGATGCAAATTGGATAGCTAAAAGTGGATATACTATTAAATATAATACGGATGGTGGTAACATCATTGAAGATAAAACAGGTATTAGTTGGGAAGATGGGAATCTTCTACCAACCAATCCAGTTAAACCTGGTTATGTATTTGATCATTGGATTTGTGGTCGTAACACAGTAACCACTAATATGAGTTATGGCGATTTAGCTGATAGTGATAAGAGTGGAAGTTATATTACTCTAACTGCTAGTTATAAAATGAGTAATTCTTACACAGTTAAATATATTACTAATAATGGTACGACCATTAATGATAAAACAAATGTTGGTTGGTTAAGTAAAGATTTATTACCAACTACATCATTAGTAAAGAAAGGTTATCATTTTACCGGTTGGACTTATGGTAGTGATAAAAAAGTAATTACTAATGAATCTTATTATAATAATATTGTTGGTGGAGAAGAAATTAGTGAAATTGTCTTAGAAGCTAATTGGGAAGAAAATAACAATTATCGGGTAATTTATAATACTCATGGTGGAACTAGTGTTGATACCAAAGAGAATGTAAAATGGAGTGATACTAATCTAACTGCAGCTACTACTTTAGAACATTGTAAGTTTATTGGTTGGTCATATAACGGAAAAATGATATCTGATAGTGATAGTTATGCTGATATTACAAACGATGATACTATTACAAGCATTTCATTAGATGCTAATTGGGAAGTTACTAACTTTGAACTTACAGTTGAAAATGGTAATGGACCTGTTTACCCATTAAAAGGTTCTATCGTTACTATTACTGCCAATGCTCCTGAAGAAGAAAAAGAATTTTCTCATTGGGAAGTACTTGATGGAAATATTACTTTAGACAATGATAAAAGTAGTACAACTACTTTTACAATGCCAGGTGAAAATGTAAGTGTTAAAGCTATATATACTACCAAAGAATATAGTTTAAATGTTGTTTCTGGAACAATTTCAGCAGGTAGTTACTCTGGTAAAACAAACGGTAGTTTCCCTAAAGACACTAACGTAAGTATTACTGCTAAAACTCCTGCAACTAATTATCATTTTGACCATTGGAATATCGATGGAGATGGTCAAATAGCTAATGTAAATAATGCAAGTACTACTATCAAAATGAGTAACGCTAATGCAACAGTTACTGCCATCTATGTAATAAATAGTCATGATGTAACTATCAATGATGGTTCAAGTGATAAAAACACTTATGATGTCGGTCAAACTGTTAGTATTGAAGCTGATAGAAAAGTTGGTAAAGCATTTAAAGAATGGAAAGTTGTTAGTGGAAGTGTTACTTTGACTAATTCTGATTCATCATCTACTACCTTTATTATGCCAGACAGTGATGTTGAAATAACTGCTGTTTACACTGATTTAGTTAATTCAAGTGTTAGTGTGGTAAAAGGAAGTGGTAGTGGTAATTACTATGAAAATGACGAAGTAAATATTACTGCTCAACCACCAGTTGAAAATTATAAGTTCAAGAGTTGGAAAGTAGTTAAAGGAAATATTCAACTTAAAGATTCTAACTTGGCTACAACATCATTTATAATGGGTAACCAAACTGTTGAAGTAGAAGCAGAATATGAAGAAATAATTGATAATATTAATGTCAGTGTTAATAATGGTACAGGTAGTGGAACTTATCATACTAATGATTTAGTTTCTATTGCCCCTAATGAAATAGTGGGTAAAGAATTTGATCATTGGGTTATCAATAGTGGAACTATTGATAACATTGACTTAACTAAAAAAGAATTAAGTTTTAAAGTATCTCATGAAGATATTGAAATAACTGCTGTCTATGTCGATAAGCCTACTTTCAATGTAGAGGTAAAAGATGCTAATGGATCTGGTACTTATATTGAAGGAGCCCTTGTTAATATCAGTGCTCCTAAAGTAGATGGCAAAGAATTTAGCCATTGGGAAGTTGTTGCTGGTGACATCTTAATTAATGACATAAATAAAAATGATACAACCTTTATATTAGGAGATAAAAATGTTGTAATTAAAGCTATATATAAAGATGTAGTAATAATCGTTGATGATAAACCTATCAACAATAACCAGACAAACCCACAAACTACAACTAAAACTACAGCTGCAATGACTGGTGATAGTTCTAATATTGAACAAATGATATTACTTCTAATTATTTCTAGTTTCATTCTTTTAAAAAAGAAATTTAAAATTAATAATTAGAATAAATTAAAATCCTACTGATAGATTGAGAAATCTTTCTATCGAGTAGGATTTTATTTTTACCTAAGTTATGGACTATTAATCATTATGATAAATACTGCTATAATATATAAAATAGACAAGAAGGAGAATGATTATGCATTTATATGAATTAGCTGTTGATAACTACAAAAACACAAAAATGAATTGTGCGGAAAGTGTTTTAGATGCTTGTAATAGATATTATAATCTAAATCTAACCGATCGTGAGAAGGCATTAATAAGTCCTTTAGGTGAAGGTATGCAAACATTTGAGTCATGTTGTGGAGCCATTAGTGCAAGTGTTTCTATTATTGGTTTAATAACTTTGAAAGATCAAGAACTTAATTTTCAAAATAAAGAAGGTGAGGAATATATTCAAGAGTTAATAGGAGCGTTTTTGAATTCTTTTTCTACCCTTCAATGTCGTTCGTTACAACAACTTCAACTAATTGATAAAGAAGAACATGAAGTAGAAGACAATTGCCCAGTGTTTGTTGAAGTAGTAACCAGGAAATTAGAAGAAATAATTAATCAAATAAGACAAGCACAAAATTAGAATGAATTCACCATTTTTAATAATTTCTAAAAATATGTTGACGGCTAGTGATTGCTAGCCTATAATAAGTGTGTAGATAAGGCTAGTGAACGCTAGCCAAAGAAAGAAGGAAATTATATGAAAATGTATTTCGAAAATTTTGTTACTAGTGCTACATCAGTAATGTTGATAGGAATGATTGGATTTATTATATACACAATAGTTAATAGAAATAATATTGATTACTGGGGAAGAAGAGTTTTATTTGTAGCTGCATTTGGACTTCTTATTTGTTGCTTTGGAGCTGCTAGAGATGGTTTAGATAAAACAATTCAGTTTTCTATTGATGGTAGTTGTAATCCTGGAATCTTTTCTTTAACAAGTATTCCGATTATTATTGCTAGTATCGCTGGTGGTGTCATATTTGTCACTGGAATAGCTACATTATTTTTAAAAACTCAGGATGTTAGACAAATTCTATTTTATATTATGTCTAGTGCCATACTTATTAAAATAGTAGTAATAGAAATTGGTAGAATTATTGGGTTATAATGATATTAGGAGGTGTGAATAATGAAAGCAATTCTATATACATCAAATACTGGAACTACTAAAGAATATGCTACGATGTTGGGTAATATTTTAGATTTACCAGTGTATGATATTAAGGAAGTAAAAAACTTAGAAAATGGTGATGATATCATTTATCTAGGTTGGATTATGGCTAGTAGTGTTAAAGGTTATAAAAAAATTAAATCTAAATTTAATGTAAAAGCATTAGTTGGTGTTGGTATGGGCGGTAATGGTTCCCAACTTAAAGAAATAAGAGAAAAGAACAAGGTGGATGAAAGCATACCCGTATTTAGTCTTCAAGGTGGATTTGATATTAATAAACTACATGGAGTTTACAAGTTTATGATGAATACAATGGTTAAAACAGCTGGTAAAGCTTTAGCTAATAAAACTGATCGAACTAAAGATGAAGAGGATATGTATCAAATGATGCTTCATGGTGGTTCAAAGGTGTCTAAAGAAAACCTAACAGATATTATTAACTGGTATCATAGTTTATAAATTTAAGTTTTTACATAAGATCAATAATGATTAGTATTAAAATAAGGGAGATCGACTATGAATAAAATGATTGGATATTGTGGACTAAATTGTAGGGAATGTGAAGCCTACAAAGCTACAATTAATAATGATGAAAAAATGAAAGAAAAAGTGGCCAAAGAATGGGCAAAACTTAATAATGCTCCTATAACCTCAGATATGATTAACTGTTTAGGATGTAAGGGGGATGGTCCTAAAACACCTTTTTGCGAGAGTATTTGTGAGATTCGTAGGTGTGCAGTAAGTAAAGAATATGATAGTTGCGGTCAATGTAATCGCAAGGATACCTGCGAAAAACTTAAACCAATTATTAACTCTCAACCAAAAGTATTAGATAATCTAAAATAATAACTATCGAAAGATAGTTATTTTTATTGCAAAAGATTTAAACAGTGTTATACTTTATTTAGATAGTTAGACAATTATCTAATTATCTAAGGAGGTAATATATGGGTGATGTATTTAAAGCATTAAGTGATCCGACTAGAAGAAAAATTCTAGAATTATTAAAAGAGAGACCAATGAATGCAGGTGAAATAGCTGATTGTTTTAAAATGACCAAACCATCAATATCTAATCATCTAATGATTCTTAAATCTTGTGATTTAGTTGTAACTGAAAGACAAGGTCAAAATATTATCTATCATTTAAATAGTACAGTCTTACAAGATATGATTCAGTGGTTATATAAATTTAAAAGAGGAGAAGAGTAAAATGAAAAATAAAATTTATCAAGTTTGTTTATGGATTAGTACAATTATTCTAATTTTGGTTTTATTGTCTTTAATGCCTAGCAAGGTTCCTGTTCATTGGGATACAAATGGAAATACGCAAATGGGAAGTAAATACTTTATGATTATTATTTATTTACTACCACTTTTAATCTATTACGGAATGGAATTTACTAAAAAAATAGATCCGAAAAGAAAAAAACTAGAAATGAATAAAAAGAATTATGAAATGCTTAAAATAATAGTATCTGGTTTCTTTGTAGTAATTGAAGTCTTTGTAACATACATGATATTTAATCCTCATTTAAAGATTCAAAGTGCCATTTTATTAATTGTTGGATTGTTACTTGTATTACTAGGTAATTATATTCCTCGTGTACCTCAAAACTACATGTTAGGAATTAAAACGCCATGGGGATATGATAATGAAGTAGTATGGAATAAAACTCAAAGAGTAGGAGGATATTCTTTTGTTGTTATTGGAATCTTATTAATGTTTTCAATCTTTTTACCTGAAACTATGGCCATGATATTATTAATAGCTTTACTAGTTATTGATATAATTGGAGTAACAATCTATTCATATCTGGTTTATAAAAAAGAAACATCTGTCAAATAATGATAGATGTTTTTAATATTAAAATTGCAACTATCTTAATAATATAGGTTATAATATAAAAGAAAGAAGGTATGAATATGAAAGTATTAATTATTAATGGTAGTCCTCATCCTAAAGGAAATACTCAAATTGCTCTTGATGAAATGAAAAAGGTCTTTGATCAAGAAGGAATTGAAACAATAGAAATGAATATTGGTTCAAAAGCTATTAGAGGTTGTATTGCTTGTAGAACATGCGCTAAAACAGGTAAATGTGTTTTTGATGATGAAGTAAATGAAGCTGCCAAAGCCTTTGAAGAATGTGAAGGTTTAGTAGTTGGTACACCAGTATACTATGGATCAGCTAACTCAACATTAGTATCTTTTTTAACTAGACTATTCTTTAGTTCAAACTTTGATAAGACAATGAAAGTTGGAGCTAGTGCAGTGGTTGCTAGAAGAGGTGGTATTTCAGCTACTTATGATGAACTAAATAAATTCTTTGCGATTTCAGGAATGCCAATAGCTTCTAGTCAATATTGGAACGCTATTCATGGTCGAGAAATAGGTGAAGTCATGAAAGATGAAGAAGGATTACAATGTATGAGAGTCCTTGCAAGAAACATGTCATTTCTTATGAAGAGCATTCATGATGGTAAAGAAAAATATGGTTTACCAGATAAGGAAGAACCCGTTAGAACTAATTTTATTAGATGATGATTATTGAATCTAATTAGATTTATATGGAGGTATTATAATGAGCATCGTAGTAAATATTTATTATACAGGAAAAAATGGTAGTGCTAGAAAATTTGTTGATGAAATGGTTTCTAGTCAAACAGTCCAAAAGATAAGAGCAGAAGAAGGTAATGAAAGATATGAATATTTTATGCCTTTAGGTAATCAAGAAACAGTATTATTAATTGATGCTTGGAAAGACCAAGAATCAATCGATAAACATCATGCTTCTAGCATGATGGATACTATTACAAAACTAAGAAATAAATATGATTTACATATGAAAGTAGAAAGATATATTTCTGATGAAGAAATGCCAAATACTGATAAAGAATTTATAAGAACTTAAGGAGAGAAGAATGTTAGAATTCAAATATGATACTCAATTATTAATTGAAGGAAAAGACTTAGATGAAGATAAAATAAATGAATATTTTACTTCCAACTTTAAAGGAGATTGTTTACTAGCAGTTGGCGATGATGAACTAATAAAAATTCATTTTCATACCAATGAACCATGGCAAGTGCTAGAATATTGTTCAACATTAGGAGAGATTTACGATATCGTAATAGAAGATATGGATCGTCAATCTAGAGGCTTAAAAGGATAAATGGAAGAATAAATTTCTTCCATTTTTTATTATTAAACTAACTTTTTATAAAAGTTAGTGATAAAATAATCAGTAATATAGAGGTAATAATATGAAACTAATAAAGGCTAAACAAACAATGTATCAGGATATCATCAATCTTTATGAAGATATTATTGTAAATACTCCAACCATGAATGAATATGGAAGATGGAAAAAAGATCTTTATCCGACAAAAGAAATTATTAAAGAATACTTAGATAATGATTCTTTATATGTAGTATTAGATAATAATAAAATAATTGCTGGTGTAGGATTAACGATGTTTCAAACTGAAGAATATCATAATATTAAATGGGATAAAGAGTTAAAAGATAATGAAGTATTAGTGGTTCATATTTTAGGTATATCTCCTAAGCATCAAAACCAAGGACTAGCTTCTACTATTATTGATGACATTAAACTAGTCGCAAAAGAAAACAAAATGAAAGCTATTCGTTTAGATGCTTTAGAATCTAATAAACCAGCTCATCATGTATATTTAAACAATGGCTTTAAGTATCATGGCCTACAAAACTTATATGCTTGTAATGTTGGCGATACTAATTTTTATTATTTTGAATATCTATTATAAATAATTATATTTATCAATATATGATATACTTATAACATGGATAAGATATTAATAATTGAAGATGAAAAGAAACTAAGAGATGAACTTAAAATCTATTTAGAAAATAGTAATTATGAAGTAATTACTATTGAATCATTTGATAATGTTTTAAATCAAATGATAAGTATAGAATGTGATTTAATTCTTTTAGATTTATCATTACCTAATGTTTCAGGAGAACAATTATGTTTAGACTATCGTCATCAAAAAGATACTCCGATAATTATTCTTACAAGTAAGAATGATGAAATGGTAGAACTATTAACTATTAAATATGGAGCTGATGATTTTATTGCTAAACCTTATAATCCTTTAATTTTAGTTGCTAGAATTGAAAATCTTTTAAAGAGAGTTAATAAAAACACAACCACTATTAACTATCAAGAAATGACAGTTAATGTCTCTAGAAGTGTCATTACTAAAGATAATAAAGATATTGAACTATCCAAAAATGAAATGAGAATTCTCTATTATTTACTTACTAATAAAGGAAAGATAGTTTCTAGAAATAAAATCATGGACTACCTATGGGATAGTGATATGTTTGTCGATGATAATACACTAACAGTTAATATCAATCGTTTAAGAAACAAACTAGCTGATTTAGGCTACCCGGATATTATTATTACTAAAAGATCGCAAGGATATATAATAGAATGAAACTAAAAGATTATTTAAAATATAATATATTTATTCTTATAGTTTTTATTTTAGGGCTTAGTTTCTGTGATGTTTTTTTAAGTGTTTATATGGTTGATTCTTTATTACTTATTTATCTTAATCTAATAGTTATTGGAATCGCAATAGCTATTATTTTATATGATTATTATCGTCGTAAAAACTATTATAAGAAAGTTCAAGAAAATCTAGATGATTTAGAAATCAAGTATTTACTAGGTAACCTAGTAACTAAACCAGAGTTTATAGATGGCTTAATTATGTATAATATTTTAAAAACGATTACTAAAGATACTAATAGTTATATATCTAGTATCTCTTATAATCAAAAAGAATTCATTGAATATTTAGAAGCTTGGGTGCACGAAATAAAGACTCCACTGGCTAGTGCTAATTTAGTTATTAGTAATAATCATAGTGAAGTAGTTGATAGTATTGAAGAAGAGTTAATTAAGATTGATAACTTTGTTGAACAAATTCTATATTATGTTCGTAGTGGTTCAGTTGAAAAAGATTATTTAATTAAAAGTATTAACTTAAAAGAAGTAATCTCAACTTCTTTAAAACTAAATAAGAAAGAATTATTAAGTAAACATTTTAGAATTGAATTATTTGAAGAAGATGTCTTTGTAAGAAGTGATAGTAAATGGTTGCTATTTATTATTAATCAAATTATAAGTAATTCTTTAAAATATACTAAGGATAATCCAGTCTTATCTTTTAAAACAATACATAATAAAAATCAAATTATCTTAGAAATAACCGATAATGGAGTAGGAATAAAAGAAGAAGATTTACCAAGAGTATTTGATAAAGGATTTACTGGTAATAATGGGCGAGTTAAAACAAAGGCTACCGGAATTGGTCTTTATATTTGTAAGGAGTTAGTAAAGAAATTAAATCATGAAATAATAGTTGAATCTAAAGAAGGAGAGTATACAACAGTTAAACTTATCTTCCCACTAATAAATAGAAATCTTTAATTACAATAACCTTACAAAACTGTAAGGTTATTGTTAGTTAAAGAAATGGTTGAAATAATAAATAAAAATATAATGATGTTGAGGTGAAAATATGAAAACAATTTTAGATGTTCAACAAGTAGAGAAGTACTATGGTAAGAAGGGAGCTCTTACTAAAGCTTTAGACAACCTTTCATTTAGTGTCCAAGAAGGAGAGTTTGTAGCTATGATGGGAGCTAGTGGTAGTGGGAAAACCACATTACTTAACTGTGTCTCTTCTATTGATAGTGTCACTAAAGGAAGAATTCTAGTTAATAATCTTGATATCACAACTTTAAGAGGAAAGAAACTAACTAAGTATCGTTCAGAAGAATTAGGTTTTGTCTTCCAAGATTTTAATTTATTAGATACATTAACTAACTTTGAAAACATTGCTTTAGCACTAACTATTCAAAGAGTTAAACCAAAACTAATAGATGATCGAGTTAATAAAATCGCCAAAGACTTAGATATTTTAGATATCTTAAGTAAATATCCATATGAATGTTCAGGTGGGCAAAAACAAAGAGTAGCTTGTGCAAGAGCACTTGTTACTAATCCAACTCTTGTTTTAGCTGACGAACCAACTGGAGCCCTTGATAGTAAGAATGCCAGAATGTTGATGGAAAGTTTAGAAGACTTAAATCAAAAACTTAAAGCTACTATCTTAATGGTTACTCATGATCCATTTAGTGCAAGTTATGCTAATCGTATTATTTTCTTAAAAGATGGAAAAATCTTTAATGAAATTAATCGTGGTACTAAAACCAACAAACAATTATTAGATGAAATATTAAGTGTTCAATCTTTACTTGGTGGTGATTTAGATGAACATATTTAAATTAGCTTTTAGAAATATTAAGAAATCAATTAAAGATTATTCAATTTATTTCTTAACTTTATTGATTGCCGTTTGTATCTTCTATATTTTTAATTCATTAGATTCTCAAACGGCAATGTTAAACATTTCTAAATCCAATAAAGAGACTGTTCAGCTACTAGTTAAGTTACTTGGAGGACTGAGTGTCTTTGTAGCGATAGTAATCGGATTTTTAATTGTTTATGCCAATAACTATATTGTTAAAAGAAGAAGTAAAGAAATAGGATTATACATGATGCTTGGAATGCCTAAGTATCGGATATCTTTAATTCTTTTAGTAGAAACATTAATGGTTGGTGTCCTATCATTATTTATTGGGATTCAATTATCACAGTTAATATCGGTATTAGTAGCTAAATTATTTGCTGCTAATATGAGTAGTTTTACTTTTGTCTTTTCTTTTAATGCCTTTATGATGACGATTAAAATCTTTTCTATAATTTTCTTACTTGTAATGGTATTAAATGTTATATCTTTATCTAAAGTAAAAGTTATTAATATTTTAAATAGAGAAAAGAAAAATCAATCAATTAAAGTTAAAAATAAATATTTAAATGCTTTAATATTTGTAGTATCACTTGTTTTAATAGGCTATGCCTATTATCTAGTATTTGATAAAGTTTTAATTACTAGCATAACTAAATCAATGATTATGTTAGTATGTGGTGCTGTTGGAACATTACTGTTCTTCTATTCAGTATCTGGTTTTATTTTAAAAGTAGTTCAAAAATGTAAAAGAATTTATTATAAAGATTTAAATATGTTCATTTTAAGACAAATGAACAATAAGATTAATACGCATGTTCTATCAATGACTGTAATATCATTATTATTACTTCTTTCTATGGGAATACTATCAACTTCATTATCATTAGCTGATGCAGCTAATAGTAGTATTTTAGAGAGTAATCCAACAGATAGTGTAATTACTGAAACATATGGTGGAAGTGGAATCAAAGATTATAAAAATACTGATTTCTATAAAGATAGTTTAAAAGAAGAGTGTGAATATTTAACTTATAATAGTGATAAGATCACTACAACATCTTTACTTTTAAAGAAAGATATCAAAGAAATAAATAATGGGGATATGACTTATGTTTCTGATGCCAAGATGGATATCATGCTTGAATCAGATTACAACAAAGTAGCTAAACTATTAGGTGATAAAACTATCAATCTTCAAAAAGATAAATATAAATTTGTCGGTAACTGGGAATATTCTAATAAGTATTATGGTCGTTTCCTAAAAGAAGATGGAAAAATTACTATTGGTGATAAAACTCTTAATTATCAAGGTGGTAAAATATTAGATACTAATGTAAATGGTACGGGATATGTTTATGGGGTAGTTGTTGTACCAGATAGTTATAAAGATGTTATGACACCTTCAACAACTTATTTACTTACTAATACTAATCATGATTTAACGGAAAAAGAATATACTAAAGCAGAGAAATTCTTATCACGTTATGATACAGTACAACTTCCTACTTTCCAAACTGAAGTACTAGATGCTTCAATTGGAGTATCAGCAATATTTATCTTTATTGGATTATACTTAGGATTCATCTTTGCAATAAGCTCATGTACAATTCTAGCAATTGAACAATTGTCAGAATCTACTGATAATATTCATCGATATGATACCTTAAGAAGAGTTGGAGCCAGTGAAGGCTTATTAAAGAAAGCATTATTTATTCAAACAATGTTAGCCTTTATTCTTCCTCTAATTGTAGGAGTAATCCATACTATCGTTGGAGTTACAGCGATAAATGATATTTTATCCTTAATATTTAATGGCTTATCATTAAATGGAGTAGGATATACTATTGCCTTTATGATTATAGTATATGGTGGATATTGTTTTGTAACATATCTAGCTTCATCAAGAATTCTAAAAAAACATTAATAGTAAAGACATGAACACATTTGTAGTTAAGTTCATGTCTTTTTTATATAATAAAGATAAGGAAGGTGAAAGTTATGAGCGAAGTAGTAAACTTTAATATGATTGTTGATATTAATAAGTTATTAAAAGATAATGATATTCCTTATCGGGTTCATGCAGTTGGTGGATGTAGCTGCTCCGGGTTAGAACTTATTCAAGAAGGAAAAGCTGTAAATGTAAATATTATTTTAGATATCATCAATAGTTATCTTAAAAGTAAATGGTTAGTAGCTTCCATAGACAATGATAATATTATTAAAATTGAATCTAAATTCTAACTATTTAAACTAATTATTTAATAATATATAATAGTAAAGTTGGAGGATAGATATGAATAGAATTAAATCATTAATAATTATAATAATTGGTAATACTATACTAGCCTTTGGAGTAGCTTGTTTTACTTTACCCGCTAATATTGTAGTTGGAGGAACTACCGGACTTGCTTTACTTGGCAAATACTTTTTTAATCTTAAAATAGCTAATACAGTATTAATATGTAACGTTATTTTATTTATTTGTGGTTACTTAGGTTTAGGTAAAAAGTTTGCCTTAACAACTCTTTTATCAACAATTATTTATCCCTTTATTTTAGAGTTCTTTCAAAGCATAGCTGTCTTACAAAATCTATCAAATGATATACTATTATCCACTTTATTTTCAGGACTTCTAAGTGGAGTAGGAATTGGTCTAGTAATTAAAGCAGGAGCTAGTACTGGAGGAATGGATATTCCCCCATTAATCATTAATAATAAATTTGGAATTCCCGTAAGTATCTCAATGTATGCTTTTGATATGGTTATTATTTTATCCCTTGCTTTTATTTATAAACCAATCTATTTATTGTATGGGATTCTATCAACAATCATTATGACTTATACAATTAATGAAGTATTATTATTTGGACGTAATAATATTCAAATATTAGTCTTTTCTAATAAGCATGAAGAGATAAGAGATGCTTTATTAAAAGATTTAAACTTAGGTGTATCAATGTTAAAAATGGAAACTGGATATACAAGGGAAGATAGTAAAGCAGTCCTTTGTATTGTTGGCCAAAGAAGACTTACTGAGGTTAAAAAGATTATTCAGGATATTGATCCAGTAGCGTTTATGGCTATTAGTAATACTAAAGAAGTTAGAGGTGTCGGATTTACCTTATCTAGGGAATATGCAAAAGAGAATATTTAGATAAAATCATTGAATAATTCAATGATTTTTCTTTTTTTATCACTTTGTATAGACAAATAACACAATATTTCATAAATCACATAATCTTCCCATAAGTAAGCGCTAACATAAAACATACATTGCGAGAGGAGAAAAAATAAACAATGAAAAAAATCACTACTATGTTGTTGTCGTTACTACTTGCTCTGGGGATGAGTTTAGGTAGTATGAGTATCTGCCAAGCTGATACAGATGCAGCTACTCTAGAAGGAGAATTGCTTTACTATTATCAAAAGGGTTCTGAAACTGATGTTTTAAGAACACTAGATGCTTTACAAAAGGTCGATCAATCAGCCTATACGCTTTATAAAAATATTATTGATCAATGGGATTACATTGATAATGATATGGTTGAATATGTTGATGTGGCTCAAGATGGTCTACCAACAGATAAAACACTAGCTTTTGTAGTATTAGGTTATCAGTTAGATAACGATGGAAATATGCAAGATGAATTAAAAGGACGTTGTGATGTAGCAGTTGCTAGTGCGAACAAATATCCAAATGCTTACATCTTTTGTTCAGGTGGAGCTACTTCAAAAGGTGGTAGTACCAATACTGAAGCCGGATTAATGAAAGATTATATGGTTAGTAAAGGTATTGATGCTAGTCGAATTATTACTGAAGAAACAGCTACAACTACAGTTGAAAATGCAAAAAATACATTTACAATGTTACCTAATTATGGCGTAACTAGTATTGACATTATATCAAGTCAATATCACTTAAAAAGAGGGACTCTACTTTATTATGCTGAATCTCAAAAACTAGAATCTTCAATCAAGATTGTTGGAAATGTTGGATGGGTTAGATCAGACAAATCAACTGAAGGAATTGATATGGAAGCTAGTTCACTTGCTCAATTACTAGGAGTTACGCTTCCTGGAGGACATGCAAGACCAGGAGAAACACCTACTGCTGCTCCAGATATTTCAATACTTCAATCATTAGCTCTTTCAGGAGCTACAACTTACACTAAAGGTGATAACTTATCATTAGTAGCAACAGCTACTTATGATATCGATAATTATCAAAGGAATGTTACTTCCCTTGCTACTATTACTGGTTATGATGCTAATAAAATAGGTAGCCAAACAGTAACTGCAAGTTATACTGAAAATGGCGTTACTAAAACTGCTTCTATTCAAATAGAAGTTAAAGAAGCTACTTCAACAGTAGTATCCCCAACTACTAACAGTGCTTCAACTACTACAAGTTCATCTCCAGCAGTTAGTACTGGTGATGACTTGTCATTTACAGCCTATATTTATACTCTAATTGTTAGTTTTATAGGTGCTATCTTTGTAGTTAGAAAAAAAGTAATGAATTAAAAAAGAAAGCCAAGTTTATTTGAAGTTGTAAACTCAAAGTAGACACAAAGAAAGTCAAAATTGACTATTATGTGTGTCTACTTTTTTATTATGATTAAGTAAAGGAGGATTTTATATGAAATTAGGAAGGCCAAAAGGTGGAAAAAA
>JAQVWN010000042.1 GCA_028749475.1 Thomasclavelia sp.
AACGATTCTTTCCACCTTTATGTCTTCCCATTTGTATAATCCTCCATTTCTACATAGAAAAAAGTAGACACTTCTAAGATATATTTATTATATCTTTTTTTGTGTCTACTTTGAGTTTACAACTTCAGACTCAATCCTTGATTGAGTCTTTCTTTTATTCTTAATTGTTTATGTTATAATCTCTTTATGAAATTATATGTAATAAGACATGGAGAAACTAAATATAACATTCAAAATCGTATTTGTGGGATAACTGATTTAGAACTAACAGATAAAGGAAAACAACAAGCTTTAAATGCTTCTAAGCATTTTGAAAATATTAAAATTGATCGAATTTATGTTTCACCTTTAAAAAGAGCTCAAGAAACAGCGGCTATTATTAATAAAGTTACTAATACTGATATTGAAGTTGACAATCGTTTAAGAGAAATAAACTATGGTACTTTTGAAGGTAAAAAAGGAACTAATCGTAGTTTTAATCATGTTAAAAAGAATTTAGGAATGAATTATCCCGAAGGAGAATCATTTTTAAATGTTACTACTAGAGTTTATACATTAATTGAAGAATTAATAAATAGTCACCCCAATGAAACAATTTTACTTGTTTGTCATGGGGGAATTATGAGAGTAATAGAGACTTACTTTACTGATATGACTAATAAAGAAATTTATAAATATGCGGCTAAGAACTGTCAAATTAATACATATGAGATAAATGTAAAGTAAGGTTTATATGGAAAATAATTTATTGGAAGGAAAAATAACTAAAACTTTAACCAAACTAACAATACCTATTGTTGCATCATCATTTTTAATGATGGCTTATAACTTAGTGGATATTTTCTTTATCGGAAAACTTGGTTCTAATGCTGTGGCAGCAGTGGGAGTCTCTTCAATGTTTGCTTGGTTATATAGTGGAATATCATTAATTCCTAGAATTGGCGGACAAGTAAAGATAGGACATTCTTTAGGCGCTGGAAATAAAAAAGATGCAACTGATTATGCCTCTAGTACTCTTCAAATATCAATTATCCTAGCTGTTATATATGGCCTTGGATGTTTCTTATTTGCCAGACCAATAATTTCATTATTCAATTTAAATAATTCTAAGACGATAAATGATGCTATCATTTATCTTCAAATAACTTCTGGATTATGTATCTTTAGTTTTTTAAATGCAATCTTTACTGGTATTTTTACAGCCACTGGTGATTCTAAAACTCCCCTAAAAGCTAATGGAATCGGAGTAATATCCAATATTATTTTAGACCCCATTATGATTTTAGGTTTAGGACCTTGCCCTAAACTAGGAGTTCTAGGAGCAGCACTTGCAACTTTGATTGCGACAATTGTTGCCTTTAGTTTTTTTATTTATGAAATAAAGAAAAAAAAGACGATTATTTTAGATACTAAATTAAATAAAAAATATGAAAGCTATCACTATAAAGATATTGTCAAAATTGGATTTCCAATTGGTGTTCAAAGTATGTTGTTTAGTTTATGTAGTATGATTATTGCTAGTTTTGTAGCTGGTTTTGGAGATGGGGCAGTAGCCGCTCAAAAGGTTGGATCCCAAGTAGAATCTATTTCATGGGCTATGGCGGAAGGCTTTGAAGCTGCTATTAATAGTTTTATTGCTCAAAACTATGGTGCTAAAAATTATGAAAGAGTTGATAAAGGTTATAAAACTATTATTGGCTTTGGAGTGATTTGGGGCCTTATAACAACTATTCTTTTGTTAGTGTTCCCACATCAAATATTCTCATTATTTTTAGATGACCCTACATCTTTAGCGATTGGAGTTGATTATTTAAGAATAATTGCTATTTCTCAGTTATTTATGATTATTGAAGTAACAACTTCGGGAGCATTTAGTGGCTTAGGATTTTCATTACCGCCTAGCATTGTGGGAGTTGTATTTACGCTAGGAAGAGTACCAACTATTATGATATGCCTTGCCCTTGGCTTAAACTTAAACGCTATCTTTTGGGTAATTAGTATTAGTAGTATCTTTAAAGGTACAGTTTTATGTTCCTGGTTTGTTTATTATAAAAAACATAAATTATTAAAAGGTGATAATCATGAATAATGTATCTATTAATCTAATAAAAGAATATAAAAGAAAGAAAACGATCTTAATGATTATTTTTACAATATATTTACTGGCTGATTTAATTTACTATTTTAATTATGTACTTAGTGCAAATAGAGATAGTGGATATCAAGTTAGTAGTGATATCTTTTTAGTGTTCTTTTTACTGATAATTGGTTTTGGGATAGTGATTTCAATCAAAAATCAATTAAAGAATAATATCTTAATGAAAGTTAAAGCAGAGTATTTATATCAAAGATGTGATGTAATTTCTTATTTAAAGATTATTCAAGATTTATTAAATAGTAAATACTTTCAAGTTGATAATCTGACATATCAACATTTAATTACGGCAGCAATTAATCTTGGAGACATGCAGATGCTAAGTTATTATCTTAATAACTATCCATCTTTAGGCTTAAAGGATAATTCCAAACTAGTATCACAGTTTGCTTTACTCAGTGAAGAGGATAAAGAAAAGAACATTAATTGGTTTTTTAATCAATGGACACAAACCTTAAATAGATGGTATATAAAATTTGTAATTAATAAAAAGATTAAAGCAGCTAATAACTTTGTAAAAGGTAGTTACTACGTAGATCTTTATTATTACAATCATGATTATAATAATTGTATGAATGTTTTAAATTCTCTTATTATCACCAATAAATATAATGATATGTTTGTTGCTTATAAAAAAGGACGCTGTTTACTTAAAATGGGAAACAAGGATGAAGCTTTAAAGTGTTTTGAATATGTTGAGGCTAATGCTAACAATTTGAATATTAGAAATGATTCGAGAAAGTTTATTGAAAAAATTAAAGCCAATTCTTAAGTCTGTACATTTGTAAATGATGTGAAACATAAATAATTCATTCAATTTATTTATAATAAGCCAACAGTTGAGTTCTTTTTTCATTGGGAGTAAGAAGATCTAAAACAGACATAGGTATGCTGTTGGATCT
>JAQVWN010000013.1 GCA_028749475.1 Thomasclavelia sp.
GTTCTTTAGATTCTACTGAACAAGGTCCAGCGATTAAAGCTAGGTGGTCTCCACCTACTTTAACTCCATCAACATCAATAATTGAGTCTTCTGGATGGAACGCTCTATTAGCTAGTTTGTATGGTTCAGAAACTTTCATGACCTTTTCAACTGCTGGATCTACTTCTAATGCATCAGGATCGATAATAGTTGTATCCCCTACTAAGCCAATAATCGCTTGTTCATCTCCCTCAGAGACATGGGCTTCTAATCCTTTATCTTCAACTATTTTTTTAAGTCTTTCAATATCATTTTTGGAACTCTTATGTTTTAAAACAATAATCATATATCTAACATCTCCTTTTATTATCTTCATAATAAAGATATAAAAAAAAGATGTCAATTATTTAACTTTGACATCTTCATATTTTGGATCTTCCATCTTTTTAGCAATATAACTACAAGTAGGAATAATCTTTACTTTATTCTCTTTGGCATAATTTACTAATCCTTCAAATAGTTCACCGGCTACACCTTTTCCTTGGTATTGTTTATAGACTATTGTATGAATAGCGTTGATAGTATGTTTATCTTCATGAAGGAATTCAATATGTCCCATTTCTTCTCTTCTATCATTATATGCATATATAAAATTATTCTCGAATTTAATTTCCATTATTATTCACCAATCTTTCTAATACTTCTCTAGTTTTATGAGCAGCATCTTCTTGTATTTCGATAATGTTGGCTCCTTTAGATTTTGCTAGAAATCTAAGTTGGTCAGCAATTGCTGTATAGTGACTAGCCCCAATAACTAAAAGTGTATCGCCAGGTTTCATTGTTTCTATTAAAGCATAAGCATTACTATAATTAGGAGCAGGGTCTCCATATAATACTGGTTTATTATATAAAGAATACGCCTTGTCCATTTCATTATCATCTGGGAGTGAACCATGCATCTCTATTGGTTTACTACCAGCTTGTCGATGAAGGCCATCGATATTCATCGTAATGACTGGTATTTGATACTGAGCTAAAGCTAAATGAGCATCATTAGGTTTAGCACCATTCATATTAGCTTTTAACTGTTTAATTACTTCATTATATTCTTGATGGTGTGTATTGGCATAATCTCTAAATAGTTTTTCTCTTACATCAGGGCGATCCATAAATGTTGGAATATTAGATTGTTTAGAAATACCAGCACCAGTAAAAGCTATAATCATATAATCACTTCCTTGCGATAAGATTATAACATAGATTTTGATAATTAATTATTATATGTATCATTATTTATTAATAATCTAAAATGTAATTCTTGAAATAGAAGTTATATTTTTCTATAATCGTTTTGAGGTGAAAGAATGGATACTACTTTTTATAAGCTTGATATAACAATATCAGCTAAAGACAAGATTGATGATAGTATCATTGATCCAATTACATTTCAATTATTGGAATGGGGTATTGACGGGAATAAAGTAGATTGGGAAGTTTATAAAGATAAAGCTGTTCTACATGTTGAAGAATCTAAAAAAGATAATGATGATTTTCAAATGTATGCAATGACTTATCAAGGGCTTAACCAAATTATGGATTTATGCTATGAATATAAGTTTGTTATGAACGAAACTTTTGGGGATGAAAAGAACACTATCACTAATATTTATACTAGTGATTATAAAGATGTAACGTTTACTACTGTAAATAAATAAAAGGCTAAGTTTTCTTAGCCTTTTACTTTGCAAAAGAATTATTGAATAGTTCTACTAATTCTTTATCACTTAATTCATCAATATCTAGATGCATACTTTTAATACCAGCTGCATCATAGAATGCAACAACGTGTTCTTGAATTTCCTCTTTATCTAACTTTTCTTTCTTACCATGTATATTTACTTCTAGTTTCATAGAGCACCTCCATATATCTATCTTTATAATATCATAATTAAGTCGGTTTTATATACAAATATTCTCTTTTTTCTCTTTACAATATTCTTAATTTTCTATATACTAAAACATGCAGTTAAGATGGCGGATGTGGTGAAGTGGTTAACACATCGGTTTGTGGCACCGACACTCGTGGGTTCGATCCCCATCATCCGCCCCATATTGAAAATGACACTTTAAAGTGTTTAGGATAGTTAGTTTTGAACTAACTATCTTTTTTATTTTATATTATAGAACTTCAGTACTACGTAGTATTTAATTTTTATTATTTAATGTCTTATTCCATGTCTTTTGCAATTCATATTCCAAGAATTTAGACATAGCTGCTAGATTATTTTCCTTATCTGATATTTCTAACGCTGCATAATAATCCTTTTTATCTTCTGAATAAATAATGATTGGAGGATAATTATTCAATATAAAAAAATAGTTCATGATTATTCTACCAACTCTCCCATTTCCATCAGAGAATGGATGAATAGTCTCTATACAATTATGTAAATAACTTCCCCTTATTAGGACATTATCATCATTTACATCACCAAAGTCGTTAATATTTCTTATCAATTCATTCATTTGATCATTAACATTTTCAGGGCGAGTTCCAACTTGATTTATTCCTGCTACATAATAATGTTTTTTAAATTGTCCTGGTTGTTCATTGTTGTGATTGTAACGTCTTTCATCGTATGTTCCATCACATAAATAAAAATGAAGTTTTTTAATCAATTCAATTGAGATAGGAATTCTCTTTTCAAAGCACTCAAACATGTAACTAAGTGCTTTCTTTTGATTATCAATCTCATATAAAGTTATTAAATCACCTGTATACTTTATTACTTGCCCTTTATCAAATATTTCTTTTACATCATAGTACTTAACGCTACTATTCTCTATGTTTCCCGAATGAAAAGTAAATAGTATTGATAAATTTTCAATATGATTTTTCAAATCATATTTATTATTTATTCTATACCCCCTCCACATTTCAAATAATTTTTTTGTATTAATAGTAACCATATTTTAATTCCTTCCATCAACATAAATTCAATCAATTTCAATAATGCAATTACAATCTTTACAACAAGATTTTATTAAAACTTAAACATCTATAAAAATTACTACAAAAACGATGCCAAAGCATTAACACCCACAATAATAATAGCATTTGTTTAGATTAATTAGGTTTTTTTATCAACAAACAATAAAGTTTGTTGAATCATAGAACTAATATGCTATAATGATTAAGAAAAAGAGGGTAGCTTTCGACCTGAACCAACAGAAGCACTAAAAAAGAGGGCAGCCTTCGACCTGAACCAACAGAGGCACTAAAAAAGAGGGTAGCCTTCGACCTGAATCAACAGAGGCACGAAAAAAGCAGGAACATTATGTTCCTTTTTTTATTTACCTAATTATAATCTTAAAATAGATTTTATTAATTTATATGTATCAATTGTGATACAATGCATCATATAGGAGGTATCTTATGGTACAAGAATTATTAGATTTAATTAATCATTCTCATTCTCAATTCCATGTTATAAAAAATATTAAAGATATTTTAGATAATAATGGTTTTGAAAAATTAGAAGAAAATAAAAAATGGAAAATCGAAAACAATAAAAAATATTATGTAACTAGAAATGATTCTAGTATTATTGCTTTTGAAGTCCCAACTGATTTAAAAGGCTATAACATTGTCAGTAGTCATAGTGATTCTCCTACTTTTAAAATAAAAGAAAATCCTGAAATGAAAACTAATGATTATTACGTTAGATTAAATACTGAAACTTATGGAGGCTTAATAATGTCTACTTGGTTTGATAAGCCACTAAGTTTTGCTGGAAGAGTTGTATATGAAGATGGCGATAGCTATAAATGTGAACTTATTGATTATGACAAAAATAGTTTAATTATTCCTAGTGTAGCTATTCATATGAATCGAGAAGCGAATAATGGAATGAAATATAATCCCCAAATAGATACTATCCCTCTATTTACAAGTGATCCTAAAGTTTCTTTAAAAGATGTAATAAAGAAGTATTTAAACATTGATAAAGAAATACTAAGTTCTGATTTGTTTTTATATAATCGTCAAGAAGGAAGTATTTGGGGGTTAAATAACGAATTCATTTCTGCAGGTAGACTTGATGATTTAGAATGTGCTTATTCTTCAATTAAAGCCTTAGTTGATAGTGATTTAAGTAATAATATGGTTTGTATCTTTGATAATGAAGAAGTTGGTTCTTTAACTAAACAAGGTGCTGATAGTACCTTGTTAGAAGATACTTTAAAAAGAATTAACGAATCTCTTGGCGGTAGCTATGAAGACTATTTAATGCTTGTAAGTAACTCATTTAATATTTCTGCTGATAATGCTCACGCCATTCATTCTAACCACCCTGAGCTAGCTGATCCAATTAATCAACCAGTTTTAAACAAAGGAATAGTTATTAAGTATCACGGTGGTCAAAAGTATACTAGCGACGCTATTAGTGCCGCTAAGTTTAAAATGTTATGTAAAAAGGCTAATGTTCCCTATCAAGAGTTTACTAATCGTTCCGATAAGGTTGGTGGTTCTACTTTGGGTAACTTATCAAACGCTCATGTTTCCCTAAGCAGTGTTGATATCGGTCTAGCTCAACTAGCTATGCACTCTTCCTATGAAACAGCAGGAAGTAAAGATGTTGAGTATTTAATAAAAGTTTTAAAAGAGTATTTTAAAAAGAGCTAACGCTCTTTTTATTTTGTTAGAGTTCCACCTTTGCCCCAACTATCATATTCTTCAAATTTAAGATAGATATTATCAATACTTATATTTGTGGTTTGATTAATCATTTTTATTAATTCTTCAGTGAATTTCTTTTTGTTTTCGAATTCGGGATGATGAAACATTGCGACATTAATCATCATACATGGTTCTTCACTACCTCCATAATACATTATTTGATTATCTTCCATATGAATCATTAAAGCTTTTTCACTTTTACTCGGAATAATAGAAATTAACTTTCCTGTTTCTTTTTTTATAGTTACCTCTTGTTTTAAAGTTAATTTATGATTTGTTGAAAATGTAATAAATGGCATATAATTCCTCCTTTAGTCTTTATTAATTTTAACATAAAAAAATAATAATTTACATTATTTATAAAAATGTGCTATTATAACTAAGTAAAAAAGATTTAGGTATAATTTTCAAGTATCACAAATATTAGAGAATTGTATTGCTTTAGGTATTTTTCATATTTGTGATTTATACATAAAGTATTTCCTTTTTGCAAATTTATAAGGAGGTACATTCATGGCAGCTGGTAAAGTAAAATGGTTTAACTCAGAAAAAGGTTTCGGATTCATCACTAATGATGAAGATGGAAAAGATATCTTTGTTCATTTTTCAGCTATTAACGCTGAAGGTTTTAAATCTTTAGAAGAAGGTCAAGATGTTGAATTCGACGTAGTTGATTCAGATCGTGGTCCTCAAGCTCAAAACGTTACTGTAAAATAATTTACGTAATATAGACATAACTTAGGTTATGTCTTTTTTTATTGATAAATTAAAAAAGGTACATTTATATGTACCTTTAATATTATGATTTATAAACTACTACTGGATCGTTAGTTGATACAAGTGAGAATAATGATGCTGCTTTATCTGTTGGGAGGTTAATACACCCATGAGATCCGTTATTGATATAAACACTTCCACCATAAGCACTACGTTTTAAATCATGTAATCCAATACCATTATTAAATGGCATCCAATATTCAACATATGTTTCATATGGCCATTGACCATTAGGAAGTTTAGTTCCTCTTAGAGTACGTCCACGTTGTTTATAAGTAATGTAGTATGTACCAGTAGGTGTTGCTCTTGAAGAATCAGTAGCTTTACCAGATACACAATCAGATTCCCAAACAACTGCTCCATCTTTATGGAACCAAACATGTTGTTTTGTTAAATCTATTTCAACAAATGTATTACCTAAGCCACCATTTTCATTAGAAGCAGCTTGTCCTGTTGTTTTTGGAGTCCTATTTTCTTCAACTGTATTTTTAGAAATTAGGCTCATTAAATCAGTGACTTCTTCACTAGTATTAATTCTTACTCCATAACTACCACCTGAAACAGTGTGGCTAGCTCCATCAGCACCAGTGAATGTTCTTGATTGACCAACACTATTATATGAAGCGGCAACTGTTTTAACATAAGCAGTTAAATTAGTTTTAAAATTATCTTCATTATATTCATATGTATTACTTTCAGTTTTGGTAAGCCAAGTAGCCATTGTAGTTCCATCTAAAGTAAATGTCTTACCATTTGAACATTTATAAGTAAATGAAGCGTTACAATGTTTTTTAGCTAATGAAAGCATTGATTCTAAAGATTTATCTGTTGATTTGATTGCAGGCTCTTGATACCCACCATCTTTTGAAACATCTATTTCATTTTCTCCAGATATAACCGCTTCTTTACATAAAGTAACTAGTTTATCAATATTTAAAGTTGAACCTTCACTTTCTTTTTTAATAGTGAAACTTCCGCTTTTATATTCAACAGTTGCATCCGTTGGTGCTACTTGGGCACTCGCTTGCGCATGATCCATACCTGTAATTGCATTCTTAATAGATGCATCGTCTGCTTTAATTAGATCTTCAACCACATTATTTTCCCCTGTAAATATGTTTGTAATCCAAGCAAATGAATTTTGTTTATTTAATACTTTCCCAATTGAATTCTTTGAATTATATGTAGCTCCAAGATTACTACTATCGATAGTTTCTGTCTTACCATCATTGAACTTTAATGATAATGACTGAGCTGAGATGTGTTTAGATAATTTATCATTTGTCTCACTAATAGTAAGACCACCTACATTCACATTATCAATCTTAGTTCCAGGTAAGAATTTATTATTAAAATAAATCGCACCAATCAAGTAAACTATCAATAGAACAAGTACTATAATTTCTAGAATTAAATACTGTTTCTTTTGATTTTTAAGTTTTTCCACAAAAGATAATTTGTTTTTCGTTTCCACGTTAACCTCTCCCAATATGCATTATTATACAAGTAGTAGTTTATCATCAAAGTGAATGTTGTCAACTAAAAAGAACCATACTTATTAAATATGGCCCTATTTTAAAGATAAAATATATTTTTTTAAGTTATTTATGTCTTTTTGGTAGTGATATCCATGCATTTTTGCAGTTTGGCTGGCAGTTGCATTATCTTTATTATCATCTATAAAAACACATTCTTCTCCTTTTAAATCATATCGATTTAAGAAATCTAAATAGATTTTAGAATCAGGTTTTAAAAGTTTACTTTCATAACTACAATACATTCCTTTTAAATATTTAAAACTCTTTACTTTGTCTTTATATGTTTGAATTTGAATTGAACAATTACTAAGTAAATATAGATTATATCCTTTATCATCTAATTCTTGAATAAGATGGTACATATCATCAAATTCTTCAAAAGCTTGATACCAATTATTAATTGTATTCTCTACCACTTTATTATAGTTTTTATCACCAGTAGATAATGCTTGGATAGCTTCTTTAGGAGTATATACTCCTTCATCCATTTTGTTCCAAGGATCACTACCAAAGATATCATTAACCATAATATCCTTTTCTTTTTGATCATCAGATAATTTAGAAGCGATATAAACTGGATCCCAGTTCATAATCACTCCGCCCATATCAAAGACTATATTTTTAATCATTATCTATTACCTCATCAATAATTTCACCTAAAATAGATACTCCTTTAATAATATCTTCACTTGTAGGCATTGAGAAATTCATTCTAAATGAATGACATTCTTTAGATGGATCATCGTAGAAAGCATTACCTGGTACTACCGCTACCTTTCTATCGACTCCTTTTTTAACAAATTCTTGTAAGTCAACATTGTCTGGAAGAGTAGCCCAAATAAACATTCCTCCTTCTGGTTTTGTCCACTTAACTTTATGAGAAAAATGTTTATCCATTTCTGAAAGCATTAAATTACATTTTTCTTTATAGATACCACTAATAGTACTAATATGTTCATCCATATTTGATGTAGCAAGGAACTCAGCCATAACCGCTTGAGCCCAAGCATTAGTATGAACATCGTTTACTTGTTTACAGATTACACACTTAGCCATGATTTCTTTTGGCCCAACAACAAAGGCAATACGCATTCCAGGAGCAATAATCTTGGAAAGACTAGCAGCATAGACCACGACTCCATCATTATCAAATGATTTAATTGATGGAATATGCTGACCATTAAATCTTAAATCACCATAAGGATTATCTTCTAAAATAACAACATTGTATTTTTTAGCTAATTCTAAGATCTTTTTTCTTTTTTCTAAAGAAGTACAAATTCCCATTGGATTTTGGAAATTAGGAATAATATAGATGAATTTAACATTTTTAGTTGTCTTTAAAGCATCTTCTAATTCATCTAGATCCATTCCATCTTCTAAAGTATTAATTCCTTTAATCTTACATCCATTAGATTTAAATGAATTTAAGGCTCCAAGGAAGGTTGGATTTTCAGCAATCACAACATCTCCTTCATTACACATACTTTTAGCAAGAAAGTCCATGATTTGTTGAGAACCAGAGGTAATCATTGTTGAATCATAGTCTCTTATAATATCTTCATTTCTAGAGAAGAACTTACTAGCTTCTTTAAGCATTTTAGGATCACCTTCAGTGATTCCATAAGCAAGTTCTCTAATTGGATTATCGGTAAGTAATTGATTACTGATTTCTTGAATTCTTTTTATTGGAAAGGCTTTTGAGGCTGGGTTTCCTCCTCCAAAAGAAATCATTTCTGGATCATTCATTAATTTAAGTATTTCTCTTACTGCAGAAGCTTCTGCATTATTGATTCTTGTTGAAAATTCGTAGTTCATAATACTCCTCCTAAATTTAATACATTATACAACAATTTCTTTATAAATTAAAAAAAATGTTTTATACTTAAAAAAAGGAGTAAAGAAGATGAAAATACTATTTTTAGTACTACATAAAGTTGAATGTATGGATGATTTATTAAAGAATTTATCTAAGGAAGGTATTAAGGGTGGAACCATTATTGATTCTAAGGGAATGCTTAATACTCTAGAAAAAAGTGATAATACTATTATGGATTCACTAAGGATATTTTTAGAAGATCCTCGAGAATCTTCAAAAACATTATTCTTTATTCTAAATGATGAAGATACATCAAAAGCTCGAAAGATAATAAATGATACCTTAGGTGGTATTGAAAATCCTAATACAGGAATTATGTTTGGAATGGATTTAGATTTTGTAGAAGGAATAAAAAAAGGAAATTAATTTTCCTTTTTTTATTACCAATCCAACATTGTCATATAAGTATCGACTGAATTAAAAGCTTCTTTATATTCAGATAATTTAACTAATTTTTCTTTCTTTGTATCAATGGAAGAAATATAAACACTATCATATTCACTTTCAAGAGTTAAAGCTTGTTTATAATAATCAATCCGAGCATTAACTATTTTATATACTTTCTTATTTCCTTGCTTATACATAGCAATATCACCTGTTAGCACTAAGACATAGGCATTATCCGTAGCGTTTTCAGATTTATTGTTTAATTTAGGTGAAGAATCATCTGGAGGAGTCATCTTTAACACTTTATCAAACTTTTGATCATAAGATATTTTATAACCTGCAATCTTAGTACCTTTGTTTATTTTTATTGATTGATTTTGATATTTATCTTTATAGTTTGTTTCATTAACAAAATCTAATAGTTTAACCGTTAATTGTTTGTTTTCAACAACGATACTATCTAATGATAGATTAGCTGGGGTCGTTGTTTTTGTATTAGAATCATCAGTTGAAAGAGCATTTCTGCCAAAGATCATTACTAAAGCAATTATTATTACTAAAAGAATAATTGATAAAACTGTTAAACCATTCTTTGTAAGTTTTATTTGTTTGTTCATTCTATCACTTCCTCAGTAAAAGTATAACATAAAAGGAAGCTAAATAGCTTCCAATGTATCTTTAATCTGTTGTTTAGGAACTGCTCCAGAAATTTCTTTAGCAATATTACCATCCTTAAATATCATTAAATGAGGTAAACCCATTATTCCATATTTTTGTAAGATATTCATATTTTCATCAGCATTTATTTTATAAAATACTACGTTAGTCATTTCTTTTTGGAGTTCTTCTAATACTGGAGCAATCATTTTACAATAACCACACCAATCAGCAGTAAAATCAACTAAAACAATTCCTTTTGATGTTTTTTCATCAAAATTACTTTCATTTATAAATTCCATATTATCATCTCCTTAAATACAATATAAAATAGGTAGAATTTATTTACAAGTTTAATGCTCTTGTTTATTATTTCTATTTCTTGTATGATGGTTCTATGGGAGGTTATTTATGCCAAAAGTTGCGATAATTACCGATAGTAACTCTGGAATTACACCAGCTGTTGCTAAAGAACTTGGATGTTTTGTCTTACCAATGCCTTTTGAAATTGATGGTCAAACATACTATGAAGAAGTAAACTTATCTCAAGATGAGTTCTATAATAAATTAATGAATAATGCTGAAGTTTTTACATCTCAACCGGTTGTAGGAGATATTAGTAAACTTTGGAATGAAGTTTTAAAAACATATGATGAAATAGTTCATATTCCAATGAGTAGTGGTTTATCTGGAAGTTGCCAAACAGCCCTTATGTTAGCTGAAGAATATGATGGTAAAGTTGAAGTTGCCAATACTCAAAGAATATCAGTAACTCAAGAACAAGATGTTTTAGATGCTTTAGCTTACGCTAAAGCTGGTAAATCAGCTAAAGAAATTAAAGATTTACTAGAAGATCATAAAATGAATGCTTCAATCTATATTACTGTTAATACTTTAGAGTATTTAGCTAAAGGAGGTAGACTTACTCCTGCAGTAGCTAAACTTGGTGGAATGTTAAAGATTAAGCCTATCCTTACTATTCAAGGAGAGAAGTTAGATACATTTTCTAAAAGTAGAACAATGACTAAAGCTGGTAAAATAATGATTGACGCTATTAAAAAAGATATTAAAAATCGTTTTGATGATGATCCTAGTAGTGTTCAACTTAATGTAGCTTATACTTATGATTTAGATGCGGCCCTTGAATACAAAAAAGAAGTTGAAGAAGCTTTCCCTGGACAACAGGTCAATGTAGCTCCCCTTTCACTTTCTGTTTCATGTCATATTGGTCCTAATTCATTAGCCCTAGCAATTGCTAAAAAATATAATTAAAAAAGCACTATTGAAATGAGCCTCCTTTATTTGGGTATCCAAATAACAGGGTTCACTTCATCAGTGCTTTTTTAATATGAAGTTCCGTTAGCTGCAGCCATAATTATTAACATCCATATAATAAACATAACTATATAAACTACCAATACTGCTATTAGTCCATTTTTACAAGAATTAGCTTTTAATGGATAAGTATTATGCCAAAGAATATAAAATATTATTCCCACTATTGGAAAAAAGAACGAAACTGCTGAAAGACCAAAACTAGAATGATCAATATCACCAGATGGAATAAAACCACCAGTTTGTTGATAATTGTATTGATTAGCATTCATTTGGTTGTTGTAATCAAATTGATTGTTGTATGGTTGATTGTTCGTAGGTTCTCCACAATACTCACAAAACAGAGCATCATCACTAATTTCTTTTCCACATTTACGACAAAACATATAAATTCCTCCTCTACAACGTTATTATACATGAATTAATGGTTGAATAAAGGATATTTATTGCTATAATGTGTACGTTATGTTTACGTGTCATTTAAATTTAATATGTTATAATAGTTAAGATAATAAACATTAAAATAAAATATAAGGAGGTAAGTTATGCCTAATACGCCAAATAATAATACTGGCTCTAATAATAAGAAGCGTAACCCAAAAAAGACTATCGAAAGTAAAAAGACTACTAGTAAAAAACCTACTAACTCTAAACCAAGTAAAAAGACTCAGAGTAAGAATACTCAAAGTAAAAATACCAACACTAAAAAAAGAGTTAATAAAAAACCTACTAATAAAAAGAAGGTTACTAGTAAATTAGATAGCAACAAAGTAGTTAAAGAAGAAAATATAAAAAGGAATGATATTGATACTAAAATATTTGCTTTAGGTGGATTACATGAAATTGGTAAAAATACTTATGTAATTGAACATGATAGTGAAATATTTATTATTGATGCTGGTGTTAAATTTGCTGAAGATGGAATGCCAGGTATTGATTATGTAATTCCTGATTATTCTTATTTAAAGAAGAATGAAAAGAAGATTAAAGGTTTACTAATTACCCATGGTCACGAAGATCATATTGGAGGTATCCCTTTCCTTATTCAAACAGTTAATATTCCTTTTATCTATGCCTCTCCTCTTGCGAGTGCCATGATAAAAAGAAAACTAGAAGAAAGAAGACTTACTAACGCCACTAAGATAATTCAAATAGATAGTGATTATCAAATTAAATCAAAATATTTTAATATTGGTTTCTTTAAAACAAATCACTCAATTCCTGAATCTCTTGGTATTGTGCTTAATTCTCCTAATGGAAGAATAGTATCTACTGGAGATTTCAAATTTGATTTATCACCAGTTGGTGATGCTGCTGATTACCAAAAGATTTCTTTTCTTGGTGAAACAGGAGTTGATTTATTACTATCTGATAGTACTAACTCCGAAGTACCGGCTTTTTCAGTCAGTGAAAAGAAAGTATCAATGGCTGTTCAAGAACAGTTTAGAAAAACTGAAGGAAGACTTATTGTGGCAACGTTTGCCTCAAATGTACATCGTGTGCAACAAATAGTTGAAGCCGCTGTTAAATTCAATCGTAAAATATTAGTTTATGGTCGTTCAATGGAAAACAATATTCAAGTTGCTAGAGCAATGGGATATATTAAAGCTCCTGATCGTTTCTTTATTAAGAATGATGCAGCTAGAAAGTTACCAGATGATGAAATACTTATCTTATGTACTGGTTCGCAAGGAGAAGCCTTAGCTGCTTTAAGTAGAATTGCGAATGGAACTCATAAATATGTCAAGATTAAACCAGGAGATACTGTTGTCTTCTCTTCTAGTCCAATCCCAGGGAATGCTTATAGTATTAATGTTGTCGTAAATAAATTATTCAGAGCAGGAGCTAGAGTTCTTACTAATACTCCTTTCAATAATTTACATACTTCTGGACATGCCTCTCAAGAGGAACAAAAGTTAATGCTTTTACTTGTAAAGCCAAAGTATTTCTTCCCTGTCCATGGTGAATATCGAATGCTGAAGATTCACGCTAAAAGTGCTGGCGATGTCGGTATTCCTTATGATCATACATTTGTCCTTGGTAATGGTGATGTCGTTCTTTTAAATAATGGTGAATGTCGTCAAGGGCCAAGAATTCATGTTGATACTATTTATGTTGATGGTAATGATATTAGTGGTTTAAGTACTGCTGTCCTTCGTGATCGTCAATTACTTTCAGAAGATGGAATGGTTTCGATTTTAATAAGTATGGATTCTCATAATGGCAAACTATTATGTCGACCAGTTATTATCTCTCGAGGATTTGTCTATATGAAAGATAGTTTTGCAATGATTAGAGAAGCGGAAGTATTAGTAGGTAGATCGCTTAATAAACTACTTGCTGGTAAAACTACTTTCTCACAAATAAAAGTTACTACTAGAGATACTTTATCTCATTACTTCTACCAAAAAACAAAAAGAAATCCTATGATTATTCCGGTAATAATGAATAAGAAATAATGCTTAAATTAAAAAAAAGAGCTATCTTTTTAATAGTTCTAGTTCTAAGTTTAATTATTAGTGTATCTTATGGTGTCTACTATACAATCAATAACAGTCCTACTGCTTATAGAGTAGATAATTCATCTTATAGTAGTTCTAAGTTACCAAAGGAATTTGATGGATTTAAAATTGGTTATCTAAGTGATATAAATCTTACTGATAGTAAGAGTATTACTAGATTTAAAGAAGTAGTTAATGATTTAAATAAACAAGAAATTGATTTAGTTATATTTGGTGGAGATATCTATGATAGTTCCATCTTCGATAATGCAAAAGTTACAGAAATCTTTAAAAGTATTAAAGCTGATTATGGAAAGTTTGCAGTTCTTGGTGAAAGAGATTTTATTGATAGTAGCCAAACTCAAAGTATTCTTAATGAAGGTGGCTTTGAAGTATTACATAATGAAGGAAGAAGTATTTACTATAAAGGGCAATCTATTTGTTTGTTTGGATTAGAGAATAATGGTGATTGTTCGACTCTTATTAATGATGGTAATAAAGATAAATATAAATTAGTGGCTGTTCACCTACCAGATTATTTTAACCTATCATCAACTAGTAATATCAATCTTCAACTTTCAGGACATACAATGGGTGGACTTATTAATCTTCCATTATATGGAAGTACTGATAAACCTAATGGAGGTACTGATTATACCTTTGGTTCATTTACTAGTGGTAGTAGTCATTTACTTATCTCTAATGGTGTAAGTATGGCTTCAGATAAATCTTTTAGATTATTTACTGAAAATGAAATAAATATTGTAACTCTAAATTATAAAAGTAATTAAAAGGCTAAGTTTAACTTAGCCTTTTTTCTATTTCTTTATTTGAGTTCCAGCACCATCTGGTGTAAAGATTTCAATTAGTAATGAGTGTTCTAATCGTCCATCTAAAATATGAACTTTTCTAACATCATTTTGAACTGCTTCAACACAGTTATTTATTTTAACCATCATTCCACCATCAATACTTCCATCAGCAATTAATTCTTTAGCTGATTTAGTATTAATTTTAGATATCAAAGTAGAAGGATCATTTTGATCTTTTAAGACTCCTTCAGTATCAGTTAAGAAAACTAGTTTACTAGCTTTCATAGCTCTAGCAACAGCTGTAGCAACATCATCAGCATTAATATTATAATCATGATACTTTTCATCTAAACCAATAGTAGAAATAATTGGAGTATAATCATTATTTAACAACAAGTCAATTAATGATGTATCAACACTAATAACGTCTCCTACAAAGCCAATATCCTTACCATCAGCTAGTTTTTTACTAACAGTAATCATATTTCCATCTTTACCAGATAGTCCAACAGCATGAGTTCCAATTCTTTCTAAGTGTTGAACTAAGCCTTTATTAATTTTTCCAGATAAAACCATTTCAGCATATCCAAGAGTTTCTTTATCAGTTACTCTAAGACCATTAATAAACTTCGTTTCTTTACCAACTTTAGTTAGTAAATTAGATATATCTTTTCCACCACCATGAACAATAATTGGTTTAATACCAACCGATTTTAAAACCGCGATATCTTTAAGAACGCTTTGTTTGATTATTTCATTAGTCATGGCACTTCCACCATACTTGATAACCACTACATCGCCAGCAAATTCATGAATGTAGTTTAAGGCATCTACTAAGACTTGTCCTTTTTTGATTTCATTTTCTAGCATATCTATCTCCTTTATGAACGATAATCAGCATTTATTTTGACATAATCATATGTTAAATCACAACCCCAAGCTGTAGCACTACAACTACCATTATTTATTTCAACATTTGCAATAACTTTTTCATCATTTAAAATATCAGTAGCTTTTTCTTCACTATAGTCAGTAGCCATTCCATTATTTACTAATTCAATAGTTCCTTTAGAACTAGTAATAGAGATATTTACTTTATAAGGATCAAACTCTTCGCCACTATAACCTAGTGCACAAAGAAGTCTTCCCCAGTTAGCGTCATTACCATAGATAGCTGTTTTTACAAGTGGTGAAGTACAAATACTTTTAGCCATAGTTTTAGCTGATTTAATAGATGAAGCTCGACTCACATTTACTTCAAATAGTTTTGTAGCTCCTTCTCCATCACCAGCAATACATTTAGCTAAATATTTAGTGATTTCTAGTAACACTTCTTTAAAGATTTCATAATTCTTATCTTCTTTATCAATTAATTTATTACCTGCTAAACCATTAGAAAGTAATAAGACAGTATCATTAGTAGAAGTATCCCGATCAACACTAATCATATTAAAAGTATCAGGGATTACTTCTCTTAAAGCTTTTAATAATAATTCTTTAGTAATATTTAAATCAGTAGTAATGAATCCGAGCATAGTTGCCATATTAGGATGAATCATTCCTGAGCCTTTACACATTCCTGCAATATGGACTTCAACTCCTTCTACTTCAAAACTAATTCCTAAATGTTTAGGTTTAGTATCCGTAGTTAATATCGCATTTGCAGCTTTTAAACCATTTTCATTAGTATCATTAAGTTCTACTATCGCTTTATCGATATTTTGTTTGATTGGTCTAGTTGGTAATTGTTTCCCAATAACCCCTGTTGAACAGATTAAGACTTGTTTAGGATTAACTTCTAAAGCACCTGCGACAATACTCGCAAATTCCTCATTATTATCGATTCCTTCTTGACCAGTACAGGCATTAGCAATTCCACTATTAATGGCAATAGCGTGTACTTTATCCTTACTATTAACAATACTTTGATCCCATAATACAGGAGCCGCTTTAACAACATTGGTTGTAAATGTACCAGCTACGTTGCAAGGTGTATCACTATAAATAAGGGCAAAATCATCTTTATCTTTTTTTATTCCCACATGTAAACCACATGTTTTAAAACCTTTTGGATAAGTAAGAGTTTTTTCTTCTAGTATCTTCATATAGTCTCCTATAACACACTTGGTGCTAACATTAGTCCTTCTTTTTCATCTAAGTTAAACATTATATTCATATTTTGGATTGCTTGACCAGCAGCTCCTTTTACTAGGTTATCAATAACTCCCATGATAACTATTCGATTAGTTCGTTTATCAATAACGTAGTTAATATCTGTAAAGTTAGATCCTCGAACATTTCTTACTTCCGGATTAACTCCTTCTTTTAATACTCTAATAAAGTATTCATCTTGATATAGGCTATAAGCCTTATCAATATCTTCTTTAGTTACACCTTTATTTAATGAAGCGTAAGCTGTAATTAGAATTCCTCGATTCATTGGTATTAAATGTGGAGTAAAATTAATCAAGACATCTTCATTAGATGCATATGAAAGTTGTTCTTCTATTTCAGGAGTATGACGATGAGAGGCTACTCCATATGCTTTAATTGATTCATTTACTTCACAAAATAGGTTTTGAACTTTAGCACCTCGACCAGCGCCACTAGTTCCGCTTTTAGCATCTACTATTAAAGTACTCATATCAATTAAATGATTTTTAGCTAAAGGATAAACACTAAGAATAGAACAAGTAGTAAAGCATCCAGGATTAGCTAATAATCTTGTGTTTTCTATTTTATCACGATTTACTTCACATAAACCATAAACAGCTTCATCGATAAATTGAGGTGTTGGATGTTTAATCTTATACCACTTCTCATAAACATTAACATCTTTAATTCTAAAGTCTGCTGATAAATCAATTACTTTTACTTTTGACAAAACTTCTTCATCAATCATGGAAGCACATACTCCTTGAGGTGTCGCAAAGAAAACTACATCAACTTCATCTAAATAATCTTTTAAGTTTTCATCGACACATTTTTGATCTAAAAGAGTAAAGTAACTACCATACACATCACTATATTCTTCATTTGAATATGTTCTAGAAGATACCCAAACTATTTTGGCATCTTTATGAGATAAGAGTAAACGGACAAGTTCACATCCTCCATATCCTGTTGATCCTACTATTCCGACTTTAATCATATTTTCCCTCCATTTAAATAAAAAAAATCCATCTCTATCTTAGAGACGAATTATCGCGTTACCACTCTAGTTACTACAAATTGACTTTGTAGTCTCTCTCCCCATTAAGGCTGGTTACCAAAAGATATACTATATTTCCATCTTTCCTCTCGTAAATGCGGTTCGTCAATAAGTAATACTAATCTTCCATCATCATTAGCTTGCTTGAAATACTTTATTGAGTACTCTTTTAGTCATCGAGTTTAAAATTATTATAGGCTGATAATTATTTTTGTCAATGAAATGAAAGTATTTAGTTTATCTACTTTTTATTTTACATTGCATTTTAGATAAAGTATATGTAAAATAATTATAATTTATATATAAAGGAGATTTCAAAGTGAAAGAAAAAGTAATCCTAGCCTATTCAGGAGGACTTGATACTACCGCTATCATCCCTTGGCTAAAAGAAAATTATGATTATGATGTTGTATGTTGTTGTATTGATGTTGGACAAAAAGAAGAATTAGAAGGATTAGAAACTCGGGCTAAAGAATGCGGAGCTTCTAAACTTTACATCGAAAATGTTGTCGATGAATACGTTAAAGACTATATTATGCCTACTGTTCAAGCCGATGCTGTATTTGAGTATAAGTATCTTCTTGGTACTGCTACTGCTAGACCATTAATTGCTAAAGTACTTGTTGATTGTGCTCGTAAAGAAGGAGCAGTGGCTATTTGTCATGGAGCAACTGGTAAAGGAAATGACCAAATTCGTTTCGAACTTGGAATTAAAGCTTTAGCTCCTGATTTAAAGATTATTGCCGCTTGGCGTGATCCTAAATGGACTATGGATTCAAGAGAATCTGAAATTGAATATTGTCGTAAACATGGAATTGATTTACCTTTCTCTGCTGATAATAGTTATTCTAGAGATCGTAATATCTGGCATATTTCTCATGAAGGACTTGAACTTGAAAATCCAAGCATAGCTCCTAATTATGACCATTTATTAGTTTTATCTAATTCACCTGAAAAAGCTCCAGATGAATCTTTAAGTCTAGAAATTGAATGGGATAAAGGAATGCCTATCGCTTTAAATGGTAAAAAAATGGGTCTTACTGCTATTCTTGAAAAGTTAAATGAACTTGGTGGTAAATACGGAATTGGGATCATTGATATAGTTGAAAACAGAGTAGTTGGGATGAAATCACGTGGTGTTTATGAAACACCTGGTGGAACTATCTTAATGGAAGCTCATCAACAACTAGAAGAACTTGTTCTTGATCGTGAAACTCTTAAATATAAACGTTTAGTTTCAGTTGAATTTGCTGAACTTGTCTATGCTGCTAAGTGGTATTCACCTCTTAGAGAAGCACTTAGTGCTTTTGTATCAAAAACTGAAGAAGTTGTTTCTGGGATAACTAAATTTAGATTATATAAAGGTAATATTATTAAAGAAGGTACAACTTCTCCTTACTCTTTATATGATGAAGATATTGCATCATTCTCAACAGGTGATTTATATGACCATCATGATGCTGAAGGATTTATTACTTTATACGGATTATCTACTAAAGTAAGAGCTATGAAATTAAATAATAAAAAGAAATAAGATTAAAAGGGCTTTGGCCCTTTTAATTTAAGGAGGAAAGTTATGAACTTATGGGGTGGTAGGTTTACTAAACCAACAAATCAATTAGTATATGATTTTAATGCATCGATTACTTTTGATAAGACATTTTATAAACAAGATATCTTAGGAAGTATTGCTCATGCTAAGATGCTACAAAAACAAGGAATTATAAGTAAAGAAGATGGAAGTAAAATAGTTGAAGGATTAAATCAAATTCTAAACGATATTGAAAATAACGATTTAGAAATTGATGAAACTAATGAAGATATTCATAGTTTTGTAGAATCTACACTTACTTCTAGGATTGGTGATGCTGGAAAGAAACTTCATACTGGTCGTTCAAGAAATGATCAAGTAGCACTTGATATGCGTCTTTACACTAGAGACCAAGTTCAAATGCTTTCAACTTTAATTTATAATTTATTAAATACTTTAAATGATTTAATGAAGGAACATGTAGATACCATTATGCCAGGATTTACCCATCTTCAAAAAGCTCAACCAATTACTTTAGCTCATCATCTTGGAGCTTACTTTGAAATGTTTAAAAGAGATCATTCAAGACTAGATGACATCTTTACTAGAATGAATGTTTGTCCTCTTGGTAGTGGAGCCTTAGCTGGTACTACTTATAATTTAGACCGTGAATATACTGCTAAAGAACTTGGTTTTGGTAGTGCTTGTTTAAATAGTATTGATGGTGTTAGTGATCGAGACTACTTAATTGAACTTCTTAGTGCCATGAGTACGATGATGATGCATATGTCTAGATTATCTGAAGAAATGATTATCTGGAATACTAATGAATATCAATTCATTGAATTAGATGATACTTTTTCAACTGGCTCATCTATTATGCCTCAAAAGAAAAACCCTGATATTTGTGAACTTATCAGAGGGAAAACTGGTCGAGTATATGGGGCTTTAATGAGTTTACTAACTACTATGAAAGGTTTACCTCTTGCTTATAATAAAGATATGCAAGAAGATAAAGAACTTGTCTTTGATGCTTTAACAACTACTAAAGGTTGTCTTCAACTTTTAAGCGATATGCTTAAAACTACAACCTTTAATAAAGATAAGATGCTTAAATCAGCTACTGGTGGATTTACCAACGCCACTGATGCTGCTGATTATCTTGTTGGAAAAGGTGTTCCATTTAGAGATGCTCATGGGATTATTGGAGAACTTGTTTTATACGCTATTGATAAAAATAAGTCTTTAGATGAATTATCACTTGATGAATATAAATCTATTTCTAAGGTTTTTGATCAAGATATCTACGATGCAATTGATATTAAAAATTGTGTTGATCGAAGAGTAACATTAGGTGCTTGTTCTAAAACTGAAATGAATAAAGTAATTAAATTAAATAATGATTATCTTTCTAAAATAAAATAATCACTCAAATGAGTGATTTTTTATTTGGAATACTTTAAATGATAAATAGCTTCTAAGATTTCAAAAACATATGTAATTGAAAATTTACCTACTAATGATTGATGATTATTACCAACAATTATTTTCTTATCAAATGTATCAATTGTCTCAAAGTCGCGATCTTGCGTAATAACAACCTTATAAGCTGGACTTTTAGCAATTTCTCGCATTAGTTCTTTTTGAGTTTGAAAATAACTACCAGCAATAGAAGTAAGAATTAAAACATCATCTTTAGTCATTCTTTTAACCATTTCTTTTTGTTGGGCAATATTATATCGCCCTTCTGTATTTTTATGTAAATAACTAAGTTCAATCTGGAGTTGCATTGCAATGGATTGAGTTAAATAGTTACCTAAAAAATAGACCTTTTGACATTTATGCATCTCATCAACTATTTCTTCAATATCTTCATATGAGATATTTTCATAGGTTTCTTTTAAGTTATTGATTATATTATCAAAATGAGATTCAAAGACTTTCTTCCCTTCTTTTTCAAAAGATTCTTTACTAGGAAGTTGAAAATCAAAGTTTAATCTTTCGGTATCGTGATTAAAGAAATTGATATTAACAGTACAGTCTTTTTTAAATTCCGCAAATGATTCATAGTTTAATTTACGACATAATCTCGAGATAGTAGAAGTAGAACTATAAGTCATAACTGCAACTTCGGTAATAGTAAGATTTGGTATTTCATTAATGTTTTTAAGAATTATTTTAGCTGCTTGAACATAAACATCAGTTTCATCCGCTGAATTGATAAAATTCACTAAAGAATAAAACGCATTTCTCATAAATCTTCTCCCACTTTAATTTTATATTCTTTAAAATCATTTAAACATAAACAGTTTAATTGACCAACTTTTCTTCCAACTGCTAGTCCCCCATCAATTCCATACTTATTATGAAATTGATCATCATGCCAAATATGAAATGTATGATCACGATTTAAGAAACCAGTTGGTGTATGGCCAAAGATGTAAGTCTTAGTTGGATCACATTCACTAAGATAAAAATAATCGCGAATCCAAACTAAAGTATCAACACTTTGATTTTGCAGGGCTGTATCTGGACAAACACCAGCATGAACTAAGATAAAGTCTCTACCATCAACTGTTATTTCTTTATATAAAGGAAGATTGCTTAAATAATCAATCATCATTTTTAAAAAGACAGTTTTAACAATATTATAATCTAAATGCATTAGTTTTTGTTTGCGAAGATAGTCTCGAAAATTATTAATAGTGGCAGTTCCTCCATTTTGAACCCAAAGATTAAAGGCCGGCGTATTAGGATCAAAATCATCTAACTCTAAAGATTGTTTTAAAGATTCTTCCATCATATATTCATGATTACCTTTAATTAAATGAATATTTTTAAATTTATTAATATAAAAATAAGCATTTAAAGAATCTTCTCCTCGATCACATATATCCCCCAGGATATATAATGTATCTTCATCTTTAAAATCTATTTTCTTTAACATGAGTAATAATAAATCAAAATTACCATGAATATCTGAAAGTGTATATATTCTACCTGCCATCTTAATCACCACTTCCATTTTATCATACAATTAGTAAAAGAGATAAATATGAGCAATTTTATTCCATTTATTTTATAATAGGAATATGGGAAATATATTTACGGAGCAAAATGATAAAGATTTACTAAGAATTTATCTATATGAATGGTTAATTTCTAAAGAGAAAGAATGTAATGATAATAATATTATGTTCACTTTAGAAGATGATGATAAGTATGGAAAATATATTAGTTATCAAAGAAATAATTTAATGGGTCTTATTAGTATTTATAATGATGGAATTGTTGAAGAACAAATTACCACAACTGATACTAATAAATTATTATTTTATCTACATTATAAACTAGTAAACCTTAGTCAAATGAAAGAAATGTATCATGATTTCTTTGAAGCAATGAAAAATTTAGAAAAAATCGGTAAACAAAGAATTTTAATTTGTTGCTCAGGAGGTCTTACTTCTTCTTTGTTTGCAAGTAATCTTAACTTACTAGCTAAATTATTAAAACTTAATTATAAATTCTATGCCACTAATTACTCTCATTTAAAAGAGACTTATAATGGCTATGCTTATATTTTACTTGCTCCTCAAATATCCTATCATTTACCTCGAGTAATTAGTTTAGTTGGTAGTGATAAGGTAGAAGTTATAGATCCAAGTATCTACGCTACTCATGACTATAAACAGGTCTTATTAAATATTGATAATAAGATTAATCATTATAAATAACTATTTTTTAGAATATTAAAACCACCTTTAATAATTTAAAGGTGGTTTATATTTTAATTATTCTTTTACTTTTTTTAGTTTAATAAGCATTAATCCGCTTACTAGTAACATTACTGTAAATAATGTTGTACTTGTAGTATCAGATGTTTTTACTGTTGATTCAACCGTAAAATATACAACACAAGGTGTACCATCTGGAGCATAGAATGTTACAGCATACTTACCGGCTTTTCCAGCAGCCACTGCAGCGTTAAATGCATCGAGTTGTGCTTTATTAACAGTTACTTTACTTGAATCTACTGGATTTCCATCTTTATCTGTAACAGTGATACCAGCAATTTCTTGAAGCTTTTCACCAGTATATGGCCCACTACCTGGTTTTACAACCGGTGAAGGGTTAGTAGCAACAATAGTATCTGGTTTTAATGAGACTATGCTAGTAACTTTTGTACCATCTGGCGTATAATAAGTGATTTCATAGTCACCATATGTTTTATTCTTTATAGCCTCATTGATTTTATTTAATTGATCTTGATCAACTTTTAAATCACTTGAATCATAAGGATTACCCTCAGGATCTTTAGCAGTAACATTGTTTAATTTAATAATATCACTAGAAGTTAATGTTCCATCTACTGGATTATAGGTATTTGTGGCAGCTGTAATAGTATCCCCTATTAAAGTTACATTAATTGTTAGAGTAGTACCATCAGGTGTCTTATAAACTAGAGGGAATTCTCCTCTTTGACCTGCAGCTATTTTTTCATTTAAAGCTTTTAGGCTATCTGGATCTGGTAGAATATTTAAAGCATTGCCATTATCATCAGTAGTTGGAACTTTACCATTAGTTAAAGCAGTTGTATCAGTTAAAGCTCCATCTCCAATCTTATAAGTAAAATCTTGTGCTGAAGCTTTAGCATATGAAATAGCGGCATTAGCTTCACCAGAGGCATAATTTGAACCATTAGCTGCTGGATTTTCATTAGTGTAACCACCAAATTCAGCATAATATCCGGCTATTTTGGTTCCCGGAGTAGTATCATCAGTATAAGAACCATTATACCGACAATCGTTCCATACATTACCATTATAAGCAAATTGTAAGAATCCTTCATGCCCACCAGAATTGTTTGGTTCTCCTGAACTAAACATATCTTCAATGTCTACAAGTTGTAGTGGACGTTTTGGAGTAGTTGAGAATACTGTTCCAGCTTCTGGTCCACAAGCCCAATACCATTTATCACAAGTTTCTATTGGATCAATTGTAATGTTTGCTGGTTCAGCAGTATTACTAACATTAGTAATTGTTTGGCGATCACTAATTTTACTTCCATCTAGATTTAATGATCTTGTTCCACCTAAGAATCCTGACTTTGTAGCAATTGAATTATAAACAAAGTTATCTTCTGCTTTACTAGTTAGAGTTGCTAGATATCCCTTATATCCTAAATAAGTTGAATTAGCCGCTTCGTTATAAGCATCTCCCCAACTAACATTCCCGATATTATCTGTCATTGGAACAAAACGATAATAATGGGTTGTCCCATCTGCATGATCATAAGGAACTGTTGCATATTGACTAGCATCAATTGCAACTTTAATTTTACTTGCATCAGTAACAGCTGTAGCTGTTAAAGTAATTCCTTCTAAGTAAGTTTTAATATCTTCACTACTACAATTAGCTGTTTGAAATGCTTTTACTGTTGTAGCAGTGTCTTTTGTAACTTTTGTCCATGTAGTAGGTGCACTATCTGCTACAACAAATGATTCGGGGAATGAAATTACAATATTTCCTACTGTTTCCCCATTTGTGTTGACTTTAACGTTTTTGAAAGAATAACTATTTGTATCCTTATCATAAGTTAAATCGTATGTAAGGCTCCAATTTTCCTCAGCGTTAATATTAGTAGTTTTACTCATTACTACCATTCCTAACACCACCAAAATTGAGAGCATTACATTAAAAAATCTTTTTAATGTTTTCATTTTCTTCCCTCATTTCCTTTAACAAGTTAATTATATCACAAATAATAATTCATTAAATAATTCACAAATTTTTAAGGGTAATTGGAAAATAAAAAAAACCTAATAGATAATCTATTAGGTTATTATATTATTTGCCTAGAGTAGCAACCATGATGGCTTTAATCGTATGCATTCTATTTTCGGCTTCATCAAAGACTACTGAGTTTTTACTTCTAAATACTTCATCTTCAACTTCTCTAATATCAATTCCTTGTTCATGCTTTTCTCTTGCAAGAGTAGTATTAAAATCATGGAATGATGGTAAACAATGCATGAATAAAACATTTTCATTATTAGTATCTTTCATCATTTGAGTTGTGACTTTATATGGTGTTAGCATTTTTACTCTTGGAGCATAGAGATTTTCATCTTCGCCCATACTAACCCAAATGTCCGTATAAATTACATCAGCATCTTTTACAGCTTCTTTAGCGTTATGGCTGATTTCAAATGAACCACCTGATTTTTTAGCTTCTTCCTTACAGTATTTTACTACTTCTTCATCCATTTCTAGTTCACTAGGTCCTAAAGCAACAAAGTGCATTCCAACTTTAGCTGCTCCATACATTAAACCGTAACAAACGTTATTTCTGATATCACCAGTAAAGACAAATTTAATATCTTTTAAAGGTTTATTTAATTTTTCTTGAATTGTTAGAAAGTCGGCTAAAGTTTGAGTTGGGTGATCAACATCAGTTAGTCCATTATAAATAGGGACTCCAGAATACTTAGCTAAATCTTCTACTAATGATTGCTTAAATCCTCGATATTCAATGGCATCGTACATTCTGCCTAAGACATTAGCTGAATCTTCAATTGATTCTTTCTTACCAAATTGAGAGTTTGATAAATATGTTACATGTCCGCCACAATCAAGAGCCGCTACTTCAAATGAACATCTAGTTCTAGTACTTGTCTTATCAAATAATAAACAAATGTTCTTTCCTTCTAAAGAATGATTCATAATTCCTTTTTTCTTTTCATCCTTTAGTTTTTTAGCTAAATCTAATAAATATTCTATTTCTTCTTTTGTATAATCTTTTAATGTTAAAAAACTTCTTCCTTTTAAATTCATACTTTGCCTCCCTATAAGTTTTAGTTATTCTAACAAATAATGATGAAGTATTCAATCTTGATGAAGTGATTCTCCTATTTATAATTATTTATCATTGTGATAATATATTATCATAGGGAGAGCAATATGAGTATAAAGGTAAAGGATATATATTATAAAATTCAAAAAAGTATCGGGAATGATATTAAACTTATGGCTGGAGATAATGGTCTAAGTAATATTGTGGAGTGGTTTCATACTGTTGAAAGAAGTAATGTTGCGAGCTTTTTAGAAGGAAATGAAGTTGTTGTCACAACGGGTATTGCCCTTCAGGAACAAAATGAAACATTAAAAGATATAATTTCTGCTTCCCTTACTAACAAAGCAAGTGCCATTATCGTTAATACTGGTCCTTATATTAAAGATATTCCTTTAGATGTAATTCAGTTTTGTAATGATAACGCTCTTCCTCTACTAGTGTGTCCTTGGCATATTTATATGGCTAACATTCTAAAAATAATAGTTGGGGTTATAACTCATGACAATGAAAAACAATATGAATTAATTTCAGCCTTTAAAAATGCTTTGTGTTTTCCTACTCAACAAGATTTATATATCTCTTCTTTAGAAAGATATGATTATGAGCCAGAATGGAAATATTGTGTAGCTATTATTAAAGTCTGTAATAAAAATGAAAGTACTAATATCAATAAAGAAGGACTAAGAAAAATCCAAAAACAAGTTGATCATGTTTTAGCATTTAATGCTCCAGAGAGTATTACTTTAAAGCATCGAAGTGAGTTAGTAATTTGTTTTGCTAATAGAAATGAAAGTAGTATTTTTCAAACTATGTCCTTAGTTATCTCTAATTTAGAAACTAAATATCATAAATTATATGATATTTATAGTGGAATTGGTCGAAATACTAAAAGTATTAGATGTTTATATAAAACCTATAATATTGCTGATAAAGTAATTTCTCTTCAACAAAAAGTTAAGAATACTTATCAGGTCGTTTCCTATAGTAAAATGGGATTCTCTAAATTATTCTTATCAATGGATGATAAAGAAATTATGTTAGAATACTATGATGAAGTATTAAAACCTTTAGTGGAATACGATATTATCAATAAAAGTGATTATGTTGGTTTCTTAGAAGTTTATTTTAATAATGAATGTAAAGCTCAAGAAACAGCCAATCAACTATATTTACATCGAAATTCTGTCAACTATCGTTTAAAAAAAATAGAAGATATCTTAGGATTCGATATCAATGAATTTAATAATAAAGTATCAATTGTAATTGCTTTAAAAATAAGAATGTTAATTTAAAAGAATGCCTTGGCATTCTTTTTTATTTGTTCAGATGCACAAAAAGATTTGTCTTTTTGAATATTGGTTTAGTTATCGCCATTTGGTTTAATAGCACCATACAAATAAGGGAGGTAAAAATATGAAGATGATCAAAGCTATTGTCCGAGTGGAAAAAGCTGATGATGTTGCAAAAGCAACCCTAGATGCTGGTTATCCAGCGATGACTCGTTTTGATGTTTATGGTCGTGGTAAACAAAAAGGAATCAAAGTTGGAACAGTATTCTATGATGAATTACCAAAGAAAATGATCTTAATGGTCGTTGAAGACGAAGATGTTGATAAAGTTGTAAAAATTATTACTGATGCAGCTAGAACAGGTGAAGAAGGTAACTTTGGAGATGGTCGTATTTTTGTAAGTAATGTTGAAGATTGTTTTACAATTTCATCACTTAGTGAATCTCTTTAAAGAGGTGAGTAAAGATGATTGAAATTATAGCAATAATAAGACCAAATAAAACTTCAGCAACTAAACAAGCTTTGATTGATGTTGGTTTACCTGGATATACCTGTATTAAAGCTTTTGGTCGAGGTAAAAAGCCAGTCGATATCTCATTACCGGATGGTACTACCATCTCGACAAAGCTAATGAATAAAAGAGTATTCTTGATTGTTGTTCCTAACGAATCGAAAGAAGAAGTGATTAAAACAATCTTAAAGGTTAATTCAACCGGTCTTCCTGGTGATGGAAAAATATTTACAATCAATATTTCAGATACTTATAACATCCATCATGCTTGTCATGATTAAGGAGAAATATTATGAAAAAGAAACTAACCAAAGAAAAATTAATATCGATTATAACTGTTGTAGTCATCTTTGCAGTTTGGTACATCATTACCAATTACAACATGGTTGATGCCAAGTTAGTGCCTACTCCCCAAAAAACTTGGGAAGGATTTCTAACTGTTATTAAAGATTATAAGGGACATTCCTTATTAGAACATCTTGCAGCTAGTATGCAAAGATTATTCATTGCCTTTGGACTAGCGGTAATTACCGCCGTTCCTTTAGGACTACTTAGTGGATATTCTTCTAAAGTAAGAGCTGTAATGTCCCCTATTATTGAATTCTATCGTCCACTTCCACCTCTTGCTTACTACACATTATTAGTATTAGCTCTTGGAATTGGTGATGAATCAAAGATAGCTTTACTTTACTTAGCTTGTTTTGCACCAATTTATATTTCATGTATGGCTGGTGTTATGAAAGTAAGTAATGATTTTATAAATAGTGCCTTAACTTTAGGGGCTAGTAAAACTCAAGTATTTATTAAAGTAATCTTTCCTTCTTGTTTACAAGAAATGTTTACCGGAATTAGAACCGCAATTGGGGTAGCGTATTCTACTTTAGTTGCAGCTGAGATGGTAGCTGCCTCTTCTGGAATTGGTTGGATGGTATTAGATGCCAAGAACTGGTTTAGAAATGATGTAATCTTTGTTGGAATTATCGTTATGGGAATTACAGGGATCTTAATTGATGCAATTTTAAAACTTATAGAAAGAAAAGTCGTGCCATGGGCTGGTAAGGCTTAAAAGGAGAAAGAAAATGAAAAATATTAAAAAATTATTAGCTTGTTTATGTAGTGTTTGTTTAGCACTTACTCTTATTACTGGTTGTTCTTCATCATCATCTGATGAAAAGACAACTAAAGTAATTATTGGTACTCAAGAAATGCCAAATGATGAAGGAATTGCTAAAGCTAAAAAGTATTTTGAAAAAGAATTAGGGGTTAAAGTTGAATATAAAAAGTTTGATAGTGGTAAAGATGTAGCTACTGCTTTAATGACAGAAGATATTGATTTTGGTTTACTTGGATCTTGTCCAGCGGCTTTATCAATTGCTCAAGGAGCTAAAGTTGAATATATTTGGACTCATGAAGTATTAGGTTCAGTTGAATCATTAGCTGTAAAAGATACTATCAAACAAGCATCCGATTTAAAAGGTAAAAAGATTGCAACACCTTTTGCATCTACTGCTCACTTCTCTTTACTTAAATATTTAGAAGAAAATAATATTTCTCAAAGTGATGTAACTTTGTTAGATATGCAACCAGCTGAAATATATACAGCTTGGGAAAGTAATCAAATTGATGCTACTTATTTATGGGAACCATCATTATCTCAATTAACAAATAAATCAATCTTAGTTACTAGTGAACAAATGGCTAAAGATGGTTTTATGACTGCCAATGTTGAGTTAGTAACAACAAGTTTTGCTAAGAAAAATCCTAAATTAGTAAAGAAATATTTATCAGCTTTAAATAAATCAGTTGAATTATTTAAAAACAGTCAAGATGAAGCCGTATCTGCAATTTCTAAATATATGGAATTATCTACTGATGATGCTAAGTTCCAAATGTCTGGTTCTACATGGTTAACTGCTAAAGAACAAATTGGAAGTGAATATATGGGTACTGCTAAATCTAAAGGTAAAACAGTTGATAACCTATATGATATTGCTAAGTTCTTAAAGGATCAAAAGAGTATTACCGATTTACCTAAAAAATCAGTATTCAAGGATGCTGTTAATCCTTCATATGCTGAATCAATTGCCAAATAATAACTGAAAAGAGGGTCTTGTATATGATGAGTCAAGAAGAAGAAGTTGTAGTATCGATAAAGGATGCTAACCTGATTTATAGCGGGGATAAAAAAGAAACTGTTGCTCTTAAAGATATTAATTTAGATATTAAAAAAGGTGAATTTATATGTGTTCTTGGTCCTTCAGGATGTGGTAAAAGTACTTTATTAAATATTATCGCTGGGTTTCATAAACCAACTAGTGGCGTAGCTATGATGGGTGATACTAGGATTGAAAAACCTGATTGGCATAGAGGTGTGGTGTTTCAAACACCAACCCTCTATCCTTGGTTAAATATTTATGACAATGTTGCCTTTGGACCAAAACTTAGAAAAGTAAACAAAGAAACAATTGATGAAAATGTTAATAAATATTTAAAATTAGTTGGTTTAGAAGATTTCCACAAATCAAAACCTTATGAATTATCTGGAGGGATGCGTCAAAGAGCCTCTCTTGCAAGAGTTTTAATTAATGAACCGAAGATGATCTTAATGGATGAACCTTTTGGAGCCTTAGATGCTCTTACCCGAGTTAATATGCAAGCATTAATTCGTGATATCTGGAACAAAAACAATAATACTATCTTCCTCATCACTCATGATGTTGATGAAGCTTTAGCTTTGGCTACTAGAGTTATCGTCATGTCCTCAAGACCAGGAAGAATAGTTAAAGAGTTTAACACTGATTTTACATATGACATTGTTGGTGCCAACCAAGAAAGTGCTATGTATTCAGATGAATATGTCAATATCAGAGAAGAAATACTAAGTATTATCAATACTCAAAAATAATAATATCGAGGAAAATAAAATGGAAAAATTAAATGGAGAACAAGTAAAAGAATTACATAAAAAAAGGATCTTACAATCATGGTCGGTAGCTGGTAAAGATGTCTTACCTATTCAAAGGGCTCAAGGGATCTACTTATATGATTATGATGGTAAAAAATATGCTGATATGTCTTCTTTACTAGTGTGTTCTAATTTAGGACATGATAATAGAGAAATTGTGGAAGCTATCAAAGCGCAAGCAGACAAAATGTGTTTTATGGCTCCTGCTTATGCTAGTGAACCCAAGAGTTTACTAGCAGATAAACTTTGTAAACTGGCTGGAGAAGACACTTACAAACGAGTATTCTTTGCGAATGCTGGGGCTGATTCTAATGAAAACGCTATTAAGATGGCCAGAATTGTTACAGGGCGGACTAAAATATTTTCAGCCTATCGTTCTTATCATGGTGCAACTCTTGGAGCTAGCAATGCTTCTGGTGATTGGCGTAGATTCGCTGCTGAAATTGGTGGAGCCAACGGATTTGTAAAATTTATGAATCCTCATATGTATCAAGATGGATACACTAGAGGTGTAGATGACAAAGAATGTACTAAAAAAGCTTTAGCAGCTTTAAAGCTTCAATTAGAATATGAAGGGCCTAATCAAGTAGCAGCAATTATTATGGAAAGTATTGTAGGAGCTAATGGAGTTATCTTACCACCTGAAGGTTGTATGGAAGGTGTTAGAGCTTTATGCGATGAATATGGTATCTTGATGATTTGTGATGAAGTTATGTGTGGTTTCTATCGTACTGGTAAACCTTTTGGTTGGCAAAACTTTGATATTAAACCAGATATGATGACTTTTGCCAAAGGAGTAACTAATGCTTATGTTCCTCTTGGGGGAGTTATTGTAAATGAAAAAGTAGCTAGTTATTTTGAAGAAAATGTTCTTCAATGTGGACTTACATATAGTGGTCATACCCTAGCATGTGCTGCTGGTGTTGCTTGTTTAGATTATTATCAAAATCATAATATTGCTGATAATGTTCAAAAAATGTCAGTTATCTTAAAATCATTTATGGATTCAATGGTTGAAAAGCACTTATGTGTTGGAGAAGCTAGATGTATTGGTCTATTCTCAGCCTTTGAAATTGTTAAAGATAAAAAGACTAGAGAACCTTTAGTTCCTTATCATGATCAATCAGGTACTATGGCTAAAATAATTGGCAAATTAAAAGAAAAAGGTTTCTCTACCTTTGGTAGAGAAAACAATATTAATATCTGTCCTCCATTAATTATTACTAAAGAAGAATTAGAAGAGTACTTACCTATAATGGATGAAGTATTAACTTATGTTGATGAGACATACTGTAAGTAAAGGAGAATAATTATGGATTTTAATTATATGCAACCAGTTAAAATAATATTTGGTAATGGTCGCTTAAATGAGTTAAGCGCTCTAACAAAGCAGTTTAAGGGTGAAGGATTACTTATTTGTGATAAGTTCTTTTATGATAATGGTTTAGCTAAACAAATCTTAGATAATACTCCGACAATTAATACATTATATTATGATGTTTCTCCTAATCCCGATACTAGTGAAGTAGATGCTTGTAGCCAGTTAATTAGAAATAATGATTTAAAGTTTATTGTAGCTTTAGGTGGTGGTAGTGTTATTGACTGTGCTAAAGTAGCCAGTACTTTAGCTCTTACCAATGATTCGGTTACCAAGTATCATGGAACTGGTAAAGAACTTCCTTCTTTACACCTACCACTAATAGCTATTCCAACAACAGCAGGTACTGGTAGCGAAGTTACCTGTGCTGCTGTTCTAACAAATCGAGAACTAATGAAAAAAGCTCCAATAAATTCTGATAACTTTTATCCGCTGTATGCAATTATTGATCCAGAACTAACATATAATATTCCTAAACAAATAACAGCTAATACTGGCATGGATGTCTTATGTCATGCTTTAGAAGGTTTTTGGTCTAAAGGACATCAACCCATTTGTGATATCTTTGCCTTAAAAGCCTGTAAACTGGTCTTTGATAACTTATTAGAGGTTTATCATAATCCTGATAATAAAGAAGCTCGTTCAAATATGTGTGAAGCTAGTTTACTAGCTGGAATGGCCTTTTCAATTCCTAAAACTACTTCTTCTCATGCTTGTAGTTTCCCTTTAACTAATATTTATGGCATTCCTCATGGTGAGGCTTGTGCTCTTACTATTGATTACTTTGCTTTAATTAATAAAGATGCTAAAGATAAACGTTTAGTAAGTTTTGTCAAAGAATTAGGATTTAAAGATGTTGAAGAAATGGCCATTAAAATTAAAGAGATGAAAAAAGAAATGAAGATGAGAATCGATTTAAAAGATTTAAATATTTCTAAAGATCAATTAAGTGATTTAATATCTCTTTCTCGTCATCCTAATTTATATAATAATCCTGTTGAAATTACTGATACAATGTTGAAAGATATGTATCAATCAATGATTTAATGAAAACCATATTATTTTTATTAGTATTATTTTTTGCAAATGTTATTCAAACAATTACCGGCTTTGCCGGTAATTTACTAGCTATGCCCTTTTCTATCTCCTTGATTAGTTATAATAGTGCTAGAGTTGTAATTAATATCTTTACTTTAATTAGTTGTGGAACAATAGTTTGTAAAAACTATAAGAGTATTCGATTTGATATCCTATTTAAATCTTTAGTAGTGTTATGTATTGGAATGTTATTTTCTTTCATTCTATTAAATCAAATTGATTTAAGTATTTTAAAAGTAGTATATGGAATTTTAATAATTTTAATTGCATCTAATAAGATGATCTTTCATATTTCAATTCCTTCTAATGAATTATTAAATATTATAATTGTCTTTATTGCTGGCATAATTCATGAGTTGTTTTTATCTGGGGGAGCATTGTTAGTAGTCTATTATAGTTCTGTTTTAAAAGATAAAGATGAATTTAGAGCAACTATTGCTAGTGTTTGGGTTATCTTAGATAGTTTACTAGTTATTGAACACTTCTTTGAGCATTTATATACTTCTATTAATATTACTTATATTGGACTAAGTATCATTCCTTTAATATTATCTTATTTTGTGGGCAAAAAGTTATATTCAAAAGTAGATACGAAGTCTTTTATGAATATTACATATATCCTACTACTTCTTTCTGGAATATTTATCTTAATATAAAAAAAGATATCTATTAAACTGAATAATCAGTTATAGATATCTTTTTTAATTTATTATTTCTACTTTTTTATCATTCTTATCAAACATTTCTTTAATGTTTGGTTTAGATTGTTTAATTAAGTCTTTTATTTGTTGGAGCGTTTCATCTCTTGTAAGCATTTCATATGCTTCATTAGCATCATGTGCTTCAATAGCAATAGACAAATCTAAACGAAATAGTTTTTTATCGTTATCCATATTAAACCTCCCCTATATAACTGACGTACTTAGATATTGTTTGTTTATTACATTCAACTTTGATATTTATCGTTTCATCTAAGTATTGTAATTCTAACACCCTTGTGTTTTGTTGTAAATAGTTCAAAATATAATCATTTTCATAAGGGATTATAAGATTATAAATCTTATAATCTTTAAATAAAACCTTACTTATTTTATTTAATAAATCATCATAACCAATATTATTTTTAGCTGATAAATATACATAATTACCTTTATGAATGACTCTTTTAGTAGTTAAATCAACTTTATTAAAGACATAAATCATTTCTTTATCTTCTACTCCAATTTCTTTTAAGACTTGGTTAGTGATTTCTATTTGTTTATCATAATTATCGTTAGAATAATCTACTACATGTAAGAGTAAATCAGCTTCTTTTATTTCTTCTAAAGTTGATTTAAAAGCATCGATTAAAGAATGCGGTAATTTATCAACAAAGCCAACTGTATCAGTAATAATACAAGGATGATTATAAATAAGAGTTTCTCTAGAAGAAGTTTCTAAAGTCGCAAATAACATATCCTTTTGAAGAACCTTTTTTTCCTGATTGACAATTAAACTATTTAAGAGAGTTGATTTACCACTGTTAGTATAACCAACTATCGCAATTACAGGTATATCATTACTAGTTCTTCTTTTCCTTTGAACTCGTCTACTACTGACTATCTTTTCTAATTCTTTCTTTGATTTAGAAAGTTTACGGGCAATAACTCTTCGATCTAATTCGATTTGTTTTTCCCCTTTTCCTCTAAAACCAGCTCCTCCTTGTTGGTGTGTGATTTCTTCACGCATTCCAGCAAGACGTGGTAAAAGATAAGTATCTTTAGCTATTTCTACTTGTAGCTTAGCTTCCTTAGTTTTAGCTCTACTGGCAAAGATTTTTAAAATTAAATCTGTTCGATCAGTAACTTCAATAGGAATTAAATCCGTTAAGTTTCTTATTTGTAAGGGACTTAATTCATTATTAAAGATGATTAACTCTTCATCTTTTATCATTTGAACTATTTCTTGGATTTTACCAGTTCCAATATAAGTAGCGGGATTAATTTTATCTAATCTTACTACTAATGATTTAGTAACCTCTAAATCATTAGCTAAGGCAAGTGATTCAAGTTCTTCTTTGTTTTTAGAAGTATCTTCTTTATATTCATCAATTATTATTAATATTGCTTTCATATTTACATTCTAACATATTTGACTTTTTAATGGTCTAATTATATAATATTAGTAATCATTACTAACAAGGAGGCCCCAAATGGCTACAACAAGATATTCTAGGCAAAGAGATGCAGTACTAAAGTACTTACAAACTCACTTTACTCATCCTAGTGCGGAAGAGATTTATGCGGATTTAAAAAAAGAAAGTCCTAACTTATCTCTAGGAACTGTTTATCGTAACCTCGCCTTACTTACAGAGACTAATCAAATTAGGAAATTAGATGTTGGAGAAGCGATTGTTCATTATGATGGAAATCTAACTCCTCATCAACATTTTATCTGTAGTAAGTGTCATAAAATCTATGATCTAGATTGTTCTATTGATGAACTAAGTGCTAAAATAGAAGAAAGCACTGGTCATAAAGTTTTAACTTATGATTTGATTATGACTGGTATATGTAAAGATTGTCAAAATAAAGATAACTAGAAAAGGAGAATTAAAAATGACTTTAAAAGGAACTAAGACTGCAAACAATTTAATGCATGCTTTTGCAGGAGAATCTCAAGCAAGAAATCGTTATACTTACTATGCAAGTGTAGCTAAAAAAGAAGGATATGTAGAAATTCAAAATATCTTTTTAGAAACTGCTGATCAAGAAAAAGAACATGCTAAAAGATTAATGAAATTAATGAATAAAGAATTACAAGGTACTACTCTTTATACAGATGGAGAATTCCCAGTAATGCTTGGAACTACTGTTGATAACTTAAAACAAGCTGCTGAAGGCGAAAAAGATGAATACTCAAATATGTATCCAGGTTTTGCTAAAGTAGCTCGTGAAGAAGGATTAAATGAAATAGCTGCTATATTTGAAAGCATCGCTGTTGCTGAAAAGCATCATGAAGAAAGATACTTAAAACTATTAGCTGCTGTTGAATCTAATACAGTATTTAAAAAAGATCAAAAGGTTACTTGGAAATGTAATAACTGTGGTTATATCTATGAAGGTGTTGAAGCTCCTGAAAGATGCCCAGCTTGTGATCATCCACAATCTTATTTCTCAGTAAACACATTCTTTTTAGGAATCTAAAGTAAAAGGACTTGGTAGGGCAAGTCCTTTTTTTTAACCTTTTTCTAATGTTTTTTTGGTGTGTGTGTGTTAAAGGAACATGAAGAAAACGGTTTTTTCGAGAGTCCACTATTAGTGCTCTCAATATTATGACCTTATTTTTCTTCGATTCGTTCACTTTTTTAACAAAAAAATAAAAAAAATCCAAAGTTAGCTGTTTTTCTAACTTTAGGATTATAATTATTTGGTGATTTAATTGTATATACTAGAGCCGCTGCTTCTTCTTTATTTAAATCTATTGGTTCTTTTTGATAATAATAATTGGAAGCTTCTTTAATGCCATAACAACCATTACCATAATATATTTTATTCATATACATCTCGAGGATTTCATCTTTTGAATAATGGTTCTCTAAATCTATTGCCCCAAAAACTTCAGCAAACTTTCTTCTTAGATTACGATGGTAATCAAAGAAGAGATTCTTAGATAGTTGTTGAGTTATCGTACTTCCCCCTTCTTTAAAGGAGAAGGTTGTAATATTCACAACTACTGCCCTAGTAAGTCCGATAATATCAAAGGCTCCATGATGATAAAATCTCTTATCCTCACTAGCTACTAATTGATCAGTAAAAGTCTTATTAACTTCATTTAACTTGACATAAGTATCTTTACTTTGAAGTTCTTTAACTCTTTCTTCCATTGATTTAGTAGTTATTACTTCTTGATAGTCCTGATAACCAACATAGGTGTGGTAACCCACAAAGCATCCAAGTAATAAAATAAGGACTAATAGTATTTTCATTATTATTTTAAATATTTTTATCATATCTATATTTTACAAGGTTTAAAGGTAAATGCCATTATTTTTGTTATAATGATGATATGAAAATTATTATTAGGATTCCAATTTATATAATTAAGATGATTTTTCATATTATTAGGACTATTTTTGTTAGTTCTATTAATATGAAAATGATTGATAATATGAGTGGTAAAGAATTTGAAGAATTTATTTTAGAAGTATATAAGAAGTTAGGTTATAAGAAAGTATCTTTATCTAAAGAAAATGGAGATTTTGGTATTGATATCTTTTGTAAAAAAGATGATATTAGTTATGGAATTCAATGTAAAAGATATAAAAGAAAAGTTGGTGTTGAAGCCATTCAACAAGTAGCTAGTGGAAAAGACTACTATAACTTAGATGAAGGAGTTGTCATTACTAATAGTTACTTTTCATCTGCTGCTAGTACCCTAGCAGCTAATACTAATATTACTTTAATTAACCGAGATGATTTAATTAAGATTTTAAAAAGAAATAAATTATTTAAAAGTAAAATACCTTTTTATTATCATTTAGTTTGTCTAATGATAATTATCTTAGCTAGTTATTTACAAGTAACCTATAATCAAGGTTTGATTATTGGTTTAATAGCGATATTTATTGAAACTATTATGATAATTAGAAGCATAATTATTATTAAGAGTTATAATGTCTTAGATGATTATAATATTCATCAATACTAAGATTGTGTTTTACCCCTAAAACAAATAAAATATGAATAATAGATAGGAGTTATTATGAATAAAATAGATGCCCATACAACGTTATATACATTTCTAGGAAGTCCAGCTAGTCATTCTAAAAGTCCGGCTATGCATAACTTAGCTTTTAATAAACTAGGACTTAATAGTGTTTATTTAGCCTTTGATGTAAATAAAGATACTTTAGAAGATACTATTAATACTTTTAAGAAACTTAAGGTTCAAGGATCAAACATCTCCATGCCTTGTAAAGAAGCTATTATTCCGCTTCTAGATAGTATTACTACTAGAGCTAAATTAGCTGGAGCTGTTAATACTATTAAATTAAATAGTAATGGTGGTTATGATGGTGATTTAACTGATGGCGTAGGATTCACTAAAACATTAACTGATAAGGGTTGGAATATTAAAGATCAAGATATTGTTTGTTTAGGTGCTGGTGGGGCTAGTAAAGCTATCATTGTTGAACTTGCCTTATTAAAAGCCAAAAGTATTAAAGTCTTTAATCGTTCTGATAAAAAAGAGTATAAAGAATTCTTAAATAATGTTAGTAAAGAAACTGGATGTAAGATTACTTTTAACACCTTAGATAATAATGAATTATTATCTAAGAGTGTTAATGAGGCTTATTTACTTATTAATACTAGTGGAGTTGGAATGGAACCTTTAGAGGGACAGTCTTTAATTAAAGATGTTAGTTGTTTAAAACCTGATTTAAAGGTGGCTGATATCATTTATCAACCAGAGGCAACTAAACTATTATTGGATGCTAAAAGTAAGGGCTGTGACACGGTAAATGGCAAACTAATGCTTTTATATCAAGGAGCTGAGTCATTTAAAATATGGACTGGTAAAGAAATGCCAGTTGAGGATGTTAAAAAAGAAATTGGAATCGAGGAATAGAATGAAAGAATTAATTGTAGCTAGTACTAATAAAGGTAAAATTAGAGAAATTGGAAGTATGCTTAAAGATTTAGATATTAAGGTTATCTCCATGAATGAAGCCTTAGATAAAGATATTGATATCGTAGAAGATGGGAAAACGTTTAAAGAAAATGCTTTAATTAAAGCTAAAACTATTGCTGATATAACAGGCGGAATTGTTTTAGCTGATGATTCAGGATTAGAAGTAGATGCTTTAAATAAAGAACCTGGTATCTATTCAGCTAGATGGCTTGGAGAAGACACTAGTTACGATATTAAAAATCAAACTATTATTGATAAATTAAAAGATGTTAAAGGTGATAAAAGATCAGCTCGGTTTATCTGTGCGATGGCTCTTGTAATACCAGATAGAGAACCAATTCTAATTGAAGAAAGTTTTGAAGGAATGATTAATGATAAGATTGAAGGAAGTAATGGTTTTGGTTATGATCCAATCTTTTACTATCCTCCATGTCATAAAACTAGCGCTAGTATGAGTATGGAAGAAAAGAATAAATATTCCCATCGTGCTAAAGCTCTTAAAAAGTTATATAAAATTTTAAAGGAGGAACTATAATGAATCATATTGTCTTAGTTCACCCTGCTATTCCCCAAAACACTGGTAATATCATTAGAACCTGTGTCGCAACTGAATCAGTTTTGCATATCATTAAACCAACTGGCTTTGATTTAAATGATAAAAGAATGAAAAGATGTTCGCTAGATTATGGAAAAGACTTGGTCTTAAAAATATATGAAAACTGGGAAGAGTTTGAAAAGGCTAATGAAGGTGATTTTCATTTCTTTACTAGATATTCAAAACTAGTCTATACCGATAAAAACTATCATACTAGTAAAGATCAATATTTAATCTTTGGACATGAACATGATGGAATTCCTAAAGATATTCTAAAAGAACATCTTGATGATTGTGTTAGAATTCCCATGAGTAAAAATGCTCGGAGTTTAAATCTTTCTAATTGTGTAGCTCTTGCAATTTATGAAACCCTTAGACAACAAGATTATAATAATTTATCTACTGTTGAAGTTCAAAAAGGTGAAGATTTCTTATATGACTTATAGTAAAAGAGATATTATTACTAGTATTAGTTTAATGATTTTCATTATTACTTTTATTATTTGTTTGGTATTATTTTGTAAATGGTTTTATTACTATGATGCTAGTAATCTTAGTCTTGATAAACTTACTGGTTTATCAATGAAAACAATTAAAAAGAATTATGATATCTTGATAAGATATCAATCAATCTTTTATCAAGGGAAATTATCTTTCCCTAATTTTAAAATGAGTACTACTGGTAGAATTCATTTTGAACAAGTTAAAGTTGTCTGTGAAGTTATTCAAGGATTAATGGTAATTTCAGGGATTAGTAGTTTTATCTTAGTTAGAAAACAACATAAAGAACATAAATTTATGTATTTAAAACTTACTGCTATAATAACTGTTGTAGTACCAATAGTTATTGGCTCTTTAGCAGCAATTGATTTTGACAGAGCATTTACTTTATTTCATCAAATAGTTTTTCAAAATAATTATTGGATCTTTAATAGTTACAGCGATCCAATAATTAATATCTTACCAGAAACTTTCTTTATGAATTCTTTTATTAGAATTATAATATTAGTTATAGGTAGTAGTTTAGGTCTTTATCTTTATTATCTTAGATGTTTAAAAAATATAAAATTGGAGGAAAAAGAATGATTAAGAACTTGATTGTTAACTGTGATGACTTTGGTATTAGTGAAGGAGTAAACTTAGCTGTTAATAAAGCCTTTAATGATGGTGTGCTTAGAAGTACTACTTTAATGGCTAATATGGAATATATTGAAGATGCAGCGATTATTGCTAATAGGAATCCTGATTTAGGTGTCGGAGTTCATTTAACTCTTTCAGCTGGTAAACCACTTACTAAAAAAGATACTGATTATGTTGATGAAAGAGGTTATTTTAAAAAGATAGGTTATTACCGTGATGGTGGTAAAGTAGACTTAGATGATTTATATCATGAATGGAAAGCTCAAATTGAAAAGTATATTGAAGTAATGGGTCATTATCCAGATCATCTAGATTCTCATCATCATGCTCAAAACCTTCCAGGAGTTCAAGACGTCTTTAAAAGACTAGCTAAAGAATATGATTTACCTGTTAGAAATAATCTCCATCTTAATGATGATTACCCTACTTTCACCTTTACTACTGAATTTTATGGTAATGATGCTAGTGTTGATAAAATCATTGAATTATGTACTAGAAATGAAGGAACATTAGAAATAATGTGTCATGTTGGTTATGTTGATGAATATATCATGGAACATTCTTCTTATAATATTCAAAGAGCTAAAGAATTAGCTATTATGTGTAATCCAAGATTATTAGATTTTATAAAAGAAAATAATATTAAATTAATTAATTATCAAAGCATAGAGAAAAAGTAGGTTCATTTGAACCTACTTTTTTAAGCTTTAAATGCTTGGTCTAAATCTTCAATAATATCATCAATATGTTCAAGACCAATTGATAAACGAATTGTAGTTGGAGTAATACCAGAATCTAATAATTCTGATGGACTCATTTGAGAATGAGTAGTACTAGCTGGATGAATAACTAAACTTTTAGCATCAGCAACATTGGCTAGTAATGAAAAGATTTTTAAGTTATCGATAAACTTCTTAGCATCATTTTCATCACCTTCTATTTCAAAGGTAAAGATGGAACCAGCTCCATGTTTGAAGTAACGTTTGTATAAAGTATTGTATGGACTATCCTCTAATGAAGGATGGTTTATTTTTTTAACTTTAGGTTGAGTCTTTAAATAATCTATTACTTTTAAAGCATTTTCTACATGTCTTTCTACTCTAAGTGATAGTGTTTCCAGTCCTTGAAGAAGTAAGAAAGCATTAAATGGAGAAAGAGTTGCGCCAGTATCTCTTAGAATAACAGCTCTTATTCTAGTTATATAAGCCTCTTTACCTACTTCATCAACCCAAACTGTTCCATGGTAACTATTATCTGGTTTTGTTAAACTATCAAACTTACCAGATGCTTTCCAATCAAAGTTACCAGAATCAACAATAACTCCTCCTAGAGTAGTACCATGTCCACCAATAAACTTGGTAGCTGAATGAACTACGATATCAGCTCCATGTTCAATTGGTCTAAATAAATATGGGGTTCCAAAAGTATTATCAACTATTAAAGGAATCTTAAATTCATGGGCTATTTTAGCAATAGCCTCAACGTCTACTAATGATGAATTAGGATTACCTAACGATTCAATAAAGATTGCTTTAGTGTTTTCTTTCAAGGCATCTTTAAAGTTTTGAGGGTTATCTCCATCCACAAAAGTTGTACTAACTCCAAAGTTCTTTAGCGTATGAGCTAGTAGATTAAATGATCCCCCATAGATTTGTTTAGCAGAAACGATATGGTCACCACTAGCTGTAATATTCTCAATCGCATAAGTTACAGCTGCTGCTCCACTAGCTACTGCTAGACCGGCAACTCCTCCTTCTAATGCGGCAATTCTTTTCTCAAAGACATCTTGAGTTGGATTAGTAAGTCTTCCATAAATGTTTCCTGCATCTGAAAGTCCAAATCTGCTAGCTGCATGATCAGAGTTATCAAACACATAAGCAGCTGTTTGATAAATAGGAACTGCTCTAGCTCCGGTAGGATCAGTTTCTTCTTGTCCAATATGTAATTGTTTAGTTTCAAAGTGTAATTCTTTAGTCATTTTATTTTCCTCTTTTCTTAGTGTGTTGTTTATAGTTTTAATATTAATAACACATTCGTCCATTCCGGAAGTTATGACGTAAATGAATAATTAAGTCTCTAATCATAATTCGCTCCTATTTCCTACTTGTTTAGTGTGATATTACATTAAAAATAAATAGATGTCAATTAGAAAGTTAAAACTTTCTAATTTTCATCTATTATTTATTACATATACCAATAAAAAGCATGGTTTTGTAAAAACTGTTGAGCAGTATTTAAATCATCAGTGATATCGTTTCCATCCACTACTACCTTACCGTCAAAACAAGGTTCTTCTCTTTTTAAATTATGTTTTGCTTTCTCAATAGAAAAGTAATTTCCTTCAGCAGCAAATCCTGGGTTAGGTTGTAACATACAATGATTATAAGTTTCTAATATTACTCGAGCATTAATTCCTTTTTGATTTATACTTTCATACTTCTTATAATCAATAATTCCCATTTTAGAGTGTTTTTCATAAATAGGAATAACTTTACCTAATATCTCTAATTCATCGTTATTTAAGGGCTTAAAGTCCTCCATGTAAGAGATATTATCATTTACTTGTTTTAGATTAGACATTCCAGAAAGAACAACTAAAACATTATCTAAACTAGCAGCAAATCTAATAGCCCATGATGCTAGTGAAGCACTGCTATAATCTTTCATTAATTGGACAGCTTCACTAGGAGCACTAGCTAGCATTCCTCCTTTAACTGGTTCCATAACAATTACTTTTCTTTGATATTTACATATTATGTCATAACAGGCTTTAGCTTGTATTAAACAAGCATCCATATCAAAGTAATTTAAAGCAATTTGAACTGCTTCTATTTCTGGATGTTCTTTTAAGATCTTTTCAAGACTTAAAGCATCATCATGATATGAAATTGCAATATGTTTGATTTTACCTTCTTCTTTATATTGTTTTAGATGATCAAACATATGGCATTCTTTAATATTAGTTTTATATCTTATACTATTTACATTATGTAATAAGAAATAATCAAAATATTCTACTCCACATTTATATAATTGTTCATTAAAGATCTTATCGACATCTTCTTCTTTCTCAATAGCAAAAGCCGGAAGTTTAGTTGCTAGAACATAATCTTCTCGGTTATGTCTTTCAACTAAGGCTTTTCTTATCGCAATTTCACTACTTCCATCATGATATACATAACTAGTATCAAAGTAAGTAAAACCATGTTCTAAGTAAGTATCAACCATTTTATTTAGTTGATCAATATCAATATCAGTTCCATTTTCTAACATTGGTAATCTCATTAAACCAAATCCAAGTTTTTTCATAATTATAATCCTCCATAGATACTATAAAAGATTAGAGTAACTCGAAGTCAACTAAAAAATGTATTATAATGATTTTAGGAGGTGTTACTATGTACAGTGTAAAAGAAGTTAGTGAGATATTAAACATCTCTCCACATACTATTAGATATTATACAGACCAAGGTCTTGTTCCTCATCTTAAAAGAAATCAAAATAATAATAGACTATTTGATGATGAATCTATTGATTGGCTTAAAGGTTGTATCTATCTTAGAGAACTAGGATTATCGATGAAAGATGTTAAAAGCTTTGTAGAACTTTGTCTCCAAGATTCAGATGAAGCTATTAAACAAAGATATCAAATACTAAAAGATAATGAATTGAAAGCAAAAGATGAATTAGAAAAGGCTAAAGTAAGATATGAATACTTAAAGAGTAAATCTAAACGACAATTAGATTTCATAGGACATCATGATTTAGATAATAAAAATCCTGCACAAAAATATAAGAAATAAAGGAAATAGTTAAATGAAAAAAGGCAAAACAATTGTTGAACAATTAAATAATAAAGGCAATGTTTATATGGATGTTGATTACACCTTTTCTCCAGAAGAAATCACAAATCTTCTATCAAATTATGTTGAGGTTAAACGCAAAGACAGAAATATACTAATTTGTAATTATAATGGTAAAGACTTTGCAATGTATTTGAAAAATATTACTTATCTAGGTAATCCTCATCCAAAATATAAAAAAAGAATTCAACTTGGTGACAATTTTAAAAAGAAATATAATGAATACAAAAAAATGGGAACACCACTGTTAGTCATTGGAGTATATAAACATGACGATGTACTACTATTTGTTGGATTCAATACAGATAAATATAAAAACAATAAATCACATAACTCATCAGCGCACATTTTTATCTCAGATCTTCAACAAGCTATAAATAAAGGTTATTACAAAAAAATAGACTATTTCAGTAATGAAATAACTTCGTTTACACCGGATAATCTAAACAAATATCTGGATTCTGTGTTAATTAAAGGTGATGAATTCGATGATATGTTTACAGAAGTTGATTCTTTCTTTAAAAGCGTACCAAAAGATTGGAATGGAATAGAGTGTTATCAAGAAATGATTAATGCTGATTTCAATATGAAGTATCAACCTGAATGGCCAGGATTTTACTTAGAATACAAATTTGCAGATTATATAAACAAAAACAAACTTAATAATGTAATTGAATATGAGCAAAATAAAACAAAAGGATCAATTGACTTAGACTTATACTTTCCAAGAACAAGTTCCTATGGAGACCTTAAATGTCACTCTGTGGATGCGGGAGCAATTCCAGGAAATGACTATGAAACCATTACAAAACTAATCAAAGATTCTTCAGTTTATTATGTAGTATGCGAACACGAAACTGTTAAAGACTCTGAACTGGGATATGCTACAACCAAATTTTGGAATGAATCCCAACACAAAGATGACTTAATGAGTTATCACGCTCGAATGAAAGGAAAAGTACATATCACAAGTTATATGATTCTAGAAATAAACTCATATAATTCTAGATATCTTTCTGATTTTCAAAAAGGTATGGTAAACAGTAATGGTAAGCCAAGAAACAACAAAATAATGATAAGTAAAAAAGAGTTAAAAAACTTCGTCGTATATCGCCATGATTTTAATTAAATTAAACAATAAAAGAGTAGCTTTCCTATTCTTTTTTTGTTATAATTTGACAAGAGGAATTTAATATGAAGAAAAACAGTTTCAAATTTATAGATCTATTCTCAGGAATTGGTGGATTTCATCAAGCGATGGAACAGTTAGGTGGACAGTGTGTTTTCGCATCTGAAATAGATAAATATGCAATTCAAACGTATAAAAAGAATTATAATATAGATTCTGGAATTAATATTAGAGATGTTAAAGCAAAAGACGTCCCAGAACACGATGTATTATGCGCTGGGTTTCCATGCCAAGCATTCTCAAAAGCCGGTAAACAAGAAGGATTCAATGATGAAACTAAAGGAACCTTATTCTTTGAAATAGAAAGAATTCTTAAAGTTCATCACACTAAATATATCGTATTAGAGAATGTAAGAAATTTAGTCTCTCATGACCACGGTAAAACTTGGAATACTATTTATAAACATTTAAAGAAAATTGGTTATAGATTAACACCAAAGCCTATTATTATTAGCCCACATCAATTAGGAATTCCCCAGTTAAGAGAAAGAGTAGTCATTTTAGGAATATACGATCCTAAAAATGCCGATCAAGACTTAGATATCAATTTAGATGATTTAATTCTAAAAAAAGATGATAATTCAATCAATTCTATATTAGAAAAAGAACCAGTTGATGAAAAATACTATATTTCAAAATATGAAGAAAGAGTTATAAATGCTTGGGATGAATTTTACAAAGGTATTGATTCAAATATTATTGGATTTCCTATTTGGTTGGAATACTTTAAAAAGGCATCGTCTGAGGAAATGCCTGAATGGAAAAAGACTTTTATTTCCAAAAACAATAAGTTGTATGTCGATAACAAAAAATTTATCGATCATTGGTTAATTAAGTATGATAACTTAGAAGATTTTGTACCAACTCATAGAAAATTTGAATGGCAAGCTGGTGAAAGTATTAATAGTTTATGGGATGGCATTATTCAATTCAGGCCATCTGGAGTGAGGGTTAAAAAGCCAACTTGCTTCCCTGCCCTTGTAGCTATGGTACAAATTCCAATTATTGGCCCTAGGAAAAGAAGATTAACAATTAGAGAAGCCGCAAGACTTCAAAGTTTTCCAGAAGACTTTATTCCGGATGATAACGACCAACAAGCATACAAACAATTTGGAAATGCAGTTAATGTTGCAGTCATTAAATATGCTGCCGAAAAATTATTTAGTATATAAAAAGACAGTTTACTGAAGTTGTCAAACGAAAGTAGACACTTTAAAAAACACAATGGAAGCCTTGCTCAATTGTAAATTGGGCAGGGCTTTTATAATGCAGTTTTGCTGATGGTCGTTTATAATTAAAATATTCTACATAA
>JAQVWN010000032.1 GCA_028749475.1 Thomasclavelia sp.
CTCTCCATTGTTTATTGTGTAAACAATCTCTTGATTGATTAGCTCTTTATTTTAATTCTTTGTATCTCAATTGATACTGACGTTGTTTGTGTTTTATTCTATTCTGTTTAGTTTTCAATGATCTCTACACCAAGTTTTAACCAGGCCGGTTTCTCTTGAGTGCTTATCTATAATACCATCCCATTTTTTAAAAGTAAAGGCTTTTTTACACTTTTAAAAAACTTTTTTTCATTTAAAGAAAACAGTGCAAAATTACATAATTTCTGCACTGTCTAAAATGATTGTTACGGGTCCATCATTGATTAATGATACTTTCATATCAGCACCAAATATTCCTTTTTCTAAAGGGATATTTTTTTCAATAATAGTTTTATTAAACTCTTCATATAAAAGGGTTGCTTGTTCTCCAGGAGCTGCTTCTATAAAACTTGGCCTTCTTCCCTTTTTACAATTAGCGTATAAAGTGAATTGGCTGATAGATAGAATTGAACCATGAACATCTTCTATTGAAAGATTAAGTTTCATATTATCATCCTCAAATATTCTAAGACCAATCATTTTAGAAACCATCTTATCAATCACTTCTTTATTATCGGTTTCTGTAAAGCCAACAAGTACCATATATCCTTTACCAATTGACCCTACTATATTGCTATCTACTTTAACACTTGCTTCTTTAACTTTTTGAATGACTATTTTCATATTACTACCCCCTAATATAAATAAAATGATATAATCATTATAGTTTAAAGGAGATTCAATATGCAAACAACATTAGCCTATTCAATGAGGCCCAAAAAATTAAATGATATTTTAGGACAAGAACATATTGTAGGCGAAAAAGGGATCTTCACAAAGTTTGCCTCTAATAACCATCCTTTATCAGTTATATTATATGGGCCACCTGGTTGTGGAAAAACAACTTTAGCGATTGCCCTTGCCAATGAATTAGAAATTCCCTATCGAATCTTTAATGCTTCAACAGGGAACAAAAAAGACATGGATGAAATAATAGCTGAAGCTAAGTTATCTGATGGGCTATTTGTCATAATAGATGAAGTCCATCGTTTAAACAAAATGAAACAAGATAATCTATTACCTTATGTTGAAAGTGGGCTTCTTACTATTATTGGTTGCACTACCGCTAATCCATATCATTCAATTAACCCAGCCATTAGATCTAGATGTCAAATTATTGAAGTCTCTCCCCTTAATAAGAAAGATATTATTGAAGGACTAAATAAAGCTCTTATCAGTGAAAATGGTTTAGATAACAAATATACAGTTGATGATAATGTTTTAAATAAAATAGCTACTTTATCTAGTGGTGATATTCGATATGCTTATAATTGTTTAGAGATATGTTCAATAATGTGTGATGACAATCACATTACAATGGATGATTTAGCTAAAGCAAAAATAAGTGCTAATTCCCAATTTGATAAAGATGAAGACCAATATTATGACACTTTAAGTGGACTACAAAAAAGTATTAGAGGATCTGATGTTGATGCTGCTTTATATTACTTAGCTAAATTAATTGAAGCTGATGATATTGATTCATTAGAAAGAAGAACAATCACATGTGCTTATGAAGACATTGGCCTAGCAAACCCAAATGCCTGTATGCGAACTGTCATGGCTTTTCAGGCTGCTAAAACAATTGGCTTTCCCGAAGCAAGAATACCTATTGCCTCTGCAATAATAGATTTATGTTTATCTAATAAATCGAAATCATCAGAGGCTGGAATTGATAAAGCTATCTCATCATTATCTTCTACGCCATTAAAAGCTCCAAAATATTTAAGATTAACTCCAGTTGGATTAGAAGAAGATGAGAAATATGACTATGCATCTCCAAGCAGTTGGGAATATCTACAATACTTGCCTGACGAAATCGCTAATTCTCAATTCTATGTTCCATGGATGACAAGCGCTTATGAAAAAGCTCTTGCTAGTAATTATGAAAGAATGAAAAAGCATGGCCGAACTAATGATATTAAATCTTTAAATAAAAAATATAAAAAATAAAAAACGACTTATTTATTTAAGTCGTTTTCTATTTCGAGTATTGTCTTATTAAAATCATCTAAGTTGACATTATACCAATTAACGTCCATTTGGTTATTAAACCATGTGTATTGCCTTTTAGCATAGTTACGAGAATGTTGTTTAATTAGTTCAATTGTTTCTTCTAAAGAAGTTTTACCTTCTAAATAATCAAACCATTCTTTATAACCGATGGCTTTCATACTTTGATTATTACGATTTAATCCTAAATCTAATAGTTTTTTTATTTCTAAGATTAATCCTTCATCTAGCATCGTATCTACCCGCTCATTAATTCGAGCATATAATTTATCTCTTGGTAAGGTTAAACCAATTATATAAGCATCATAAACTGGTTTATGTTCTTGTTTTGATAATGTCTCACTTTTTTTAATACCGGTTGATTCATAGATAGCAATAGCTCTGATAACTCTTTGTCGATTATTAGGATGAATATTATTGGCCGATTCTAAATCAATACTCCTTAAATAATCATAAAGTTCTTCATTAGTTTTATCTTTATATTTATCTTTATAAAACTCAGTTTGAATATTGCTTTCTTCAAACTCATAATCATATAATACTGATTTAATATATAAACCAGTTCCACCAACAATAATAGGAAGTTTCCCTTTATCTTTAATGATTTCAATTTGTTTTCTAACATCATTTTGGAAATTCGCGACACTATAATTATCTTTTGGATCTTTGATATCAATATTATAATGCTTAATACCTTGAGTTTCTTCAGGAGTTACCTTTGCAGTTCCTATATCCATTCCTCTATATACTTGCATAGAATCTCCACTAATAATTTCTCCATCATACTTCTTAGCAAGTTCAACAGATAATTTTGTTTTACCTACTCCGGTAGGCCCAACAATTACTATTATATCTTTCATTAGTTAACCCTCTTGAACATTTTTTCTAAATCATAATTAGAATAGCTAATGATGGTTGGTCTTCCATGAGGACATACATAAGGATTATCACAGCGCATAAGATTATCTAATATCTCTTGAATAGCGATTAATGATAAATGACTATTAGCTTTTAGTGAAGCTTTACAAGCTAGAGTAGCGATAGCGTGATCTCTTAGTCCCATTACATCAATTGATTTATCATTTAAAACTTGTTCCATGATTTCATCAATAAACACTTTCTCATCAATATTATTCATCCAAACAGGCAGTTGACGAATAATAAAACCATTGCCAAAGGATTCAATATTAATTCCTATTTCTTTTAAAATATCTTTTTTATCTTCAATCTTCATTATCTCAGATAATGGATATTCTAAAGTTAAAGGAACTAATAAATCTTTAAAAGATAAATCTAAATTTGAATATTTGTTTAAAAAATATTCATAATTTACTCTTTCTTGGGCAGCGTGTTGATCTATTAAATACATCCCTTTTTCATCTTCCGCTATTATATAACTACCATGAACTTGACCTACGGCAAATAGTTTTTGTTTAATTGGTTTAATTTCTTCTTTTGTTTCGATATCTTTATTTTCTTCTACTGGTTCATTAATAGTTGGACTTGTGTTTTCGCTAACCACATAACTAGTTTTATTTTCTTTAATTTCATTAATCACTGGTTTTGTATTTGTATAATCAATATCTAATTCCATTTGAGTATCATCCAATTTAAATGTTTTATCATTCTCAGCTTTGAATGTTAGGTTAACTCCTTGAAGAGCCTTAGATATACCTTGATACATTAATTCTCTTAATTTATCTTCTTTTGAAAACTTTACTTCTCTTTTACTTGGATGAACATTAACATCAACTAGATAAGGATCAATTTCAATATTAACTAAAGCTATTGGATATCTTTTATCAGCTAAATAAGGACGATATGCTCTATTAATCGCATCAATTGATATATTGTTTTTAACTACACGATGATTAACCATTGTTGTAATATGATTTTTACTTGCTCGAGAAATATCAATCTTACCTATGTATCCAGTAATATGATATTCATCATCTCCAAAATCAACTTCAATCATATTCTTGGCAACACTTAAACCATAAATATTACTTACTACTTCTAACAAATTACCATTACCATTACTTTTAAAAGTAGTTTTATCATTATGGACTAATACAAAAGCAATATTTGGATATGATAAAGCTAGTTGCTCAACATAAGATTGAATATATACAAATTCTCTATTCATTGATTTAACATATTTAAGTCTGGCTGGAACATTTTGAAATAATCTACTTACTGTAATAGAAGTTCCTTGAACGCCATCACCATCTTTAACACTTTCTAGTTTTCCATATTTGTAATTAATAACTGATGATTCATTTCCATCAAAGGTTTTAAGTTCCATATTAGAAATTGATGCAATTGAAGGAATGGCTTCCCCTCTAAATCCTAAAGTAGTAATGCAAAATAAATCACTATCATTTGCAAGTTTACTAGTTGCATGTCTGCTAAAACAAAGTTTAGCATCGTCTCGAGACATTCCATCTCCGTTATCAGTTACTTTAATTGTTTTGAGGCCACCCTCTTCTACTAAAATAGATATTCTATTAGCATTAGCGTCAATACTATTTTCCACTAGTTCTTTAATTACATTAGCTGGTCTTTCAATTACTTCCCCAGCTGCTATTTTATTAGATAAAGCATCATCTAGTTGCCTAATCTTAGCCATAAGCTTTTCCTACTTTCCTTTTAATTTCTTTAATTCAATTAAAGTTGATAAAGCATCAATTGGAGAAAGAGCCATTGGATCAATATTATCCAAATACTTCTCTACTTCACTTTCTTCTATAACTATCTTATTATCTTTTAAAGTGTCATCACTTAAATGATTTTCAATATTATTTTCTTCTAAAGCATTAAGTAATATATTAGCTCGATCTATTACTTCATTCGGTAATTTAGCTAAACTTGCAACATTTATACCATAAGATTTATTTGAACGACCAGGTTTGATTAAATATTTAAATGTTAAAGTATCATTTTCAACACTAGCATCAGCATGAACATTGACGATTCCTAGTCCTTTATCTTCTAAGAAAGTTAGTTCATGGTAATGAGTAGAAAATAATGTAATACATTTAATATTTTTAGCAATATATTCTAGCATTGCTTGAGCAATCGCCATTCCATCAAAGGTAGCAGTTCCTCTTCCTATTTCATCAAATAATATTAAAGAATTTTTAGTAGCAAATCTTAAAGCGTTATTTGCTTCTAACATTTCCATCATAAATGTTGACTGACCACTTATTAAATCATCACTAGCACCTATTCTTGTAAAGATTTGATCAAACACGCACATATTAGCTGACTCAGCTGGAACAAAACTTCCTATTTGAGCCATAACGACACATAAAGCAACTTGTCGCATGTATGTTGATTTACCACCCATATTAGGCCCAGTAATCATCATTACCGGTTTATCATTTTCTATTACAATATCATTAGGAACGTAACTAGTAGCTTTCATAACTTTTTCAACTACCGCATGCCGTCCATGAATTATTTCTAATGTCTTATTATTATTAAATACTGGTCTAACATAATTATTTTCACTAGCAAGAATAGCCAAAGATTGGTAAACATCAATCTTAGCAATAATTCTTGCATCATCTTGAATTAAATGAACATCTTTTTTAATGAATTCTCTTATTTGTCTAAAAATTTCATATTCTAATTTAACAATTCTATCACTTGCTGAAAGGATCTTGGATTCCATTTCTTTTAACTCTGGAGTGATATATCTTTCAGCATTAGCTAAAGATTGTTTGCGAGTATAATTATACTCATCCTTAATTAAAGAACTATTAAGTTTAGTAACTTCGATATAGTAGCCAAATACTCTATTATAACCAACTTTTAAATTCTTAATTCCAGTTTTTTCTCTTTCATCATTTTCAAACTTAGTAAGCCAGTCTCTAGCATTATCTCTAAGTCCTCTTAACTCATCTAATTCTTCATTATAACCAGTTTTAATGATTCCTCCTTCAGTAATTGAAAGTGGAGGATCTAACACAATGGCTTCATCAATTAAACTTGTTATATGTGATAAGTCTAACAAATGATTAGCTAAAGCGTTTGTTAGAGGCTCATCTAATGATAACAATTGATTTTTTAGTTCAGGAATTACTTGTAAAGATACACATATCCATCTTAAATCTCTAGCATTGATATTCCCAAAAGCAATTCTTGAAGATAATCTTTCTAGATCATAGATATCTTTTAATATTTCTTTAATACTTTCTCTTTGAATAAATTGATTATTTAATATTTCAATGTAATCTAATCTTTCTTCAATAAGATCTTTATTAACAAGTGGTCTTTCAATGTATTGTTTTAAAAGACGAGATCCCATAGCTGTTTTAGTATGATCTAAAAGCCAAAATAATGAGCCAAATTTTTCACCATCTTTAGCGTTCCTAGTAAGTTCTAGTGCTTTTTTGGTATATAAATCCATTGTAAGATAATCTTCATTATTAATTTCTTTAATCATTTGAAGATGTTTTAATTCTCTTTTTTGAGTTTCTAAAAGATAATTTATTAAAAGCGTACAAACTCTAATTTCTTTTAAATCATTTATTTCACTAAAGATATCCTTATAGTCTTCATTATATTTATCATTACTATATTTAGATATAAACAAATCTTCTTTTTGATAATTAGTATTATCATCAAGTACTACTTCTTTAACATTCATAGTTTCTAATTGATTGTTTAATAGTTTTAAATCTTTATCAATATTCAGCACATAAAACTCACCAGTACTAATATCGCAAAAAGCAATACTATAATTAAAATCAGTTTCGTTAACACAAGCGATAAAGTTATTAGTCTTACTAACTAATGATTCATCAAATATTGTCCCGGGAGTTACTATTTGAACAATTCCTCTGTCCACCAATCCTTTGGCTTTAGGGTCAGATAATTGTTCAACTATAGCGACTTTATGGCCATTATTTACTAAAGTTTCAATGTAACTACTCACTGCATGAAAAGGTACTCCACACATAGGTACTCTTTCTTTAGCTCCAGCATTCTTACCAGTTAAAGCAAGTTCACATTCTTTGGAAACTAAAATAGCGTCATCAAAAAACATTTCATAAAAATCACCAAGCCTAAACATAATGATTGAATCTTTATTTTCTTCTTTTATTTTTAAATACTGCATCATCATTGGACTATATTTTTGTTTCATAACTTACCTCGCTAAACTTTAAATATTATAACATACTCATATTAGATGTTCTATTTAGATAATCAATAAAAAAAGGTGATTTGAATCACCTTAATTATTAATTTTTAAAACTTTTATTATTATCAACTGTTGAGTCTTTTAAGACTACATCATGAGCTCCACCTTCAACAATTGAAGTAGCACTTACAAGAGTAATCTTAGCTTTTTCTTGAAGTTCAGGAATAGTTAATGCTCCACAGTTACACATTGTATGTTTAATTTTTGAAAGAGATAAACCAACATTATCTTTTAAACTTCCAGCATATGGTACATATGAATCAACGCCTTCTTCAAATGAAAGTTTTGAATCTCCTCCCATATCATAACGTTGCCAGTTTCTAGCTCTTGCAGAACCTTCACCCCAGTATTCTTTCATATATTGTCCATTAATAGAAACTTTATTAGTTGGAGATTCATCAAATCTTGAGAAATATCTTCCAAGCATAATGAAATCAGATCCCATAGCTAAAGCTAAAGTCATATGATAATCATGAACAATTCCACCATCAGAACAAATAGGAACATAAATTCCTGTTTCTTTAAAATAAGCATCACGAGCTTTAGCAACTTCAATAGTTGCAGTAGCTTGTCCACGACCAATTCCTTTTTGTTCACGAGTGATACAGATAGATCCACCACCAATACCAATCTTAACAAAGTCAGCTCCACATTCAGCTAAATATCTAAATCCATCAGCATCAACAACATTTCCAGCTCCTACTTTTACAGAGTCACCATAATGTTCTCTAATCCAATCGATTGTAAGCTTTTGCCATTCAGAGAATCCTTCTGAAGAATCAATACATAATACATCGGCTCCAGCTTCAACTAAAGCGGGAACTCTAGTTGCATAATCTCTAGTGTTAATACCAGCACCTACAACATATCTTTTTGAATCATCTAATAATTCATTAGGATTAGATTTTCTTGTTTCATAGTCTTTTCTAAATACAAAGTATTGTAAGTTTTGAGCATTGTCAACTATTGGTAAAGCGTTTAATTTATTATCCCAAATAATGTCGTTACATTCTTTTAAAGATGTACCAGATTTAGCACATACTAATTTATTATATGGAGTCATAAAGTCAATTACCTTTGCATCCATTGATAATCTTGATACTCGATAATCTCTTCCAGTGACTACTCCTAATAACTTACCATTAGGTTCACCATTTTCAGTAACTGCCATTGTTGAGTGTCCAGTTTTTTCTTTTAAATTTAAAACATCTTGTAAAGTAGATGTTTGTGATAGATTTGAATCACTTGGTACAAAACCTGCTTTATAGTTTTTAGCTTTTCTAACCATTTCAGCTTGTGATTCTACTGATTGAGATCCATATATAAAAGATACTCCACCCTCTTTAGCTAAAGCTACTGCCATAGTATCATCTGATACAGATTGCATTACTGCGGATACTAATGGAATATTAAGAGATAATGATGGTTCTTCTCCTTTTTTGAATTTAACTAATGGTGTTTTTAAACTAACGTTTTCTGCTCTACATTCTGCTGAAGAATAACCAGGTACGATTAGATATTCATTAAATGTATGTGATGGTTCATCAAAAAATTTTGCCATAATTTTCTCCTTTATTTGTTTTTTATTTTATACATTGTAAGATTCTTTTAATCTTTAGTCAACACCTTTTAAAGACAATAATCCATTAATTTCTTCAATAATACTATTAGTATAATTATCTAGTTCGTCTTTAGCATTATAGTAGTTAACAAGTAATGGATGATTAGTAGACAATTCTTTTAGTTCATTATACTTATTAATTGTATTAGTAGCATCTTCTTTTCGTGCTTTTTGTTGGACGATCTCTTGTTGAAGAGTTTTGATTTGTTTATCAAGGCTTAATAACTCATCATGTTTTAGTAAGGCTTTTTTATAATAAAGATATTCTTTATATTCACTGCTATTTAAAATATCCTTATTAAGATTAGCCGCAATTTGTAATGACTTAGACAATTTCTTCACCATTTAAAGTCCATGTTTTAACATCTGTAACCTTAACCTTTACAATCTTCCCTATATCTTCTTTATTGCCTTTAAAGTTAACTAATTTTTGATGTCTAGTATAACCACTTAGTACCTCATCATCTTTTTTAGAAGTACCTTCTACTAAGACTTCAACTTCTTTATTTAAAAATCGTTTATTTTGCATTAATGATTTTTCATTCACTAATTCGTTAAGTTTATATAAACGTTCTTGTTTAGTTTTAAAAGGAACATTATCTTCCATCTTAGCAGCTGGGGTACCTTCTCTTGGTGAATAGATAAAAGTATAAGCTAAATCATATTCACATTCATTATATAAAGATAAAGTATCTTCAAATTGCTTGTCAGTTTCATTAGGGAAACCAACAATAATATCGGTAGTAATTGTACAATCAGGAATATAAGATTTAATCATTTTAAATAGTTTTAAATATTCTTCACGTGAATATCTTCGACCCATTAGCTTTAGTATTTCATTATTTCCAGATTGAACAGGTAAATGAATTGCTGGCATAATATTATCATATTTAGCGATAATCTTAATCATATCTTCACTAAAGTCCCAAGGGTGAGAAGTAGTAAATCTAATTCGTTCAATCCCTGTTTTAGCTACTTCTTCTAGCAAAGAGGCAAAAGAACTATCATCTTCTAAATCTTTACCATAACTATTAACATTTTGACCAAGTAATGTAACTTCTTTATAACCATCTTGAACAAGTTGAGTTACTTCATCAATAATATCTTTTGAAATTCGACTTCTTTCTTTTCCTCTAGTATAAGGAACAATACAATATGTACAAAACTTATTACATCCGTACATGATATTAACCCAAGCTTTAAATTTACCATCACGACTAACAGGAGTATCCTCAATAACATCTCCTTCTTTAGACCATACTTCAATAACCTTTTCTTTTTCAAAGATTGCATCTTGAAGAAGTTGAGGTAAACGATGAATGTTGTGAGTTCCAAATATAAGATCAATGTGTTGATATGTTTTAAGAATACGATTTATAACTACTTCTTCTTGGGCCATACAACCACATAAACCAAATATTAAATCTGGATTAGATTTCTTTAAATTTTTTACATACCCTACTTTACCAAATACTTTTTCTTCGGCATTTTCTCTAATAGCACAGGTATTAAGTAAAATAACGTCGGCTTCTTTAATATCATCAGTTTTAGTATATCTCATAGCTTCTAGCATTCCAGCAAGAGTTTCTCCGTCTCGTTCATTAGCTTGACAACCATAAGTCTTAATTAAGTATTTCTTTCCTTCTCCTATGTTGTTCATTTGAGGAGGAATTGTAAATCCATTATATATATGATTTATTTTTGAAGTCCTTTTAGAAGCTTCAGATAAATTAGGTTTTTTAAAGTACTTTGAATAATCTTTCATATTTTCTCCATTTCTAAACTATTATATACATATAATAGAAATATTTCCACAAAGAAAAAAACACACCTAAGTGTGTTTTAATTATCCAAAGAAACCATCTGGTTGAATACTGAAGTAAAGAACAGCTCCTTCAGGAGTTTTCTTAAATATTGATTTGCAGTGTCCTGCAGCTTCTTCAGGTGTTAATTCTGTTTCACATTCAAATTCAGCTTTAATTCCAGTTTTCTTTACAAACTTACAACTAACTTTATCATCAGAATATCCATCAAAATAATCGATTAACTTTTGTGTTTGTGCTGTTTGCATTAATAATTTACATTTTGCCATATTTATTTCCTCCAATTTACAACTATCATTATAAACTATTTATCTTCATAAATAAATAATTATTTGTAAGGGTTATCATCATTTATCAAAATTCTATGAATTGATAATGGTTGATAATTACAATCATCAAATTCCATCACAACTCCCGCAAATTGACCACTAGTAGTTGCCATTTCTAAAGGCTGAACATATCCTTGCATTCTTTTGATTGTACAATCTAAATCACTGCCTAAACTTGATAGGTATGATCCTGTCATCCCAACATCACTAATAAAAGCTATTTTACCATCAATAACTCTTTCATCAGCAGTTTGAACATGAGTGTGTGTTCCAAGTAAAGCACTAGCTTTGTCTTTAGCATAATAAGCCAAACATATTTTTTCAGAAGTTGCTTCACAATGAGCATCAATTATATGAATATCACATTCTTTATTAAGATAGTCATCAATTTCATCAAACGGATTAGAGTTCCTGTTATCCATATAAACACTTCCTAGTAAAGAAGTAACTCGAATACTAACACCATTTACTTTGAATAAAGATGAAGAAACTCCAGGTAATACTTTAGGACGATTAAATGGAACAATAATATCTTCATGATCATTAATATAATCTAAGATTTGTTTTTTATCATAAGTATGATTACCCATTGTAATGCAATCTACTCCTTGTTGCTTTAAAAAGTCATAGTGTTTTTCAAGCATTCCTTTACCATGGGAAATATTTTCCCCATTAGCAATTACAAAATCAATGTCATTATCTTTTTTAATTTTATATAAATAGTCTTCAACCATATCCCGGCCAATACTACCAACGATATCGCCAATAAATAATACTTTCATTTAATTCCCTCCAACAAAAACATTCTACCACATCTTTAAAGAAATAAGAAAAGTGAATGATTTTGATACAATCCCACTGAAGTAGACAAATGAAATAAATAAAATTTCATTAATCTATGGAGGAGGGATTTTATTATGTCCAGAAAGGCAAAATATACAGTAAGACAAAAAGTACAAGCATGTGAAGATT
>JAQVWN010000014.1 GCA_028749475.1 Thomasclavelia sp.
TCTTCACATGCTTGTACTTTTTGTCTTACTGTATATTTTGCCTTTCTGGACATAATAAAATCCCTCCTCCATAGATTAATGAAATTTTATTTATTTCATTTGTCTACTTCAGTGGGATTGTATCATTTAATTTCCTTTTTTATTTTTATCTATTACATCCTGAATCGTAATACTACTTAGATACTCATCAATAACATTGTTTAAACCTTCCCAAACATGAACAGTACTACATTCTTTATATCGAGGGCATTTATTAGGATTATCTTGTAAACAAGACACGCAAGCAAGAGAGCCCTCAGTAATTGTTAATACATCTTTTAGAGTTATTTCACTTGTTGGTTTAGATAAACGATAGCCACCCTTAGCTCCTCTAACTGCTTCGACAATTCCGGCTTTTTTTAACATATTGACAATCTTTTCCATATACTTAAATGATATTTCTTCTTCGCTAGCTATATCTAGTAAAGAAACAAAATCATTAGAAGAATGTTTTCCTATATTTACTAAGCATCTAATTGCATATCTTCCTTTAGTCGATATTTTCATTTTGTCTTACCTCTATTTCTTTTAAATAATCATTTAAGATACTTTCTAACTCATTATATGTTTTAATCTGAGTAATTTGGTTTTTTACTTTAGCCGAACCTTTCATTCCCTTAATATACCATGGGGCTTGACCTCTCATTTGAGCCATGGCATTTCTTTCCGGTTCTAATTTCATTAGTCTTTTAGCGTGAGCTAAACATAGTTCAATCTTTTCTTTAGGAGTTGGTTCATCTAATATTTCCCCAGTTTCTAAATAATGAGATATTTGTTTAATTAACCAGGGATTCCCTTGAGCTGCTCTTCCTATCATAATAGCGTCACAACCAGTTTCATCTAACATCCTAATAGCATCATCAACACTTCTAATATCCCCATTACCTATTACTGGAATACTAACACTATCTTTAACTTCTTTAATATATGACCAGTTGGCGTGTCCTTCATACATTTGAGTTCTAGTTCTTCCGTGGACAGCAATAGCACTAGCGCCAGCTTTTTCAATTATTTTAGCAACTTCAACTACATTAATATGTTCATTATCATAACCTAGTCTAACTTTTACCGTAACTGGTTTACTAACGTTATCAACAATTCCTTTAACAATATCATATATTAAATCAGGATATTGAAGTAAGTAACTACCGGCATGAGCTTTCAAGACTTTATTTACTGGACATCCCATATTGATATCAATAATATCGCAATCACTATTACTATCAATATACTTAGCTGCTTCAATCATTGAATCAACTTCGCCACCAAACAATTGAATCGATACTGGATGTTCATCTTCATCTACCTTTAACATTGTTAAAGTCTTTTCATTGCGATAACAGATAGCTTTATCACTAACCATTTCAGAATATACTAGACCAGCATTAAATTCTTTCATTATTTTTCTAAATGCCAAATTAGTAACCCCAGCCATCGGAGCCATGATAACTTTATTATTTATTTTTACATTTCCTATATTCCACATAATTTCTACCAATATTGTATGATTTTAATACACTTTTATCAACTAAAATATTATTATTTGAAATGTTAAAAAAAAACGATATCAGATTTGATATCGTTACTTTTTAGTTTCTTTACAAGTTACATCATTTTTCTTTAAAGCTTTTACTGTATCTTTTAAAGAAATTGAATCTACATCATCACTATCAGAAGTAATTAAACCTTTTTTCTTTAGTGTCTTTAAGTTAGCTTTCTCGACATCAATAACATAACTTACAATTAATTTAGTATCTTTTTTAGTATACTTAATTGTTAATCCTTTAATACCATCATATGTTTTATCATTTGCTTTAAGTTGAGTTAAATAGTTATCCATTTGATCAACATAATCTTTGCAATCATATGTAACATCAATTGTTTGTTTAGTGATATCATCACCACTAGCTTCAATTGTTGTTGTTGAATCTACAGACATAGTTCCAATATGATCATCATGTTTACATACTGTAGTTGTTTTAGAACCTGAACTACTACCACAGCCACTAATCATAAATATACAAACTAACAATGTTGTTATCTTTATAAGATTTTTCATTCTTTTCATCCCCTATATAAATATACTATCATATTTATCAATTTATTTCTTTTCTTTAAGAATCTTCTGTAAATCTTCTTTAGTAAATTTATAGTCTTTTCCACAAAACTGACAATGAACTTCACAGCCATTATCTTCATCTATCATTGCTTGAATTTCATCAGTTGGTAAAGTCATAAGACCTGACTCAAATTTTTCTTTACTACAATCACATTTAAAAGATAAATCTTGATGATCAGTAATTTCCACATCATCAAACAACATCTTTAAAACTTCCTCTGGAGTTTTACCTTCGTGAATTAGTTTTGAAATAGGAGGGAAGTCTTTTATTTTATTTTCGATATAAGATATATCATCTTCTGTTGCTTCTGGTAATAGTTGAATGATAAAACCACCAGCACTTAAAACTGAATTATCTTCGTCTACTAGTACACCCACTGAAACAACCGAAGGAGTTTGTTCAGAAACCATAAAATAGTATGAGAAGTCATCACCTATTTCTCCAGTTTGCAAAGGAACAGTTCCAGTAAAAGGTTCTTTAAGTCCCATATCACGAATTACTTGTAAAGTTCCTTCTTTTCCAACTGCAATTCCGACTGCTAAATGACCAGTATCATTATATGTATAGTGAGTATGGGGATCACCTACAAAACCTTTAACTGTTCCATCAGAATTAGTAGTAGTTATAATAGTCCCAATTGGCCCACCACCATTAATAGTAATAGAAATTTTATCATGTGATTTATTCATTGCACCCATCATTAAGGTAACAGCCATAACTCTTCCTAGGGCTGCACTGGCCGTTGGCCACATATCATGTTTTACTCTAGCTTCTTCAGTTAACTTAGTTGTATTACAAGCGAATACTCGACAGTTTTTAGAATTTACTAATCCTCTTACTAAATAATCTTTCATGTTTTCTCCTTTCAAAAATGAAAAAGCGCATTTGCGCTTATTTCATTTCATCTAATAAATCATCTGCATCATCAACAGTTGGTTTCTTTTCTTCAACAGGTTTTGTAGGAGTTGAATCTGTTGGAGTATTATCATCTTTATGATCTGCTCCATCTTCTCTTTCTAACATTTTTCCTGTTTTATATAAAGATTCAATTTGTTCACCAGCTAATGTTTCATATTCTAATAAAGCATCAGCGATACAAATAAGTTTATCTTTGTTTGTTTCAATAATATTTTTAGCTTTGTCATGACATTCATCAACAATCTTACGAACTTGAACATCAATTTCATAAGCAATTTGTCCTGAATGAGAATTTGATTGAGAAGTATAATCTCTTCCAAGAAAAACATTACTGCTTTCACTTTCGTACTTAATTGGTCCAAGATCACTCATACCAAGTTCAGAGACCATTAATCGAGCTATTCTAGTAGCTTGTTCAATGTCGTTTTGAGCTCCGGAAGAAATATCATTGAAGAAGATTTCTTCAGCACAACGTCCACCCATAAATCCAGCAATTGTTTCTTCAAGTTGAGTTTTTGTTTGGAAATATGTTTCTTCTTTAGGAGTCATTAAGTTATATCCACCGGCATTACCACGAGGTACGATAGTAACTTTTTGAACTTTATTAGCTTGTTCAAGTGTTAGACCAATAATAGCGTGTCCAGCTTCATGATAAGCCACAAGTTTTCTTTCATGATCTGTATATTTACGAGATCTCTTAGCGGGACCTCCCATAACTCTATCAACTGCTTCATCAATATCAGCCATTGATATTTGATTATGATTTTCTCTGACAGCTAGTAAAGCTGCTTCATTTAATACATTGGCAAGTTCAGCCCCAGAGAATCCTGGAGTTCTTTGAGCAACATTGTCAAAGTTTACATCATCAGTAAATTTCTTATTACGAGCATGAACTTTTAATATTGCAGCTCTAGCTCTTTTATCTGGATTAGATACTTGAATTTGTCTATCAAAACGTCCAGGACGAAGTAAAGCAGGGTCAAGTACATCAGCTCTGTTAGTAGCAGCTAATATAATAACTCCTTCATTCCCTGAGAATCCATCCATTTCAACAAGTAATTGGTTAAGAGTTTGTTCACGTTCATCGTGTCCTCCACCCATACCAGTTCCTCTTTGACGACCAACTGCATCGATTTCATCAATAAAGATAATACATGGAGCATTTTGTTTAGCTTTTTTAAACATGTCTCTAACACGTCCAGCACCAACCCCAACAAACATTTCTACGAATTCAGAACCTGAAATTGAGTAGAATGGTACGTTGGCTTCACCAGATACAGCTCTAGCAAGTAAAGTTTTACCAGTACCTGGAGGCCCTACAAGTAAAACCCCTCTAGGTATTTTAGCACCCATTTGTACAAACTTCTTAGGGTTCTTAAGGAAATCAACTAACTCTGTAAGTTCTTCTTTTTCTTCATCAGCCCCAGCTACATCAGCAAATCTTGTCTTTTGATTCTTTTCTAATTTAGCTCTTGAATTACCAAATTCAAAGGCTTTATTATTACCACCTGCACCATTAGACATCATTCTAAACAATAAGAAGAATGCTCCAATCATTATTACATAAGGTAATAAATTTAAGATAACTGTTAAAACAATTCCTTGATCATCTTGATCAACCACAGTAGTTTTAACACCCTTATCATTTAAGGTACTTACTAATGAATTTAATTCATCATCAGTTTTAACAACGACTGTTGAAAATTCAACAGTATCTTTCTTTGATTTATCAGTATAATACTTACCAGAAATATCACACACTAAATCAGTAGGTTCGATTTCTACTTCTTTAAATTTCTTCTTTTCAACTAATTCCATGAATTTACTATATGTAATTTCAGTAGATGATGATTGATTCATCATTCCCATAAATCCTGAAATTACAATTAGAACTATGATCCAAGGAAGGATAGTCTTAATTAATCCTTTTTTGTTATTCATAACTTCTCCTTACTAAGCTTTATAACATTCTTCTTTTAAGATACCTACATATGGTAATTGACGATATCTTTGATTAAAATCTAAACCAAATCCAACTACAAAGGCATTTGGAATTTTAAAACCAGAATAGTCAGCAGTCATATCAAATACCCGACCTTCTTCTTTATCTAACATTGTTACAATCTTAACGCTTTTAGCGTTACGTTTTTCAAGCATCTTTTTAACATTACTTAATGTCTTTCCAGTATCTAGAATATCTTCGACAATTAAAATATTCTTACCAGCAATATCAGTTAATATATCTTGTTTTACAACCAATGTTTTAGATTCCACACCTTCATAACTACTTACTTGCATGAATTCAAATGTAACATCACTTTTAAGATGTTGTGCTAGTTCACTCATAAAAGGAACAGATCCTTTTAATAAACCAACTAGCATAATTTGTTCTCCATGATAATCGGCATCTATTTGTTTTGCTATTTCCTCACATCTATTTGAGATGTCTTCATGAGAAAATAATATTTCTTTTATATCATTATGCATATCTCTTCTCCTATAATTATCACAATTTTATCACAAACATATTAGGTTTAGTAGTCAAATAATCAACATTTTTTGCTAGATTAGGCACTAAGATAATTTCATTATCTTTATTAACAACAATAGGCCAACTTTTTCTTTGAATAGAAGGTATCTTGTTATTAATAAATAATCTAGATACTTTTTTATGTCCACTACTTGTTTTGATAACATCTCCATATAAAGGACTACGAATAGTTATTGGATAATCCTCTTCACTAATATATACTCCTTCATTAAGACCACCACTAGGAAGAATCTTATAATAATCATTCTCATCCATAGTTAGTTCCTTATATGTGTATGAATAATCTTTTATTATTTTCTTTTTGGAAACGTATATATTATCGTACTCTTTTATGAACACATAATTAACTGGTAAATCAATCATGATATTTGGTTTATCAGTTTTTAATTCCCTTAGTATCTCTTCTATTAATCCTTTACTGATTAAAGGAGGATAGATACTCTTTTTTAACATATAATAAATTACTGACTCTAATCCATAAGGATTAATTGTATGATAGTTTAGTTTTCCTAAACTATCATACTCATTAAAGTATTTTTTAAATAAATTATTCTTTTTATCGATAATATCATTATGTTCTTTAGCTTTTCTTAGTAAGAATTTCTTTTCTTTAATTGAATATCTTTTTAAAGTAATGTTTCGAATATAATTACGCGTATAGTCAGTTGAAAAGTTAGTATAATCATCTCGATATGGAATATCATTATTATTACAATATTGTTGAAGATCTTCTTTAGAACATCCTAGAAGTGGTCTTATTACTTCTAAACCTTGAACCATTGATATATCTTTAATACCTAAATAGCCATCAGTATTTCCGCGATTTAACTGCATAATTATTGTTTCTAAGACATCATCTTGATGATGTCCTAAAACCACTTTATCGGTATCATGTTTTAAAGCAATATCTAGATAGAATTTATAACGCATATTACGAGCTTGCATTTCAAAGTTTTCATTCTTATAGGTATTGATGTCTCGACGATAAAAAGGAATACCCCGATTACGACAATATCTACTTACAAGTTTACTATCTTCATTACTGTCTTCTCGAACATGGTAGTTAACATGAGCTACTACTATGGTATATCCATAATCATATAGTAAATCTAATAAGGCCATCGAATCACAACCACCTGATACTCCAACAACATAAGTATTTCTTTTTTGTAGTAATGCTCGTTTAAATTTCATGATTAAATTATATAGTCAAAACGCTTATGAAACAACCAAAAAGGATAGTAATCTAATTGATTACTATCCTTCTTAATATTTATTCAATAGTTATTGTAGTTACATTTCCAGCTTTATCAAATACTTTGATAATATCTTTATCATTATCATTTGTAGTAACCACTAGTATGCCGGTTTTACTATTATAACTATAGTCATTAGAGACCACATTATTTCTAGTCATCTTTATACTAGATACACCGGAAAGATTATCACTAATATTTAAGGTAAAAGTATTACCATTTTGGCTACTAACCACATCTGGGCCAAGAGTATCGATATTAGAAATACTAATACTACTAGTTGCCACTACTTGATTATCTTTAATTAGTTTAATTGAATAATTACCATTACTAATTATATTCTTAACATTTTTATCATTAATAAGTAATTGATCATAATTTTGATTTGTTGTTTGAACATTAATATCAATAGGTTGATTAGTCCAGTTCTTGTTATAACTAATATTTTGAATTACTGGTTTCTCTTCTTCAACTTCTACTTCAATAGGGTTATCTTGTTTTATTGGGGCTATGCTAGCAACTGATACATTGTCTTTTTTATTATCAACTTCATTAAATAGTTTTGTACCGCCGTAACCCGCTCCTCCAAGAATAACTACAGCTAATGCTACCTTTAGCACGCCTAAAGAAGAAACTGTTCCGCCACCAAAGACATACTTACTAATGCTATCTATAGTTTGAGAAGAAAGTGTCCCTTGATTCATCAACATTTGATATGCCGTAGTAATTACTGTAGCTGGAACAGAAGTTGATAACATCGTCTTAGGAGTTATCCCTTTATCTGTTAAATCTGTTTTTAAATGCTGATTAATAGTATTAAGTCTAGATTTAACAGTTCCTTCTGAGATATCTAAAACATCTGCTATTTGAGCATATGATAAATCTTCATAATATCTTAATACTCCAACACTTCTAAACTTATAAGGCATTGTTTGTAAGGATTGAAATACTGCTTCCGTAATTTCTTTATTAATTAGATTTTTATTTACATCATCTTTATTATTAGAATAATTATCAATTGAATCATTGTCCGATAAATCTTTCATCAATAATTTCTTTTTAGTAGCTACTGAAATACAAGTATTATAAGTAATCTTTTTAATCCAGATACCAAAATACTCAACTTCTTTTAATGATTCTAAGTTTTTAAATACTTTTAGATAAACTGTTTGAGTTACATCTTTAGCTAAGGATTCGTCTTGGAAGAATCCATAAGCAAAGAAATATACACTCTTAAATGTCTTATTATAGATTGTTTTACAAGCTTCTTGATTACCATCTATTGCATCTTGCAATTCATTGCTTGTTACAAATCTTGATTCTTCCATGATTTTATCCTTTCTTTAATTTATTAATTTCTAATTTTCTTTTCTTTTTTTATTCATTAATAATCCAAGTAATGAAATCATGAATAGAGATCCAAATAATCCTATGTTAGAATTATCGCCTGTTGCTACTATACCACTACTAGTTGTACCACTACTTGAACCATTAGTATTCGATAAGTCTGTACCACCTTGATCAATTTTAATAGTTTTATCTTTTTCTACTGTTAATACTTTAGTTACATTAATACTCTCACCATTATCATCCGTATAAGTAAATGTAACATTGTAACTTCCTACTTTACCAGCAGTAATATCACTATATTTATCACATGTAACACTTGTAGGTTTTGTAGTAGTTTCATCACCTTTAGTTACTACTGCATTCATGATATCGATTAAATCTTTAGTTGACTTAATACCTTTAGCTGCTGTTTGTTTAATTGTTTTATCATTTGCATCAATTGTTGATTGAGAAGCATTTGCAGCAGAAACCCATTCTGCTTTTACTTCTATTGCGTCTGTAATATTAGAATAATCTTTATCCCAACCAATAAACACATATCCTTCTCTTGTAGGAGTTGCAGGCGCTTTTGCATCTTTTCCATTTTCTACTGTTTGATTACTTAATGCATTACCTTCACCATCGGTGAATAATACTTGATAGTTTACTGTTGGAGTTAAAGTAACATCCATTGTTGTATGACTTGTCTCTGTATCTGGTAATACACTATCAGTTTCATAGTTATAAGTAATACTTTGAGGCAAACTAGTATATTCAACCTTTCCATCAGTTTTAATAGTTGATCCATCAGTCATAGTTGCTTTATCAACTAATCCATTAGTTGAATTAACATATGATTTTAAATCAAAAGCATATGTACCATTTACTTTTTTAGTAACAAAACAACTATTGTTTTGATTTTTAAAGTAAATCATATATTCATTTAATTTCGTATTTTTACTTAAATCTAAAGTTGTTATTTTATTTTCATTACATAAAAACCATTCTAAATCTGTGTGATTGCGTACATCTATACTTGTTATTTCATTATCAGAACAATCCAACCAAGATAATCCTAAATTCTTACTTATATCTAATTTTGATAGATTATTATCAAAACATATAAGGCTATGTAGTTTTGTATTATTGCTAACATCCAAACTAGTCATCTTATTTCTCTCGCACATTAAAGATACTAATTCTGTATTTTTACTTACATCTATAGTTTGAATTTGGTTAATACTGAACCCTAAAGATTTCAATGCAGTGTTTTTACTTACATCTAAGTTTGTTAGTTGATTATTAGCACAGTGTAAACTTGTTAACGCTGTATTTTTACTTACATCTAAGTTCGTTAATTGATTATCATAACAATAAAGAGCCTCTAGGGATGTATTTTTACTTACATCTAAGTTTGTTAATTGATTATTCTCACAGGATAAACTTGTTAACGCTGTATTTTTGCTTATATCTAAACTTGTTAATTGATTGTCAAATAATTCCAATTCAGTTAAGGCTGTATTTTTGCTTAGATCTATACTTGTTAGTTTATTAGCATTGCATTGTAACAATTTTAAGGATGTAAAATATTCAATACCTTTTAAATCTGAAAATTTATTTGCATATAGTGTCATTTCTGTTACGTTATCAAATTCACTTTCACTTAAACTTCCATTACCGTCAGTATCATATTGTTTTACATAATCTAAGAAGTTTGAATCAGGGAAGTTTGTAGAGTCTATCGTTACTTCTCCTGTTTTTGCTGAAGCTACTTTAGTTGATTCTTTATTTGTTGAAGTAGGCGTAGTAGCTACTTTAGATTCTTTATTTTCTTCTACTTTAGAAGAATCATCTTTTACTTCTTCATTATTACTTTCTTTTTCTTGATTAACTGATGTCTCATCAGTTTGTGTTTCTTCTGTAGAAGTTGAAGTTTCTACTTCATCTTCTGCATATACTATAGGTATATAACCACCTATCATCACTAAAGATAATAAGATTGGTAATACCAATTTTTTAATTTTCTTCATTATTTCGTCCTCTTCTTTTTCACTTTTATTAACGTATCTTTCTCACTAAAAGTTCACACTCGCACCAAAAATAATCTTTTATGAAATTCTTATATTCCTCCTTTTATTCCTATTAATTGCTATTTCATAATAGGTTATGGCTACGAAGATTGAAATATTCATAATACAACTGATATCTTCATAACTACAATTTAAATGATCTCGAAGGTATAATACTGAGTTTATTTTAAATAATATTAACTCTTTTTCCATAGTGTTTTCCTCGCCTTCAAAATAAGAGACAAGAGAAGTTTAGAAAATGTTCGAAAAAAAAGGATAAACTTGAAGTTTATCCTTATATTCTACATTTCACTAGGCTTGCAGTTATACTTTCCACCCGGAAGAGTAGCTTTAACAAGAGAGTTATGATTACCTTTTGCAAGTTCCTTAACATCATCTAGATTTAGATTTAAAGCTTTAGTCATTCTAAGGCCATAATCTTCATCTGCCCAGTAGCAGTGCACTGCATGACGGTATTTAATATTTTCAGAACATGGGGCAATATTTCGAGCAGTATTTTCAATAAGTAATTGTTTTTCATCTTCGCTCATTACTCGATATAAATCACCACCCGCTTTAAAGTTATCATCTGTTGGATCTTTAGTAGGATCGTAGTTATACATAGCGCCTTCTAAATCCAAAGGTGGTTCTAATACTTCTGGTTGAGCTGACCATACTCCTTCACTATTTGGAGAATAGGCAGGAGCTCTTCCATAGTTACCATCAACCCTCATTGCTCCATCACGATGATAGTCTGATACCTTAGCATGTTTAGCTTGGTTTACTGGTATTTGATTATAGTTAACTCCTAAACGATATCGATGAGCATCACCATATACAAATAGTCTTCCTTGTAAGAACTTATCTGGTGAAAAGCCAATTCCTGGTACAACATGAGCAGGGGTAAAGGCAGCCTGTTCAACATCTTGGAAATAGTTTTCTGGCCATCTATTAAGTTCTACTTCTCCGACCTCAATTAATGGAAATTCTTTATGACGCCATATCTTAGTAATATCAAAAGGATTCTCATAATGTTCCTTTGCTTGTTTTTCACTCATTACTTGAATATACATTGTCCATTTTGGATAATCCTTTTTCATAATTGCTTCATATAAATCTCTGCCTGAACTTTCCCGATCATTAGCGACTATCTTTGCTGCTTCTTCATCGGTTAAGTTTTTAATACCTTGTTGAGTTTTAAAATGAAATTTTACCCAAACTCTTTCATTATCTTTATTGTACATAGAATATGTATGTTCACCAAAGAAATGCATATGTCTAAATCCATCAGGGATACCGCGATCAGACATGACAACCGTTGTTTGGTGGAAGGTCTCTGGAAGAAGTGTCCAAAAGTCCCAGTTATTTTGAGCACTTCTCATTCCTGTATAAGGATCTCTTTTAACTGCTCGATTTAAATCAGGGAAATTATGAACATCTCTAATAAAGAAAGTAGGGGTATTATTTCCCACTAAATCCCAGTTTCCTTCATTAGTATAAAACTTTACAGCCACTCCTCGAATATCTCTTTCAGCATCAGCCGCACCTCTTTCACCAGCTACTGTTGAAAATCGAATAAATAATTCTGTTTCTTTACCAATTTCACTAAAAAGATCAGCTTTAGTATACTTTGTAATATCATGAGTTACTGTGAACTTTCCAAAAGCACCCCAACCTTTAGCATGCATTCTTCTTTCAGGGATAACTTCACGATCAAAGTGAGCAAGTTTTTCAAGCAACCAAACATCTTGCATCATTACTGGTCCTCTTTTGCCTGCTGTTATACTATGTTCGTTATCTCCAACTGGCGCACCAACTTCATTAGTCAACTTCTTATTATCATTATCTTTCATTATTATTCTCCTTTCATTTGATTAATGATAAATTCCTTATTAGGAATCATTCCTAATTATATTATACTTCTTTTAAAAATATAAACAATCAATTTGGAAAATATAATTATTTAAAATATGTAATGTCCTTTAATCTAATTATAACTTAAACAACTAATTAATTATATTTGATCAAAAATATAAATTGGACAAAAAAAGGTATGTTTCCATACCTTATTATTATAATTCTTTTATAAAATATATATCTTGAAACTGTTGAGATCTAGTTTTTTCATAGAACCCTAATTTTTTAAGTAACATTATTGAAGCGACATTTGCTTGATAAACATGAGCAACACATTTGTTTAAACTTAAAACATCATGCATATAACTTAAGAATACACTAATGGCTTCAAAGGCATAACCTTGATGCCAATAATCATTATCTAAAGTGTAGCCAATTGAAAAAGAATTTTCTTTTTCAATTTGGACAAATATATCACCAATTAATAAATCACTATCTTTAAGGTAAATACCTAGTTGGTAATTACCAATTTCATTTTTTAATGGATGTTCGGATGTATATCTTATTCTCCATTTAGCTTTTAATACTGGATAATGATTCCAGGATTGATATTTAGATACTTCTGGTTTATTACGATATTCACTAAACCTTAAAGCATCTTCTTTTTTTAGTTCTCTAATTATTAGTCTCTTAGTTTCAATCATAAAACTACCTCAAATTATAGTATATAAATAACATTCGATCTTTTCCTGACATATCTTTTATTATTTCATAGTCAGCATTTTCATCAAAATATTCTTTAATAGCTTCATCCATTAATTCTCTTTGATCAAATCCCATTTCAAAAGCTAATAAAGCTTTATCTTTTAACACTTTCTTTACATCTTTAAATATTTTACGGTAGAAATATAAACCGTCATTACCTCCAAATAAGGCTACATTAGGTTCATTATCTTTTACTAATGATTCTATTTCTTGATTATTTGGAATATAGGGAGGATTACTTACAAAGATATCAACTTTAATATTATTATCTAATAATGGTTGAAGCATATCTCCCTCATAAAAAGTAACGTTAGCTTTTAATCGATCAGCATTTTCTTTAGCTACTACTAATGCTTTACTAGAAATATCAGTGGCTACAACATTTAGTCGATCTTCTTCTAGAGCTAAGGTTTCAGATATTGCACCTGAACCCGTACCAACATCACATAAATCTATTTCTTTATAATCACTAAAATAATCATCTATTTTATATAAGATATTTTCAACTAATTCTTCGGTTTCATATCGAGGAATTAAAACATCTTCATTTACTTTAAAATCTCTAGCAAAGAATGTTTCATATCCTTTGATATATTGGATAGGTTTTCCATTAAAGTACTCTTCCATTCCTTCATTAAATTTATTTTGAAGTAATGAATCCACCTCTTCATCCAACATTAGATATAATTCATGCGGTTGTTTATTAGCTAAAAAATAAAATAATACTTTAGCGACATTTACATCCTTATGTTCATTATCTAATCTTTTTTCTGTTTGTTTGATTAATTCTTTAACAGTTGGCATTTATTATTCACCCTCAAGTTTTCTTTTTTGATCTTCATTTATTAAGGCAGTAATAATATCATCTAACTTCCCATCCATAATTTTATCTAATTGTTGGATAGTTAAACCAATTCGATGATCAGTCACTCTATTTTGAGGGTAGTTATAAGTTCTTATTTTTTCAGCTCGATCACCAGTTCCGATTTTAGATCTTCTTTCTCCTGATTCTTTAGCTTCTTTTTCTTGTTGGAAATGATCATAAACCCTAGCTATTAAAGCTGTCATAGCTTTATCTTTATTATCATGTTGACTACGACCATCTTGGCTACTAGCTACAATTCCAGTTGGAAGATGGGTAATACGAACTGCTGAATCAGTTTTATTGATATGTTGTCCACCAGCACCACTAGCTCGATATGTATCAATTCTTAAATCATTTTTATTAATATCAATATCAACTTCTTCTACTTCTGGCATTACTAGAACAGTAGCAGTTGAAGTTTGAACTCTTCCTTGAGATTCAGTCTTAGGAACTCTTTGAACACGGTGTGAACCAGACTCATATTTAAGTTTTCCATAAACACCTTCGCCAACAATATCAAAAGATATTTGAGAGAATCCACCAGCATCGCCATCAGTAGCTTCTAATATTTCTACTTTCCATCCTTGAGCTTCACAATATTTAGAATACATTCTAAATAAATCTCCAGCAAAGATATTACCTTCATCTCCCCCAGCAGCCCCTCTAATTTCCATTAAGACATTCTTATGATCATTAGGATCTTTTGGAAGTAATTCTACTTGTAGTTTGGACTCTAATTCAGGAATCTTTTCTTCTAATGAAGAAAGTTCCATTTCAGCCATTTCTTTAATTTCTGGATCATCTTCCTTAGCTAGTTCTTTAGCTTCTTCTATTCCAGAAACAGTTTTCTTATATTCTTGATAAAGATTATAAGCCCCTTCTAAAGAAGCTTGTTCTTTAGAAACTTCGGTCATTTTTTTAATATCAGAACCTATATCAGGATCCATCATCATTTGTCCTAGTTCTTCATATCTGTTTTCTATTGTTTTAAGTCTATCAAGCATGATATCGTTCATCATTACTACCTCCAAATCGTTTTCATTATATTATATAAAACCTTTATAAACAAATAAATAAAGTATGTTTAACATACTTTATTTTAATGTCCTTTAGGAACTTCATGTATTTTGTCTTTTTCTACTACTAAATCAGCATGTAATAAATCAATAAATAATAATCCTAGAGGCAAACAAGCAACTAGAATTCCTTGATTACCTAAGTGAGCACAAAAGAATGTTGAAATGATGGCTCCAATTAAAAAACAGATTATCATATAAAAATGAGATAAAGAACGATTTAAATATTCTTTCTTTTCTTTCTTTCTAAACCACCGAACAAGAAAACTTCCTGTTTGTCTAATATGATTAGTAATAAAGGTTGTAGCCATTGGTACCCCTTGATTTTGTCTAAATGTATTAAACTGCATCGCACATATAAAGTTAATACTTATTTGAAATATATGATTAGGAACACTATCTGGTAATAGTCCTAGAATAATAACCATTATAATTTCAATTCCTATAAGGATTGTATCCCACCTAAGAATTTCAAATTTCTTAACTTTAAGAGCAATCACTTCTGATAACATTGTTCCTAAAAAATAAGCTGTTATTGGTATTAATAAATATAACGCTTCATTTATTTTACCAAGTCCAATATTCATTCCCAGTAAAACAACATTAGCTGTTTGCGCATTACAAAATATTCCTCCTTTAAGAGTATAAGTGTATCCACCAAAGAAACCACCTATTAATATTAAAGTTGCAAACACATACCATTTTTCACATTCTAAATATTCTTTCTTTTCCATTAAATCACCTTATTTAGGGTAGCACTAAAGTCCATTTCATTCAATAATAAAAAACCATTGGTTCTTAAGATAATACAATAGTTAATGACAGATAATTTATTTTTATAATATCATTTGAATTGTATACAACATAAGACTAAAATGGCTTTTAATAAAGGGGGAGAGTTTTATGAAAAACAGTAAAGTATTTAAATTAACAGTTACTGCTTTAATGGCTGCCTTAGCGTATGTATCATTTACATTCCTACAAATTAAAATAGTTACTCCAGGTGGAGTTACTAGTTTTCATTTAGGAAATGCTTTTGTTTTACTAGCCGCTCTTATAGTAGGGGGAGTACCTGGGGGTATTGCTGGAGCAATCGGTATGGGAATTGGTGATTTATTAGATCCAATATATATTACCTATGCACCAAAAACAATTATTCTTAAATTTATGATTGGGGTAGTAACTGGACTAGTTGATCATAAACTAATTAAAGTAAATGAACTAGAAGGCAAGAAATTATATCTAGGGGTAATACTTTCTTGTACTGCTGGGATGTTATTCAATATTGTTGGAGAACCACTATTTGGTTACTTCTATACTAGTGTTATACTAGGGGCTTCTAGCCAAGCCGCTTTAGCTCTTGCTAGTTATAATTTTATGACTACAATAGTTAACGCCATCTTATCAATAATTATTGCATCAACTTTATATGTAATAATTAAACCAAGAATTGAACATTATTTAAGTAAATAAGGAACTCCACCAGGAGTTCCTTTTTTCATGTGAAACATTATTAATGTATTTCTGTTCCATTAGGAAGGTCTTTTATTGAGACTACTTCTAATAGTTTTTTTGTACTACCGGCTAATATCATTCCTTGAGATTCGACACCTCTAAGTTTAGCTGGTTTAAGATTAGCAACGACTATTACTTTCTTACCAACAAATTCTTCCGGTGTATAATGATCAGCTATTCCAGATACTATCTGTCTAACTTCATCTCCTAAATCTATTTTAGAAACTAATAGTTTATTAGCATCTGGGTGTTTTTTACATTCTAAAACTGTTCCAACTTTTAATTTGATTTTAGTAAAATCATCAATAGTTATTTCATCTTTTTCTTCTTTAACAACTGGTTTAGCAGGCATTAAAGCTTTTACTTTTTCTTCTATTTCTTTTGGATCTAATCTAGCAAATAATATTTCTGGTTTTTCTACTACTTTAGTTCCAGAAACATAATTACCAAATTCATTTAAAGATTCAACACTTGATAAATTAGTATTAATTTGAGTTAGAATCTTTTTAGATGTTGAAGGCATATATGGTTCTAGCATAACTGCTGAAAATCTAATTGCCTCTGTTAAGTTATATAAAACAGTAGCTAAACGATCTTGTTTAGATTCATCTTTTGCAAGAGCCCAAGGCATAGTTTCATCAATATATTTATTGGTACGACGAAGTAAATCAATAATTTCATCTAGAGACTTACTAGCTTTATATTTATCCATTAATTTTAATACTTTAGCAGGCATTGCTAGAGCTTTATCTTTTAATTCTTGATCAACTGGTTCTACGACCCCTTTATCTTCAACTATTCCACCAAAGTATTTATTACTCATAGCGATAGTTCTATTAACTAAGTTACCTAAAGTATTAGCTAAATCAGTATTAATTCTTTCCACTAATAAATCCCATGTAATTGTACCATCATTATCATATGGTATTTCATGAAGAACATAATATCTAACTGCATCAACTCCAAACATATCTACTAAGTCATCAGCATAGATTACATTACCTTTAGATTTAGACATCTTTCCTTCACCTTGAAGTAACCAAGGATGACCAAATACTTGTTTTGGAAGAGGTATATCTAAAGCCATCAACATAATAGGCCAATAGATTGTATGGAATCTAACAATATCTTTACCTATTAAATGAAGATCAGCTGGCCAATACTTTTTATATAATTCGCCATTATTACCATCAACATCATATCCAAGTCCAGTAATATAATTTGTAAGAGCATCAATCCAAACATAAACAACATGTTTAGGATTAAAATCAACTGGGATTGACCAAGTAAATGAAGTTCTAGAAACACATAAATCTTGAAGACCTGGTTTTAAGAAGTTATTAATCATTTCATTTTTTCTTGATTCTGGTTGAATAAATTCTGAATGATCTTCAATATGTTTCATTAAACGATCTTGGTATTTAGATAATTTAAAGAAGTAGGCTTCTTCTTTTGCATCATGAACTTCTCCACCACAATCAGGACACTTACCATCAACAAGTTGAGATTCTGTAAAGAATGATTCACAAGCTGTACAGTATTTACCTTCATAGTGACCTAAATAAATATCACCTTGATCATATAGTTTTTTAAAAATCTTTTGAACTTGTTTTTCGTGATAAGTATCTGTCGTTCTCATGAAACGATCATATGATGTATCCATCAAATCCCAAATTCTTTTTACTTCCCCCGCAGTTTTATCAACATATTCTTTTGGTGGAATGTTAGCTGCTTTAGCTTTTTCTTCTATCTTTTGACCATGTTCATCTGTTCCTGTTTGAAAGTAAACATCATAACCTTCTTGTCTTTTACTTCTAGCAATTGCATCAGCTAAGATAATTTCATATGTATTACCAATATGTGGTTTACCTGATGTATAAGTAATTGCCGTTGTTAAATAAAATTTCTTTTTATCACTCATCTTATTCCCTCCTTAAAATAAAAAAAGTCATCCTGTCTAAGGACGACTTATATCGCGATACCACCTTAGTTCATAGCTTAGCTATGCACCTCAATCTTTTAACGCAAGTTTACGGATACTTTTAATTATTCGAAGTATCTACTCATGGGCCATCACCTAAAATTAATCTGTTAGTTTACACCAAACACTAACTCTCTATAAGACTCTTTTTAGCATCTTCCAATCTTCGTATTTATTTCTTTTAAACAATACCATTGAAAACAAGGTTAGTCAACTTCCAAATTATAAATCCTTACTGTCTAAATGCCACTTGGCATTTATTTGTTGGTAGATTTTTTGCATCTTGGCATCTGTTCTAGCCATTAAAGAAGCACACTCTAAAAGTTCTTGTTCAATATTATCATCCTTTATTTCTTTTTTATACTTCATTTCATGTTCTAAGGAAGCCCAACAATCCATAGCAATAGTTCTTATTTGAATTTCAACTGGCACTTTAATCATTGTTGATTTGTAAAATATATCAACACTAACAATTAAATGCAAAGAACGATATCCATTATCCTTTGGATAATTAATATAATTCTTTTGAGTAATTATATTAATTGAATTATGCATTGATAGTAGTTGAGCAATATAAAACACATCATTTACATAATCACAAACAACTCTTACTCCAGCAATATCATTTATTTTAGATAATGATTTAATACTTTTAGGATATCCTTTCCTTACTAGTTTTTCTTTTATGGAATTATTACTTTTAATTCGATAATCAATAGAATGAATTGGATTATGATTTAAAGAATATCCTAGTTCTTCATTTAAATTTGATAAGATATTATTTAAATATTTACAAGCTAAGTTATATGGGATTTTATATTCATTTATTTTGTCTTCGTTCATACCTAAATGATAACCATTGTATATCCCATTAATTATGGTTAGTTAATGGAAAATTATGGTTTAAAAAAGTACCTCAAAGAGGTACTTAGTGAACACAATCAACTGTTTTATATTGTAATAATTCAGAAACCGTAACACATTGATAGCCTGCTGCTTGCAGTTTAGGTAAAGCCAGTTCCAATCCAGCAACACTTGTTTCATGAATATCATGAATTAAGATTACTTTTCCATCCTGAGCTTTACTAACTATTTGATCACAAACATAATTGGCATCTCGATGCTTCCAATCTAAAGTATCAACATCCCATAAAACATATTTTAGATTTCTATTAGCAAAAGCTGCTCTAACATTATCATTGATAGCTCCATATGGTGGCCTTACAAGAGTTGGTTCATAACCAGTAATTTTAAAACATTCATCTTGAGTATTATCAATTTGCGAACTTAAACTAGCAGCATCTAATTTAGTAAGTTGTGCATGATCATAAGTATGAGAACCTATTTCAAAACCTCTTTCATAGACATCTAATACTGTGTCAGGATACTTCTTCATTGATTCTCCTAATTCAAAGAAAGTAGCTCTTCCATCAACACTTTCAAAAGCATTCATCGCCCGATCGGTATAAATACCTGGCCCATCATCTAAAGTGATAGCTATTAGTTTTTTACTAGTATCAACTTTATGAGTCTTAGGAATAGTTATCCCAGTTGGTCTGTCTGATGGTATATTTTTATTTGCTAACATATTTAGTGATTTATTAGAATTAAAATTAATAGTTGTCTTTTCTTTTAAATTATTATCTTTATAAATAGTTACACCTTTTGTAGATATTTGAAGTAATGTATTTTTACCAGAAGTATTGGTAAAGTTTTTACTTGTTAGAACTCCAACATAAGCTGTTCTAAAACAATCACTTAAAGAAAGAACTTTCTTTTGTTTAATATCATAAACAAAGGCATCTTTTTTATTAGTAATGGTTTTAGGATTCTTTTTATCAGCCATATTTAATCTTTTAAAATTAAATGTAACATTTACAAACTGACCATATACTCGACTGCAAGAGTAATCCATATATAAAACATCTTCTCTAACTTCTTTGTTTTCTTCTTCCTTAGTTAGATAGGCTTTATATTTTTCTTTTACTATTTTATTTAATGGATCAATAGAGAACGTTGGATAAAATATAGAAGTATAAAAATTTTTATTTTCTTTTTTATAATGTTCAACTGAACCATATTTTTTATTATCTTTATTGTAAGTATTATATGTTGAATAAGGATCATCTTTTCCCATATGGGTAATAAAGTATCCACCTCCAACCACAAGCGCTACTGCAAATATTAAGATAAGTAGCTTGTTGATATTTAGTTGTCTTTTCTTTTTATGTCTAGCCATAGCAATTCCCCTCTTTTATCTTACCATGCTTATATTTAAAAGTTAATTAATATGCAAATAGTAATCATTATTATTAATATGTTCCACGTGAAACATTAAGAATGATACTCTTTATAGACATCATTTTTATTTAAGTTACGTTGCTTAGCTATTTCTTTAATAGCATCTTTTGCTGACATTCCCTTTTCAACATATTCATTAACTGCTTCTTTAATTGTAGTATTATAAACAATTTCTTTAACTTCTTTACTACCACCCTCTAAGACAATTACCATTTCTCCCTTTAAATCATCTGATATTTCTATTATCTCTTGAATGGTTCCTCTAATAATTTCTTCATGTTTTTTTGTTAGTTCGCGACATAAAGCAATCTTACGATCACCTAAAATATCCAACATAATTTTTAGTGTTTTAGTTATTCTATGAGGGGCCTCATAGAATACTATTGTATAAGTAATATCTTTTAATTCTTCTAACTCTTTCTTCTTCTTTTTATCATTATGATCTAAAAATCCGTAGAACATAAATGGTTGTGGGGCAATCCCAGAGACCACCAAAGCATCCAAACAAGCATTACATCCAGAAACCGGAATGACATTAATATCTTCTTTAATCGCTTCTTGAACTAATTCATATCCTGGATCAGATATTGCTGGGTATCCTGCATCGCTTACCAAAGCTATATCATTTCCTTCTTTAAGTAAAGATATAAGATGAGGTATTGATTTATGAATATTATGTTCATGATGAGATATAAGTTTTGTCTCAATATTAAAATGATTTAATAACTTAACTGTATTTCTAGTATCTTCAGCCGCAATAAAACTAACTTCGTTTAAGATTTCAATTCCCCTTGCAGACATCTCAGAAAGGTTTCCAATTGGAGTAGCTACTATATATAGTTTTGCATTATCATTAAAGCTCTTTTGTCTATTCATCTATTATCTCTCCAAACATTTTCTTTACTTCTTTCGAATAAGAACCATCTTCATTATGAGCATATAAGGGTGGTAATATTTTTAACCCTTTTTTCCCTTTATACACACCTTCAATTAAAAGCATATTACATTCTCTTCCTTCTTTAGGATAGACAAATCTAATTCTTTTTGGTTCGATATCATTTTTTTGCATGTTAGAAATAATATCTAGCATTCTATCCGGACGATGAATAATAGCTAACTTCCCTTTATTATCTAGAATAGTTGCTGCAGAAGATATTATTTCTTGAAGGTTAATTTTAATTTCATGTCTTGCAATTCGTAAATATTCATTTTCATTTAAATTACTTTTTTCATCAACCTTAAAGAATGGTGGATTACAAATTACTAAATGAACTTTATCACTATGAAGAATATAATCTTTAATATCTTCATTATATATATCTATTTGATTAGTTAAATTATTAATCTCTACATTTTTCTTTGCTAATTCCACTGCTTCAGGTTGAATCTCAACACCAGTAATATGACGATCTGTTCTTGTGGTAAGTAAAAGAGGGATAGCGGCATTATTAGTTCCGAAGTCAACTATCTCTTTGGTATCTTTAGTAATCGAACAAAAATTGGCTAATAAGACTGTATCCAAAGAAAAGTTAAACATATCTTTTCTTTGGATTATTTTCATGTTCTTATGAGCCAATAGATAATTAGTTACTTCTTTTGTTTGCATGATCATTACCTTGATTATTATTTTCGATTGTTTTAATTTCATCAAGTCCTACAAATGAGATACCTGTATTAGATAAAATTTTAACTAAATCACTAATAACATTTAAACCAACTACTTTAACTCGTTCTCCTTCGTACATTACTTGAGAACCAATCTTTGGAAATCTCTTCTTTTCACTAGTATAGATATCATCTTCATACTTTAAGCAACAAAGTAATCTACCACAAGATCCTGATATCTTCTCTATATTAATTGCTAGCATTTGGTTTTTAGCCATATTAATTGAAACCCCATTAAACTCACCAAGTAAATTGCTACAACATAGAGATAGACCACATGGTCCAATTCCTCCAACTAGTCTAGCTTTATCACGAGGTCCAATTTGTCGAAGTTCTATTCGGCATTTAAATACAGTTGCTAGTTCTTTTAATAATTGCCTAAAATCAACTCTTTCTTCAGCAGTATACATAAATATTATCTTTGAACGATCTAATGTATAATCACAACTAGTTAGTTGCATATTTAAATTGTAACGCGCTACAATCTCTTTACACATAGTTAAAGATTCTTTAGCTAGTTCAATATTATGATTGTATTCTTTCATATCTTTATCACTAGCTTTTCTTCTTACCGCTTTAAGTTCAGTGTTTAAGTTAAAATCTTCTAAATCACGAAGTTCGCCGGCAACATTTCCAATTTCTACTCCACGAGCAGTTTCTACTATTACATAGTCCCCATCTTTTAATGGAAGATTGGTAGAAAAGAAATATTCTTTACCAGTACTTCTAAATTTTATACTTGCTAATCTTTTTTCCGCCATATTAATCCTTTCTATAATTTATACATATAACTATCCAACAATAATGGAATATTGGCATTAGTATCTAATAAATTAATTGTTTCTAATGTTAATTCAATTTTCTTTATTATATCATCATTATCACTATTATAGTTTAAAAATATATCACGGTGATTACAATAAACTATATTGTTAGAATGTTTCACGTGAAACATATCTTTTAATCCAAGTAAGACCATATTAAGAAACAATTTTATATCAGCTGTATCTTTATATACATTAACAACATTTAATTGCGTGTTAATAACTAAGTTACCTTTTCCATTATATAAATCATCAATAAAATTTATAGCTTGAAGATATAAGTTGTTAAAATTACCTTCCTTAGCATTTATTATTTCTTCTTTATCATAGTAAATACTAGATAAGATATTAATTTCTTCTTGAGATAAATCTAAATCTTTTAAATTGTCAGCAATCTTTTCATCAGATTTTGTTTGAAGATCTAAAACCTGACATCTTGAAATGATGGTTGGTAATATTTTGTTTTTATTCTTTGTTGTAAAGATTGCATATATTCCTTTTGAAGGTTCTTCTAATACTTTTAGTAAAGAATTCATCGCTGATTCAGTACTATATTCTATATTTTCTAAAACATATATTCTAGCTTTGCCTTCCACAGATATTTTGTTGAATTCATTTCTTATAAATTCAACATTTTCTTTTTTTATACTTTCTTCACAACCATCAAAATAAATAATGTCTGGATAAACCTTTTCTTTAATTCTTTTACAATCTATACATTCTTCACATGGCGGTTGTTCATCACAAATCAAAGCCATAGTTAAATACTCTAAAGGTATTTTAGTGTCCTTACCAACAAGTAAAAAGGAATGAGGTATTTCCTTCTTTTGAATTTCATTATTTATTAGTTTTAAAAATAAAGGTTGGTTTTCTTTTAAGTATTCATAGTCTTTCATAGTAGTTTATCTATAACCTCTTTGCATTGGTTAAATACTTCTTCTTTATTTTCACTAGCATCTATTTTGACGATGCGCTCTTTAAACATATCACATATCTTTAAATATCCTTCATAAACATTTTTATGAAATTCTACCGATTCATCATCTAAGCGATTAGTTTCTCGATCATTATTTTCTATTCTCTTTAATCCTGCTAAATAATTAATATCAAAGAAAATAGTTTTATCTGGCATAAACTCCCCAATTGCAAATTTATTCATTTCATATACTTCTTCAATTCCTAGACCTCTAGCCACACCTTGGTAAGCTAAAGAACTATCTACAAAACGATCACATATAACAATTGCTCCGTTTTCTAATGCTGGTTTTACCTTTTCAACCAAATGTTGTCTTCTAGCTGCAGCATATAATAAAGCTTCAGTTCTACCATCCATTTTTGTATTTGCTTTATTTAAGATAACTTCTCTAATTTGTTCAGCAATATCTATACCTCCAGGTTCTCTAGTAAGAACAACATCATATCCTTGTTTTATATAGTAATCACATAAAGACTTAGCGGCAGTACTTTTACCACTACCATCAGGTCCTTCTAATGTTATAAATTTACCTTCCATCAAATTACTCCTTTGTTACTAATTATAACTAATATTTTAGTTATTATAAAGAATTTATATTATTAGTAATGATTACTGATAACAAAAAGAGAACCGAAGTTCTCTTATATCTTTTTACGTCCCTCTAATGATTTTAATAAAGTTAATTCATCAGCATAATCTATATTACTACCAATAGGTAAACCATTAGCTATTCGACTAGTATTTATTCCTTTTTTACCAAGAAGCTTTGCTAAATATAAAGCTGTAGTTTCTCCTTCTCTTGTAGGATTAGTTGCAATAATTACTTCTTTCACTCCATCCAAACGATCAAATAAACTATCAATATTTAAATCTTCTAATGTTTTACCATCCATGATTGACATTGTTCCATGTAAAACATGATATAAACCATGATATTCTTTAATCTTTTCCATCGCAAAGACATCTTTAGGAGATTCAACTATACAAATAGTTGATTTATCTCTAGAAGAATCTTTACATATTTCACAAATTTCATCTTCACAGATATTTCCACATTTTTTACAATAATGAATATTACTTTTAAATTCTTTAAGTGCTTTAGAAAATTCTTGTAAATAATCTTCATCTTCACCCAAACAATAATAAGCTAATCTTTCGGCACTCTTTGCTCCAATACCAGGTAGTCTTTTGAAACAATTAACTAAGTCCTCAAAAGCTTTAGGATAATTATTCATTCTATTTCCTCCTAGTCATCATTTTCAAATTTAACTATGTTTTCACCAAACATATTAATTGCAAATTCTTTAGCTTCATCTACTTCTTCTTTTTCAACTACTTCTTTACCAATATGATGAAGCTTAATTTCTGTAGGACTTGGAAGATTGTTATCATGTTTTAGTTCAACAAAATGTTTTCTTATTTTAGGCCATTTCTTTTCGCTAACCGCGATAAAATCATATTCACTACCTAATATTTCTTGTAAGAATCTCTTTAATGGATAATAGTTATTCGTATTATTAACAACATTAGCTTCTACTTGATGTTCAAAAGTTATAATTAATCCTTTATCACTACCAGCAACAACTGTCGCATTACACAACATATTGGCATATTTAGCCGTATTCATATTAAAACGATATCTATTAATTATTTGCCATTTATCTTGTACTTCATCTCTAATAGTCATTTGAGCTTGAACAAGGATATTCATAATATCATTTTCATCAACATCTATTGGCTTATCTATTGTTTCTTTAACTTCTTCTAACGGTGCTGTATTAGAAGGTTCTTCAATAATTTCTTGTTCAAATAATGGTTCTTCTTCCTGTAAAGATTCAATATTAGTATTTTCGTTTTGTGCTTCTTCTTTGACTTCCTCTTTTACTTCTTTTTTAGTTTCAACTACTTTTTCTTCTACGATTACTTCTTTATGATCATCCTTAATTTTATTACAAATCTTAAGAATAGCTAATTCAAAGTAGGCTTTAGGATCAGTAGTTCGAGGATAATAAGTACTAGCATCTACAAGTCTATCAACCATTTCAAAACATTCATCAACAGATATGTATTTAGATAGTAACTCTATATTATTTTTATCCAATACTGATAACACATTAACATTATCAGTATTACGATAAATAATTACATCTTTTAAAATATCAATTAAATCAAAAGTAAGCCTTTGAATATCCACGCTACCTTCAAGCATTAAATCTAAAGATTTTAATACTGCTTCCAAATCTTTTGATAATAATTGTTTAATAAAATTAATCTTTGTTTCTATATTTAATAATCCATAAACATTATTAACATTCTCAACAGTTACTTCATCATTATAAGCTAAACATTGTTCTAGAATACTTAAAGCATCACGCATTCCACCATCAGCTAACTTAGCTATAATACTTAAAGCTTCTTTTTCATAATTTTTATTTTCTTCTTTTAAAACATATTCCATTCTTTTAACAATGTCTTTTTCTTCAATTCTTGTGAAATCAAATCTTTGACATCTTGAAATAATAGTTGGAAGTATTTTATGAGGTTCAGTAGTAGCTAAAATAAATACAATATGAGCAGGTGGTTCTTCCAAAGTCTTAAGAAGAGCATTAAAAGCTCCTTTAGACATCATATGAACCTCGTCAATTATATAAACTTTATATTTACCATTAATAGGGGCATACTTAACTTTTTCAATTAAATCTCTTACTTCATCAACCCCATTATTACTAGCAGCATCTATTTCAATTACATCGGGATGTTCTCCCTTAGTAATAGCTTTACAATTATCACACTCATTACATGGAGGATTATTGGTATCACCTGTACAATTAATAGCTTTAGCAAATATCTTAGCAACTGTTGTTTTTCCAGTTCCTCTAGGTCCTGCAAACAAATATGCATGAGCAATCTTATTTTCTTTGATTGCATTTTGAAGTGTTGTAGATATATGTTCTTGTCCTGCCAAATCTTCAAAACTTTGGGGACGATATGCTCGATATAACGCTAAATAGGCCATAATTTTCCTCCTTGAATATTCCTTAATTATTATACTATAAAATAGTTATTTATACATAATAAACGATGGATTTATCCATCGTTTATTTTTCTCTTTTACTTTTAAAATATTGTTTTAATAAAGCTGTACATTTATCTTCTAAAACTCCACCTATAACTTCCGGATGATGATTAATCTTCTTGTCATAGTCTTTTACAACATTTGATAGTCCAGCCCATCTTAAATCTTCACTTCCATAAACAACTTTTTTAATTCTACTATTAACAATAGCTCCTGAACACATTAAACAAGGTTCTAAAGTAACATATAAAATACAATCATCAAGATGCCAATTATGGAGTATCTTGCAAGCTTTTTCTATCGCTACAATTTCAGCATGGCTAGTTGCACATTGATTATTTTCTCTTAAATTATGCGATCTAACAATAATTTCATCATTATAAACAATTACACAGCCTATAGGTACTTCATCTTTTTGGTAAGCTTTTAAAGCTTCCTTATAAGCTTCTTCCATATATAATTCATCTTGATTCATAATTTTTCTCCTAATAAAAATGCCATCGCACATAAACGGGAATCCTTAATGCTGCTACCTTCCGGTCCTGACATGGTTCGAAGCCGTCTATTGCAATGGCAAATATGATTATACCTAAAAACATCTTCTTTATCAATATCAAAGACATTACATTTTTCTACTAAATGATTGTATATTCTTTTAATTGTGTATTAGTATCTCTTCTACTATACATTACACGGATTATAACGACCTTTAAATTTTCAATAAAAGGAATATAAAAAACACAATAATTATCAACAGGCATAATACGTAAGCCACGACTATGCCAAGGTTCATTTTCATATTTACGAAAACGTTCTGGCATTTGATTAAGTCCTATAATATTCTTTTCCAACCTATCAATTTGCTTTCTAGCATTTTCTGGAGAATGTAATTCAAATGCAATATATTCATAAATATTTCTAAGATCATTATCTGCCTGAGCTGAAACTTCTATTTCAAAAATCATAAATTATAATCCTTGCGGATATCTGCGAATACGTTATCAACTGGTTTTGTGTTACCTTCTTTCATGTTGTCATATCCTTTTTCTAATTCGGAATTAAATTCTTCCTCTGATAAAGTATCCATATCAATAGTCTTTGTTGGTATTTTTACTTCAAAAGGAAGTCCTTGCTGGAGAATGATTTGTTTATAAAACATATTAATAGCATTAGAAGATGAAACTCCTAGTACAGAAAGAATTTCTTCTGCTTGCTTTTTCACCTCTGGTTCAATTCTCGCATAAAGATTTGCTGATTTTGCTGCCATAATAACTCCTCCTTTATAATAATATTGCTATATTTCTAACAATTAAATTATATATAATTGTCCATACAATCGCAATACATTTAAGGAGATTATACTTAGATACTATAAGTATAAAGACATATATACTGCATCAAAGTATTCATTATCTATTTTAAAATAATCCTTATAATATCCAAATTCTTTAAATCCTAGTTTTTTATACAAACTAATTGCATTTACATTATCAGCTTTAACTTCCAAATCAATAATTTCTATCTTATGATTTTTAGCATAGTCGATTAATTCTTCAACCATCATTTTTCCTATTCCCATATGCCAGTATTCTTTTAATACTGATATTCCTAGATTAGTATGATGATCAAGTCTTTTAGAACTACTAGTGGTCAATGAACCAACGCTAACTATCTTGTCTTCAACAAAACCTAAAAGCATAACATTCTTTTCACTATCAATTATTTCTTGTATAAATGAAGCTTCTTCAAATTCATTAATCTTAATATCTTTTCCAAAAGTCAAATTATTGGTTTCACTTCCAACTAGTTTTAAATATTCAATTATATCTTTAGCATCTTCAACTAATGCTTCGCTCATAAATAGTTCCATGTAAGTATTATAGTCTTAATATTAAAAGAAGTCATTATTTCCTAGGAAATAATGACTATTCTTTACTTCTTCATTTTATATCTCGTATAAACTTGAATTGCAACATAGAAACCAATAATAAATAATATGATGATTAACCAATTCATTAATACTGGTTGTAAATTATCCATATTAAATTTTGTAAGTTTAGATATTAATTCATTATTATTAATATAGTAATAAGAAGGTAATATCTTAGAGATATTTGTAATACTACTTGATAACATTTCTTGAGGAACAAAACTTCCACAAATAAATGAAGATCCAAGAGCTATAACATTTACTATTGGAGAAATGATTTCTCTTTTAGTAGTTAACTTACAAATAAAGTAAGCTATAAATAATGTAAAGATAGTAAAGATAAACATATTTAAAGAATACAACAATCCATTTGTACTAAATATCTTGGTTCCAAATAAATAATATCCAAACCCATACATAAATATATAAGTAATTAATGTCAATACAAAACTTCCAAGAAGTAATTGTCTATTTAAACTTTGATAAGTTAATCCAGAAACATTCTCTCTAGCTTTAATTACATCTTTATTAAATGAAGATATAACCATTGATACTACTAAAATTATCAAAGCTAAAACTGAGTAGTTACAAAAATTATAATAATATTTCATATTACTAATTGTATTATCTTGTACCTTTTCAACATTTACAATTGTTGCTTTTTGATTTAAATCATTCTTAATTTTGTCCTGTAATTTACTAGCATCCGTACCACTTAAGACATAAGCATTTTGGATGTTTAAATATTCATTGAATACTTGTTTTACATAAATGGCATTAGTACTATCAGGTACTTGCATAGTCTCTATTTTTACATCTTTACCTGCTAGAACATCTTCTTTATAATTCTCAGGAATAATCATAATAAAACTTGTTTTTCTAAAGAATAGGGCATCCTTCATACTTTCATTATCATCTTTAACTTTATAATAATTAGTATTTTTCTTTATATAACTAGTAAATTGTTTCATTTCTTTTGAATCATCATGATTTATCACACTTACTGATACATCACTAGTATCAAAATCAGTACTAATTTGATTAATATTACTGTAACTAAGGACAGACATAAATACTAATATTACTAGATAAAGAATCATAAATCCTTTATACTTCCAAGCTACTTTAAAATATTTATTAAATACTATCATATTGTTTCCTCCTAGCAAAAATTAAGGAAATAATAATGCATACTATAGTTACTAATACTAAATAGAAAATATTTGTAAAGTAACGTACATTGTCTGTATAGTAATATAAACTATACAAAGCATCTGTAATAAGATTAACGGGATTAATGTTAGCCAAAATAGGTAAGTTTTCTTGAATAGTGTATTTAATATCAGTAGATCCCATCATTCCAGCTAAGAAACTCATAAATAATGTAACAGCTGTAAGTACTGAAATCTTACTATCATTTTTAATATTTAAAACATTGCTTATTACAAGACCAATCGATATACCACATATACAACCAAATACCATTAATAATAAAATGTATCCGGTTTGAGAACCAAAACTAACCCCCAATCCAAACATCATAAACAAAAATAACATTATCATACAAAAATAATCAATAATGAATGAAGCAGTTAAACCAGCTAAGATATTTTTAAGTTTACTTGTTGGGGCAATACAAAGCCTAGCTCCTTTAGCACTTTGGTTTGCTTCGGTCATTTCTCCAACTTTGATAGCCCAAGTTCCACCATTAACACATGAAAGACCTATTAAGGTATAAAAGTAAATTACTGAAATATCAACATTATTAATACTCTTATCTTTAAAATTATTATTACTAATTGCTTTATGAATCTTAGCTATTGTTCCATCAACTAATATTTGTGGATTTTCTTTGATAGTATTTTTAATAGTGGAACTACTTTGCATGTAACTATCTGCAATAGATTTCATTATTGTTTGATTAGTTCCATAACCATTTTGATATATTTTTATATTATCTTTTTCTACTACATAATACCCTTCAATACTTTTACTTTTTAATAACTTCTTAGCTTTATCTTTATTAGTATAAGTTATTTTTAAAAATCCATCTTCTTGTTTTGTGGACATTTCATTCAATAAAGAAACAAAATTATTATCTTCATTATCAGTTACTACTGCAACTTTAAAATCATTTAGTTGTTCACTGGCTAATAAATCTGAAAAAGCCATATTAAAGAAAAATGCTAAAATTATTGGAAATAATAAACACCAAAACATCATCATCCTATTTTTAAGTAAAATCTTTAAATAATATTTAAGAGTTCTCATTAATCTCTTAATTCCTTTCCAGTTAATTCTAAAAATACATCATTTAAAGTAGGTCTTTCTGTATAGATTGATGAGTATTTGATTTTGTTTGTTTTAAGATAATCAATTATATCTTCTAAATGACTATCTTTATTATTATATTTAATATGAATATTATTACCTTCAATATCTATTGAAATAATATGTTCATCTTTAGATAAATGATCATATACTTCATTTACTCTCTCTTCTAACATAACAGTTATTATTTCTTTTAATTCGATTTTTTCTTTTAATTCATCTTTTGTTCCAGAAGCAATAATCTTCCCTTTATCCATAATTACGATTTGATGACATAATTGTTCAACTTCTTCCATATAATGAGATGTATAAACAATAGTTGCCCCATTATCATTTAATACTTTAATTCCTTCTAGTATCTTATTACGACTTTGAGGATCAACAGCGACTGTTGGTTCATCTAAAAATATTAAACTAGGTTTATGAGCAATTCCACAAGCAATATTTAATCTTCTAAGTAACCCTCCAGATAACTTCTTAGGAACAAATTTTTTAAATTCATTTAATTCTGTAAGATCAAGTGCTGCTTGAACACATTTTTTTCTTTCATTTTTATCTTTGACGTATAATCCACAAAAATAATCAATGTTATCAAAAACACTTAATTCTTCAAATACTGCCACTTCTTGAAATACAACCCCTATTTTACTTTTAACATCATAATTAGTTGGTTTCATTTCTTGATTAAAAATCTTTATATCTCCACTATCATATTTAAGTAAAGATAATACTGTATTAATAGTTGTAGATTTTCCACAACCATTAGGACCAAGAAGTCCTAATATTTCTCCCTTTTTTACTTCTAATGAAAAATCATCTAAAGCTTTTAACTTCCCATAACTCTTTGTTAAATGTTTTATTTCAATTACATTTTCCATATAACTACCTCCCACTAGTAAGAATACTTATATTTTATCATTATTCTAAATACTTTAGTAAACAACAACGCAAATATTGGTTGCATAGTAGGTTGCAAAGTAAAAAAAATAGGATTTCTCCTATTTTTTTACTGGTATTAGTATTTCTTTACCACCCATATACATTTGTAATGGTTTTGGAACATTAATAGTTCCATCTTCATTATAATTATTTTCAATTAAACCAATTAAAGCTCTTGTACTTGCTAAAACAGTATTATTTAAAGTATCTACATAATAAGTTTTACCATCTTTATCTTTTGTTCTAATAGACAAACGACGAGCTTGAGCATCACCTAGAGTTGAACAAGAACCAACTTCAAAGTATTTCTTTTGACGTGGAGACCATGCTTCAACATCACAAGACTTAACTTTCAAATCAGCTAAATCACCACTACAACATTCAAGTGTTCTAACTGGTACATCCATACTTCTAAATAATTCAACTGTATAAGACCACATCTTATTATACCAATCCATCGCATCTTCTGGTTTACATAAAACAACCATCTCTTGTTTTTCAAATTGATGAACTCGATAAATTCCTCTTTCTTCAATACCATGAGCTCCTACTTCTTTTCTAAAACATGGAGAATAAGAAGTCATTGTAATTGGTAAATCTTCTTCATTTACAATTTGATCTTTAAATTTACCAATCATACTATGTTCACTAGTTCCAATAAGATATAGGTCTTCGCCTTCAATCTTATACATCATGGCATCCATTTCTTCAAAAGACATAACTCCTGTAACAACATCACTTCTAATCATGAATGGAGGAATGCAATAAGTAAATCCTTTATCAATCATAAAATCACGAGCATATGAAAGCATAGCACTTGATAAACGAGCAATATCGCCCATTAAATAGTAGAAACCATTACCACTAGTTCGACCTGATGCTTCTTTATCTAAACCATCAAATGTTGCCATAATATCAGCGTGATAAGGTATTTCATAATCAGGTACTACTGGATCACCAAATTTTTCTATTTCCACATTTTCACTATCATCTTTACCAATAGGTACAGTTTCATCAATAAAGTTAGGAATAACATTCATTATTTCTTTTAAACGTTTTCCGAATTTTTCTTCATCTGCTTCTAAATTAGATAAATCTTTAGCTGCTTCAGCTACTCTTTCTTTTGTTTGATTAGCTAGTTCTTTTTTACCTTCTCTCATATAAGCACCAATTTCTTTTGATAACTTATTACGAGTAGATCTTATCTCACTAGCCTTAGTAATTGCTTCACGATGTTTTTTATCTAATTCAACTGCTTCATCAACTAATTTAAGCTTTTTATCTTCAAATTTCTTTTTTATATTTTCTTTTACTTTTTCTGGGTCTTCTCTTAATTTATTAATATCAATCATACAAATCTCCCTTTAATATTCCTCAAAATTATACAACATAAAACTAATAAATAAAAGACTAGGTTTCCCTAGTCTTCATTAGTTTCATTATTTGAACTTTCAATATCTTCTTCAGTTTCTTCTTCTGTTTTATCAACTACTTCAACTGAAGAAACTTCATAATCATTTACTTTGATTAATCGAACACCTTGAGTAGCTCTTCCAGCTATCTTAACTTGTTCCATTGGAAGTCTAATAACGATACCATTATCGGTAATAATCATTAAGTCTTCATCACCATTTACAGCTCTAATTGCAATTATCTCACCATTTTTATCTGTAACATTTAAAGTCTTAACTCCTTTACCACCACGATTAGATAAACGATAATCATCAACTGGTGACATCTTACCATAACCTTTTTTAGTAACTACCATTAAGTATTTACCTTCAGCATTAGTAGTCATTCCAATAATGTATCCACCATCAACGTTCATACCTTTAACACCTGAAGCACTACGTCCCATTGGTCTTACATTATCTTCTTTAAATCTTACTAATTTACCATTACTACTAGCTATTAACATTTCACGATTACCATCAGTTAATCGAACATTAACTAGTTCATCATCTTCTTTAAGTTTTATAGCTATTTTTCCTGATTGACGAATATTTTCAAATTCACTAATATTTACTCTCTTTACTAATCCTTTCTTTGTAACAAAGAATAAGAATTGAGATTCTATATTTTCAATATCATTTTTATTAATATTGATCATTTCTTTAACAGTTTCATCTTTATCTAGGTTTAGAAGATTAACAACTGGTAATCCTTTAGCAGTTCTTCCAAATTCAGGAATATTATATCCTTTTAAACGATATACTTTACCAAAGTTAGTAAAGAATAATAAATCGTCATGAGTTGACATATTTATTAAACTACTTACCACATCATCATTATTAGTAGACATACCTTTAATGCCACGTCCACCTCTATTTTGAGATTTATAAGTATCAACTGGCATTCTCTTAACATATCCATTATTAGTTAAAGAAATAATAATATCTTCAACTGGAATTAAATCTTCATCTTCTAAATCAAACGTACCTTGAATAATTTCAGTTCTTCTTTTATCACCGAATTTATTTTTAATTTCAAGTAATTCATCTTTAATAATTTGATCTATTCTTTCTTTATTAGCTAAAATATCTTCTAAATCAGCTATTAAAACTAATAAACCATTTAATTCATTTTCAATCTTTTCTCTTTCCAAACCAGCTAAACGTTGAAGTTGCATTTCTCTAATTGCTTTAGCTTGTTTTTCAGACATTTTGAATTCATTCATTAAACGACTTTGAACTTCATCAGTTGTTCTTGAAGAACGAATTAAATTAATAATTTCATCAATATGATCTAAAGCAAGTTTTAATCCTTCTAAGATATGAGCTCTAGCTTTAGCTTTTTCTAATTCAAATTTAGTTCTTCTTCTTATTACATCTTCTTGATGTAATAAGTAATTACTAATTATATCTTTAAGAGTTAATGTTTTAGGTTCGTTATTTACTAAAGCAATACTATTAACTCCAAAAGTAGTTTGCATTGAAGTTAATTTATATAATTGATTTAAAACTACTTCTGCTTGAACATCTTTTCGAAGATCAATTACTAAACGAATACCTTCTCTATTAGATTCATCACGAACATCAGTAATTCCTTCAATAACTTTATCACGAGCTAAACTAGCAATCTTTTCATGAAGACGAGCTTTATTAACTTGATAAGGAATTTCATAAGCCACGATAGATTTATGACCATTCTTTCCTTCTTCAATTTCAGTTTTAGCTCTCATCATAATTAAGCCATTACCTGTTTCATAGGCTTTTTTAATAGCTGTTTTACCTAAGATATATCCTCCTGTAGGAAAATCAGGACCTTGAATATAATTTTCCATTAATTCCATAGTAGTTATATCTGGATTTTTACTAATTGCGATTGTTGCATCAATAACTTCAGCTAAGTTATGAGGTGGTATGTTTGTTGCCATCCCAACTGCAATACCAGTAGTTCCATTAATTAATAAATTAGGAATACGACAAGGTAAAACAGCAGGTTCTCTTTCTTCACCATCATAGTTAGGAATAAAATCAACTGTATCTTTATTAATATCTCTAACCATTTCCATAGAAATCTTAGACATTCTAGCTTCAGTATAACGCATAGCAGCAGCTCCATCTCCATCGATAGAACCAAAGTTACCATGACCATCTACTAACATATAACGATATGAGAAATCTTGAGCCATTCTTACTAAGGCTTCATAAATTGAAGAGTCACCATGAGGGTGATATTTCCCCATAACTTCTCCGACAATTCTTGCACTCTTTTTATAAGGCTTATCACTAGTACATCCAAGTTCATTCATTCCATGAATGATTCTTCTTTGAACTGGTTTTAAACCATCTCTAACATCAGGTAAAGCTCTAGCTACGATAACTGACATAGCGTAGTTCATGAAAGAGTTTTTCATTTCTGACGTTAATTTTACTTTTCTTATACGACCATTATTATTATTTTCTTCCATTTTCTATCCTCTATATATCTAAATCAGTAACGTATTTAGCATTTTCTTGAATAAATTCTCTTCTAGGTTCAACTTTTTCACCCATTAAGATATCAAATATCATGTCAGCTCCTACAGCTTCATCCATATCTATTTGATTTAAAATTCTCTTATCAGGATCCATTGTAGTATCCCACAATTGTTCAGCATTCATTTCTCCTAAACCTTTATAACGTTGAATTGAATACTTAGCTCCTTCACCTAGTTGTCTCTTTAAGTCCTCTAGTTCTTCATCACTATATAAATAATAATCTTTATTACCATGTTTTAATAAATATAGTGGTGGTTGAGCTGCATATACATAACCATCTTCAATTAATGGTCTTAAATAACGATATAAGAATGTCAACATTAATATTCTAATATGTCCACCATCAACATCAGCATCGGTCATAATAACAATCTTATGATATCTAAGTTTAGAAATATCAAATTCATCACCAATACCAGTTCCAAAAGCAGTAATCATACTTCTAATAGTATCACTAGATAAAATACGATCTAATCTAGCCTTTTCAACATTTAAGATTTTTCCACGTAATGGAAGAATAGCTTGAATCTTACGATCACGACCCATTTTAGCACTACCACCAGCGGAATCCCCTTCGACTATGAATATTTCACATTCACTAGCATCTCGACTACTACAATCAGCTAATTTCCCAGGTAATGAAGTAACTTCCATTCCTGTTTTTCTTCTTGTAATTTCACGAGCTTTTTTAGCAGCTAATCTTGCATGTGATGCTACAACTGCTTTTTCCATAATTATCTTAGCTGTGTCTGGATTCTCCAGTAAGAATTTTTCTAATTCTTTACCAATTATATTACTAGCAATCTTTTTAACTTCGGCATTACCAAGTTTTGTTTTTGTTTGTCCTTCATATTGAGGATCTGGATGCTTAACTGAAATAATAGCTGTAAGACCTTCTCTTACATCATCACCAGTTAAAGAATCATCTTTATCTTTTAAGTAACCATTCTTTTTAGCATAATTATTAATTACTCTAGTAAGGGCTAATCTAAATCCTTCTTCATGAGTACCACCTTCATGAGTATTAATATTATTACAGAATGAATAGATATTAGCTTGATATCCATTGTTGTACTGCATTGCAGTTTCAACTTCGATATCATTTTGAATATCTTCAACATAAATTATTTCATTATGAATAGGTTCTTTATTTTTATTAATAAAGGCAACATATTCTTTTATCCCACCTTCATAATGGAAAGAATCACTATGATCAGAACCATTTCTTTTATCAAATAAAGAAATACGTAATCCTTTATTTAAGAAAGCTAGTTCTCTAATTCTTTGAAGTAAAACATTATAATCATATTCTGTAGTTTCTTTAAAGATTATTGGATCAGCTTTAAAAGTAACTGTTGTTCCATTATGAGAAGCATCACCAATTACTTTTAATGGTTCATTAACAGCTCCACCATCTTTAAAAGACATATAGTATTCTTTACCATCACGATAAACATTTACTTTTAACCAACTACTTAATGCATTTACAACACTAGCTCCAACACCATGAAGACCACCAGATACTTTATATCCACCTTCTCCAAACTTACCACCAGCATGTAAAACAGTAAAAATTGTTTCAACAGTTGATTTACCAGTTTTAGGATGAATACCGGTTGGCATTCCACGACCATCATCTTTAACTTCTACTATTCCATCATCTTTTAAAATAACTTGAATATGAGTACAATAACCAGCTAAAGCTTCATCAATACTGTTATCAACTATTTCCCATACTAAATGATGAAGACCACGGCTAGAAGTAGTACCAATATACATTCCTGGTCTTTTTCTAACAGCCTCAAGTCCTTCTAAGACCTGGATATCACCCTCATCATAACTATGCTTTACTTTTTCTTCCATTACATATTTTCCTTTCCAATATATATCTTATTTGCTTTAACTACCGTCTCATGATTAATTCCATCTATAGAGGTTGTAGTAATAAAAGTCTGAATATTCTTTGAAAGTAAATCTAATAATTTAGATTTTCTTTCATCATCTAATTCACTTAAGACATCATCTAATAATAATATCGGATATTCTCCTACTTTTTCTTTTATAAGATTTATAAGTCCAATCTTTAAACTTAATACAATTGATCTTTGTTGGCCTTGACTTGCAAAGTCACTAGCTAACTTATCATCAATATATATTTTTAAATCATCATTATGGATTCCCTTAGTAGTCTTACAATATTTAATATCGCGATTATAGTTTTTCTTATATATCTCTAAAATCTTATTTTCATTTACTTCATTAGTAAAACAATCATAATCAATTCTTATTTCTTTACTATCATTTGAAAAAGATTTATAAATCCTTTTGACATAATTATTTAAACTATTAATAAATTCTTTTCGACTATTAATGATATTAATTTGTAAAGATGCCATTTGTTCATCTAATACTTCTAAATAATCATCTGCTTTCTTATGTTTATTATTTAATAACTTTAAATACTTATTTCTTTCTTTAAGTAATTTATGATAGTTACTTAAATTATAAAGATAAAGTGGATTTATCTTTGATAATTCTAAATTAATAAATTTTCTTCTTTTTGAAGGACTATCTTTAATAATACTTAAATCATCAGGAGTAAAAATAACTGTATTTAGATAACCAACATATTCACTAATTTTATGAATATCTTTATTATCAACTTTAGCTCTTTTAAAATCTTCTCCAATAATAATTGATAGTTTATGTTTCCTATTTAATGAAATAATATTTCCTTCAACTTTAGTAAAGTCTTGATTGAAAGTAATCATTTGTTTATTTATCCTAGTTCTAAAACTTCTTGCTAAAGATAGTAAATAAATTGCTTCAATAAGATTAGTCTTACCTTCGCCATTATTACCAATTAGAATATTAATTTCATCACTAAATTCAATATGAAAATGATTATAATTTCGATAATTAGTTAAATCTAAACTATTTATCTTCATCTATTAGATATTTTTCATTATTAAATTCTACTTGATCGTTTTTATAAAGTTTTTTTCCACGTCTTGTTTCAACTTGATTATTAACTTTACACAAACCATCATTAATAACCATCTTTGCTTCATTACCATCTGATACAATTCCAGCAAACTTTAAGAATTGACCTAAAGTAATGAATTCACTATGAATTTTAATAGTTTTCATTATCTCTATCTCTCCAATTATTACCCTTAAATTATACCATAAATAGAACTATTAAACAATTTAAAGGGCCTTTTACGCATTTTCATTCTAAAACATATTTTTTATATATTTGAATGAAATATGCTTAAAACTTAAATAAATGATTTTTTCGTAAAATAAAACCTTCTAGATATTATCTAGAAGGTAATTATTATTACATTGTTCTTACTGGAAGTAATAATTGAAGTAAATCATCTTTTTCATAATCAGTTACTACAAATGGTTTATTATTTTCAGTAAAACATATTTTTATTTTACCGGCATTAAATGATTTAATGGCATCATTAGCATACTTACTACTAAATGAAATAGTTAAAGGTTCTCCTTTAAAGAATGCAGAAGATAAGTTTTCTTCAGCTGATCCAACTTCTTGAGAATAAGAAGATAAGATAACTCTATCTTCAGACATATCAAGTTTAATAATATTATTTTGATCAGTTGAAAGTAAACTAACTCTATCAATTGCACTTTGAAGATATAAATTATCAATTGTTAGTTCATGACCATATTCACTTGGAATTAGTCTTGCAGTATCTGGAAAAGAACCATCAATTAACCTTGTTTGAATTAAACTATTGTTTAAAGAGAAAAGTATTTTACGATCAGATACAAAGATTTCCATATTTTCATCTTTTTCAATAATTTTACTTATTTCATCTAATGATAACTTAGGAATAGTTATATTAAAACTAATATCATTATCTAAAGATACAATCTTTTTAGCTAAACGATATGAATCAGTAGCTACACATTCTAATTGACCATTATTTGCTTTAAAGTTAATACCAGTTAAAACTGGTTTATTTTCTTTATCACTAGCTGCAAATTTAGTTTCATTAATAATATCTTTTAATAAGAATGAACTCATTACAAAATTAGAACCTGTTTTAGATAAATCTATTCGAGGATATTCAATTGGATCAATACCATTTAAATCAATCTTAGATTTATCACCAGTAATTCTAGTAAGAAAACCATCAATAATTTCAATATCAAGATACTCAGCATCAAACTTTCTAACAGTATCTAAAACATATCGACTATTTAATACTACAGATCCTTCTTCTATTACTTCTAAATCTTCATCATCTTTTATTACTGTTCTAATAGTTAAATCACTATCACTACCAGTAAGTATTAATCGATCAGATAATAATTCAAATTTAACACCAATTAAAACAGCAAGAGGTGTTTTTAAAGATACAGCTTTAGTAGCTTTAGCTAAAGCATTTAATAGTTTTAATCTTTTGATTCTAAATTTCATTTTAAGCTCCTTTTATATAATTATTTAATAGTTTTATTATTACTATTATAGTGTGAATATTGTGAATATCTCAAAAAACATTGATTTAATAACACTTTTTTATGTTACCACAGTGTGAATAAAGATGTTCTTAAATGTGATTAACCAATCTTTTTCTTTAATTCTTCATAAGCTTTTTTATACTGAACTTCTTTAGATATTCTCTTTTGAACTCGAGAACAAGCTTTCATAATAGTTGAATGATCTCGATTAGAAAATAATTTTCCAATATCAGCATATGTAGTATCAGTTTTTTGTCTAATTAAATACATACATAATTCTCTAGGAACTAATAATGTAGCGGTTTTAGTTTTACTAGTTAGTTCTCTAACTTGTAAGAAATAAGTATCAGCGACTATCTTTAAGATAGATTCCGGTGTTATTTCAACGCCATTATTAATACCATTATCATTTTGAAATGCCCCTAGCGCAAAATCTAAATCAACATGATTCTTACATTCCATGATAGCACAAAAGAATAGTGTATTTAAGTGACCTTCAAGATTTCTAACATCAGTACAATAGTTAGTAGCCATATAATCGATTACAGATTCATCAATAATAAGTTCACTACTATCACTACTAAAGTTATCTTGATATTTTAATTTCTTATAAAGAATAGCTTTGGCAGTTTCAAATTCTGGTGGATCAATACCAAAAGATAAACCGCTTTTAAATCTACTAATTAATCTATCTTCAATTCCATTTAATTCATCTGGTGTTTTATCAGAAGTAATGACAATTTGTTTACCATTATTAATTAATTCATTAAATATATGGAAAAACATTTCACTACTTTTTTCCTTATTAATCAAGAATTGAATATCATCTAATAATAAGATATCAATATTTTTATAGTTATCATATAAATCATCAGCTTGACGAGATCTTAAAGAATCAACGATTTCATCGACAAAATCTTTACTACTTATATATAAAACATTAATGTCTGGATTATTTTTTATTGCGCAATTTCCAATCGCGTTTAGTAAATGGGTTTTTCCTAACCCTGGATTACTATATATAAATAAAGGATTAAAACTTCCGGGCTTAGTAGCAACCATATAGGATGCATTTTGAGCCATTTTGTTGCACCCACCAACAACAAAATTATCAAATATCATTTCTTTATTTAAATGATTTGCTTTATTTTCCTTTATTTCTTCTTTAACTTGTAATTCATTATATTGTTCTTCCGATTTAATTTCTATTGTAATCGGTTGATGTAAAATACTAGTTAAAGCTTCCTCAATTTGTGTTTTGTCCTCTTGTATTGCTGGAATATTGAATTCCATGTCCGTTAAAATTGTCGCAACACCATTACTTATGTTTGCGATTTTAATGGGTTCTAAAAAACTGTTTATTATTACATCATCAATAGCTGGGTTCTCTTTTAACGTATCAATACAAGTAGACCATATATCATCTAATTGCATTAAATATTTTTAACCTCCTTAATATAATTAGAGCTGATAATGCTTTCCCTCATTAACGACCCCTGTAAAGAATATTATATGTTAAAAAAAAGCTAATAAAAAGACAAAAATGTGAATAACTATTAATTCACATGAGTTATTCACATTTAATATATGATTTTTAGTGCTTTTAAGAGAGTTATTCACAATATTCACAAAATGATATGTGCACAAATGTTCCTATATGAACAAATAAATGTGAACATTGTGACCATAATTGTGAACAACTCTAGATATTCATACGTTATTCACAATTAAAAGTGTACGTATATCAATATTTACACGATTTATTCACAAATTCACATTGCTACATATCACAAGCAATAATTTGTGAGTTGAGTTTGTGAATATAAATCTAAATTAGTATATATATAATATAGAAAGAATAGTGAGTGATTTGGATATTAGTTTATATTTGTCAAGTAATATGTAAAATAGTGATTGACTTAAAGAAATAAAACAAGTAAAATGGACAAGCATATGTTTATAGTATAAAAAAATATAAATTTGGAGGTGTAACTATGAAAAGAACATATCAACCAAATAAAAGAAAAAGATCAAAAACTCATGGTTTTAGAGCTAGAATGGCAACAGTTGGCGGAAGAAAAGTAATCGCTCGTCGCCGTAAAAGAGGAAGAAAAGTATTATCTGCTTAATATGAGGATCCACTTTGCGGTGGATTCTTTTCCTTTATTAATATGAAAAAAGAATATCGAGTTAAAAAAAATGAAGACTTTTCCAAGATTATTTCAAAGAAAAAATCAGTGGCTAATAAGTCCTTCATTATTTATTATTTAAATAATAACTTAGATCATGGGCGAGTTGGCATCTCAGTAAGTAAGAAGTTAGGTAATGCTGTAGTACGAAATAAAATTAAAAGACAAGTACGAATGATGATTCAAGATGTCTTTGATTTAAATAAGAGTATTGATTATGTAGTCATAATGCGTAATAATTATTTACATAATTCATATTCAGTAAATAAAGATAATTTATTATCACTTTATAATAAATTATTAAAAAGGAAGGGTTAATTGAATGATTTTAGACAACAAAACTAAAAAGTTTCTAAAAATATTTTGTTTATTACTATTTGTAGTAGTTTTAACAGGATGTGCTTCTAACTTAGATAGCGATGGAAACTTAATTAAATCTAGAGCTATTACAATGAGTACAGACTGGTCATTATCTAAAGGATGGTTTGATTTCTTACTTGTAATACCTATCGCTAAAGCAATTATATTTTTTGGAAACCAAGTAGGGAATGTGGCTTTTGGAGTCGTACTTGTAACTATTATTGTAAATATTATTATTTTACCAGTAATGGTTAAATCAACAGTATCTTCTCAAAAAATGCAACTGATTCAACCAGAAATAGAGAAAATTCAAAATAAATATCGTGGACGTAAGGACCAACAATCTCAAGCGAGAATGTCAGCTGAAATCCAAAAGTTATATAAAAAGAATGATGTAAGTATGTTTGGTTCTTTGGTAACGTTTATTACTTTACCTATCATGTTTGCGATGTGGCAAGCTGTACAAAGAATCCCAACATTATATAGTACTGTATTACTTGGATTTAACTTAGGTGATAAACCAATGAGTCATATTACAAGTAACTTTAGTATCGCTTATATTATCTTATTATTAGTTGTAGCAGGAACTCAATTCTTTGCAATGAAGATTAATGAAATCATGGCTAAGAGATCTCCTAGATACCGTCCTAATAAACAAAACAAGCAAATGGGAATGATGAATAATATGATGACTATCTTCATCGTATATTTCGCAGCAATCATGCCAGCAGCTATGTCTTTATACTGGATTACAACTAACTGTATTACTATTTTAAGAACTATTTATATTCAAATTCATCATATTGAAAAAGCTAGTAAAGAAGTAGAAGAAATTAATACTAATTATTTAAATAAAGATAAAAAGAAAAAATAGAAGGTAATAATAATGAAAAATTATACTGGAAAAAACGAACAAGAAGCTGTAAATAGTGCTTGTCAAGATTTAGGAGTTACTATTGATGAATTAAATTATCAAATTGTTTCTGAGACAAAATCATTATTTAAAAAAGAAGTTGAAATTAGTTGTTATACAACTAAGATGGTCCAAGAATATATTGAAAACTATGTTCGTAAGATTATTTCTGAAATGGACTTAGAAGTTGAAACAGTATCTTATATTCAAAATGATAGAATTTATTGTAATATCAATTCTTCTAATAACTCTATTCTAATTGGTAAGGGTGGAGTAATACTAAGAGCTCTAACATTTATTGTTAGAAATGCTGTTAGCACTACTTTTAAAAATAGAATGCAAGTATCTTTGGATATTAATGGTTATAAAGAAGATCGTTACCATAAAGTAGCTGCAATGGCTAAACGTTTTGGTAAACAAGTTCAAAGAACTAAACAAGAGATTAAGTTAGATCCAATGCCAGCTGATGAAAGATTAGTTATGCATCAAGAATTATCTAACTATGATCATGTTAAAACTGAATCTTTTGGTGAAGGTCGAAATAGACATATCGTAATCTCATATGTTGATTAATAAATATACTGGATAAAAGTTAATTTTATCCAGTTTTTTTATTCTTTTATTTAAAGTAAAATTCAAAATATGTTGATTATATCAACTTTATTTTGAATTGATTTGCAAGTTATGTGAGAATATGTTATAAAGTTAAAGAATTCGTTTAAAAATAATATGGAGGTGACGTGGAAGCTAAGTCTCTAAGACCTAGGACTTAGTAATTATGGGTACGTTAGAAAAATTAATTCAAACAAATAAAAGAAATAAAAGAAAAATAGAAATTGGATTCTTAGGATTCGTTATGGTTATGTATTGTAGTTTATATGTTGCATTTTCTGCTAGTGAAGTAAGTGCAGCAAATGATACAAGTAATACATTTAGTGATTCATATGTATTAACTAATACAAATGAATTTGAAAATGCTACAAATGATATCGTAACAAAAACTAAATTAGAAATAGATGCTCAACGTAAAAGAGAAGAAGAAGCAAGAATAGCTGAAGAAGCTAGAATTGCCGCTGAGCAAGCTCGTATTGCTGCTGAACAAGAAGCTGCAAGACAAGCTGAATTACAAAGACAAGCTGAAGAAGCTAAATATAGTGATTTTGGAGTACGTTCTACTTCATCAACTAAATCATATATGGATTATCGTAAGATAACTTCTACCGGGTCAGCCCAATATAAATTAATTCACTCTAGTGCAATTACTGTATCTGGTGATGATGGAATGTTATATTCTAGTGATGGTTTTATTGGAGCAGCTCTTGGAAGCCGTTATGGAAAAATCGGATCTAAATGGCGTTTTACTTTATCAAGTGGAGCTCAAGTTAAGATTATCAAAGTTGATGAAAAAGCTGATCAACATACCAAAGATGGTTGTGAAGAAAGCTTAGATGGAAGTGTAATCGAATTCGTAGTAGATGTTTCAAAAGCAATACCTCATTACGGAGTTAATGGAGACTTTAACTCAGTAAGTAAATTTAGAGGTAATATCGTAAAAGTTGAAAAATACAACGGTTAAATAGGTCATATAACTCTCAAGAAATTGAGAGTTTTTTTATAGGTAAATTGTCAAAATAAGTGCAACACCTAATGCAAGTTATTTATTTATAACTTCTTTAGGTGTTTTATATTTTAAACATTTTCTAGGTCTGTTATTAAGTAATTCTAAATTATGTTCTAGTTCTA
>JAQVWN010000043.1 GCA_028749475.1 Thomasclavelia sp.
ATTTCTCCAGCATCAATTTTACCATTAGAATATAAAGGTAAAATAGTAGTTCTTAAGATATTTTCTAGAACAATACTCGATATCCCAGTTGTATATGAATTAATTAAAAAGAATAATGGTTCATCACCTAGTATTTTAAGACAAGCATTTATTAAATAGTAAATATTGTCTTCAAACTTCCAAACTTCACCATTAGGACCTCTTCCATAACTAGGAGGATCCATAACAATACCATCATATTTATTACCGCGACGATATTCCCTTTCAACAAATTTAAGGCAATCATCAACGATAAATCTAATAGAATTGCTTTCGAGATTAGATAGTTTCATATTTTCTTTTGCCCATTCTGTCATTCCTTTAGAAGCATCAACTTGAACAACATCCGCGCCTGCTTTCGAACAAGCCATAGTAGCAGCTCCTGTATAAGCAAATAAATTTAATACTTTTACTTTTCTTTTACTTTTTTTAATTTTATTCATCATAAAATCCCAATTAGTTGCTTGTTCAGGAAACAAACCTGTATGTTTAAAGTTAGTCGGACTCACTTTAAAACTTAAATCCTTATAATTTATGGTCCAATAATCTGGTAATTTAGATTTAAATTCCCAGTAGCCACCTCCCTTATCGGTTCTAAAATAATGACCATCTACTTTATTCCAAGCTTCATTATTAGAAATTATCCACATAGCCTGTGGATCTGGTCTTCTTAATGTAACACTACCCCATCTTTCTAACTTTTCACCATTTCCGGCATCTAGGCATTCATAATCTTGCCATTCATTACTTAAACGCATTTTTCACTTCCTAATCTTCTACTTTGTCGATTGCTTCTTTTATAACATTTATTGAATTTATCATCTTTTGTTTTTCTTCATCATTTAATTTTAAATATATTCTTTCTCTTAAACCAGTTTTATTTATAATAGAGGGCCCACCAATAAAGATATCGTTTGTATTATCATATGAAGAAACTGTTATAATACTATTTTCATCACCTAAAATAGCGTTTGTAATTCTTACTAAGCACATTCCTATACCATAATAAGTAGCTCCCTTGCGATTGATTATTTCATAAGCTGCTTCTTTAACATCTGAACATATTTTTTCCATTTTTTCTTTATTTAGGTACTCATCTATACTTTGTAATCCTACTCTGGCATTACTCCAAGCTACAAACTCACTATCACCATGTTCTCCCATTACATAAGCATGAATATTTTTAGGATTAATATCTAATTCACTACCAATCATATAGCGTAATCTCGCTGTATCTAAACTTGTACCACTTCCAATAATCTTATTATGTGGTAAATTAGAATACTTCCATGTCAAATATGTCATTATATCTAATGGATTAGTGGCAATCAAAAATATCCCTTTGAAACCATTATTCATTACTTCAGTAATAATCGTTTTAAATATCTTACTATTTTTATTAATTAAATCCATTCTTGTTTCACCAGGGTTTTGATTAGCACCAGCCGCAACACAAATAATATTTGCATCCTTGCAGTCAGCATAACTACCTACAGTGATTTTAATTTTTGAAGGCGCAAAAGCTAAACAATGGTTTAAATCCATTACTTCTCCTTCAATTCTTTTAGTATCTAAATCAATCAAAGCTAGTTCTTGAACATTAGTTTTTTGATTTAGTAAAGCATAAGCATAACTCATTCCTACATTTCCACAGCCAATTATTACAACTTTGTTATTCATATTATCACCTTTCTAAAAGTAACTTTTTATTGTTTCCGCTGATTCAATATAATTGAATAGCTTCTCTTCATAGCTTTCCCCAATCATATCATATAAATCATATTCTAATACAATTGTTTCATTATAGTTAAGGCTTTTAAGATATAAAATTGCTTTAATCCATTTACTCTTATTTGGATCCTTAGAATAAAGCGATTTATGATCGTTATCATATAAAAAAGTATGAAGATGGACATTAACTAATTTACTTATCAATATTTCATTTAAATCAATTATATTTCCATAACTTAAAATTTCATGTCCTATATCATATGTAAACATTAAATCATTATTATTAGCTATAATTCTAATTATTTGTTCTTTATTCAAACGATTATTATCACGAGCATTCAAATTTTCTATACTTAACATTAAATTAAATTTATTTGTATATATATAATTTAATAAATCTGCCATATATTTGCTTGTATAATTTATGTTTTCTTCAATATTACCTATATCAAAAGAATGGAATACTACTTTTAAAGGATATTCTAGTTTTTTAGCAATTTCATTATAAAAATCCAAGTATTGTTTCTGTTTATCAATATCTTCTGTTTGTATAGAATGAAATTGTATAAGGTAATTATTCTTTATTGATAAGTTTATAAATTCTTCAAAGTATTTCACTTCTTCATTATTATCTAAATTAAGATATATTTCGAAGCCTTGAATACTATTAGAAACATCGTTTTCTTGAATTAAATTAATTAAATCTCTAGGTGTTCTTTTAGTAAATTTATCATTGAGACTTAATAAAATCTTCATGTTATCACCTATTTTATTATAACTTAAATTACTTTAAAATAAAAGAAAAAAGTATAACAATGTTATACCCTTTACAAACTCTTCTATGAAATTTTTATCTTTTACTAAATTGTGGAGCTCTACGAGCAGCTTTAAGACCTGGTTTTTTACGTTCTTTGATTCTTGAATCTCTTGTTATAAAACCAGCACGTTTAAGAATTGTTCTAAAATTAGTTTCATTTCCAATATTAGGAGCATCATATTCTAATAAAGCTCTAGTAATACCTAAACGAATAGCACCAGTTTGACCATTAAATCCTCCACCA
>JAQVWN010000015.1 GCA_028749475.1 Thomasclavelia sp.
ATGGCTTATGTTTTCCTCTTTTTCTAAAATAAGAATTGAAATATGTTCATTTAGATATCTGTTGACAACTCTTAATTTTTCATCTATTGAATATTTCTTATTCTTTCCACCTTTTGGTCTTCCTATACTCACATTAATCATCTCCTCAATTTAAGCATAATAAAAAGTAGAAACACTTTAAAGATATTTCATCTTTTTTGTGTGTCTACTTTTATTTTACATCTACAAAAATATCATCCTTTTTTATTTCTATAAATTAATGGATCAAAATAAATGATTTATATGTATGGATCTCAGAGTTTGATAAGAACCTTTTTACTTTTAATTCGTCATAATTATGTAGTCTAAATTAATGGTTTTTTATATTGATAAATCTGTTATTAAAAGGAGGATTATTTATAGGTTAGATTTAATTTTTAAATTTTATTATGAGGAGGAATAAACATGATTACAAAACACAAATTATTCAAAGTAATCAAAAAAAGTTTTATCGTTGTTTTGGTATTTGCGATGACATTTGGTTTGATGCAAGTAAATAATGCATCAACAAGTAAAGTAAATGCCGAAGAAACCCCAAGTGCGAAGTCGGGTGGATTAACGTTAGGCAGCATTACTGATATCAATCATCCATCATCAATGACTACATATCAATATGGTAATGCTACTATATCAACTAATCCGGGAGCTATGGAAATATCTGTTGATAATGGAAGCTTCCAGTTAAGTAATATACCTAACAATTTGATGTTGGTAAAAGCAACAACTACGGGTGGAACTGTTGCTAGTAGTTTAAATACATCCACTAAATATACAAAAATCCAAGTTTTTTCTACAAGTACTATTTCTAATGCTCAAACAGTATTAAGAAGTATAACTTTTTATAAAAATGTTGGGACTGTTCAAAATGTATCTGTCAAAATAGATACTAAAACTCTAGGAAATTATGGAGTTTCTTACAATAGTTCTAATGGACATTTGTATAAATATTATAATTCTAAAGTAAGTTGGGAAACAGCTTATGGTAAAGCTAAAGAAACTCTTGTTTGGGGTAATAAAGGTTACCTAGCAACAATTTCTAATGAATCTGAAAATACATTCTTAAGAAGTGTAACAACTCAAGGATTCTATATTGGAGGTACAAGAAGACTTTCAACATTTGATGCTGATTCATATAGAATATATTCTACTTTAACTAATGATTGGCGCTGGGCTTGTGGACCAGAAGCGGGAAATATGATTTATTCAGGAAGTCCTGCTGCAGGTCAAATTTGGAATTCTAGTCAAGGAACTGGCTATGGTTATCGTTATAGAAATTGGTTCCCTAATGGTTACGGCCAAAAAGATGCTAATTACGCTGATTCTATGCGTTATGGTGGAAAGGTTGAAGCTGACAGATATGCTAGCGGATATCGTAATTGGGATGATGTCTACAATACTTTTGGAATTACTGATGATTTAGGTTACCGTTGTAATGGTTATATGGTTGAATGGAGTGATTATAATGGTCACAACTTTAGTTTAAGCCAAGCAACAGGATCTGACACTGGTTCAGCATCAAACACTATTGATGACAGAAGTTCAATTTCTGCTAGTGATGGATTTATTACTCAAACGCAAGCAAAAGCATTATCAAGTATGAATGCAATGGCACCATATAATAATGCTTCAGGAAAAGATTCAAATGGAAATATCGTAACTCCTACTGCTTCTACTTCAAATTGGTCAAGTATCGCAAATGGAGCTGTTGGAAGCTACAATGTTAAATATACGGCTGGAACACAGAGTAAAACAGTAAAACTAATAGTCATACCTGATGGAAGTATCATTTCACCAAATAAGGACTTTGCAATATATGCTAAGGATGCAACAATTAAACAAACTGCAGCCATGGCACTTACTAATGCAACTCAGTTAATAAATATTCATAGTGCTACAGTTTATAAATTAGATGGAACTACAGCAACACCAAATGTGACAACGAGCCAATGGAGCGATATCACAGCTGGTGATGTAACAAAGAGTCCATATTCAGTAAGATTTAGTTATGGAACAGGAACAGACTATACATATAAAGATGTAAGTTTAACACTTGATCCTGATTTAAAACATACAATTAATGCCGACAATGGTTTTATTTATCAAAGCCAAGCAAAAGCATTATCAAGCACAACTCAATTAAATGCTTATAATAATGCAAGTGCAATTACAAATGCCGGATTAAACGTAACACCAATAGCATCAACAACTAGTTGGGCTAGCATTCAAGCTGGTACAATTGGAAGTTATGATGTGACATATACATATGGTAGTGGTGCTACTCAAGGAACTAAAACAGTTAAATTAACTGTAATTCCTGATGGAAGTGTAATATCTAGTGATAAGAAGTTTGCAGTTTATGCAAAAGATACAATTCTTAAATCTAGTGAAGCAAGAGCAATTGCAAATCAAAACCAATTAGTAAACACACATAGTGCGTTAGTATATATTGCTGACGGAACTACTGCAACACCAACTGTAAATGTTGGAACAAATTGGTCATATATTACTTCAGGAACAATTGGAAGTTATGGTATTGAATTCTCTTATACATTAAATACTATTACTGCAACTAAAACAGCTAAGTTAACAGTTGTTTCAGATAAAGATATAATTAATCCAGATCGAACTGCAGCTATTCATGCTGAAGATGCAAGTGTTACTCAATCACAAGCAGCTGCATTAAATGTATATACAGATGTTAATACATATACTAATGCTTATGTAACATTGGCAGATGGAACAAGAACAATTCCTGTAACAACAGTTGTTGATTTTACAACAATCAAATCAGGAACTGTAGGAACTTACCCAGTTCAATATGCTTATGGAACAGGAAGTAACGCAATCAATTCATCAGTTAACTTAACGGTTACTACTGAACCTAAACATATTATTAACGCTACAAGCGGATGGATTACAGTATCTCAAGCGAAAGCATTATCAAGTGTAAATCAATTAATATCTTACAATAGTGCAAGTGTAACAACATTAGGTGGAGTTACTACAACACCAAATGTAAATACAACTTCATGGTCAAGTATTAAGGCTGGAGTAGAAGGTGTCTATGACGTAACATATAGTTATGGAACTGGATTCCAAGAAGGTATTAAAACAGTTCAATTACATGTAGTACCAGATTCAATTATTATTTCACCTGATGGAGATTTTGCATTATATGCTGATGGTGGTTATATCTATGCTAGTGATGCAAAGAATTTAACAGGTGTTACGGATTTAATTCCATATAACAATGCTTTTGTAGAATTGCTTGATTCTTCTACAAGAATTAATCCAAATGTAACATGTAGTTCTTATTCAAGTATTAAAGCAGGTATCGAAGGTGATTACCAAGTTACATATAGTTATGGAACTGGAAGTAATGCTATAACTAAAACAGTTAACTTATCAGTAATCCCTGATGGAACCCCAATAGATGGAGACTTTATTATTTCTGCTGATTCAAGTTTCTTAAAACAAAGTGAAGCTAAAGCTTTAACTGATCCTGCAGATTTAATTCCAATTAATAATGCAACTGTATTATTCTATAAAACTGGAGTAAGAGTTAATCCATCAATTGCAGTACCAGATTATTCTTCAATTAAAGCTGGAACTATAGGTTCTTACCCAGCAACTTATTCTTATTCTAATCCAACAGGATCTAGATCAATTGTCGTTCAAGAAGTAGTAGTACCAGATGATTCTGAAATTAGTGATACATTTGCCCTTTATGCTCAAAATGGAGTAATGACACCTGATGAAGCTAAAAACCTAACAAGTTTAACAGGTTTAATTCCATACAATAAAGCTGTTGTATATTTACTTGATGGAACAACTACAAATCCAACTAGTATTATTGCTAGTGGATGGTCAAGTATTACGACTGGAGTAGAAGGAAGTTACAATGTAACATATGGTTATGGTAGTGGAGCAAGTGCAAAAAATAAAACTGTTAAATTAATGATTACAAAAGGTGTTATACCACCAGACAGAAGTTTTGCATTATATGCTGAAGACGCTATTATTAGCCCAGATGAAGCAAAAGCTTTAACAAGTATAAATGATTTAATTCCATTAAATAATGCTAAAGTAACATTCCCAGATGGAACAACTGCAAATCCATATGTATCATCAATGGATTGGTCAGCAATTAAAACTGGTCGTACTGGTATTTATAATGTTACATATACTTATGGAACAGGAAGTAACCGAGTAAGTACAACTGTTAAATTAACTATAGCCGATGGTATTGGTACTAATTTCAAATTAAACGCTAAAAATGCAATGATCACTATTGATGAAGCAAAAGCTTTAACATCAAGAAATGATTTAGTACCTATCAATTCAGCAGTTGTAACATTAAAAGATGGATCAACAGTAACACCTTCAATAGCTGTAACAAACGCTGATTGGTTATTAATTAGTAATGGTTACACAGGAACATATAATGTAATGTATTCATATACATTAGGAACTGAAACACGTGATAAAACGGTTGTTGTAACTGTATATGATCCTGATGATGGAACTATTTCACCAAATAAAGACTTTGTTATTTATGCAGATAACACAATCATTACTCAAACTGAAGCAATGGCTTTAACAGGAATGAGTGATATTAATACTTATACTCATGCTTATGTTGGTAAAGATGATGGAACAACTGATACACCAGCTATCAGTGTACCAAGTTATGCTAGCATTAAAGCCGGAACTGTTGGTATTTATAACGTAACATACAATTATGGTACTGGAAGTGATTATACTTATCGTACAGTAAAACTAAGAGTAGTAGATGATGATGCTATCATTTCATTAGATAGAACATATGCTTTATATGCTCTAGATAAAACTATTGATAAAGAAGCTGCAAAACTACTTACAAATAAAGAAGAATTAATACCTTTAAATAGTGCAACAGTTTACTTATCAGATGGTACTACAGCAGTACCAACTGTAACATCTTTAGACTTTGCTGATATCCAAGCTGGAAAAGTTGGAAACCACGCAGTTACATATACATATAAAGATGTAAGCAAATCAGTAAGTTTGGCAATTAGTACAGACTATACAGAAGCGTATCTATTCGATTATAATGGAAATGGAATTATTGATGTAACAGATAAATCAGTATTTAATTACTATTTAGCTAATCCATCAGCTCAAAATGCCACAATAATCTTAATGGGTGATGCTAATGGGAATGGAACATTAGATATTGCAGATAAAGCATTACTTAATTACTATCTTGCAAATTCTAGCGTAACTCCTCCAATAGTTCAAATTCCAAACTAGAATTTTAAAATGTATTATAAAAACGATGTTATTGAACTTTCGCCAAAAGAATAATCTTTTGGTGAATAGTTCATAAAGACACCGTTTTTTATTTCCTATAAAATAAAAAAGACAATTAGGAAGGTGAACATAATCCTAAAAGTCTTTTCTTTTAATGAAACCTATTTCTTAATTGTGAACGTGGTTTAAGGACATTTAGAATGGTTTCAATTTGAGAGCTATTTGGTACTCTCATAATATAGACTATTCTAAAATAAAAAAGTTCCAGTTGTAATAAAAATAGTTAAATTAGTTTATGCACTTATTTATAAAATCATTACATTCTTTAGTGACACGATCCATCTCTACAAAGTAGCTTAAAGCATGAGAGGCATTAGGTACTAGAACAAGTTTTTTAGACGCGTTGATTGAACTATAGATTTCTTTACCCATATATGTTGGAACAAAAGTATCATCCTCACCATGGAACACAATAATTGGGTATAAGGATTTCTTAACTGTATCAATTGGACTTTTCTCTTTTAAATCAATATGAAGATTAATCCTAGCTAATAAATTAGTTAAATTCATAAAAGGGAACGTAGGTAGATGCATTTGTTCGTTTAAAACATACTTAGTTTCTTCATATGGAGAAGAATAACCACAATCTGAAATAATACCTTTTACATTCTTCATAGGGGTATCAACTGTCATTAAGACACTTGCACTTCCCATGGAAACTCCATCTAGAATAATAGGCAGATCATTTTTGTTATTAATAAACTTAACCCAGTCTTTTATATCTTGAGATTCTTTTATTCCAAAAGTAAGGGTTTTACCTTCACTAAATCCATGTCCACGCATATCAATAAGTAAGACGTTATATCCAGTATTATAGAACTCTTTACCCACATAACCATAATCCAGTTGGGCACGGCCATGAAATCCATGGACACAAATTATATTGACAGTTGCATCTTTTCTACTATAAAAATAACCTTGCAATCTTAATCCATCAAATGATTTAATATGAACTACTTCATGTTTAGTGTTGTTACAAAAATCTAATCCTTCTTTAAAGTACTGCTCATAAGGCTTTAACTGATTGTTAGCTTGATATTCTTCACTGGTAAGGGCAGTTCTTTTACTAGGAGTTATAAAAGCTATTCTAAATAACACTATAGGAATAATGATAATTGGTAAAAGGATAATTGATAATATTATTATTAAGATTTTTAGTTTTTCATTCATAAATCAATAATAACACTTTTCAAATATAGAAAACACTAGAGTTTCATTGAGTGATATAATAATTTGGAGGTGATAATATGAAAGTTCTAGCTAGTGATTTTGATAACACATTATTTTTTAGAGACAGCCAAGTCTTTTTTGAGGGTTATATTAAAGATGAAGATAAAGAAGCTATAAAAAGATTTCAAAGAAAGGGTAATTTGTTTGGAATATGTTCAGGTAGACCTTTAGTTGGAATAACTAGAGATGTTAAAGATATTCAATTAGATTTTTATATCGTTAGCAGCGGAGCTGCAATCTTTGATAAAGATTTAAAAGTAATATATGAAAATAGAATTAATATGGATTTAGTTAAAAAAGTCATTAAAAAATATGGTGATGATAAATCGTATTCTCTTGCTGATGAAAATGATTTTTGTAGTATTAATGGAGAAAAACACTTTCATAATAGATTACCAAATTATAATAATGTTGATGACATTGATAAAGAATATGTTGTTCATTTTAGCATTCATTTTGATAATGAAAAAATTTGTCATGAATATGCCTTAAAGTTAGAAAAAGATTTTCCGATGTTAGAGGGATATCAAAATATAGAAAGTTTAGATATTGTAGCTAAAGGATGCTCTAAAGGCCAAGGAATAAAGATTATGGAAGAATACTTAAAAGTAAATTCTAAAGACTTTAGTTGTATTGGAGATAACTATAATGATATTCCAATGTTAGAAATAAGCGATAACTCTTACACTTTTAATGGCTCTCCTCAAGGTGTTAAGGATATTGCTGATAAATATGTTGATAGCATTGCTGAGTGCATAAGTGATATAATAGATTAGAAGTTGCAACCTCTGGTTGCTAAAATGAAAAGTAGAATTTGTAGTGCAACCGATAAACTATCCGTATTATATAGTTGTAGGAGGGATATTTAATTATGAATATTGAAATAGCGAATCGCTTAGTACAAATGAGAAAAGAAAAAGGATTATCACAAGAAGCTTTAGCTAATGAACTAGGAGTTTCAAGACAAGCAGTATCAAAATGGGAAAGGGCTGAATCTTCACCAGATACCGATAACCTAATTACTCTTGCTAAATTGTATGGTGTATCATTAGATGAATTACTAAGTAGTGATCAAAAGAAATTTGAGTCCGGTGATAAAATGGAAGACTCAAAAGAAGAGCCAAAAAAGAAAGATAAAGTAGATATATCATTTAGAGAAGGAATTCATGTTTCTAGTAAAGAAGGAGATGAAGTCCATGTTGGATGGAATGGCGTCCATGTTCATGATGCTAAAGAAGGCCATGAAGTTCATGTAGATGGGGATGGGGTCAATGTTGATGGAAAAGAATATGACAAAAAAGACTTTATTTCTAAACCACATTTTCCATTAGAAGTTATAATTATTGTCGCTTATATCTTCATTGGTTTTTATTATAATTTGTGGCATCCAGGATGGTTACTTTTGTTCTTAATTCCAATTCTTGAATCATTTGTTAGTGCGATAAAACATCGCGATCCCACAAAATTTGCATATCCAGTCTTAGCTGGGTTAATTTTCTTATTTTTAGGATTTGAATATAATTTGTGGCATCCAACTTGGATATTATTTATTACAGTGCCATTATATTATGCATTCTTTGGATATTTTAAAAAAAGAAAAAAATATAAAGAATCTATTAATAAGGAGTAACTTTAAAAGTTACTCCTTTTCTTTTATCATTTATTAATAAATGATAAAATGTACATAAGAGGTGCTTACTATGAATATAAGATACTATAAAGAATACAGTAATGTTCTTAACCGCGATATGGAGTTTAAAATATATGGAGATAAAGGAATCCCTATTCTTGCATTCCCTGCTCAAGATGGAAGATTCTATGATTTAGAAAACTTTGGTTTAATTAATAGTATTGAACAATACATTAATGATAATAAAGTTGTTGTAATTACCTGTGATACTATTGATAAAGAATCATATAGTGATTTAAATGGTGACAAGGCTCATCGTTCATTTATGCTTGAACAATACTACCATTATATCTGCGATGAATTAGTCCCTTTAATTCATAAGATAACTAAAAATAGAAAACTATTATATACAACTGGTGTATCTTTAGGTGGTTCACATGCAGCTAATATGTTTTTTAGAAGACCCGATTTATTTAAAGGGTGTATTTCTCTGAGTGGCTATTTTGACAGTGATATATTCTTTGGAGACTACCATGATGATAATGTCTTCAATAATAGTCCTATTCAATATTTATCATTAATGGATAGTGCTCATAAATATATTAAAATGTATAATAAACGAAATATTATAATATGCTGTGGACGAGGAGATTGGGAAGATGAAATGCAAAGATCATCTGGAACTCTTCAAGAGATACTAACTAGATTAGGAGTAAATTGTTGGATTGATTATTGGGGCTATGATGTAAATCATGATTGGAATTGGTGGAAAAAACAACTTCCATATTATGTAGGCCATATTTTGGAAGGAGAAAAATAATATGAATGTAATATTTATATCTCCAAATTTTCCTGACTACTATTATAATTTTGTAGTGGCTTTAAGAAAAAAAGGAGTTAATGTTTTAGGAATAGGTGATGCTCCATATGATTCATTAAATAATGACCTTAAAGAAAGTATTGGGGAATACTATAAAGTAAACTCTCTAGAAGCATATGATGATGTTTACCGAGCAGTTGGATTCTTTATTGGTAAGTATGGAAGAATTGATTATATTGAATCACAAAATGAATATTGGTTAGAACTTGAAGCTAAACTTCGTAAAGATTTTAATATTACTTCAGGTCCAAAGCCTAATGATTTAAAACCTATGAAGTATAAATCATTGATGAAAGAAGTATATATTCAGAATAATATTAAAGTAGCTCCATATAAGTTAATTAAAGAAGAAAAAGATATTACTTCTTTTGTTAGAAAAGTGAAATACCCAATTGTGATTAAACCAGACAATGGAGTAGGAGCAGTAAGTACTTATAAACTAAATAAAAGAAAAGATGTAAATAAATTCTTAGAAACTCATGATTTAAAAGATAGATATATTGTTGAACAATATATTCCTGGATTGGTTGAAACATTTGATGGACTTACAGATAGCAAAAAGAATGTGTTAATTTGTAGTAATCATGTAATGCTAGATTCTATCATGGATACAGTTAATGATCATATTGATATATCATTTTATAATCATTATGTATCAGATGATATAAAAGAAATCGGGCTAAAAACAGTTAAAGCATTTAATACTAAGAAAAAATTCTTTCATTTTGAATTTATTAGATTATCAAAAGATGTCCCTAATTTAGGAAACAAAGGAGAACTAGTGGCTTTAGAAGTAAATATGCGAGCACCAGGAGCTTTTATTCCAGATATGATTGATTTTGCTTACGATACTTCAATCTATGATTTATTTGCTCAGATGTTAGTAGATGATAAGATTGAAGATGAACACACTCAAAAGTATTGTATTGGTTATGCAGGCAGACATTATGATAATAAGTATGCTTATTCTAACCAACAAATAAAGATGAAGTATAAAGATGAAATTGTTTTAAATCAAAATGTTCCAGAGCCATTAAATCAAGCGATGGGAGATCTTGTATATATTGTAAAAGCTAAAAATGAAGAAAAAGTAAAAGAAATTATCGAATTTATCTTAGAAAAATAAAATAAAAGAAGAATCTTTAAAAAAAGATTCTTCTTTTTTATCTGTATATATAGTTTAATACAAATATATTACAACATATACACAAATATTATATGTCTATATAAAATAATTAGTGTATAATTAAAAAGTAAATAAAATATACAAACAACTTCTATTTAGCAAGAAAATCACAATAGTGTATTAAAAAATACAAGATATAACCAAAAAAATTATACTTGCATTATTATATACTAATTACGGATAGAAAAGTTGTCGAAAGAGGTAAAAGATGACTAACAAAGAAATAGTGTATGAAACACTTTTAGATTACCATGATGACTATGAAAGTACACAGTCCGGATTAACAACAACATTTCTATCTTCAAAACTGAATATGCAAAGATCTAATGTATCTGCAATCCTTAATCAATTAGTTAAAGAAGGAAAAGTTATTAAAGGAAAAGGTCGACCTGTTGAATACTTCATTTCATCTAATTCATTGAATCAAAGAAGTAATCAATCATTCTCTTCTTTAATAGGTTATGATAAATCTTTAAATAATGTCTTAAAGGTAATTCAAGCAGCGGTTCTATATCCAGATAGTAAACCACTTATCTATATGGTAGGTGAGAGTGGATGTGGATATAATACTTTAGCCAATCTTACAAAAGACTTTGCAATTCAAAACAACATTCTAAAAAAAGGAGCTGAAGTTATTGTTCTTGATATTTCTTATTATCAAGAAGGAGAATTAAATAAACAATTATTGACCGACAATTATATAAAGAAAGCTGAAAATGGATTATTACTTATCAAGAACGCTAATCTATTATCCAAACAAACTCTCTTAAGACTTATAAATTATATTTCTAATACTCCTTATAAAGAAATTGTTATGATTCAATCTAGCGAAAATAACTTAGATGATAATGGAGTAATTAATAATATAGTTTATGTACCAAATCTTCCTGACAGAGGATTACAAGAAAGATTTGAATTAATTTGCAAGTTCTTTAAAGAAGAAGCGATAAAGATCAATCTTAAGATAGAAGTTAATTATGGTATTATGCAAAGCTTATTATTATTTCCTACAAAGGGAAATCTTCGAGAACTTCAAGGAGTTATCAAGACTGGTATCGCTAATGCATATGCTAAAGATAAAGAAAGCAAAACTATTGTTCTTGAAATAGGTGATTTATCACCTATTGTTAGAAAAGGTTTACTCTTTGTAAGTGATAATATAGGTAGCTTAAAAGAAGTACTAGAAAACAATCAAAATTATATCTTTGATAAAGATACTGTTTATCATAATAAGATTAAAAAAGATGAAGATATCTATTCATATATTAACCATAACAAGATTACTTCTATTAATCATATTTCAAATGAACTCCAAACCCAAATAAATGATTATCTCCATAATATCTCTAACAATATTAATGATGACATTTTAAGAAAAACAGTACCTTCTAAATTAATTACTTTAGTAGATAATTATTTAAATGATTTATCAAGTAAATTAAAAGTAGTTTATCCAAAAGATGTAACTCATGGCTTATGTATTCATTTAAACAATATTATTAATAATAAATCTCATCGTTTAAGATTTAATAATGATTTTATCTTAGACATGATTGAAAATTATAATGATGAATATATTCAAACAAGAAAATTCATTAGAAGTATCGAAAACGAATTTGATGTTCATATTTCTGGTGAAGAAACAGTCTTTATTCTATTAACAACAATTCTTCCCTATCAACAAGTTAATGTCAATAAAGTTGTAACGCTTGTAGTTACTCATGGTAAAACTACTGCTAGTTCCATAGTAGATACCGCCAAAAACTTACTAGGAACTAATAATATCTATAGTTTCGATTTGAAAATCGAAGATGATATTGATGAATCTTATAATAATTTGAAACAAAAAGTAATAAATATCAATCAAGGAAAAGGAATAATAGTTATCTATGATATGGGATCTATCAGAGTAATGATGGATTCAATCAGAGAAGAAACTAGTATTGATATTAGAGTATTCGAAATGCCTATAACCCTTTTAGCAATGTCAGCTAGTAAAATAGCTGATGATGGTAGTAACATCGATACAGTATATAATCACTTATTAGTTGAGTATTCAGATGTTTCATATAAAAGACAAAAATCAGATAAGACAGTAATAGTTTTATCTGATAACGAAAATGACTTAAACGAAATGTATAAACAAATTCAATCAATTAATGATAATTATAATCTGGAAAAAGTACTAGGTGCTAGTAAAGAAGATGTTATTAGTAAGATTAATTCGTTACCTAAAAATGGTAAGATCGTTGGAGTAATTGGGACATATGATCCTGAAATCTTCGATGTTGAATATATAAACTATGATGATATTGACTTCAATAAAACATTAAACAATATTCTTAAAGAACAAGAGTTTGATATCTTATCTTACTTAGGCGATCAGTTTAGTACTTTTAATAAAGAAGATGCTGCCCTTACAATTGTCCCATTAGTAAATAGACTAGAAAAAGTCTTTAAAAAGAAATTTGATGAAGATAACAAAATAGGAATTTACATTCACATTGGATGTTTAATTGATGGTTTGTTAAAGAAACAAACCCCAACAGTTAACTTCAATGCAACCTCAATAATTAATAATTATCCTGAATATATGTCTAAAGTTAAAAAAACAATAAGACCTCTCGAACAATACTATGATATTGAAATCAGTGATGGTGACATCGCAACATTAATATCAATCATGCTTTAAAAGGAGAAAACAATGACTAGAGAAGAAGTGACTATGCTAGGATTTGAAATTGTTGCTTATTCTGGTGATGCTAGAAGTAAACTTCTAGTAGCTCTAGAAAAAGCTAAGAATAAAGAATTCGACAAAGTTGATACTCTTATCGACGAAGCACAAGATGCATTAAATGATGCACATAAAACACAAACAGAATTATTACAACAAGAAGCACGTGGTGAAACAAGTGAAATTGGAATCATAATGGTTCATGCACAAGATCACTTAATGACTACAATGCTTTTAAAAGATATTATTAATACTTTAATCGATGTATATCGTTAATAAAAGAGGGGACAAAACTAATGGACACAATTATTAGAACTGTCGAGAAAGGTAAACCTTTCTTCGACAAGCTTGCTAGAAATAAGTATCTAAAAGCAATTCGTGATGGATTCTTATCAGCAATGCCAATCGTTATATTTTCAAGTATTTTCTTATTAATTGCTTATGTACCAAATATCTGGGGTTATTCATGGCCTGCAGATATCGAAGCTATCTTAATGAAACCATATAACTATTCTATGGGTATCTTAGGATTAGTTGTTGCAGCTACAACTGCAAAGCATTTCACTGATACTTTAAATCGTGATATGCCTGAAGACAATCAATTAAATTCAATTTCAACTATGATTGCTGCTATGGTAGGATTCTTACTACTTTCATCAGATGCAATTAAAGATGGATTTGGATCAGGTTTAATGGGTTCTAAAGGATTACTTACAGCCTTTATTTCAGCATTCATTGTTGGGGCTTTTTATAAATTCTTTGTATCTAGAAACATAACTATCAAAATGCCTGAAGAAGTACCACCAAATATTTCTCAAACATTTAAAGATGTTATTCCATTCTCAGTTGCAATCGTATTCTTCTGGTTATTTGATTTAGTATTTAGAAATGCCTTTGGATTCTGTTTTGCACAAGGAGTTATCTCAGTATTCCAACCAATATTCTCAGCTGCTGATGGATATCTTGGTTTAGCTATAATTTATGGAGCTATGTCATTATTCTGGTTTGTAGGTGTTCATGGACCATCAATCGTAGAACCAGCAATCTCTGCTGCTTTACTACTTGGTATGTCTGAAAACTTATCTGCAGTTCAATCAGGAGCACACGCTACTCATGTATTATCACTTGGTTCTCAATATTTCGTTGTTTGTCTAGGTGGTACCGGAGCTACTCTAGTAGCCTGCTTTATGTTCGCTTTCTTAGCTAAATCTAAACAATTAAAAGCTATTGGTAAAGCTTCATGTATTCCAGTTTTATTCAATGTAAATGAACCATTCTTATTTGGTGCACCAATGGTATTAAACCCAGTATTCTTTGTACCATTTGTATTTACACCAATCTTAAACATTTGGGCATTTAAAATATTTGTTGATTTCCTTGGTATGGATGGATTTATCTATACACTTCCTTGGACTACACCAGGTCCACTTGGAATTATCCTTGCATGTGGAATTAAATTATTACCAATTATCTTTACAGTCTTTGTTCTTGCTCTAGACTTTGTATGTTACTATCCATTCTTTAAAGTATATGACCAAGAAAAACTAGCTGAAGAAGCTGAAAACGGATTAGAAGATGTAGATAAAGAAGAAGCAGCAATTGAAATTGATGCTGACACTTTAAAGAGTAAAAGAGTACTTGTATTATGTGCAGGTGGAGGAACTTCTGGTTTACTTGCTAATGCCCTTAAGAAAGGTGCTAAAGAAAAAGGAATTAATCTAATTGCAGCTGCCGGAAGTTATGGTGCTCATATGGATATTATGAAAGATTATGATCTTGTTGTATTAGCTCCACAAGTTGCTAGTCAATATGAAGATCTTAAAAAAGATACTGATCGTTTAGGTATTAAAGCTGTTGCTTGTGAAGGTAAACAATATATTGAATTAACTCGTGATCCTAAAAAGGCTCTAGAATTTGTATTTAGTGTTTTAGAAGGAGAATAAGTAATGAAATTTAAAGACGATTTCATATTTGGAGGGGCTACCGCCGCATATCAATGCGAAGGTAGCACCAAAGAATATGGTAAAGGAAAAGTTGCGTGGGATGATTTCTTAGATAAAAAAGGTTTATTTAAAGGTGATCCTGCAAGTGATTTTTACCATCAATATCCAGTGGATTTAAAACTATGTCATGATTTCCATATTAATGGAATCAGAATTTCTATAGCTTGGACTAGAATATTTCCTGATGGAGATGGTAAAATTAATCAAGAAGGTGTTGATTACTATCATCGAGTATTTAAGGAATGTAGAAAGAATGGGGTCGAACCATTTGTTACATTACATCACTTTGATACTCCCAATAAGTACTACCAAAATGGTGATTTCTTAAATAGAGATACAGTTGATGCTTTCGTTGAATATGCTAAGTTCTGTTTTGAAGAATATAAAGATGAAGTAACTTATTGGTTTACTTTCAATGAAATATGGGCAGTAGCTACTAACATCTATATTGAAGGTCAATGGCCTTGTGGTGATAAGGCTAATATGGATAAAGCATTCCATTGTATGCACAACATGCAAGTTGCACATGCAAGAGCTGTTGTTGCATATAAAGAAAAAGGATATAAAGGAAAGATTGGAGTTGTTCAATCTTTAGAAAGTAAATATCCTTATAATGAAAATAGTGAATTAGATATCAAAGCTGCTAAAAACGAAGATGTTTTAGAAAATCAATTTGTTTTAGATGCAACATTTAATGGAGAATATTCAAAAGAAACATTAGAGATTGTAGATAAACTAGTAGCTTTAAATGGAGGAACATTTAAAGCTAGTGATGAAGATATTGCCGTAATGAAAAAAGCAGCTAAATTAAATGACTATTTAGGAATGAATTATTATCAAAGTCGTTTTATTCAACATTATGAAGGAGAAAATCTTCTTAATTTCAACTCAACAGGTGAAAAAGGAAGTTCAAGATTCGCTTTAAAAGGTGTTGGAGAACGAATGGATAAAGAAGGAATAGATAAAACTGATTGGGATTGGCTAATCTATCCTGAAGGAATGTATGATATGATTATGCGTATCAAGAAACAATATCCTAACTATCATAAAATATATATTACTGAAAATGGTATGGGATATAAAGATGTATTTAAAGATGGAAATATCGATGATACTCCTCGTATTGATTACATTAAAAGACATTTAGAATGGCTTTTAAAATCTCAAGAAGATGGAGCTTGCATTGGTGGATATTTTGTTTGGTCATTAATGGATCTATTTAGTTGGAATAATGGTTATAACAAACGTTATGGTTTATTCTATGTAGATTATAAAACTCAAAAAAGATATCCTAAAAAGTCTGCATACTGGTATAAGGATGTAGCAATAAAAAAGGAGTTATAAAATGATAAACAATTTAAAAGGAGTAATATTTGATTTTAATGGGACACTTTTCTTTGATAATGATAAACATGTCAAAGCCTGGGGCGCTATTAGCAATCAAATAAGAGGACATGGAATATCACAGAACGAACTTCATAGTAAGTTTAATGGTGTTCCCAATAATGAAATTATTAAGTATATGAAACCTGATGCTACGACAGAAGATTTAAAAAAGTATTCATCTTTAAAAGAAGAATACTATCGTAAATTTTGTTTTGAAGATAAACCTTCATTTCATTTAGTTAAAGGTAGTGAACAATACTTTGATAAATTAACTCAAGAAAAAATTCCTTTTACAATTGCTTCTGCTTCCATAAAGCCAAACATTGATTTCTTTATTGAATCATTTAATCTAGATCATTGGATTAAACCAGAAAATATCATTTATGATGATGGTTCATATGATAATAAAGTTAAAATGTTTAAAGAAGCAGCTAAGGTAATTAATTGTGATTTAAAAGATATTTTAATAATAGAAGATTCAGTTAGCGGTATTAAAAATGCTTATAAGGCTGGATGTCAAAATATTATTGTTGTTGATTCGGCAAATAAAAAAGATGAATATCAAAAATTGCCTGGGGTCATCAAGGTGATTAATGATTTCACTCAAATATAAAAAGAACTAGTGATAAGGATAAACCTTATTACTAGTCTTTTTTTTAGTTAAACTTTTTTCTTAAGAAAGTAATCATTACTAATGAACTCATTAGTAATGCTGGTAAATAGTTTGAAGCATTATCGCCAGTACTTACTATATCTTTTGTTTCGTTACTGCTTATAGCATTAGTTGATTCATTACTACTTGAACCATTAACTGTATTATTAATTACTACATTATTTGTATCTTTATCATTTGTAATTTCACCAGTAGTGCCAGCGTTTTCTGAAGGTGTTGTTGGTTCAACGTATTTTTCTTCAAAGACAGCTGCAATAACTACATTGTTTTCAATTCTAATTGCTTGACCAGCTTTATCAATGATAAATGAAGAAGCTTCAACATTACTGCTTTTCTTATTTAAAGGATAATAATTTGTTTGACCATCTTCATATTCAAAATTATATCCAACTAAAGTATATTCATAATTAGGTTGAGCTAAACTTGATGGATACTCAACATCAGTAGGTAAATTATCAACATCTAGGTAAACTGCTCCATTATCTGATAATACTTCTTTTATTAATGAACCATCAACATTTTGAATAGTTGCTTTATATTCAGGAATAGTTACAACTTTTTCATATACAGGAACAATTGTTACATCATCACTAATCTTGATAGTTTCATTTAAATCACTAACAGTTCCATCACTATATTGAACTTCAAAACCTTTAAAGTTATATTCAGTATTATCTTCAGCTTTATCAACTGGATAAGCAATTTCGTTTATTGTTGAAGGATCAATTGTAAGAACGCCTTTAACTGATTCAATAGTAGCTACTATATTACCATCAAGGTCTTTAATAGTTGCTGTATGTTTATCATCTTCTAATTTAGGAGTGAAAGGTGAAAAAGTAGTTCCTGTTGCATTAACAACTACATAATCAATTTTATTTAATGTACTAGTTTTGAATGTTACATTATTTGAATAACTATAAGTATTTGAAACTACATCATATTTAACTCCCTTAAGAGAAGCGTTAACATCAGTAATTTTTCCATAAGTTACATATATTTGAAGGTTTGCAGTTGTTTTACCTGTTTTAGTAAAATAAATTCTAAAACCATAATTACTATAGTTAATAGTATCTAAATAATCATTAACATCTTGACCAATACCAGAAAAGCCATTTCCTCTTGGTGCTGCTGAATCAACAGATCCAGTTCCTGATCTAGAATTGATGTAAGTACGTAGTGCAGATGATTCATTAGAATATAAATTATATATTTCATTTGAAACACGAGCACACATATCATATTCTGTGTTATTTCCATTATCTTCTGTAGCCATAACAGAATTGAATGAGTTAAAACTAAATGCAGTTGCAAGTGCCAACATTGCAACAAATACTTTCATGATTTTTTTCATTATTGATTCCCCTGTTTATTTTTATTTTTAGTAATCCGTGATTACACTTTCAAGAATTTAGCACATATATATATTGATTTCAAGCAATATATTCAAAAAGTGCTGAAAAATTCAACATAATTTGAATTGTAAGCAATTACAACAAAAAAAGCCCGAAGGCTTTATTTACAAGATTCTCTTTCCATTAAGGTACATGGAATAATCATTTGAATCGGAATACTACTTTCTTCAAGCAATGTATAGACTATTTTGGCAGCATATTCTCCCATTAAATGAGTGGGGGCGTGCATACTTGTAAGAGGTGGATTGGTATAGCTAACATCAGCGATATCATCAAAAGATATTATTGATATATCTTTTGGAACATTGATATTGTGTTCTTTTAATGCTCGCATAGCTCCAATAGCTATCGGATCTGATGCACAAACAATTGCTGAAGGTAATCTACCAGTATTAATTAGATCGTTCATCATAGTATAACCAGATTCTCTCGTATAACTATCACTATAGATGTATCCTTTATAATCAATCTTATTTTCTTTACAATTATTAAGATAAGTAATATATCTTTCATCTTGGTATTCAGTTTCATCACTTAAGAATTCTTTACCACCAAGATAGCCAATAGATTTATGACCAAGCTTAATTAAATAATTCATCATATCATTAATAGCTGATTTAAAGTCTAAAGAAATAGTAGAATATTTAATTGGACTATTTTTCATATCCACAAAAACAATCCTTTTAGTAATATTTGCTAGTGAATCCATTTCATCATTAGAAAACTTACCAATACATATTAAACCATTTACATCTTTTAATGTTTCTTGGTAATTACCATCACTTTTAAATACTCTAATAATATTTATGTTATCTTTAGAACAAAATTTTTCAACACCCATTCTAATAGATAAGTAATAAGGATCATCTAATTCTTGTTCTAAAGAATACCACTGTAAGATACCAATAGTAAAAAGGGATTTATTCTTTTTGGATTTCTTTATATACCCCAACTTTTTACAGGCTTCATTAATAGCTTCACGAGTACTATCAGGAAGAGAAAGAGTAGGGTCACCATTTAAAACTCTAGAAACAGTTGTACTAGATACATTAGCTTCATTTGCGACATCTTTTAAAGTTGCCAAAATAAATCCCTCCTTTTATTTGTAATTATAACTAATTAATTATTATTTGTATAGAAATTCCAAGCTGTTCTAATAATCTCTTTAACATCAGTGTACTTAGGTTCCCAACCAAGAACTCGTTGAGCCTTAGAATTATTAGCGATAAGTTTAGCTGGATCACCAGCTCTTCTTGGAGCTATTTCCATTTTGATTTCTTTACCAGTTACTTCTCTTGCAGCTTCAATTATTTCTTTAACACTATAACCTTCACCATTACCTAAGTTAAAGGTGTTAGAAGGGTTACCTTCTTTTAAGTGTTTTAACGCTCTAATATGAGCATCAGCTAAATCACAAACGTGAATGTAATCTCTGATACAAGTTCCATCTTTAGTATCATAATCATCTCCAAAGACCATAATCTTTTCTCTAATACCTAAAGGTACTTGTAAAATAAGAGGAATTAAGTGAGTTTCAGGATCATGAAGTTCACCAATCTTACCATTTGGATGAGCCCCACAAGCATTAAGGTATCTAAGAGCCACAAAACTCATACCATAAGCTACTGAACACCATTTCATCATCTTTTCCATTGTAAGTTTTGTTTCACCATAAGGATTAGTAGGGACTGTCTCATCTTCTTCACTGATAGGGACTCTTTTAGGTTCTCCATATGTTGCAGCTGTAGAAGAGAAAACAATGTGTTTGACATTATGTTTATGCATAACCTCTAATAAACAAATCATTCCATAAACATTGTTGTCATAATATTCTAATGGTTCTTTCATGCTTACTCCAACAAGAGAGTTTGCGCAAAAATGAATAACACCTTCAATGTTTTCTTTGTCAAAAACATTATTTAGGAATTCTTTATCTCTAACATCACCTTCATAAAACTTTGCTTGAGGATGAATAAGTCTTTTAAAACCTGTTTGAAGGTTATCGACTATTACTACTTCTTCTCCTCGATTAATTAATTCATAAACCATGTGGCTACCAATATATCCGGCTCCACCTAATACTAATATTGCCATATTAACACCTTCCTTTACTAAAACTATAGTAAATCTTTAGTAAAACTATGTCAATATAATTAGTAAAATAAATTAAAAAGTTTAGTAAATATATTGACTATGTTTACTAAAGTAGTATTATAGAAGTAAGGAGAACACACAATGAATAAAAGTATTAATGAATTAATTAAGTTTGGATTAGATAAAAATTTAATCACTAAAGATGATGTTATTTATTCAGTAAATTTATTATTAGATTTATTTGGATTAGATGACTTCCACGAGGAAGAAGTAAAACTTAGAAGTAATAATGAAATCTTAGATGACATGCTAGAGTGGGCAGTAAGTAATAACCTTATTGAAGATAGTATTACTCAAAAAGATTTATTTGATACTAGAATCATGAATTGTATCATGCCTCGTCCAAGCGAAGTCATAAAGACATTTAATGATCTATATAATAAGGATAGTAAAGAAGCGACAGATTATTTCTATAATTTATCAATTGCTTCTAACTATATTAGAAAAAGTAGAACTGATAAAAACATTAAATTCAATCATTTCTATAAGTATGGTGATATTCAAATATCTATCAACTTATCAAAACCGGAAAAAGACCCTAAAGAAATCGCAAAAGCTAAAACTATTAAATCAAGTGGTTATCCAAAATGTTTACTATGTAAAGAAAATGTTGGTTTTGCTGGAAGTCTAAATCATCCAGCTAGACAAACTCATCGTATTATTCCAATTACCTTAAATAATGATCAATATTATTTTCAATATTCACCATATGTTTATTACAATGAACATTGCATTATTTTCAATGATGAACATAAACCAATGGTAATTAATGAAGATACATTTAAACACTTATTTAGTTTTATTGATAAATTCCCTCATTATATGCTTGGTAGTAATGCTGATTTACCAATTGTTGGTGGTTCAATTCTTACTCATGATCACTATCAAGGAGGTCGTCATCACTTCCCAATTGAAGATGCAAAAGTAATTAAAACATATAAATTAAATGGTTATAATTGTCAGGTTGACATGGTTGAATGGCCTCTTTCAACAATTAGACTTACTGGTAAGTCTTCTGAGGAATTAATTAAACTATCTACTAAAATATTAAATAAATGGATTGATTATAGTGATGAAAGCTTAGATATTATTTCACATAGTAATTCTACTAGACATAATACCATCACTCCAATAGCTAGAATGAAAGATGGATTATATCAAATTGATTTAGTCTTAAGAAATAATCGAACAAATGATAAGTATCCAGATGGTATCTTCCATCCTCACAAGGAAAACCATCATATCAAAAAAGAAAATATTGGCTTAATTGAAGTTATGGGATTAGCTGTTTTACCAGCTCGTCTTAAAGATGAACTTAAACTTTTAAAAGATTGTTTATTAGATAAAGATAAATTATCAAATCATGAATGCTTAGAAAAGCATACTGATTGGTTTAATTATTTAAAGTCATTAGATATTAATAAGGATAATATTGATGAAGTAATAGAAATAGAAGTAACTAAAAAATTCGTATCAGTCTTAGAAAACGCTGGGGTTTATAAGATGGATGAGAAAGGAAAAGCAGGCTTTAATAAGTTTGTTGAATCGTTAAATGATTAAAGTAATTAAAGATATTGATGAAAATATTAAATTAATCTCTTTATCATCAAAAAAGTTAGAAGTTGTAGTATCCAACTATGGAGCAACCATTGTGAAAGTATTACTAGATGATAAAGATGGAATCAAAAGAGATGTTGTCCTAGGGTATGATGATTTTTCTAAATATCAAACTTTAGATGCCTGTCTTGGAGCATGTGTTGGTCGAGTAGCTAATCGAATTGGAAAAGCAACCTTTACTCTAGATGGGGTTAAATATGATTTAGTAGCCAATAATGGTCCTAACTGTATTCATGGGGGAATTAAAGGATTTGCTTATCAAATCTTTGACTATGCAATTGATAATAATCGTTTAATTCTAACTTATATTTCTAAAGATAATGAAGAAGGTTTCCCTGGAGAAATGGTTTTTAAAGTAATTTATGAAGTTGTAGGTGATACTTTAAGAACTGAATATCTAGCAACAAGTACCAAAGATACTTTAATAAATATTACTAATCATTCATATTTCAATTTATCTGGTAAACCAGAAATAATTGATGATCATATTTTAGAAGTAAAAGCATCTAAATTTGCTTATGTTGATAATGATGGATTACCTACTGGTGAAATAAAGGATGTAACTAATACTCCTTTTGATTTTAGAAAACCAACTAGAATAGGTGATCAAATTCATAAGTCTCATCCTCAACTTACTATTGGTAAAGGATTTGATCATCCTTTCATCTTTGATGAAAAAGAAAATCAAGTTACTTTATATAATAAGGATACGGGAATTGAATTAATCGTTTCTACTTCTTTACCTCAAGCTCAAATATATACAGCTAACTATCTTGATGGTCGGGTAGGAAAGTATAACGATACTTATCCAGCAAGAAGTGCAGTTTGTATTGAAACTCAAAACATGCCAGATGACATTCATCTAGCTAATAAACCTAAAACAATATTAAAGAAAGGAAAAGTATATAATGAATATACATCATATACTTTTAAAACAAGATAATGAAAGCTACTACATTAATAGAAGAATTTAAAAATAAGAAACATGATAAATTATTACAAGATTTATATTTAGATGAATCTTTAATTAGTTATCAAAATCAAAGATATATCCAAGCCTTAAATAAATTTATAGAATTATATGGTGATTTAGATATTGAAATGTATACGACAGCTGGAAGAAGTGAAGTTGGAGGAAACCATACTGATCACCAACATGGTTGTGTCCTTGCTGCTTCAATTAATTTAGATGCAATTGCTGTTGTTGCACCTCAAAAAGATAAAGTAAAAGTTCTATCAGATGATTTTGATATTAAAGAAATTGATGTTAATAAATTAGATAAAATCAGTGAAGAAGAAGGAACTTCTGAAGCTTTAATTAAAGGAGTATTACATAAATTAAAAGAAAATGGTCACAAAGTAGATGGATTTAAAGCCTTTATTACTAGTGATGTTTTAATGGGAGCTGGTCTTTCATCTTCAGCTGCTTTTGAAGGAATTATTGGGACTATTGAAGATGGTCTTTATAATAATATGGATATCGATATGGTTGAAATAGCTAAGATTGGTCAATATGCTGAAAATGTTTATTTTGGAAAACCATGTGGATTAATGGACCAATGTGCATGTGCTGTTGGTGGTTTAATTAGTATTGATTTTAATGATCCAACAAAACCAATTGTTAATAGTGTTAATGTTGATTTCTCTAAATTCAATCATTCTTTATGTATTGTTGATACTAAAGGTTCACATGCTGATTTAACTGGAGAATATGCTGCTGTTCCTAAAGAAATGAAAGATGTTGCTAAATTCTTTAATAAAGAAGTTCTTAGAGAAGTCGATGAAAAAGAATTTTATGATAAACTTCCTGAAGTAAGAAAAGCTTTAGGTGATCGTCCAGTTCTTCGAGCAATTCATTTCTTTAATGAAAATAAACGAGTTGGTAAACAAGTTGCTGCTCTTCAAGCAGGAGACTTTAATAAGTTTAAATCTTTAATCAAAGAATCTGGTGATTCTTCATATAAATATCTTCAAAATGTTTATGCTAACTGTGATGTAAATAATCAATCAGTATCAATAGCACTTGCCATGAGTGATGTTATTTTAGGTAGTCATGGAGTTAGTCGTGTTCATGGTGGCGGATTTGCTGGAACTATCCAAGCATTTGTAGAAGATGAATATGTAGATACTTACAAAACTCAAATTGAAAAAGTATTTGGTAAAGATTCTTGTCATGTATTAAAAGTAACTGCCCAAGGTGGAAAGAAAATATTTTAAGATTTCTAGTTTCTAGAAATCTTTTTTTACATCTATATCTCTTGTATAATGATAATATTGGAGGAAGTATATGAAAAAATATCTGGCGGATTATCATATGCATACTAGTTTTAGTGTTGATGGTGAAGTACCAATGGAACAAATGGTTACTAAAGCTATTGAACTAGGGTTAAATGAAATAGCGATTACGGATCATGTTGATTATGGTATAAAACATGAATCAATATGCGACTATGATAACTATTTTAAAAAGATTGAAGAACTTCAAATAAAATATCAAGATCAAATAGTAATAAAAAAAGGAATTGAATTTGGAATTCAAAAGGAAACAATTCCTTTATATGAAAGAGACTTTAATAAGTATGAATTTGATTTTATTATTATGAGTAATCATGAAGTTGGTGGTTTAGAGTTTTGGAACTATGAGTTCCAAAAGGGTAAAACTCAAAAAGAATACCAAGAAGAATATTACTTGGCTATTTTATATTTAGTTCAACATTATAAAGATTATAGTGTTTTAGGTCATTTAGATATGATTAAAAGATATGATCAAGCAGGAGATTATCCTGATGAAAAGATTATGTCCCTTGTTAAAGAAATCTTTAAAACAGTAATTAAAGATAATAAAGGCATAGAAATAAATTCTTCTTCTTTCCAATATGGTTTAAAAGACTTAACACCTTCTTATCAAATTCTTAAAACATACTATGATTTAGGTGGTAGAATCATCACTATTGGTTCTGATAGTCATGAAGCAAAGTATATTAGTTCTCACTTTGATGATATTAAAACAGTCCTTAAAGAAATAGGCTTTAAACAATACTGTGTATTTACCAAGATGAAACCAACATTTTATGATTTATAAGAAAGGATAAACTATGCTAGTAGAAATATGTTGTGGTAGTTATGAAGATGGAATTAATGCTTATAAAGCAGGTGCTAAAAGAATAGAACTTAATAGTGCTTTATTCCTTGGAGGATTAACTCCTTCCCTCGCTTCTTTAAAGTTACTAAAAAAAGAAACTGATTTAACAATTATTTGTATGGTAAGACCTCGAGGAGGAGGATTCCACTATACTGATAAAGAAGTAATCCAAATGTTTAACGAAGCCAAAGATTTATTGGATAATGGAGCTGATGGAATTGCTTTTGGTTTTTTAAATGAGGATTTTAGCATTGATCTTGATAAAACAAAAAAGATGGTAGAATTAATTCATTCCTATAATAAAAAAGCTGTCTTTCACCGGGCCTTTGATTTATGTATAAACTACAATCAAGCAATTAAAACTCTTATTGATTTAAAAATAGATCGAGTTTTAACTAGTGGAACTAAAAATACAGTAATGGAAGGAAAAGAAGTGATTAAAGAGCTAGTAGCTAAATATGGTAACGATATTGAAATATTAGCGGGATGTGGAGTTAATAAAGATAATGCTAAAGATTTAGTTATCGAAACTAAAGTAAATCAAATTCATTCATCTTGTAAAACAAATATTGAGGATTGTACAACTTCTAATAATACTGTCTCATATGCTTATAATGGTAGTGATACTTATGAAGTTGTTAGTAAAGAATTAGTAGAAGGATTATTGAAAGTATTTCAATAATCCTTTTTTTATATATACATAAATAATTCTTTTTAAGATATAATTATTTATATACATAGGAGGAAAAATATTTATGGCATTTAAAGAAGGATTTTTATGGGGTGGAGCTACTGCTGCTAACCAATGTGAAGGTGCATGGAATGAAGATGGTAAAGGAGTTGCGTGTCCAGATATTTGTACTGGTGGAACTGCTACAACATCTAAAAGAATCACTCCAATTTTAGAAGAAGGAACTTTTTATCCTTCTCATTTAGCGATTGATCATTATCATCGTTATAAAGAAGATATTAAACTATTTAGTGAAATGGGATTTAAAGTCTATCGTTTTTCGATTGCTTGGACTAGAATTTTTCCTAATGGAGATGAAAGTGAACCTAATGAAAAAGGACTTCAACATTATGATGATGTAATTGATGAATGTTTAAAATATGGAATTGAACCATTAATTACTATTTCTCATTATGAAGTACCATTTGGACTTACTAAAAAATGTAATTCTTGGGCTAGCAGAGAAATGATTGATTATTATATGAATTATTGTCACGCTATCTTTAAAAGATATAAAGGTAAAGTAAAATACTGGCTTACATTTAATGAAATCAATGGAGCTACAGGACCTCATGGTGGTTTCATGGGACAAGGGATTTTAAATGAAACTACAAAATCTACTGACTTTATGAATCAAGTTGATGATCCTCAACTTCGTTTTCAAGGATTACATCATCAATTTGTCGCTAGTGCTAAGGCTGTAAAACTAGCTCATAGTATTGATCCTAATTATAAAGTTGGAAACATGATGATTTATGCTACAAGTTATCCATTAACTTGTAATCCGGATGATGTCTTAAAAAACCAACAAGAAAATCATGTCATGAATTATTTTTGTAGTGATGTTCAATGTCGAGGATACTATCCTTCATATATGAATCGTTATTTTAAAGAACATAATCTAAGTATTAAAAAGGTTGATGGTGATGATAAAATCTTAAAAGAAGGAACTGTTGATTTCTATACATTCTCTTACTATATGTCTAATTGTCAAACAGCTGATACTGATAAAGAAAAAGCAGCAAGTAATATCTTAGGAGGAGTAAGCAATCCTTATTTAAAAGCATCTGATTGGGGATGGCAAATAGATCCTAAAGGACTTAGATATTCATTAAATGAGATCTATGATCGTTATCAATTACCAATGATGGTTGTTGAAAATGGACTTGGAGCTTACGATAAGATTGAAGAGGATGGTTCAATCAATGATGATTATCGAATTGATTATTTAAGACAACATATTATTCAAATGCATGAAGCCGTATTAGATGGAGTTGATTTAATGGGTTATACTCCATGGGGATGTATTGATTTAGTATCTGCATCTACTGGTGAATATGCTAAACGTTATGGTTTTATCTTTGTAGAAAGATATGATGATGGAACTGGTGATTTTTCTAGAAGAAAGAAAAAATCATTTGATTGGTATAAAAAAGTAATTGCATCTAATGGTGCAGATTTAGATTAAAAATAAGGAGGCTAATGCCTCCTTTTAGATTTTTTGGTATTTTAGAAGTATTCTAGTATAATAAATACTAGGTGGTGAAAACATTGATTAATCGTAAAATAATGCCATTAATGTTATTTACAATAGAAGTAATAATGTTCTATTTTATATGCTTATATTTTCATTTTGATCGATATTTAGTAGTAGGATCAGGTGTCCTTTACTTTCTTTTCTTAACTATTTATGGTCATTATTCTTTAAATACAGTTTTAATATGGAATGAAATAAAACAATTAGTTAAATCTAATATTTGTTTTTATATTGCGTTACTAGTCTTAGTTCCAGCCGGATATGGATATGATCGGAGAATGCATTTAACTATTATGGTTGTTGCCATGTTTATTATTTGTATTAGCGCAGATAGATTCCTTAGAATCGCTTATCGAGAAATGTTTGCTAGAAAGACATTAGTTATTGGAACTGGTTATGAAGCAGCCCGACTAGGAAAGATTTCAAACAATAACCGTTTTGCTTTAACCCAGGTCTTAGGATATGTTGATGTTAATGACGCTACAGATTTAGATAATATTCATCAAGATAATATTATTCAGTATTCAACTGTCTATCATTACGATGATTTAGATGAAGCAATTAAACTACTTAATATTGATCAAATAATAATTGCTCTTCCAGAAGCAGATCAAAAACAAGTTGATACAATGATGAAAGATATTTATGGTAAAGTAGAATCAATTAAATATTTACCAGATGTAAATGGAACTATGACCTTTTCTTCTGAAGTTCAAGATTTTGATGGTCAACTATTAATTGCTACTAGTGATGATGAAATGTCAACGTTAGATAGATTTTGTAAAAGGTTTATTGATATTTTAGCAGGAGTAGTTGGATGTTTACTACTTATCCCTATTACTATTTATGTTAAGGTTAAATATCTATCCAGTGGTGATAATAATCCTATTTTCTTTACCCAAGATCGAATTGGTAAAGGTGGTAGAAATATTAAAGTATATAAATTTAGATCAATGGTTCCGGATGCTGAAAATGTCTTAGAAGAATTAATGGAAAAAGATGAGGCTATCAAAAAAGAGTATTTAGAAAATAAAAAACTTAGAAATGACCCTCGTATTACTCCAGTAGGAGCATTTCTTCGTAAAACTTCCCTTGATGAATGGCCACAATTTATTAATGTCTTAAGAGGAAATATGTCATTAATTGGACCACGTCCTTATCTTCCTCGGGAACAAAAAGATATGGGCATATATTATAATTCCATAATTAAATGTAAACCGGGAATTACTGGTATGTGGCAAGCTAATGGTCGAAGTGATGTCGAGTTTTCTTATCGTTGTAAATTAGATGATTATTATTATCATAACTGGTCTATTTGGTTAGATTTTACAATTGTATATAAAACTATAAAAGCTGTTGTTTATGGTAAAGGATCATTATAAAAAGACTTTGAATTTTCAAAGTCTTTTATATTTGATGATTTCCTTTTAGAATAGTATGAATTTCTTCCATTTGTTCATCTAAATCATATATTTTACGAGCACACTCTACTAAACGTTCCTTAATATCACTAGGTAATTCGTTTTGATTTTTATAACGAAGTTGATGTTCAAGTGAAGCCCAGAAGTCCATAGCTATTGTTCTAATTTGAACTTCTACGGGAATAGTTTTGGTTCTGTCTGATAAAAAGATGGGAACTTCAATAACTAAGTGTAACGAAGCATAACCATTAGGCTTTGGATTTTTAATATAATCCTTTTTTTCAATTACTGTAACGTCATCTTGTTTGGTTAGAAGTTTAGATATTCGGTAGATATCTTTGACATAGTTACAAATTACTCTGATACCAGCAATATCATATAGATTATTACTGATATTTTCAGTAGAAAATGAAAGGTTTTTAGCATCTAGTTTTTTCTTAATACTATCAGGTGATTTTAAACGATATTCCATATGATGAATAGGATTATGATTATATCTTATATTAAATTCATCATCTAAGATTTCTAATTTTGTTCTAACTTCTTTAATACCAGCTTGATATTGTTGAATCATAGTTTGGTATTCTTTAAACAATTCTTTATTATCAAATACAAACTCCATACTCTCTTCTTTTATTTCTTTTTGCATTATTTCTTTTGCCAATTCAATTCACCTCTTACTTAATTATAAATGCATTAAAGATAAAAAAGAAGTATAATAAATGACGGGGTGGAAATATGAACTACAGTGTAATTATACTAGCTGCGGGGAGTGGCAAAAGAACAGGTCTAAATTATAATAAAATGTTTTATAAGATAGGCTTAAAGACAATATATGAGACGACATTAAGCATCTTTAATGATGATTCTCGTTGTACTCAAATAATTGTAGTAGCTAAAGAAAATGAAATAAGAGCCTTTAAAGAATTAACTTATTCTAATAAAGTAATATTTGTTGAAGGTGGAAAAGAAAGACAAGATTCAGTATATAATGGTATTCAAAAAGTAGTTAATGATTATGTTTTAATTCATGATGGAGCAAGACCATATCTAAAGATAGAAGAACTAGATAATCTTTTAGATTGTTTAAAACAACATAATGCATGCTTATTAATGGTACCTTGTAAAGATACTGTTAAAGAAGTATTTGAACATAAAGTAGTAAAGACTTTAAATCGAAAAAAACTTATGAATGCTCAAACACCACAAGCTTTTAAAACATCTTTAATTAAAGAATGTTTACAAAAAGCTCATGAAGACAATTTCTTAGCTACTGATGATACCTCTTTGATAGAAGAGTACGCTCCAGAAGATATATATGTTGTTGAAGGAGATTACTCTAATATTAAAGTTACTACAAAGGAGGATTTGTAATGAAGGGGAGACACTCCAAATCATCTAAACATAGTGGAATAAAGATAATTATTAGTATTATTGTAGTGGCAGTAATTATTGCTGGTTGCTACTTTGTTTTAAAACCTAAAGATAATAATACGGTTACGATTCCTAATGATACTAAAACTCTAACTGGTCAAATAGTTACAACTGGTGATCAAGTAGTAAGAGTAAGACTAGATAATAATAAGGAATACTTGTTATCAACATCGTCTATTAAACTTGGTAAAAAGAAACTACTAGCTGGTAATACTATTAAGGTAACTTATACAGGTAAATTAGATAATAGTAATAATGATATCCAAAGTATCAAATTATATAAATTAAGTACTTCTTCAATCTTGTTATCAAATGTTGGTTCAAACAAAAAAGTAACTCAAGCACTTTCAGATACTTTAAAAGATATGTCTTTGGAAGAAAAAGTAGCCCAATTAATGATGGTTAGATGTCCAGACAATGATCAAACCCAGTTTGTAGTAGATAATCAACCAGGTGGTTATATCCTTTTTGGTCAAGACTTTGAAGATAAAAGTGAAGATGAGGTAATAAGTAATATTAGTTCATATCAAACCAAATCTAAAATAAAGATGTTTATTGGAACAGATGAAGAGGGAGGAAGTGTCGATCGATTAAAGAGTCTTTATCCTCGGACTTTCAAATCTCCTCAAACCATTTATAATAACGGAGGAATGGAAGCTATTATAAATGATACTAAAAATAAAGCTGAAGTCTTAAAAAGACTAGGTTTAAATATTAACTTTGCACCTGTGTGTGATGTTTCAACAAGTACAAATGACTTTATTAATTCTAGATCATTTGGGAAGGGTGCTAGCGAAACTAGTGAATACGTTAAAAATGTTGTTTCGACAAACAATCAAAATAAGATGGGATCAGTTTTAAAACATTTTCCAGGTTATGGTAGTAATGGTGATAGTCATACTAGTGTTATCAAAGATGCTAAAGCTTTATCTGAATTTGAATCAACTGATTTTGTTCCATTTAAAGCTGGAATTAAAGCGGGAGCTAATATGGTTTTAGTAGCTCATAATATTATGGAAGCAGTAGATTCTACTAACCCAGCATCATTATCTTCTAAAGTTCATGACATCTTAAGAAATGAAATGAATTATAATGGAATTATCATCACTGATGATTTAATGATGGAAGGTGTTAGGGCTTTAGATAGTGATGCTAATAATGCTGTTAAAGCTATTCAAGCTGGTAATGATATGATTCTAGCTAGCAACGCGAAAGTCCAAATGCAAGCTATTATTGATGCTTGTAATAATGGAAGTATTTCTATAAATCAAATAGATAAATCAGTTCTTAGAATTTTATCTTATAAAACATATTTAGGAATAATTTAAAAGACAAGAGGCCTACCATTTGGCCTCTTGCTTTTATTTAAAGTTTTGTTATAATAACGTAGCATGTAAAAAAATATATTTACAGCCTGTTTATTTCAAGAAAATAAACCGTTAAGACCATAGGAGGTATAAAATGAACAAGTATGAAATCATGTTTATTGTAAAACCTGATGTTGAAGAAGATGCAAGAAACAAACTTATTGAAAGTTTTAAAGGTATCTTAACTGCAAACAACGGGACAGTAGACAATGTAAACGAATGGGGAATCCGTGATTTCGCATACGAAGTTGATGATCTTACTAAAGGTTATTATGTTGTAGTTGATGCAACTTGTAATCCTGATGACATCAAAGAATTTGAACGTTTATCAAGAATCAATGAATCAATGTTACGTCATTTAACTATTAGAAAATAGGAGGAACTAACAATGATGAATAGATCTGTACTAGTTGGAAGAATGACTAGAGATCCAGAACTTAGAAGAACACAAAGTGGAAATGCAGTTACATCATTCACTTTAGCACTTAACCGTAATTATAATAGTGCTAATGGTCAAACTGCTGACTTTATCCCAGTTGTATGCTGGAATAAAGCTGCTGAAAATGTTGCTAAGTATTGTAGCAAAGGTAGCTTAGTTGGTGTAGACGGACGTTTACAATCAAGAAGTTATGATAATGCTCAAGGAAATAAAGTATATGTTGTAGAAGTAGTTGCTGACTCAGTTCAATTCTTAGAGAGTAAATCTCAAAGAGAACAAAACCAACCACAAACTTCACAACCAAACATGAATACATCAAATAATGATATTGAAACTGTTAAATTAGAAGATGATTTTGATAATTCTGATAATAGCTTAGATATTATGGAAGACGATATTCAATTCTAATAGGAGGAAAGAATAATGGCTTTTAGAAGACAAAGACCTAGAAAAAAGGTTTGTTATTTCACAAAAAACAAAATTACTTACATCGATTATAAAGATGTTGAATTATTAAAGAGATTTATCTCAGCTAATGGTAAGATTATTCCAAGACGTGTTACTGGAACATCTGCTAAATACCAAAGAATGTTAGCTGTAGCTATTAAAAGAGCTAGACAAATGGCTCTATTACCATACGTTGGTGAATAATGTTTAACTCTCAAGAAATTGAGAGTTTTATTATGCTTAAATACAACTAAATATAGATAAATATCTATATTATTATGATATAATTACTCAGGTGATAAAAATGAAAGAAAAATATGATGTAATAGTAGTTGGAGCTGGTCCAGCTGGAATAATGACTTGCTACGAACTACATATAAAAAATGAAGATTTAAAAGTACTACTAGTTGATAAAGGATTAGATGTAACTAAAAGACATTGTCCGATTAAAGACAAACAAATAACTCAATGTCCAATTATTAATGGGCAATCTGGTTGTAAACCAGCTTGTTCAATTACTGATGGATTTGGAGGAGCGGGTGCTTATTCAGATGGAAAGTTTAACATCACAAGTGAATTCGGTGGGTGGTTAACTGATTATTTAAATCCTGATGAAGTTGAAGATGTTATTAGTTATGTTGATGATTTATATCTTAAACATGGAGCTACTAAAGAAATAACTGATCCTACAACTGACAAAGTAAAAGAAATTGAACATCGTGGTTATGCCGTTGGTTTAAAACTTTTAAGAGCGAAGGTAAGACATTTAGGTACTGAAGAAAATCTTAAAATAATGACTAAGATGCAATTAGAATTACAACAATACATTGATATGGCTTTTGCCACAGCTGTAAAAGATATTGTTGTTGAAGATAATACAGTCAAAGGTATTGTTTTAAATGATGATACAGTAATTAAGGCGCCTAAAGTTGTACTATGTCCAGGAAGAGATGGAGCTAGTTGGCTTGGTAAAATATTAAAAGATAAAGGGCTAGAACTTTATAATAACCAAGTTGATATCGGTGTTAGGGTAGAAACAAGTAATATTGTTATGGATGAAATCAATCGTAGTTTATATGAAGGTAAGTTTATTTATAATACAACGGTAGGAACTACAGTTAGAACTTTTTGTTCTAACCCTAGTGGTCATGTTGTAATAGAAAATCATAGTGGAACAATGTTAGCTAATGGACATGCCTATCACGATCCTAAACTAGGAAGTAAAAATACTAACTTCGCCTTACTTGTATCGCATACATTCTCTGATCCATTTAATGAACCAAATGAATTCGCAATGGAAATAGGTAAACTTGCAAATAAATTATCCAATGGATCAGTAATAGTTCAAAGATATGGGGATATTAAAAGAGGGAGAAGGACTACTTATAAACGACTTAAAGAAGGTTATACTGAACCAACTTTAAAAGAAGCAGTTCCAGGAGATCTTGGTTTAGTATTACCTTATAATACAATGAAATCAATCATTGAAATGATTGAAGCATTAGATAATGTTACACCTGGTATCGCTAATGAACATACTTTATTATATGGTGTAGAAGCTAAGTTTTATTCAGCTAGGCCTAAAATCAAAGAAGGATTTCAAACAGAAATTAATAATCTTTATGTAGCCGGTGATGGGGCTGGACTTACAAGAGGCTTAGCACAAGCTGGAGCTAATGGAGTATTAGTAGCTAGAGATATTATTAGTAAAATAAAATAACATTATTTGAATTACCTAGATTATTACACTATAATCTAGGTAATAATTTTATCTGGGGGAGTAATAATGATAATTAGTGGTAAAGATATATCAAAAAAAATAAAAGATGAATTAAAAGAGGAAGTTGAAGTAATAAAAACCAAATATAATCGTCTACCAAAGTTAGCTGTTATTTTAGTGGGAGATAATCAAGCAAGTCAAACATATGTTCGTAATAAAGAAAGAGGATGTCAGTATATCGGAATTGAATCTTTAATGCTTACACATGATGAGAATTTTTCTGAAGAAGATTTACTTAAAGAAATTGATGACTTAAATAATGATGAAAGCGTTGATGGAATACTTGTTCAACTTCCATTACCAAAACATATTGATGATAATAAGGTTTTAGAAGCTATCAACCCTGAAAAGGATGTTGATGGATTCCATCCTGAAAATGTCGCAAAACTATTTTTAGGTCAACATTCATTAGTACCATGCACACCTAAAGGTATGATGGTAATGTTAGATGAAATAGGTTACGATCTTACTGGTAAAGAAGTAGTTGTAGTTGGTAGAAGTAATATTGTTGGTAAACCAGTAGCTCTTCTTGCGTTAAACAAGAATGCGACAGTTACTATTGCTCATTCAAGAACTAAGAATCTTAAAGAGGTTTGTAAAAGAGCCGACGTTTTAATTGCAGCAATCGGGAAACCAAAATTCTTTAATCATGAATATATCAAAGATGGAGCAGTTGTCTTAGATGTTGGTATGGATAGAGATGAAAACAATAAGTTATGTGGAGATGTGGACTATGATGATGTAGTTGATAAGGCTTACGCTATTACTCCAGTACCAGGTGGAGTTGGTCCAATGACTATCACAATGCTTTTAAAGAATACTTTAGAAGCTTTCTATAATCATAATAAATAGGAGATTATTCTATGGAATATAAATTAAACGATATAGTTGAGATGAAAAAAGAACATCCTTGTCATAAATCAAAACAGTTCCAAATCATTCGAATGGGAGCTGATATTAAAATTAAATGTCTTGGCTGTGGAGCTGTAGTTATGTTCTCTAGAAGAGACTTTGAAAAAAGACTTAAAAAAGTAATCAGTAGTGATAAATAATCACTACTGATTTTTTATAAACTTAAAACAAGACTAAGTTAGTCTTGTTTTTGAGTTTCGATAAATTGTTCAAAGTACTTCCTTAATTCATCATCACAAACATAAATATAAGTACCTTTTATACCTCTAGTTAAAATGATTTTATATATATTAATAATATACTCTAGTAACTCATTGTCATCTTTGATACTAACTTTTCCTTTTGTATCATAATATTCATCTTTATTTACGATAAACTTATTATTTTTAAAGTCATAAGATAAATCATTACCTATGATTAAACCAGTATAATTTAAGTCATATCCTTGGACTTTGTGAATACATCCAATTTCATCAATTGCATGTTTACTATTTATCCAATCATTCTCTGTATTCCAAAAGTACTTATGTCCTTGGATTTCAATATCATACAAATTATTAGTAGTAATCTCTTTATAACTTTTACCTTTTGTTTTCCAAGGCCAAGAATAGCCGGCTATATTACGACATAAATCTAATTCTTTATCTTTCTTTTTAATATCTTTAATCATTTGATCAACATCATTATACAATTTAAAATCATAGTCTTTAAAAGACATTTTCTTATTAGTCTTTAATTTATTAGAGAATAAATTATTTATAAATTGAATATATTCATTACCACCTGCAACCCTCATTTGGGTAGTAAGTGAATATGAATTAGATAATTCAATTAAATCTTCAAAACTTTTCTTATCGATATCAGCTGGTCTAATAGATTGTTTTTTGTCATAAAACAATATTTGATACTTACTGCATTTCATTACCCAATCAAGTTGAGTCCCACTGTTATCAAACCCAAGTGATCTATTAATATCATCAAATGCTTTATAGTTGGTAATTCCTTTACGGGAAGTTAAGCGATGAGCTTCATCAACAATTAAAAGATCATATTTTTTCTTACACACATCATTAGGACCAATAATTATTGAACTAGGATTAACAGCATCTTTACTTGGCTTTTTAATTCCTCTTAATACTTTTTTTAAAGTGTTTCTTAAAGATACCATCGGAACTACAAATCCAATAGAAATTGGTTTACCATTATTATATGTTTTTAGTTTTTCAATAGATTTAATTATTCCATTATCATCATCATTTTCTTCCAAATCAGAAGCATCAACATTTCGATATAAACCTTCATAGATAGTTTTGATTAAATACATTGCTAGAATTGTTTTACCAGTACCAGCAGAACCATTTACAATAAAACTTCTACGTTCATTATTCTTAGCACATTTTGCAATATCATTAATAATATCGTTAGCAGTTGTATATTGATCAGGAGTTAATGATTTATAAGGTGAATATTTAAAGAGATCAGAGTTCTCTAATTGCGCTAGCTTGGATATTACAAGTTGTTTATCAGCAAGTAATTTCCATATTTTTGGAACCTCATTAATATACTTTTGTCTTTGATAGTAATCATGACTTTGAGATTGACCTGAATTACCATTTTGAAGCTTATATTTATTATCTGCTCCAAAATATTGAATTAATAAAGATTCAATGTCTAGAATTGCTGATTTGTTAAAACTATCATTATGAATAATATTAACTTTTTTTAACTTTTTTCTCTCCGCATTATCTAGATGGTTTTTCATTCGATTATAGGCGTTTTGACTTTCACCAATATAAGCTTCTTTATCATTATTAATTACATACACAATGGGCCAGTTTTGACCATATTTTTTGAAAAGAAGCTCATTTAAATCATCTTTGTTAAAATCAAAAGTATCTATTTTTGATTTATAATTTGTCATACTTAGTGCTAACTCCTTTAGCTTTATCGATAGGATATTTCTTTTTACTTACTTCAAGTTTACTTAAAATAATTTCCTTCAAATCTACATCTAGTTTATCAGCCATTAAAATACAATAGTTAACTACATCAGCTAATTCTTCACATACATCATCTTTATTATATTCATTATTCCATTGAAAACATTCAAGAAGTTCTCCAGCTTCAATGGAAATACTTTTAGCTAAGTTTTCAGGACTATGAAATTGATCCCAATCTCTTTCTTTATTGAATTCAATAATTTTATTTTTAAGTTCATCCATATAAATACCACCTTTTTTTATATTGTAGCATTAATAATCTTTATTTTTAAATAACTATATTAATTATTGCTACTTGCGTTATTTTTACTAAAAACTAATTTATATATATCTAGTTTACTGCTTATTTCAAATTATCTTGATTCTAACGATATTTTTTGTCGTTTAAAAAGCCAAAAATCTTTTAACAGATACTCAAATATGTTAGAATGAAACACGGAGAAAGGAAGATAATATGACAATTGCAGGGAAGATAGCTTATATTTCTAATCAGAATAATAAGTATATCAATAGTAAGTTAAAGGGTAAAGGTGTGACTTATTCCGAAGCAAAAATTATTAGAGTTGTGTATAATAATCCAGGATGTACACAAGATTTTCTGGTTAAACAAATGGTTGTTGATAAAGCGGTTGTGGCTAGATCGCTAAAATCAATGCAAGACAAAGGATTTGTAAAAAGGATTATGCACGAAGATGATAAGCGCAAAAAAATTATCAAACTTACTAAAAAAGGTTATGATATTCAACCAAGCATTGAGTACTTATTCAAACAAGCGAATAAACGCTTAATTGCTACAATGAATGTTGATACAAAAAAAGATTTGAATCGGTTATTAAATACTTTATTAAGTAATTCAAAAACTGAAACTCAAGAATTATAGAATCCTATAATTCTTTTTTGTTTGAAAATTAGTTTCATTATACTATTAAATAATCAATATCTATGAAACTTTGATATTGAGTTTTTTAATAAGTTTATTTTTTAAAATTAGTTAGATAAAATAAATCTATAGGAGGAATTAGATATATGATGCAAAAAGGATTTTTATGGGGAGGAGCAGTAACTGCTCACCAAAGTGAAGGCGCTTACACTGCCTGTGGTAAATCTCCAGCTGTTTGTGATTTGTTTCCAAAACCAGAACATAGTGATTTCAAAGATGGGATAGATGAATTCCATCGTTATGATGAAGATTTTTCTTTATTTGAAGAAATGGGATTTACTAGTTATCGTTTTTCTATTGACTGGTCAAGAGTATGCCCTGATGGGGTGAACTTTTCAGAAGAAGGAATGCAATTTTATGATGACTTTATTGATTCAATGATTGCTCATGGAATGGAACCAATGTGTTCTTTATACCATTTTGAAATGCCTCAATCATTAATGAATGAATACAACGGATTCTATTCAAGAAAAGTCGTAGATATGTTTGTAACTTATGCTAATAAGATGATTGATCGTTATGGTGATCGAGTAAAGAAATGGATTTCTTTTAATGAACAAAACGCTATTGGTATTCCTGGAAGTAAAAAGGTTGCTTATGGAGCTGTATGTCCTAAGGATGTTCCAGAGAATAAGTTTATTGCTCAATTAGTTCATAATACTTTTATAGCTCATGCAAAAGTAGTAGAAAAAGTTCATACTATTAAAGATGCTATTATTTTAGGAATGAATATTTATATTCCAACCTATGGTGCTACATGTAATCCATTAGATATTGAAGAAGCTATGAATCAAATGGCTATCAATGATATGTACTTTGAAATGTTTACTTATGGTAAATATTCTTCTTATATGTGGTCTAAGTATAAAAAAGAAAACTGTGTACCAGAAATGGAAGAAGGGGATTTAAAACTTCTAGAAAATAATAAATGTGATTGGCTATCATTATCTTACTATTTTTCAACAGTTGCTTCTGCAGGAAAACAATCTGTTAGTATGGATGGTAATGCCAAAGCTACAATAAATCCATATTTAAAGAGTAGTGAATGGGGATGGCAAATTGATCCAATCTCATTAAGACTAGGATTAAGAGATATTTATGCTAAGTATCGTTTACCAGTCATGGTAGTAGAAAATGGATTTGGTATGCGTGATAAACTTGTAAATAATACAGTTGAAGATAATGAACGTATTAATTATATGAGAGACCATATAGATCAAATATCTCAGGCCATTGATGAAGGTGTTGACTGTCGTGGCTATCTAATGTGGGGACCTATTGATATACTTTCTAGCCAAGGAGAAATGGGTAAACGTTATGGTACTATTTATGTCAATCGTGATGATAAAGATTTAAAGGATATGAAGCGTTATAAAAAGAAATCATTCAACTGGTATAAGAAAGTAATTTCTACTAACGGAAAAGATACAAAAAATGAGGATTAATAATCCTCATTTTTATTTACTTTGTTTTGCTATTTATATATATATATATATATATATATATAATCGTTATAATGCTTTTGAAGGAAAAAATCAAAAATGGAATTGTGCGGCATTTTTGACAGTGTGAAGGAGAAAATTTATGGATAACAATAATCCAAACAACAATGGGAATGGTTTTAATAACCAATCTGGGCAAAGCCCTAATGTAAATGGACAAAATGTGCCAACTCAAAATGGTAATGGAGGATATAACACTCAATGCAATAATCAAAGCCAAGGAAACTATAATCAACCAAATAGTACTAATCCAAATCAAGGTAATTTTTATCAACAAAATGGGTATACTCAAGGTAATAACCAATTTAATCAAATGGGTCAAAATCCTAATCAACAATATCCAGGAGGAATGAACAATCAAAATCCAAATGGATTTGGTGCTAAATTTAAACAATTCATTTCTACTACAAAAGGGAAAGTAATTAGTATAGTTGTAGTAGCTGCGCTTGTGATTGGAACAGTTATAATAGTAACAAATCCTTTTCAAAAGGATACTGATATTGATTTAGCTACTGATGCTTATTGCACTTTTACTGGAATAAATGGTAAAGGGGAAGTTAATGAAGAATTATTAAACGTTAATAATAGTTACGAATATTCTAAAAATAACGATGATAAAGATATTAATGCCTTCTTAGATACAGTTACATATACTATGGATAAGAAATCTGGGCTATCTAATGGTGATACCATAACAGTAACTGCTAACTATGATGAAGAGAAAGCTGATGATTTACATTTAAATATTACTAATGATAAATGTACTCTTAAAGTTAAAGATTTAGAAGTTTTATATCAAAGTTCTGATAAGGTAACATCAGATATAGTTACTAAAGTTAAAACTGTAATGGATACAAGTGCTAACCAAGCTTTAAAAAACACTATTGATGGAGATGCATCAATTAGTGGAGCAACAATAGAATATCAATCAATGTATTTTGGCTTTAATAATTCTACAGATGATCCATCAAATATGATGGTTGGTATTTATAAACTTTCATTATCTGGACATCATTATTATATTTATTGGTATTTAAAGGATGTAACTGATCAAGGAGTATCACTTATGATTCCTGAAATGAAAGAATTAACAGATAGTTTTGATGGAAGTATTGATACAGCTGTAAACTCAGTTAAAACTGATTTTTCTAGTTATTCATTTACAGAAGTAAAATAAAAAGAGCTTATGAAGTGAACCCAATTTATTGGACACTGGTTTAATTATTTAATTTGTTCAACTAATAAGGATTGATTCCTGTATTGTACAGGAGTTAATCCTTTTAATTTTGTTGTAATTCTTTCAGTATTGTAATAATTGATATAATCCTCAATTGCTTTCTTTAATTCTTCTAACGACTCAAAAGAATATTCATATCCATAAAACATTTCTTTCTTCATT